>CAWGEC010000003.1:0-365550 GCA_963821535.1 uncultured Actinomycetes bacterium | reverse complement strand
CGGCGGGAGCGCGGGAACCGCCGACCCTCGCGCTCGGTCGAAAGACCATGCGGCAAAAGGGCACAATCATCCTCTGCGTCTCAGCGCTCATGGCGAGTTCCGGGTGCGTCGGTTCGGCGACGAATGCGACGAGCGGCCCAGCCGAGACCGCGAGCTCGTCTCCGGCGATCATGGGGCGGATCAGCGGCACCCTTCGCCTCGTCGGGGGCCCGGCTCCCGGGTTGCGGCCGATCAGGCACACGAAGGTGAACGTCATCGCCGGCGAGCGCGTCGTCGCGACAATGACGACCGACGATCAAGGGCGCTTCGACCTGACGCTGCCCGGAGGCCGCTACCACTTCATTCTGCCGGGAGGCCAAGAGCTCCTTCCGCCCACCGCCCTCGTGGCCGCAAGCGGGACGACCCACCTCTCGCTTCGGCTCGACGCGAAGTAGGTACCCTGCTCGCACGGAGTCGAGCGAGCCAGGGAGGGAGACCATGCCGCGTCCAGTGCACTTCGACATCACCGCTCACGATCCCGATCGGGCGGTCGCCTTCTACGAGAAGGTGTTCGGGTGGAAGATCACCCACTGGGGCGGCGGCGGCCCGATGGACTACTGGCTGATCACGACGGGCGAGTCGCAGCCCGGGATCGACGGCGGCATGAGCCGGCGCTCCGAGGGCGACGCGCCCGCCACGACCAACACGATCGGCGTCGACTCGCTCGACGATGCGATGGCCGCGATCCGCGAGTCGGGCGGCGAGATCATCCAGGACCGGATGGCGATCCCAGGCGTCGGCTGGTTCGCCGCGTTCACCGACACGGAGGGCAACCGCTTCGGGCTCATGGAGTCCGACGAGTCGGCCGGCTGAGCCGACTCAGCGCTCGACCCAGCCGCTCGATTCGAGCGCGTACGGCCGCAGCACCACTTTGACTCGGCGCTCTGCGCCGGCGACCTCCTGGAATGCCACCGCGACGCGCTCGCCCAGCTCCTGGAGGCGAGCTTTCGTCCCCTCCGGCCGCTCGAAGAGGTCGACGTCGATCCGGGCCACCCCGGGTTCGTATCCGGCGGGCGCGACCATCGGGACGAGGTCGACGGCGGCCGGGTCGATCGCCACCTCCGGCAGACTGACGAGCGCGGCGCGGATCGCGTCCTCCAGAGCGGCGAGGTCGTCTTCCGGCCGCAGGTTGAACGCCGTGACCCTCGGCACCGCTACTCGGTCGAGTACTTCGGCTGGGCCTTCTCGCCGCGGATCCGCGCCACCGCGTGATTGGCGGCCAGCGCCGCCTCCGAGAAGCCGACCGTGATGAGCGTGATCTTGCCGTCGTAGCCGGCGACGTCTCCGGCCGCGAACACGCCGGGCAGGTTCGTCTCGCCGATCTGGTTCACCTTGATCTGGCGCTTGTTCTCGAACTCGAGGCCCCAGTTCGCGATCGGGCCGAGGTGGGACACGAAGCCGAGCAGCGTCACGAGCTCGTCGCACGGCAGCTCGCGCAGCTCGCCGGTCGCGGTGTTCTCGACCGTGATCGCCTCGAGCCGGCCGTTCCCGCCCGCCGCCCGCACCTCGCACGGCACCAGGATCTCGACGCCGCCGGCCTCGGCCAGCCGGCACACCTCGTTGTAGGACGACTCGAGCCCGCGGAACCGCTCCCGCCGGTGGATGAGCGCGATCGGAAGCTCGGCCGTGTCCTGGAGGCCCATCGCCCAGTCGAGCGCGGAGTCGCCGCCGCCGACCAGCGCGACCCGCTTGCCCGCGAAGACGTCCTTCTTCTTCACGAAGTAGTGCAGGCCGTTCCCCTCCCAGCGCTCCAGATCGGGGAGGTCCAGCTTGCGCGGGTTGAAGGCCCCGTGCCCCGCGGTGATGATCATCGTCCGCGTGAGCAGCGTCTCGCCGGCCTCCGTGTGCAGCTCGATCACATCGTCGGAGCGGTGCGAGATCGACTCGATCACCTCGCCGAGCCGCACCTCCGGCTCGTACTGGAGCGCCTGCTCGGTCAGCCGGTCGATCAGCTCCTGCCCGTTCACCTTCGGATAGCCGGCGACGTCGAAGATGTGCTTCTCGGGATAGACCGCCGCCACCTGGCCGCCGAGCTGCTCGAGGCTCTCCACGATCCGCACCGAGGCATCGCGGTGCGCCCCGTAGTAGGCGGCAGCGAGGCCGGTCGGCCCGCCGCCGATGATGGTGATGTCAACGATGTGCTCGCCCATGAGTTTGGATCCAAACTCTAGCCGTAGCTCACGCGAGAGCGATCCGGCTCAGACGGGATGGATTCTACTTTCCCGCCGTCGTGGCAGCCCGAACCCCTGGGGTCAGACCCCGCAACCCGCATCGGCGGGCGTGACGCGGACGTGACGGCGTTGTTGCGGGGTCTGACCCCAGGCCGTCAGCCGGCGTTCTTGGCCTGGAACGAGCTGCCGCAGCCGCACGCCGCCTCGACGTTCGGGTTCGTGATCTGGAACCCGGCGCCCATGAGCCCGTCGACGTAGTCGACATCGGCGCCCTCGAGGTAGGGCAGGCTGTAGCGGTCGACCAGGATCCGGACGCCGTGGAGCTCGGCGACCGCGTCGCCCTCCTCCGGCTCCGAATCGAACCCGAGCGCGTACTGGAAGCCCGAGCAGCCGCCGCCCTCGACGGCCACGCGCAGGGCCGTCAGCGCGGGATCGCCCTCGGCCTCGAGCAGCTCCTTCACCTTGGCCGCGGCGCGCTCGGTGATCGTCACCATGCAGTCATCATCGTACGCGGCCGCGGACAGGTTTAGCCGTCCGCGCCGGAGCCGGCGTTTGTAACACCGGATACCGCGCCCGAATCCCGCCACCGGAGCGGGATTCTGCGGGCCCGAGGGGGGTGTTTGTGCCCGGTGCTATAGTCGCGTTCCAGTGCTCGGCGATTGGGCAGCCCTGCTCGTCTTCGCAGCGATCGCGCTGCTGATTCCGGTCAGCCTGATCGGCGCGACATTTGCCCTCTCGACGAGGGTGCCTCGCCGCGCCGGCGACAAGCGCGTGCCCTTCGAGTCCGGCGTCTCGGCCCACACCTTCACGCCCGGACGGTTCACGATCTCGTACTACCTGACGGCGATGCTCTTCATCGTCTTTGACATCGAGGTCGTGTTCCTCTACCCGCTCGCGATCGAGATGCACGCCCTCAAGACCTACGGCCTCGTCGAGATGGTGACGTTCGTCGTCCTGCTGGTCGTGGCCTACGTCTACGTCTGGAAACGGGGGGCGCTGGAATGGCGGTGAGGCCCGTCTCGATCTCGCGCGCCGTCCGCTCGGAGGACCTCGAGCAGTACGTCATGCTGACGACGGTCGAGAAGGCGCTCGCGTGGGCGCAGTCCAACTCGATCTGGCCGGCCGGCTTCGGCCTCGCCTGCTGCGCGATCGAGATGATGGCGCTGCCGTCGCCCCGCTACGACATCGCCAGATTCGGCGCTGAGGTGTTCCGCTCGTCGCCTCGCCAGTCCGACCTCCTGATCGTCTCCGGCCGGGTCAGCCACAAGATGGCCCCGCCGCTGCGCCAGGTCTACGACCAGATGCTCGTGCCCAAGTGGGTCATGGCGATGGGCGCGTGCTCGAGCTCGGGCGGGATGTTCGCCAACTACGCGATCCTCCAGGGCGTCGACAAGATCGTCCCGGTCGACGTGCACGTGCCCGGATGCCCGCCCCGGCCCGAGGCCGTCCTCGACGGCTTCCGGCTGATTCAGAAGAAGATCCGCGCGGGCATCCCGCCGGCGTACGAGCTGGAGAAGTCGAAGGCGTGACGGCGGCGGAGCTCGCTGCGGCGGTCAAGAAGGCCGTGCCCGGATCCGTGACGGCGCACGAGGACGGCCTCGACATGCCCACGCTCACCGTGAAGCCGGAGAAGCTCGTCGAGGTCGCCACGCACCTGCGCGACGAGCACGGCAAGAACTTCCTCTCGGCCGTGAGCGCGGTCGACCACCTCGGCTACGGCGAGGATGTGGCCGGCTACTTCGGCACCGAGCGCGGGCGCGACGTGAACTCGCCGGGCAGCTGGGGCAGCCCGATGACGGTCGAGCAGCCGCCCAAGCGGTTCGCCGTCCGCTACCACCTCGCCCACGTCGGCGAGGGGCCGGTCGAGCGGGTGCGCGTCCAGGTGTGGCTCGACGACGGCCAGGAGGTGCCGAGCGTCGTCTCGGTCTGGCCCACCGCCGACTGGCACGAGCGCGAGCAGTACGACCTCATGGGCATCCACTTCGCCGGCCACCCCAACCTGCGCCGCCTCATCATGCCGACCGACTGGGCGGGCCATCCGCTCCGGAAGGACTATCCGATCGGCGGCGAGCCGGTGCAGTTCACGGACGCGGTATGAGCGCGATCGAACGCCCGCCGGCCCCGGTCCTGCCGCTCTACGAGCCGGCGAAGATCCCGCCGGGCGCGCCGTCCAAGGTCGACCCGCCGCCCGGCGCCGACCTGATCACCGTCAACTTCGGCCCGAACCACCCGTCCACGCACGGCGTCCTTCGCCTCATCGTCACCCTCGACGGCGAGGTCGTCGTGGGCCTCGACGCCGACATCGGCTACGTCCACACGGGCTTCGAGAAGAACTTCGAGCAGAAGACGTACTGGAAGGGGATCCCCTACGCGCCCCGGATGGACTACGTCGCGTTCTTCGCCAACGAGCTGGCCTACGTCGGGGCGGTCGAGCGGCTGATCGCGATCGAAGTGCCCCCGCGCGCCCAGTGGATCCGCACGCTCTTCGCCGAGCTCAACCGCATCCACAGCCACCTGATCTACCTGGGCACGTCGGCCGTCGAGATGGGCGCGCTCTCGGTCTTCTTCTACTGCCTTCGGGAGCGCGACAGCGTGCTCGACCTGTTCGAGATGGCGACCGGCGTTCGCATGCACGACCGCTACCCGCAGTTCGGGGGCGTGGCGGAGGATCTGCCGAAGGGCTTCTACGCCGAGTGCCGCCGCTTCTGCGCCGAGATGCCGAAGCGGATCGACGAGTACCTTGACCTCCTGGCGGGAAACCCCGTGTGGAAGTCGCGCTACCAGGGGATCGGCACCATCACCGCCGAGACGGCGATCGCGATGGGCCTCTCGGGGCCGAACCTGCGGGCGTCGGGCGTGCCCTACGACATCCGCCGCGCCGAGCCGTACCTGGCCTACGACCAGCTCCAGTTCGACGTCGTGACGCGCGACGGTGGCGACGCCTACGACCGGTTCATGTGCCGCACGCTCGAGATGTACGAGTCCGTGAAGATCGTGGAGCAGTGCCTCGACTCGATGCCGTCCGGCCCGGTCATGACCGACGACCGCAAGTACGTGCTGCCGCCGCGGCACGAGCTGCACACGTCGATGGAGTCGCTCATCCACCACTTCAAGCTCGTCACCGAGGGGTTCCGGGTGCCGCCCGGCCAGGTCTACCACCCGGTCGAGTCGCCCCGGGGCGAGTTCGGGTGCTACCTCGTCTCCGACGGCGGGCCGAAGCCGTGGCGGGCGCATTTCCGCGCGCCGAGCTTCGTGAGCCTGCAGTCGACCGCGATGATGTCGGTGAACCGCTACGTCGGCGACATGATCGTCGTGGTCGGCTCGCTCGACGGCGTGATGGGAGAGGCCGACCGGTGACCGACCCCGCCACCGCCGAGACCCTGGCGGGCGCGCGCGAGACGCGCCCGAAGATGCCGCCGCCGGCGCACGACGCCGCGCCCGAGAAGCCCCTGCGGGAGCGGATCCTCGACGTGATGGCGCTCTACCCCGAGCCGCGCTCGGCGATCATCCCCGCGCTCCGGCTCGCCCAGGAGGAGTACGGGTGGCTGTCGACCGAGGCGCTCGAGGCGGTCGCCGACGCCACCGGCTTCACGCCGGCGCTCGCCAAGTCGGTCGCCTCGTTCTACGACATGTTCCGGCTCACCCCGGCCGGCGCGCACGAGATCTGTGTCTGCACCAACGTGTCGTGCGCGCTCGTCGGCGCCGGCGAGACGTTGCGCGAGCTCGAGCAGCAGCTGGGGATCCACGCCGGCCAGACCACG
Source organism: uncultured Actinomycetes bacterium (assembly GCA_963821535.1). Classification (GTDB taxonomy): domain Bacteria; phylum Actinomycetota; class Thermoleophilia; order Gaiellales; family JAICJC01; genus JAICJC01. The sequence continues at coordinate 359,579 of CAWGEC010000003.1, read as the reverse complement.
CCCGACGGGATGTTCACCCTGCGCACGGTCGAGTGCTACGGCGGGTGCGGCTGGGGGCCGGTCGTCTCGGTCGACGAGCGCTACCACGAGCCGTGCGGCCCCGAGCAGGTCGCGGGCATCCTCCAGGAGCTGCGAGGCGACGGCGCATGAGCGAGACCACGCGCATCCTGCTCGACTTCGAGGGCGACCGCCGCGACCCCCACTCCTACGAGCAGGCGGGCGGCTACGCGTCGCTTCGCAAGGCGCTCTCGATGGAGCCGGGCGACGTCGTCGCCCAGGTCGATGCGTCGGGCCTGCGCGGCCGTGGCGGCGCCGGCTTCCCGACCGGGCGCAAGGCGTCGTTCCTGCCCAAGGACCGCCGCCCGGCGTACCTGTGCGTGAACGCCGACGAGTCCGAGCCCGGCACCTTCAAGGATCGCGAGATCATGCTGCGGAACCCGCACGCGCTGATCGAGGGCGTCCTGATCATGAGCTACGCGATCGGCGCCACGTCGGCCTTCATCTACATCCGCGGCGAGTACCGCACCGAGTTCGAGGTGCTGCGGCGGGCGCTCGACGACGCGCGCAGCCGCGGCTACGTCGGCCTGAACGTGCTCGGCTCGGGCTACAACGCGACGGTCGTGCTCCACCGTGGCGCCGGCGCCTACATCTGCGGCGAGGAGACGGCGCTGCTCTCGTCGCTCGAGGGCGAGCGCGGGCAGCCGCGCTCCAAGCCGCCGTTCCCGGCCGTGGCCGGCCTCTACGCCGCGCCGACGCTCGTCAACAACGTCGAGACGCTCGCGGCCGTGCCGTTCATCCTCGATATGGGCGCCGATGCCTACGCCGCGCTCGGCACGGAGCGGTCGAAGGGCACCCGCGTGTTCTCGCTGTCGGGGAACGTGCGCCGTCCCGGGAACTACGAGCTCCCGCTCACCTCGACGCTGCGCGACCTGATCGAGGGCCACGGCGGGGGCGCGCCCGAGGGGCGCACGATCAAGGCGATCATCCCCGGCGGCTCGTCGACGCCGATCCTGCTGCCCGACCAGCTCGACACCGGCATCGACTACGAGTCGATCGCGGCCGCCGGTTCGATGGCCGGCTCGGGGGCGATCGTGGTGATCGACGACCGCACATGCATGGTCCAGCTGGCCCTCCGGGTCGCGGAGTTCTACCGCCACGAGAGCTGCGGCAAGTGCACGCCGTGCCGCGAGGGCACCCGCTGGGGCGTCGACATCATCCGGAGGATCGAGATGGGCGAGGCGGCCCAGGGCGACCTCGACCTGCTGCTGAACGTGTGCGACCGCATCCTCGGCAAGTGCCTCTGCCCGCTGGGCGACGCGATGGCGATGCCCGTCGCGAGCTACGTGACCCGCTTCCGCGAGGAGTTCCAGCGGCACATCGACGAGGGCGGCTGCCCGTTCGCCGACACCAGCCCGATCGGCTCGCTGTACCACGACCATGTGGAGACGCCGGCGTGAACACGTTCCACGACGCATTCCTCGACGCCCGCCGCCGGATCGAGTCGGGGGCCGACCCCGAGGAGGTCGTGCCGGTGCTCCTGCGGCTCGCCGAGGCACAGGACGAGATCGACCTTGTCCAGGGCCTCTACGCCGACGGCGAGGACCCCGACGCCGAGGACGAGGAAGCCTGATGGCGACCGTCGAGACCGCCACCGTCACGCTGACCGTGAACGGCCGCGAGGTCACGGTCGCGAAGGGCCTCTCGCTGGTCGAGGCCGCGGCCGAGGCCGGGATCGAGATCCCCGTCTTCTGCTACGAGCCGCGGCTGGGAGCCGGCGTCGGCGCCTGCCGCATGTGCCTGTGCGAGATCGAGGGCATGCCGAAGCTCCAGACCGCCTGCACGACTCCGGCCGGCGACGGCATGGTCGTCGACTCGCTCTCGGCGCGGGCCCGCGAGGGCCAGGACGCCGTGCTCGAGTTCCTGCTCCTGAACCATCCGCTCGACTGCCCGGTCTGCGACAAGGGCGGCGAGTGCCCGCTCCAGGACCTGACGTTCCGCTACGGGCCCGGCTCCACGCGGATGCGCATCCCCAAGCGCACGCTCGAGAAGCCGGTCCCGATCTCGCCGCTCATCAAGCTCGACCGCGAGCGCTGCATCCTCTGCTACCGGTGCACGCGCTTCTCGGAGGGCGTGTCGGGAGACATGCAGCTCGTGCCGGAGAATCGCGGCGCGCACTCCATCATCACGACGTTCGAGGGCCGTCCCTACACGAACGAGTTCTCCGGCAACGTCACCGAGCTGTGCCCCGTCGGCGCGCTCACCTCGACGACCTACCGCTTCCGGGCGCGCCCATGGGAGACGCAGCAGATCCCGAGCGTCTGCGGCCTGTGCGCCGTCGGCTGCAACACCGCCGTCAACATCCGCGAGGGCCACGTGGTGCGCGTCCTCTCCCGCAACCACCCCGAGATCGACGAGGGCTGGCTGTGCGACAAGGGCCGCTACGCGTTCGGCCTGCTTTCGAGCGACGAGCGGATCACGACCGGCCTCATCCGGGGCGGGCGCGGCCTCGAGCAGGTGGCGCCGGACGACGCCCTCGACCACATCGCCGACCGCCTGCGCGCGACGGTGGAGCGGTTCGGGCCGGGCTCGGTGGCCGTCCTCGCCTCGGGGGAGCAGACCAACGAGGAGGCCCACGCCTGGGCGCGGCTGCTCGACGAGGGCCTGGGCGGCGGGATCTCGGTGTGCGGCCCCGAGGGCGGCGCGGGCTGGGAGACGCTCGCGCCGTACGCGGCGTCGATCGCCGACCTCGGGACGGCCGGGGCCATCGTCGTCGCCGGCGACACCGACCTCGCCCACCGCGCGCCGGTCGTCGAGCTCAGGATCCGAAAGGCCGTCCAGGCCGGCGCGCGCGTCGTGACGGTCGGCGCGGGCGGCACCCGGCTCGAGACGCTGCGCGGCGCCCACCACGTGCCCGCCGGCCCGGGCACGGCGCACGTCGAGCTCCTCCGCGCCGCCGAGGACGACGGCGAGCTCGCGGCAGCGGTCGGCGACGCGGCGACGGTCGTGATCTGGGCGGGGCCGATGCGCCCCGCGATCGCCGCCGTGCTGGCCCACCTCGCGCACGCCCGCGGGTGGACGGTGCTGCGCACGCCGCGCGCCGCCAACGAGCTCGGCTGCCATGCGGCCGGCCTCGGCTCGGCCACGCCTGAGGAGGCGCTCGCCGCGGCCGACGAGGGCCGCATCAAGGCGATCGTCCTGCTCGGCGCCGACCCGGTGGGGGACTGGCACCACGGCGAGCGCTGGCGCGCCGCCCTCGGCCGGTCGTTCTTCGCGCTCCAGGTGACCGCGACCCAGAACGACTCGAGCGGCTGGGCGACCACGATCGTGCCGGCCGCGACCGTGCTCGAGCAGGACGGCACGCTCACGAACCTCGAGGGCCGAACGCAGCGCCTGCGCGCCGCCGGCAGCGTGCCGCCGGGCGTGCTCGAGGGATACGCCCTGGCCGCCGGCGTTGCCGAGCGGCTCGGCGTCGAGCTGCCGCCCGACGCGCCGTCGGCCTTCGCCGACATGGCTTCCCGGCGCCCCGCCTTCTCGGGCCTCGGCTGGTCCGCTATCGGCGAGCGGGCCGCGCTCGGAGACCGGCCGGCGCCCGCGGGAGCGCCCGCCGCACCACACGCCGCTCCGGCCGAGACGCCGCCGGGCACCGTCGTCGTCGGGTACCGCGAGCTCATGTCGGGCGCAGCGGTCGACCACAGCCCGGCCCTCCACTTCCAGCGGCGCTCGGGCATCGAGATCTCGCACGACGACGCCCAGGCCCTCGGCGTGAAGCCGGGCGACCGGGTGCGGGTCTCCTACGAGGGAGGCGAGTACGAGGGCGCCGCGGTGGTGCTCAGGCGGCTTCGCCCCGGCGTCGTCCGGGTCGCCGCGCGCCGGCCGTACGTCGGCTCGGGGACCGTCGCCGCGGTCGAGCCGGAGGCGGCCGATGCCTGACGGCTTCATCGTCACCTTCATCAAGGCGTTCGTGCTGGCCAACCTGGTCATGCTCGTCTTCGCGTTCCTGACGTGGCTCGAGCGGCGGCTGCTCGGCCGGTTCCAGGTGCGGCTCGGGCCGAACCGGGTCGGGCCGTTCGGCCTGCTCCAGCCGATCGCCGACCTCGTGAAGCTGATCCGCAAGGAGAGCCTCCTCCCCGAGGGCATCTCGCCGGTCCTCTACATCGCCGCGCCCGTGATCTCGCTCTTCGCCTCGCTCGCCGTCTTCGCCGTCATCCCGTTCGGCGAGGAGGCCACGATCCCCGGGACCAACTACCAGATCTACCTGTGGATCTCCGACCCCAGCGTGGCGCTCCTGGTCGTGTTCGCGCTCGGATCGGTCAGCTTCTACGGGTTCCTGATCGGAGGCTGGTCGTCGAGCTCCAAGTACAGCCTGTTCGGATCGATGCGGGCCGTCAGCCAGCTCATCTCGTACGAGGTCAGCCTGGCGCTCGCCGTGATCGGGGTCGTGATGATGGCCCAGTCGCTGTCGCTCACGGGGATCGCCGAGGCTCAGAGCCGCGACGGCCTGTGGTACGTCTTCCCGCAGTTCCTGGGCTTCCTGGTCTACGTGGTGGCGTCGACGGCCGAGGTGAGCCGGATCCCGTTCGACCTGCCGGAGGCGGAGGGCGAGCTCGTCGCCGGATACCACACCGAGTACGGCGGCATGCGGTTCGCGATGTTCCAGAACGCCGAGTACGTCGCACTGATCGCGTTCTCGGCCGTGGCGTCGATCCTCTTCTTCGGCGGGTACGAGGGGCCGTGGCTGCCGGGCCCGCTGTGGATGCTGATCAAGATGACGTTCTTCATCCTGATCGCGATGTGGGTGCGGGCGACCCTGCCGCGCATCCGCTACGACAAGCTCATGTCCATCGGCTGGAAGGTGCTCCTCCCGGCCGCCACCCTGAACCTGCTCGTGACGTCGGCGGTCGTGGCATGGCGAGCGTGACCGTGGAGGATCGACTAATGGCGGTCGTCGACTCGGTCAAGGGCTTCGGCGTCACGTTCCGGCACCTCTTCCGAAAGCCGGTGACGCAGCAGTACCCGGAGTACAAGCGGCCCGGTCTACCCGCGCTTCCGCGGCCGCCATCGCCTGCACCGCCACCCGAACGGCCTCGAGAAGTGCATCGGCTGCTCGCTGTGCGCGGCGGCCTGCCCCGCCGACTGCATCCGCGTCGTCGCCGACGAGAACACCGACGAGGAGCGCTACTCCCCCGGCGAGCGCTACGCCCGGATCTACGAGATCAACATGAGCCGCTGCATCTTCTGCGGCTACTGCGAGCTGGCATGCCCGTTCGACGCGATCACGCTCGGCCACGATTACGAGCTCGCCGAGATGAGCCGCGACGCGATGGTCTACACGAAGGAGATGCTGCTCGAGCCGATGCACCCGAGCCGGACGACTCCGGTCGCGCCGGTCGACCCGTTCGACGTCGTGGAGCCGGGGCCGTGAGTGGGGTCAGACCCCGCATCGGCCGCCGTGACGCGGGCGTGACGGGTTCGTTGCGGGGTCTGACCCCAGCCGGAGCGGCGGGATGACCTACGACGTCGTCTTCGTCGTGGCTGCGGCGCTCGCGATCGTCTCGGCGCTCGGCGTCGTCCTCTCGAGCAACCCGTTCCACTCGGCGCTCTCGCTGATCGGGAACCTGGTCGCGCTGGCCGCGCTGTACCTGCTGCTCCAGTCCGACTTCGTAGCCGCCGCGCAGGTGATCGTCTACGCGGGCGCGGTCATGATCATGTTCCTCTTCGTGATCGCCTACCTGGGCGGGCGGGCCCACGAGCCGGTGCGGTCGCGGCCGTGGTGGCAGACCGTCGCCGCGCTTGCCGCAGCGATCGCGGTGGCAGCCGAGATCGGCTTCGCCGTCGAGGAGCAGGCGTTCGGCGACGGCGCGCACGTCAGCGACCTGTTCGGCGCCCCGCAGGCCATCGGGGCGAGCTTCCTCGGCCGCTACGTCCTGACCTTCGAGGCCACCTCGGTGCTCCTCCTGATCGCGGCGGTCGGCGGCGTCACGCTGGCCGCCCGGCGGCCGGCCCCGCGCGAGGCGGGAGCGGTGGGTGCCTTCGAGGACGTCGAGCGGATCGCGCCCGCGACCAGCCTCCAGGCCGAGGTCGTCGACGCCGAGACGCGCTTCGACGTCGTCCGGGCCGGCAGCGCGCCCGACGAGGAGGGCGAGGGCTGATGCACGTCGGCGTCGCCTGGTTCCTCAGCGTCTCGGCGGCCCTCTTCGGCATCGGCCTCTACGGCGTCTTCACCCGCCGCAGCCCGATCATCCTCCTGCTCTCCGTCGAGATCATGCTGAACGCCTCGAACCTGGCGCTGATCTCGTTCGCCCGCTACTGGGGCGACCAGGCCGGGCAGGTCTTCGCGCTGGTCGTCATGGCGGTCGCCGCCTCCGAGGTCGTCGTCGGCCTCGGCCTCGTGGTCGCGATGGCCCGGCGCCGGGCCGACCTCGACGTCGACTCGCTGCGAGGACTTCGCAACTGATGGGGACGTTGGAAGCACTCAGCTGGGCCTGCCTGTTCGCGCCGCTCGCCGGCGCTCTCGTCCTCACCCTCGCCGGCTCGCGCATCTCGCGCCAGCTCGCCGCCTGGGCCGGCACGGGCTTCGCCCTGGTCAGCTTCGGAGCGGCGCTGGCCGTCGCCTACAAGCTCCACCACGAGCCGAAGTTCCACCACCACGGCGCCCGTGAACACGTCTTCACGCTCTACACCTGGGCGACGTCCGGGAGCCTCCGCGTCCCGCTCGACATCCTGATCGACCCGCTCTCGCTCGTCGAGATGCTGATCGTCTCGGGGGTCGGGATGCTGATCGTCGCCTACTCGATCGGGTACATGCACGGCGATCCCAAGGAGCGGCGGTTCTTCGTCTACCTGGACCTCTTCCTGTTCTCGATGCTCCTCCTGGTCATGTCGGCGAACTTCGCGCTGCTCCTCGCCGGGTGGGGGCTGGTCGGCCTCTCGTCGTATCTCCTGATCGGGTTCTGGCACGAGCGCAAGGCGCCGGTGGACGCCGCCAAGAAGGCGTTCGTGATGAACGCCATCGGCGACGTGGGCATCGCCATCGCGATCTTCATCCTCGTCAACGACCTCGGGACGGTCGAGTTCCAGAAGGTGTTCGACCAGGCCGGCGCCCGCTGGGCGCAGGGGTCGGCGACGGCCAACTGGATCGCGTTCCTGCTCCTGGTCGGCGCCGTCGCGAAGTCGGCCCAGATCCCGCTCCACACGTGGCTTCCCGACGCCATGGAGGGCCCGACGCCGGTCTCGGCCCTCATCCACGCGGCGACGATGGTCACCGCCGGCGTCTACCTCGTCGCGCGCACGCACGTGCTCTTCGAGAACGCGCCCGACATCCAGGCGCTCGTCGCCCTGACGGGCGTCGTGACACTGCTCATGGCCGGGGCGATCGCCCTCGTCCAGACCGACATCAAACGCATCATCGCCTACTCGACGATGAGCCAGATCGGCTACATGTTCGCCGGCGTCGGGATCGGCGCGTACTCGGGCGCGATGTTCCTGCTCCTCGCGCACGCCTTCTTCAAGGCCCTGCTCTTCCTCGGCGCGGGCATCGTGATTCACGCCCTGAGCGGCGAGCAGGACGTCCGCAGGATGGGCGGCCTGCGGCCCGCGCTCTCGCGCACGACCACCCTGATGTGGATCGGAACGATCGGCCTGATCGGCTTCTGGCCGCTGGCGAAGGACGCCATCCTCGCGACGGCCCTCCAGAAGGGCGGGACGACCGCCACGATCGTCTGGGTGGGCGGCCTGATCGGCGCCTTCTTCACCGGGGTCTACGCAACGCGGCTCATGCGGCTCACGTTCTATGGGCGGAGGTCGACCTACGCCGACGTCCACCTGCACGACACGTCGCACGGCGAGGCGCCCGGGACGATGTTCTGGACGGTGGCGGCGCTGGCCGCCGGCACGATCCTGTCGGGCTTCCTCGCCATCGGATTCGGGACCCGCGACGAGCTCGCGAGCTGGCTGCGCTTCGTCGCCCCCACCATCGAGTCGACCGTCGGCAACGAGGTGCTCACGACGGCGATCGCGTGGAGCGCGGGCCTGGCGGGCGCGGTCCTCGTGTGGTGGGCCTACGCACGGCCCGAGCGGCTCGCGGCGATCAAGCGTCCGCTCGCCGGCGGTGCGGTCGTCGCTCAGAACCTCTTCTACTGGGACGTCGCATACAGGTGGATCGCCTACCTCCCCGCGTCGTTCGTGGCGACGGCCCTCTACCGCTGGTTCGAGCGATGGATCATCTGGGGCTCGGTCAGCCTGGTCGCCTACGTCGTGCGGGGCTTCAGCCGTGCGGCGACCGAGGCTCAGAACGGCGTGGTACGCCTGTACGCCACCGCGTTCGTCGCCGGCGCGGCGGTGCTCGCCGCCTACTTCCTGGGACGGGCGTCGCTGTGACCAGCGCGCTCATCTTCCTGCCGCTCGCCGGCGCCCTCGTCGTCGCGCTCCTCCCGCTGTCGCGCCGCCTGACCGAGGGCCTCGCGCTGCTCGTGGGCCTCGCCGAGTGCGGGCTGGGCGCAGCCGCGCTGATCGGGTTCGAGGCGCACGGCGGCCAGCAGTACGTGGAGAACCGCGACTGGATCTCGGACTTCGGCCTGAACACGTCCATCCGCTACCACGTCTCGATGAACGGCCTCTCGCTCTTCATGGTGCTCCTGACCGCGATCGGCATCGCCGCGGCGATCGGCGCTGCGATCCGCATGGGCCGTGAGCGCCCGCGTGCCTACTTCGCACTCATTCTCGTCCTCGAGTTCGCGCTGGCCCTGCTCTTCACCGCACAGGACCTGGTGCTCTTCTACGTGGGCTGGGAGATCATGATGATCCCGCTCTACGTCCTCATGGGCGTCTGGGGCGGGGCCGGGCGGCGGGCCGCGACGATGCAGTTCGTCGTCTACACCCTCGTCGGATCGCTGCTGATGCTGGTGGCGATCGCCTACCTGGGAGTCACGGCCGGCACGTTCGAGCGGCAGGCGCTGATCGCCAACCCGCACGAGCCCACCTGGCTCTTCTTCGCGTTCGCCGCCGCGTTCTGCATCAAGGCGCCGCTCTTCCCGCTGCACGGCTGGCTCCCGTCGGCCTACCGCGAGTCGTCGCCCGAGGTGGCGGCGCTCCTTTCGGGCGTCGTGTCGAAGGCGGGCGCATACGGCCTCCTGCGCGTTCGCGGTGCCGCTCTTTCCCAGGACGGCGCACGACTGGCGCTGGCTCCTCCTCGGGCTCGCCCTCGCCGGCCTCCTCTACGGCTCGCTGGTCGCGTTCCGCCAGCCCGACGCCCGCGGCGTCGTCGCCTACTCGAGCCTCGCGCAGATGAACCTGATCATCATCGGGATCTTCGCGTTCAACACGAACGGGTCGACCGGCGCGATCTTCCAGATGGTGAACCACGGCGTGGTCTCGCTGGCGGCGTTCCTCCTGATCGGCCTCGTCGAGACGCGCACCGGCACCGACCTCTTCGCCTACCTGGGCGGGCTCGCCAACTCGCGCCCGATCGCGTCGACCGTCTTCCTGATCGCGGCCCTCTGGGCACTGGCCGTACCCGGCTCGAGCGTGTTCGTCTCGGAGCTCTACATCCTGATCGGCGCCTACCAGCAGGCGGCGCTCCTCGGGGCGGCGGCCGCGCTCGGCATCGTGCTCGCGGCGATGTACATGCTGCGCTGGTACTCGGCGCTGGCGCACGGGGACGACGGCGAGCGCGTGCCGGAGGGGATGCCCGACCTGCTGCCCGGCGAGCTCGCGATTGCGGTCCCGCTGATCCTGATCCTGCTCGCGCTCACGGCCTACCCGTTCGGCGTCATGGAGCGGATCTCATGACCCTGCTCGCGGCCGGCTTCCAGATTCCGATCTCGTTCTCGGCCATCGCGCCCGAGATCGTCCTGCTCGCGACGGCGTCGGTTCTCCTCGTGGTCGGCGTCTTCCTGCCCGGCGAGCTCGCGCGCCGGCTCTCGGCCGCGGCTGCCGCGGTCGCCCTCGCCGCTGCCGCCGCGATCTCGGCGACCCAGTTCGAGGACACGGCCCGGTTCGCGTTCGACCACACCGTGCGCATCGACGCCTTCGGCCAGGGAGCGCGGATGCTGATCTTCGTCTCGGGCCTCCTCGCCGTCTGCGTCGCGTTCGGGATGCGCGACCTGCGGGAACGCGGCGTCGAGTACCACGCGCTGCTCCTTTCGGCGTGCGCCGGCATGTCGCTGCTCGCCGTCGCGAACAGCTTCGTGACGACGTTCGTCGCGCTCGAGCTCTTCTCCATCTGCCTCTACGTGCTCGTCGCGATCGAGACCGACGACCTGCTCTCGCTGGAGGGAGGGCTCAAGTACCTGATCGTCGGGTCGATCGGCGCCGCGTTCCTGCTCTACGGCGGGGCGCTCGTCTACGGCGCGACCGGGCAGCTCGAGTTCGACCGCATCCGCACGGCGCTCGCGTCCGGCGACGCGCACGGCGTCCTGCTCCTGGCCGGGATCGCGCTCGTCCTCGTCGGGCTCGGGTTCAAGGCCAACGCCGCGCCGTTTCACATGTGGACGCCCGACGCCTACGAGGGCGCGCCCACTCCCGTGACGGCGTTCATGTCGGCGGCGACCAAGGTGGCCGCCCTCGTCATCTCACTGCGGGTGCTGGTCACCGCGTTCCCGCGCCAGTCGGACGTCTGGGAGATCGGCCTCGCCGGCCTCGTCTTCGCGTGCTTCATCGCCGGCAACCTCGGCGCGCTCCGGCAGGCCAACGTCAAGCGGATGCTCGCGTACTCCACCGTCGCCCACTCGGGCTTCCTCCTGACCGCGGTCGCCGCCCACAGCGCCCTCGGCGGCCGGGCGCTCCTCTACTACCTCACGATCTACGCCGCGATGAACGTCGGCGCCTTTGCGATCGTGGCGATCCGCGAGCGCGAGATCGGCCGTCCGGTCGAGGTGGCCGACTTCGCCGGCTGGGGCTATCGCCGCCCGATCCTGTCGATCGCGATGGTCGTCTTCATGCTGTCGCTGGCCGGCTTCCCGCCGACCGGCGGGTTCCTCGGCAAGCTCTACATCTGGAGCGCGGCGGTCGCGAACGGCCAGACCTACCTCGCCATCGCCGGCGCGATCGCGACGGCCGTCGGCCTCGTCTACTACCTGCGGGTGCCGTTCGCGCTCTTCGACCGCGATGCCGCCGTCCCGGCCTCGCTGCCGTCGGCCGGGTTCGAGCTGAACGCCGGCGTGTCGCTCGCGACGGCGCTCGTCGTGCTTGGGCTCGGCATCATCCCCTCGCCGCTGATCGACCTCGCCCGGACGGCGAGCTCGTCGCTCTTCGGCTGAGGTACTCGAGCAGCCCGGCACCCCTCGGCGACAGGCGGTAGCCGGGCCGCAGGCTCTCGGTCAGGCCCAGCTCTTTGAGCCTGCGGACGTCGGCCTTGAACGGCAGCCGCTCGCGCCCCACGGCGGGGGCGAGGTCGGCGGCCGCGACCTCGGGCCGATCGCCGATCAGCCGCAGCGTCGCGATCGTCCACGGCCCGCGCTTCGTGGCCCGGTCGATCCGGTCGAGCTCGGCCGCGAGCTCGGCCCACGCCGGGTCAGGCAGGTGGTCGGCCGCGCGGAGCTCGATCCGGGGATCGGCCCCGGCGAAGTGGAACGCGATCCGGTAGTGCGTCCCCGTGCGCCGCGCCAGGATCGCCCGGATCTCGTCGCCGTTGGCCGCTCCGGCGCGGCGGGCCTGGGCATCGGTGATCTTGGCGGGGTCGACGATCTTAACGGAGTCGATCTCGATGATCCCGACCGGCGTGCGGTGCCTGGCTCCGGGCCGGGCCCGCGGCCGCTCCCAGCGCCGAAAGGCCAACGAGACCGTGCCGTCGGCGATGCCCGGCCAGAGCCGCTTCGGGAAGAGCATGGCGGTCAACCTAGATGATTCGCGTATCGAACGTATGTTCGATAGACTTCGGTCGTGGGCATCGAGCAGCCGACCCTCTTTCCGGAGCCCGACGGGTGGGGCGACGGCCGAAACCTGCACGACGTCGAGTACCTCCACGTCCGTGCGAAGCGCATCGTGAACCGCGTGCCCGAGGCGTCGCGGATGCCGTTTCGCTTCACCATCAACGCCTACCGCGGCTGCGCCCACGCCTGCACGTACTGCTTCGCCCGGCCGACGCACGAGTTCCTGGGGATGAACGCCGGCGAGGACTTCGAGCGCCGGATCGTGGTCAAGGTGAACGCGGTCGAGAAGCTCCGCCGCGAGCTGCGCGAGCCACGCTGGGCGGGCGACCACATCGCCATGGGCACGAACACCGACCCCTACCAGCCCGCCGAGGGGCGCTACCGGCTGACGCGCGGCATCATCGAGGCCCTCGGCGAGGCGCGGAACGAGTTTTCGATCCTCACGAAGTCGCCGATGATCGTCCGCGACCTCGACGTCCTGGTCGCCGCCGCGGCACGCACGCACGTCCGCTGCAACCTCTCGATCGGCACGGTCGACGAGGACGTCTGGCGGGCCAGCGAGCCGGGTACGCCGCCGCCCCGCCAGCGCATCGAGGCGGTGCGGCGACTGAACGAGGCCGGCATCCCGTGCGGCGTGCTCGTCGCTCCGATCCTGCCGGGCATCTCCGACGACCCCGATCGGCTGGAGGCCGTCGTCGAGGGCGTGCTCGCCGCCGGCGCCGTCTCGATCACGCCGATCTTCCTGCACCTGCGGCCCGGCGTGCGCGACGTCTTCATGCCGTGGCTGGCCGGCTACCGGCCCGACCTGGTCGAGCGCTATCGCAAGCTCTACGCGAGCTCGTACGCATCCGCGGCCGCCGCCCGCACGAGCCAGCTCGTCCAGGAGCTGGTGCAAAAGCACGGGGGCGTCCAGGTCGCGCCGGCGGGCGCGCGGATGGCCGCCTAGCGGAGCAGGCCGCTCAGCCGGCCCCACACCGAGCGCGAGCGGGCCCGCCCAGCGGGCTCGAGCAGGAAGCGGGCGAGGCGCTCGGCCTCGGCGTCCTCGAGCGGGATGACCGACTCGGCCGTGCTCTCGTCGTCCCAGATGCTGAGGCGCACGTGGCGCTCCTCGGTGTCGCCGCCGAGGTAGCGGGAGACGCGAAGCGCGCGGCCGCCCTCCCCCTCGAACGCCGGGTGCGGATGGAAGAATTCGACGAGCTTCGAGCGCAGCGGCGCGGCGCACCACGGGCAGAACCGGTAGCGGCCGGACATGCTCTGCCCGCAACTCGCGCACACCTGCACAGCTGACCCCGAATCGCGGATGACAACGAGCATATTACGCCGCCGCCGGATCCGCCAGAATCCGGCCGACATGCTCGACGATCCCGGCCTTGTCAGCTCCGAATACACGGACCCGTCGCGACTCGACGCGCGGATGGCGATCTATGGCCGCGCCGTCGAGGCCGCGCTCGCCGCGGTCGTCGAGACTCACCCGACGCGCGTCCTCGATGTCGGCGCGGGCACGGGCGCATTCTCCGCTCGTGTTGCCGCCGTCGCGAACTGGGTGCTCTACCACGTGCCCGACCGCGACCGAGCGATCGCCGAAGCTGCTCGTGTGCTGCGCCCCGAGGGCCGTCTGGTAGCGGCGACGTTCTCGGAACGGAACCTCGAAGAGGTGTGGGACGCGCTCGGCGACGACACTGCGCCGGCTCATCGCTGCCAACATCCGGCGCGCCCACCTGAGCGACCGTGTGGCGCACATCGACCTACCGCTCACAGCCACGGCTCGGCACACGATCCTCGTCGCCGAAGGGCCCAGCGGCAGTAGTGTCGCCCGCGATGCTGACTGAGGCGAGGCTCGTCGGATTTGTCGGCGTTACCGACATGGACCGCGCACACGCCTTCTACGGCGGCGCGCTCGGCCTGCCGCTCGTCGAGTCAAGCGGCTTTGCGAACGTCTACGACGCCGGCGGGACCGGCTCCGCGTCACCCGCGTGGACGAGCCCGCCTCCGCGGGCTACACGGTCCTCGGCTGGATCGTCTCCGACATCGACGGGATGATCGGAGCGCTCGAGGAGCGAGGCGTCGCATTCGAGCGCTTCCCCGGCATGGAGCAGGACGAGCACAGAGCCTGGACGGCGCCGGACGGCAGCCGGATTGCGTGGTTCCTCGACCCGGACGGCAACATCCTGTCGCTCCAGGAGCCGAGCGCCGGCTAGCGCTGCAGGAGCTCGCGCAGACCCCGGTGCGCGCGGCGCTGGAGACGCGGCCATGGCACCATCGGCGCGACGAGCGTCCCGATGACGAGCGCGAGTGCGACGAGCGCGAGCTTGCCCGCCCCGGCCGGCGCGGACGCTGTGGCGACGCCCGGCACGCGCACGGCCAGGTCGCCGAGGAGCAGCGCGCCGGCGACGGCGCACACCGCCGCCTCGTACACGCGGGCGGGCCGCGGATCGTCGACCGCGACCAGATACGCGAGGAACGCGGCGCCCATGAGCGCCGCGACGGAGAGCGTCGTCAGGTAGAGCGCGGCCACCGGCGGGAGCCCACCGGCGATGACCGCGGTGAGCACGCCTCCGAGGGCGATCCAGTTCGGGGTGATCGGGGCCACACAACGGCGTTCGCCGCCGCACCCCCGGCTCCTGCCCACGGACTAGTCTGACGGTCGCAGGCGAGGCAAGGAGGGTGACGGCATGTCCCTGAACGGCGCACGGCTCACATGGTTCGGCCACGCGACATGGCTGCTCGAGACGCCGGGCGGCAAGCGGGTGCTCATCGACCCCTGGTTGACTGGGAATCCCAAGGCGCCCGAGAACCCTGACCTCGGCACCATCGACCTGATCCTGCTGTCGCACGGTCATTCGGATCACACCGGCGATCTCGTCCGGCTGGCACAGGAGAAGAAGCCGAAGGCCGTTATCGGGATGATGGAGCTCCTCGGGTACTTCGGCGGCAAGGGAGTGGAGAACGGCGTCGGCATGAACAAGGGCGGGTCGACCGAGGCGGAGGGGATCCGCGTGACGCTGACCCACGCCTTTCACTCGTCGTCCTTCGAGGAGGACGACGGGACCATCATCTATACGGGCGAGCCCGCCGGCCTCATCATCACGCTCGAGAACGGATTTCGGATCTACTACTCCGGCGACACCACCGTCTTCGGCGACATGGCGCTGATCGCCGAGCTCTACTCGCCCGACGTCGCGATCCTCCCGATCGGCGACTTCTACACGATGGGCCCGTACGAGGCGGCGAAGGCGGTCGAGCTGCTCGGCGTGAAGCAGGTGGTGCCCGCACATTACGGGACATTCCCTCCCTTGATCGGTAGGCCGCAGGGCCTCCGCGACGAGCTGGCGAAGCGCGGCCTGGGCGACGTGGTCGTCCACGAGATCGACCCGGGCGAAACGATCGAATGACGTTCTCGCTGGTCGCCTGCGACCTCGAGGCCGGCGAATGGGGCGTGTCGGTTGCGTCGAAGTTCCTGGCCGTCGGCGCCGTCGTTCCGTGGGCGCAGGGCGACGTCGGTGCGATCGCGACCCAGAGCTACGCCAACGTGACCTACGGCCCCAACGGCCTCGCGCTGCTCGCGGGCGGCGCCGACGCGCAGTCGGTGCTCGACCGGCTCGTCGCCGACGACGCGGGCCGCGACCAGCGCCAGGCGGGGATCGTCGATGCGACGGGCGGATCGGCGACCTTCACCGGGAGCGGCTGCTTCGAGTGGGCGGGAGGCCGCACCGGCCCGTGCTTCGCGGCCCAGGGCAACATCCTCGTCGGCCCCGAGGTGGTCGATGCGCTGGCGGACACGTTCCTCAGCACGGAGGGGCCGCTCGCAGAGCGCCTGCTGGCGGCCCTCGCGGCCGCGGACACCGTCGGCGGCGATCGCCGGGGGCGGCAGTCGGCGTGCGTGATCGTGCGCCGGACCGGCGGCGGCTACGGCGGCAACAACGACATCCTGATCGACCTGCGGGTCGACGACCACGCCGAGCCGGTGAGCGAGCTCCAGCGGGTGTACGCCATCCACGACCTGCTCTTCGGGCAGACGCCCGAGGACCGGATGATCCCGCTCGACGAGGTGCGGGCCGAGGTGACCCAGCGGCTCGCCGCGCTCGGATTCGACGGGTCGACCGAGGAGGCGCTGCGGGCATGGGCAGGGCCGGGAGAACCTGGAAGAACGGCTCCGCGAGGGTCGCATGGATCCCGTGCTCCTGCGCGCACTGCGCGAGGCGACTTGACGCGTTGCACGTGACCCCCTAGCGTCCGGTCCGTAACCGACGAGAGGGGGACCATGCGAAGGGTACTTCGCGTTTCGGCGGTGGCCGCTGCGGCGGTCGGCGTCCTGGCTCTGGCCTCACCGGCGTTCGCAACGGTGCGCCACGTCCATCCGGGACAGTCGATCCAGGCGGCCATCAACGCCTCGCACCCCGGCGACACCATCAAGGTCGCCGCGGGCGTGTATCACCAGAACCTCACGATCACGACGAACCACATCACGCTGTGGGGCGCCGGGAGCGGGCGGCACGGCACGATCCTGAGGCCGCGCAGGCACCCGCTGCCCAGCCCATGCACGAGCTCGAACGGCAACGTGAAGTTCGTGAACGGCATCTGCTCGGCGGGGCAGTTCGACCCGGCCACCGGTGCTCCGGGCGCGCCGATCGACGGGACGACGATCCACGGCTTCAGGGTCGTCGGCTTCTCGAGCACGGGGATCATCTTCTTCAACGACGCCCATACCGTCGTCTCCGGGAACCGCGCGATCGGGAACGCGGACTACGGGATCGCCGCGTTCGTCAATAACCACATCACCTACACGCACAACGTGGCGACGGGGAGCGAGGAGGCCGGGTTCTACATCGGCGACTCGCCCGACGCCGAAGCGGTCGTGACGCACAACGTCGCCACGGGGAACCTGTTCGGGTTCTTCTTCCGCGACTCCCAGCACGGGCTCTTCGCGCACGACTTCGCGAAGGGCAACTGCGTCGGGATCATGACCCTCGACACCGGCTCGCCGGGCGCCGAGGGCTTCGTCGAGATCGCGCAGAACCGGATCTTCCACAACCAGAAGGCCTGCCCGGCAGGCGAGGGCCCGCCCCTCTCCGGGGTCGGGATCCTCCTTCTCGGCACGACGCACGCCAACGTGTGGGGGAACCGGGTGACGAAGAACCTGCCGACCGGCCCGAGCTTCGTCACGGGCGGCATCGTCGTCCACTCCGCCGGCATCGTCGGCGGGGCCGACCCGACCTCGAACGTCGTGACGCACAACTTCGTCCACGACAACCTGAGCAAGGACCTGAAGTACGACGGCACCGGGTCGGGGAACACGTTCCCGAACAACGACTGCGGAACGTCGCACCCCGCCGGGCTCTGCTAGCGAGCTAGGAGAGCACGCCGAGGCGCCGGGAGATCCGCTCCGCCCCCGACCGGGGGCGGAGCGCTCCCGGAAGCGCCTCGGCAAGCGCCGAGACGGCCTGGGCCGACTCGGCGTCCGGCGCCGAGAGGACGAGCGGCGTTCCGCCGTCGGCCGCCTGGCGGAGCGGCTCGTCGAGCGGGATCTCCGCGAGCAGCGGCACTCCCAGCTCCTCCGCGAGCGCCCGGCCGCCGCCCGTGCCGAACGGGTGCGACACCTCGCCGCAGCACGTGCAGCGGATGAAGCTCATGTTCTCGACGATGCCGGCCACGCGCATTCCCGTCTTCTCGGCAACCTCGGCCGTGCGGGCGGCGACCCGCTGCGCAGCCGGCTGCGGGGTCGTGACGACGACCAGGTCGGGCTCCGGCAGCAGCTGGCCGAGCGAGATGGCCACGTCGCCGGTCCCGGGCGGCATGTCGACGATGAGGTAGTCGAGCTCGCCCCAGTGGACGTCGGTCAGGAACTGCTCGAGCGCGCGGTGCAGCATCGGCCCGCGCCAGACCACGGCCTGGTCCGAATCGAGGAAGAACCCGATCGACATCACCCGCAGGTCGTGGGAGACCGGCGGCACGATCATCTTGTCGACGACCACGGGCCGCCGGTTCACGCCGAGCATGCGCGGGATCGAGTAGCCGTAGATGTCCGCGTCGACGACCCCGACCTCGGCGCCCCCTGCCGCCAGCGCGGCCGCGAGATTGACCGAGACCGTCGACTTTCCGACGCCGCCCTTGCCCGAGGCCAGCGCGACCACCCGCGTGCGCGAGCTCAGGGAGATCGACTTCTGCTCGGCGCCGTTCCCTCCCGGCTGGAGCCGTTGGCGAAGCGCCGTCTTCTCCTGGGCGCTCATCACATCGAACGCGACGCCGACCGACGAGACGCCGTCCACAGCGCCGACGTGCTGGCGGACCTGGTTCTCGAGGTCGGACTTCATCGGGCAGCCTGCGACTGTGAGCGCGATCGTGACGTCGACATGGTCTCCGCGGACATCCACGCCGCGCACCATCTCGAGCTCGACGACGCTGCGGCGGATCTCCGGATCGATGACGGCGCGGAGCGCCTCACGGATCGACTGCTCGGCGATCATGGCCGGAGTGTAGGCCGCATCGGCGCAGCCGGCGGACCACCGGGGCCAGGCCCCGAACGGGGCCTGGCCCCATGGGGTTCGAGCTGCCGACGTCGAGGTTCGCTCCGAACGGCTGACGCTCAGCCGTACACGAGCTCGCCGAGCGTGCGGCACCAGTGCTCGTCGCGCGCGGCGACCGCACGGGTGCGGGTGTCCAGCCCGAGGTCGAGCGTCTCGAGATCCCAGGTGACGAGCGCCGCGCCGGCCTCCCGCACGATGAGCGCAGCCGCGGCCAGGTCGACCGACCGGCTCGGCTTGAGCGTCGCCACCCCGTCGACGCGGCCGTCGGCGAGCTGGCACAGCGCGAGCGCCAGCGCCCCGAGCACACGGATGCGCCCGACATGCCCGTCGAGCCGCGCCGCGGCGTCGGCCACGAGGCCCGCGTTCGTCGCCTCGAGATCGACGACCCCCAGGCGCTCCTTCGGGCGCGTGCCGCCGAGCTCGCGACCGTCGACCGCGGCCCCGAGCCCGCGCTGGGCCACCCACTCCTCGCCGGTGCCGAAGTCGCGGATGTAGCCGAACCGGACGTCGTCCAGGGTCGGCCCGTCGGCGAACGCCAGCGAGATGCACCAGAACGGGAGGCAGCGCTTCGCGTTGAGCGACCCGTCGATCGGGTCGACGACGACCACCCATCTGCTCTCGCTCCCGAACTGCCGCTCGCCCAGCTCCTCGGACACCAGTCGGAAGTCCACGCCGCCCGCGTGCAGCTCCTCGAGCCTTGCGACAACGGCCGCCTCGGCGTCGCGATCGATCACGGTCGTGTCGTCGCCGCCCTTCCCCTGGCCCACGACCGGCTCGCGCTGGTCGCGGGTGGGGAGCGCTGCGAGGGCCGCGCCGACGTCGTCGGACACCTGCCGGCAGAAGCCGAGCCAGCGCTGGTCGATCAGTCTTCCAAGGGGTTCAAGAGGAATCCGCTCCAGAGCTTCGGGAAGAAGTACGTCGACTTCTGGGGCATCACGGCACCCGCGTCGGCGACGGCGCGCACCTGCTCGAGCGTCGGCGCCCGGAGGATGAATGCCGCGGCCGCCTCGCCCCGCTCGACCGGCGCCGTCGCGGCGCCGAGCTCGCGCACGTACTGGACGGCGCTCGAGGCCGCGAACTGCTCGGCGTCCAGAAGGCCCAGCATCGGCTGGAGGATGGCGGCCTCGAGCACGGCGGCGTCGACCTTCTTCACCGCCGCCGGCACGCCGGGCATCGCCATCGAGATCGCGGCCCGGTCGCGCAGCGTGCAGAGGAGCGCCGGCCGGCCGGCGCCGTGCCAGACGGCGAACGCGATGGTGTCGGCCGGGATCGCGTTCAGCTCGCGCTCGACATCGAGCGGCGTCGCCTCCAGCTCGCGGACGGCGAAATGCGACAGCAGGTCAGGCGTGACGTCCCGCTTCCCGGGGACGACCCGGTGCGTGGGGTACACGACCAGCCCCTCGCCCTGCATGTTCACGAGGTGCATGAGCACGAAGTCGCACGGCAGGTCGCCCGGGGAGTCGCTCTCACGCGCGCGCACCTCGTCGCGGTAGGCGAGCGCGGTCTCGTAGCGGTGGTGGCCGTCGGCGATCACGATCGTCCGCTCGGCCATCGCCTCCTGGACGGCCTCGATCGCATCGGCGTCGGTCACCTGCCAGAAGCGGTGGACGGTGCCGTCGCCGTCGGTCGTCTCCATTGCGGGTGACCCCGAGACGTGCGGCAGGAGCGCCTCTCGCGGCGCCCCCTCCGCGTCGTCGTAGAGGCCGAAGACCGGCGACAGGTTGGCCTTGACCGCACGCAACAGCTCGAGCCGGCCCTGGCGCGTCCCGGCGTGGGTGCGCTCATGTGGCCGTATGCGGCCCTCGTCGTAGGGCGTGAGGCGGATCGCGGCCAGGAACCCCGACCGCTCCCCTTCGCCGCCGTCAGGGGCGAGGTACGTCTGCGTGTGCCACCAGATCGACGGCTCCGTGTCACGCAGGAGGGCCCCCTCGCGGCGCCAGTCCTGCAGGAGCCGGCCGGCCTGCGGGGCGGCCTCCGGCAGCAGCAGGCGGACGATCGAGTGCGTGCTCTTGCGGACGTAGACGTCGCGGTCGGCAGGGGAGATCACGTCGTACGGAGGGGCGACGACCTCGCCGAGCTCGACGAACTCCGGGTTGTAGCGAAGCGCCCTCAGCGGCTCGAGCGCGGAGCGCGTGGCCGGAGTCGATGCCATCCGCGCCAGTCTAATAGACTCGTTCCGGATGGCCGGGAGCACCTACGTCGCGGACTTGGCCGAGGGGGCTGTGGTCGACGCGACGTTCGCCGTGCAGCGGAAGACCCGCCGCCGGACGCGCAACGGCGACCCGTTCCTGTCGGTCGAGCTGGCCGACCGCACCGGCCGCGTTCCGGGCGTCGTGTGGAACGACGTGAACCTGCTCGGGGCGCGGTTCGACCAGGGCGACACCGTCCGCGTGCTCGGCAAGGTCGAGGCCTACGCCGGCCGCCTTCAGATCTCGGTGCGCGACCTCGAGCGCATCGAGGGGGGCGATCCGCTCGAGCTCGTCCCGGGCTCGCGGCGCGACGCCGAGACCCTGGAGGGGTTCCTCGAGTTCCTCGCCGGTGAGATCCACCACGAGGGGCTGCGCGCGGTCGTGAGCGGGGTGATCGACGACCCGCACGTGCGCGAGCGGCTCCGCACCGCGCCCGCGTCCGAGACGCACCACGACTACGCCGGCGGCCTGCTCGAGCACACGGTCGCCGTCGCCACGCTCTGCCGCGAGGCGGCGCAGCTCCACCCGCGCCTCCACTCCGACATCCTGCTCGCGGCCGCGCTCCTGCACGACGTCGGCCGCACCGAGACCTTTCGCCCGGGCGTGACGATCGCCGTCTCGGACGAGGGCCGGATGCTCGGCCACGTGCTCGCCGGAGTGCGGATGATCGACGCGGCGGCGCGTGACGCCGGCCTCGCCGACGACGTCCTCCTCCCGCTCCTGAACGCGGTCGCCGGCCACCACGGCCCGCTCGAGGGCCGCCGGCTCGAGACGGCCGAGGCGGTCGCGCTCTACCACGCGAACTCGCTCGACGCCCGCCTCGGCGAAGCGCTCGGGGGTTAACCGAACGCGGTTTCGGGATATCTCGGCAGCCCACGCCGCCCGCCGCGCGTACGCTCGTCTCGATGAGCATCACCTTCTATGACCTGTTCGAGCCTGAGGCGGAGGCCCCGGCGGCAGCGGCGCCCGACCCACGCTACCGGCTCGAGGTCGTCCTCGACTCCCACGGCCGGCTCGTGTCGGCCCAGGCCGAGCCGGCCGCCCTCGGCCTGATCGAGCACGTGGCGCGCGGCCTCGGCGTCGCCCCGCGGGGCTAGTCCTCGTCCCCGCCGCCCGACCCCGGCGCCGGAGCGGGCATGTGCGAGTGGCGGCCGCGGATCGACCTCCAGATCGCCTCGTTCAGCACGTGCTCGTTCGGCCCGTCGGGGATCGAGTAGTCCTGCGCGGCGGAGGCCCCCGCCAGCGGCGAGTTGCGGCCGTTTCGCGGGTAGCCGGGGTCGCCGAACGGGATCACCCTCGTCGGCAGGACGTCGAACGGGCGCATGTTCGGCCACGGGGCGAACGACGGCCACATCCGCGTCCCGCGCTGGTCGAAGATGCTCATCGGCTCGAGCCCCAGGATGTCCTCGATCGTCCCGAGCATGCCGGCCGTGTCGTAGTGCGTCGAGTCCACCCCGGCGTGCTGCGTGAACGGGCTGATGACGAGCGCCGTGGAGCGGTGGGCGTCGACGTGGTCGGGCCCGTCCTGGGCGTCGTCCTCGACGACGAAGATCGCGGTGCTCCGCCAGTAGCGGCTGTGCGAGACGGCGTCGACCAGCCGGCCGACCGCGACGTCGTTGTCGGCCTCGTAGGACGCCGGCGTGGCCGTGCCCGGCGTCGTCCCCTGGGTGTGGTCGTTGGGCAGGTACACGACCTCGAGGCCGGGCAGCTTGCCGCTTCGCTCGTACGCGTGGAACTCCCGCTCCCACTCGGGCTCGCGCACCGCGTGATCGGAGCAGTCGAGGTTCCAGCCGGGGAAGCGCGGATCGACGTGCTCGCCGAAGCGGGCCTGGAGGTGGGTGAGGTCGGAGTACACGGTGCCGCTATGGCAGTTGTGGGGGTCGTCCCACGGGGTGCCCTCGCCGTAGTCGCGGAAGCTGACGCCGTGCTTGTAGGCGTCGTCCCACAGGTAGCCGACGGTCGCGGCGGCCGCCGTCCGTGGCACCGTCGGGTCGCCGGCCAGCGGCTCGGAGGCGAACTGCTGTGCCAGCGGCACGAACTCGCTGTCGTAGCTTCGGTAGTAGGCCCAGGCGTAGTCGAACGGCCAGATCTTGTCCACGTAGTCGGTGGCCGTCGCCTGGGTCGACCACGGGTGGCCGTCCTGCGACACCTCCGCGTCGACGTAGAAGTTGTCGAGCAGCGTGAACCGGCGCGCGAGAGCCCGCTGGTTCGGCGCCGAGCCGTCCTTGAAGAGCGTCAGCGACGGGTCGCCGTTGCCCTTCTTCAGGTCGCCGAACACCTGGTCGTAGGTGCGGTTCTCCTTGATGACGTAGATCACGTGGTGGATGGCGCTCGCCGCGGCGGGCGGGCGCGCGCGCCGCTCGGCGACGTGGTTGTTGCGGCGCACCTGCGCCGTCCATCGCCGCAGCCGGTGGGCGAACCCGTGGCCGTCGCGCAGGTCGATCACCTGCACCGACCCGCGGATCATGGTGCCGCTGTACTGGTTCTCGAAGTAGCCAGGCGAGTACTCGATGCCCGTGCCGCATCCCTGGGCCAGGAGCGGCGAGAACGGGCCGCACGGGTTCGGGCCCGCGCCGAAGCCGTTGGTGTTCACGACCACGAGCCGGTGACCTCCGGGAGCGACCTTGACGTCGGCCGGATACCAGGCCGTCGGGATGAACCCGCGGACGCGGCGGCTCCCGAGGTCGACGACCGCCACGGCGTTCTCGCCCGCGTCTGCCACATAGAGCGTCCGGCCGTCGGGGCTGACCGCGAGGCCCTCGGGCATCGACCCCTTCGGCGCGCCCGGCACGAGAGCGACGTCGATGGTGGCCGAGAGCCGGTCGCGACGCGAGTCGAGCACGCTCACCGTGTCGCTCGAGGCATTCGCGGTGTAGATCTCGTCGTTCGTCGGGTTGGCGGCGATCGCGGTGGGATGGTCCGCCTGAAGCGGATCCCCCGCCGGCGAGAGCCGAATCGTCTTCAGGACGCGCTGGGCGGTCGTGTCGATCACCGACACCGAGCGGCCGGTCCAGTTCGTGACGTACGCCTTCGTCGCGTCGCGGTTGAAGGCGACGCCGAACGGGTCTCCCGGCGTGCCCAGGTCGATCGTGGCGGTGATCCGGCCGGTGCTGGGGTTGATCACCGTGACCTGGTGCCCAGGCGGATCCTCGTACGACCCCGTGGTGAAGGGGTCGCCGCCGAGGTTGTTTGCGACGTACAGGCGGTCGCCGAGCGGCGTCTGACCGTAGGCGATCCCGGCCGGGAAATGGCCCGCCGGGACGGGGCCGTCAGGCACGAACCGGCCCGCCGGAGTCACGTGGTAGGAGTGCAGGACGTCCTGCCCACCGCCCGAGGCCCACGCCCGCCGGCCGTCGGGCGAGAAGGCGACGCCGTAGAAGACGGAGTGGCCGCGATGGCCGTTCATCACGCGCACGTCCGTCCGCGCCCGCGTGTTGATGTCGAACATCTCGAGCGTCTCGTCCTGCACCGCCTGGCCGCTCGACGTGACCATCGCATGCCGGCCGTCGGGCGAGAGCGCGACGCCCCACGGGCCCGAGAGCCCCGGCCCGCTCGTGACGGTCAGGAGATGGCCGGCCGGCGTGACCCGCCACCCGGCCGGTGTGCGCGGGACGTCAGATCCGCTCGCCGGCCCGGGCGTCCCCGCGCCGCAGATCGTCACGGCGACGACGAGGCCCACGAACACTCCACGCTTCATCCGATCCCCCTCGGACGCACGAACGGGCTCGGCGATCATACGCCGAGCGGGCACCTCACACGTTGAACCGGACGTTCAGGACGTCGCCGTCCTTGACGACGTAGTCGCGGCCCTCGACGCGCACCCACCCGCGGCGCTTGGCCTCGACCTCCGATCCGGCCTCGACGAGCCTGTCCCACTCGATGACCTCCGCGCGGATGAACCCGCGGGCGAGGTCGGTGTGGATGCGGCCGGCGGCGGCCTGCGCGTTCTGGCCGCGCCGGATCGTCCAGGCGCGGGTCTCCTTGGGGCCGGTCGTGAAGAACGGGATCAGGTCGAGCAGCGCGTAGGTCGCGAGCGTGAGCCGGTCGAGCGCCGGCGACTCGATCCCGAGGTCGTCCAGGAACGCGCGGGCGTCGGCCTCGGGCAGCTCACGCAGCTCCGCCTCGATCTTGGCGTTCACCGAGATGCACGGGGCGCCGCGCTCGGCGGCAAACGCCTCGAGGGCGGCCGCGTCGGCGGCGTTCCCGGAGTCGTCGACGTTCGCCAGGTACAGCGTCGGCTTGGCCGTCAGCAGGTCGACCGTCGCCGGCACCTCGACACCGGCCGACCGCGCCGGCCGTCCCGCCTCGAGCGCCGCGCGGATCGCCTCGAGGGCCTCGCCCTCGGCGACGGCGTCGCGGTCGCCGCCCTTCGCCGCCTTGGCGACGCGCTCATGGCGGCGCTCGATCGCGGCGAGGTCGGCGAACGCCAGCTCGAGCTCCACGGTCTCGACGTCGCCCAGCGGATCGACGCTCCCGCCGGGATGGGCGACCGTCTCGTCGCGGAAGCAGCGCACGACGTGGAGCACCGCATCGGTCGAGCGGATCTGGCCGAGGAACTGGTTCCCGAGCCCCTCGCCGTGCGAGGC
Source organism: uncultured Actinomycetes bacterium (assembly GCA_963821535.1). Taxonomy (GTDB): domain Bacteria; phylum Actinomycetota; class Thermoleophilia; order Gaiellales; family JAICJC01; genus JAICJC01. The sequence goes on along the minus strand of CAWGEC010000003.1, from coordinate 334,413 downwards.
GCCGCGCACGAGGCCGGCGATGTCGACGACCCGCAGCGTCGCGGGCACGGTCTTGGCCGAGGCCGAGAGCCGGGTGAGCTCGCCCAGGCGCGGGTCGCGAACGTCGGCCTCGGCGTGGTTCGTCTCGACCGTCGAGAACATGTGCGGCGCCACCGCGGCGCCCGCCCCGGTGAGCGCGTTGAAGACGGTCGACTTGCCGCTGTTGGGGAGGCCGACGAGGCCCGCCTCGAGGCTCGACATCACACGGCCCCTGCGGCCGCGCCCGTGACGGCCCCCAGCGCCGCGCCCGCGACGACGTCGCCCCGCCGGTGCGCGCCGACGTACACCCGGCTCGCGGCCATCGCGGCGGCCGCCGTCCACCAGAGCGGCGCCAGCTCCGGCCGGGCCCGGGTGAGGGCGAACGCGGCCGCGACCGACATCGCCGCGTGGCTCGAGGGGAACGAGCTCGACGCCGGAAGCGGGATCAACGCCTCCGCGGACGCGGGGCGCTCGCGGCCGACGGCAAGCTTCACCGCGTAGTTCACGCCGAGCGTCCCCCACACGGTCGCCGCGACCCGGACGGGTGCCCTCGAGAGCGCGCCGACGACAACCCACCCGATCCCGTAGTTGCCGGTGGTCGTGTAGGCGACCACCGCGCGGTCGAGCGCCGAACCACCCATCTCCCTAGAAGCCGACGCGGCCGACGTGCGCCTCGCGCTTCACATAGCCCACCTTCGAGACGTCGATGTGGTAGGTGGTGTCGTCGGGCCCGGAGATCTTGACGACGCCCTTGCCGGCGTCGAGCGCCGCCTCGAGCTTCGCCCACTCACCCGATTCCAGCTTCGTGATCACGATCAGCCCGCTGTCGAACCCGAGCTCGACCCGGGACATGTCATCAGCCATCGACCGCTCCTTCGACTTGCACGTATTCGACCAGCACGCCGGCCACGCTGGAGGGGTGGATGAACGCGACCTGGAGCCCGAAGAGGCCGGCGTGGGGCTCCTCGTCGATCAGCTCGGCACCGGCGGCGACGGCCTCGCTGAGCGCCGTCCGGATGTCGTCTACTGCATAGGCAACATGATGCATCCCCGGGCCTCGACTCGCCATGAACCGGCCCACGGGCGTGTCGTCCCCGAGAGGCCGCAGGAGCTCGATGCAGTCGCTCCCGACACGAAGCGAGACCGCCTCGACGCCCTGCTCGGGCACGGTCTCGTGATGCTCGATCACCGCGCCGAAGAGCCGCTCGTACAGGTCCACCGAGGCCGCCATGTCGTCGACGGCGTGCCCGATATGATGGATGCCGCGGGGGCGCATTGCGCCCCCATCCTAGGAGACGGCTACCCGCAGGGGGCACCGATGGGGTTTCTCGACAAGATCAAGCAGCAGGCCACGGACGTCGCGTCGACGGTGGCCGAGAAGACGCAGGAGACGGCCAAGGTCGGCCAGATGCAGATGCAGCTTCGCAGCCTGAAGGGCGAGGAGAAGGAGGCGTTCGGCGACTTCGGCCGGCAGGCCTACGGCCTTCACCGCGACGGCGCGCTCGCCGAGCGGTCGGGCGAGCTCGCTTCGGGGGCGGCGCGGATCGCCGACCTCCAGTCGCAGATCGCGGCCAAGGAGCAGGAGATGGCAGACGTGAAGGGCGATGACGGCTCCGAGACCGTCGAGGGCTCCGCCGAGGAGGTCGCCGAGCCGGCCGCCGAAGCGTCGCCGCCGCCACCGCCGCCGGCCGCGGACGCATCCCCGCCGCCACCACCTCCGCCGCCACCTCCGCCTCCGGCCGAGTAGCTACCGAGCAGCCAGGCGGCCGTGGCCGTTGGCCTCGGGAGCCGCCAGCTCGACGCCGACGTCGAGCGACGAGTTCGACTCGGGCACGAGCCCCTCGAGCAACCGGTCGATCTCGGGCCGCTCGAGCGTCTCGTGGGTGAGGAGGCCCTGCGCCAGCTTGTCCAGGTACGGGCGATACCGCTCGACGAGGCCGAGCGCGTCGCGGTAGGCCGCATCGGTGATCGCGCGCTGCTCGGCGTCGCGCAGGCGCTTCGTCTCCTCCGAGAGCGCGTAGTCGTCGGCACGCACCTGCAGGTGCGGGACGCTCGGCCCCATGCCCCACTCGAAGACCATCGACCGTGCGATCTGGGTCGCGCGGTCGAGGTCGTTGGCGGCGCCGTTGGTGATCCGGCCGAACACGACCTGCTCGGCCGCCCGGCCCGCCAGGATCACCTTCAGCCAGTCGCGAAGCTCCTCGGTCGACTGGAGGTAGCGATCCTCCTCCGGCAGGTTGAGCGTGTAGCCGAGCGCCAGGCCGCGGGGCACGATCGTGACCTTGTGCAGCTGCATCGCGTCGCCCATCAGCCGGGCCACGAGCGCGTGGCCGGCCTCGTGGTAGGCGATCACGCGCTTCTCCTTGTCGGTGATGAGCTTGCGCTGGAGGAGGCCCGCGACCACCCGGTCGAGCGCGTCGTCGAAGTCGGTGCTCGTGATCTCCTCGTGCGCCGAACGGCCGGCGAAGATCGCGGCCTCGTTGGCGAGGTTCGCCAGGTCGGCGCCGGTCAGCCCCGACGTGCGGCGCGCGACCTCGTGCAGGTCCACGCCCGAGTCGAGGGGCTTCCCGCGCGTGTGCACGGCCAGGATCTGCTCGCGGCCGCGCAGGTCCGGGAGCGCGACGCCCACGTGCCGGTCGAAGCGGCCGGGGCGAAGCAGCGCCGGATCGAGATCCTGCAGGCGGTTCGACGCGCCGATCACCACGAGCCGCTGGCTCTCGTCGAACCCGTCCAGCTCGACGAGAAGCTGGTTCAGGGTCTGGTTGTGCTCCTGGGACGACGGCCCGCCCGACCGCTGGCTTCCGACCGCGTCGAGCTCGTCGATGAAGATGATCGCCGGCTGGTTCTTCCGCGCCGTCGAGAACAGGCGCCGGATGCGGGCCGCGCCGACGCCGACGAACATCTCGACGAATGCCGAGGCGCTCTGGAAGTAGAACGTCGCGCCCGACTCGTGGGCGATCGCCTTGGCCAGGAGCGTCTTCCCCGTCCCGGGCGGCCCGTAGAGGAGCACGCCGCGCGGCACGCGCGCCCCGAGCTTCTCGAACCGGTCGGGATACCGCAGGAACTCCACGACCTCCTGGAGCTCGGCCCTGACCTCATCGACGCCCGCAACGTCCTCCCAGCGCACCGCCGAGTCGGACCGCGGCGTGATCTCGAGCGGCTTCGTGTTGGGCATCATCTTGAGCATCCGCCAGCTGATGTAGACGAGCAGGGCGAACAGGATCGGGATGATCCAGGCGATCACGAGCTGGGCGAGCGCGGTCAGGAGATCCCGGACGGTGTCCAGGAGCGCATGCGCCGACGGCATCGTGAAGAGGACGTCCACCCGACCAGGGTACCTGTCCCCGGGGTACGTGCCTAGACTGCGCCCTCGAGCCGCAGCACCTCGCCGAGCGCCGCCTCGGCGACCTCGAGCTCGGCGGCGGTCGGCTCGCGGGTCGCCGCGACCCGCTGGAGCTCGAACCCGGGCCGTCGCAGCGCCCGGGCGACCGGGTGCTCGCGGTGGCGCCCCATCCAGCCGAACGCCTCGGTGGCGGCACCGAGCGCCGCCACGCCGACGGCGAGCCTGGCCGGCCCGCGGCGCGACTCCGGAAGCCGGCTCGCAAGCGCATTTCCGGCGGCGGTGAGGATGACGATCGGGCCGACCATGTGCGACCCGCAGCGCTCGTGCTCCTTCGTGGCATCGACCGCATCGGTGCCCTTCTCGTATGCCCCGATCGCCTTGTGCTCGGCGCCGTGGTAGCCCGCGATCTCGGAGCCACGAAGGGCCATGAGCGCCGGCGCGAGCGCCGCCGCGGCGGCGAGCGACTCCCCGACGATCGGATGGAGACGGCTCCGCCGCACGGCCTGGGCGAGGAGCGCCGACCCGGCCAGCGCGGCGCCCATCCCCGGCCCCTCGACCGGCAGCCGCGCCTCCGGCAGCCGCCGCCGGACGAGCGGGAGCAGGAGGGCCGCCTCCGCCATCCGCGCGACGCCCCGCAGGAGCGGCATCCGCAGGACCGCGTCGGGCATGTCCGCCTTCCGGCCCGACGCCACCTTGACCTCGCCGTCGTCGGTGCGCACGGCCGCGGCCCAGTAGGACAGGCTGTGGACGAGGATCCCGTTGCGAAGGGCCATCCCGCCGAGCCTGACGACCTGGCGGCTCACGCCGTCCCCCCCATCGTGCGGGCGACGTGGAGGAAGCAGCGGACCCCGAGCTCGAGGTCGTCCATCGACGCCCGTTCGTCGGCCGAGTGCACGAGCGCCCCGGCCAGCAGCGGATCCATCCGCATCGGCATGAACCCATAGGCGACGGATCCGAACGCCGCCCGCATGTAGTGGCTGTCGGTGAACCCCGGGTTGACGATGGGCGCCAGCGCCGACCCGGGCTCGATCTCCGGGGTGAAGGCCTCGAGCGCGCGGTAGAGCGGCGTGTCGACGGCCGACAGCGTGCCGCCGACGTTGTTGATGAATTCGAACTCGAACTCGATGCCCGCCAGCGCGACCCGGACCGCCTGCTCGACGTCGGAGGGGGACATCCCGGGAAGGATCCTGCAGTCGCAGACGAGCGTGGCGCGACCGGGGATGATGTTGATCGCCGCCGACGCCTCGGCCTTGGTCGGCGCGATCGTGGCTCCCAGCATCGGCTCGACCGCCGCGGCCAGAAGCGGGTTCTCGGTGCGGCAGCGCCCGACGACCTCGGCCGGGTCGGCACCCGACTCCCCGATCGCCGCGAGGAACGCGCCCAGCGCCGACAGCTCGGCGACCGGACGGGGCATGCGCTGGATCCTGTCGATCACCGGCGCCAGCTTCACGAGCGCGTTGTCGGCGGCGCCGGGCGTCGAGGCATGCCCGGTCTTTCCGCGAACGGTGATCGCGAAGGCGGCCGAGCGCTTCTCGCCCACACCGAGTGTGTAGGCGACGCGGCCGCGGTGCTCGATCCGCTCCCCGCCGCCCTCGTTCACCACGTAGTCCGCGCGGACGAGGTCGGGATGCTCCTCGACGAGCCAGGAGAGGCCCCAGTCGTCTCCTACCTCCTCGTCGGCGACGGCGCAGAGGATCAGGTCGCCGGTACCGCGCCATCCCTCGCGGGCGAGGGTCGCGAACGCGACGACCTCGGCTGCCACCTGCCCCTTCATGTCGAGCGCGCCCCGCCCCCAGACGAAGCCGTCGCGCTCGAGGCCCGAGAACGGCGGCACCGTCCACTCGTCGGCGTCGGCGCCGACGACGTCGGTATGGCCCAGGAGCATCAGCGACGGCCCGTCGCCCGTGCCGGGAAGGCGGGCGATGAGCGACGCCCGGCCCGGGTCGCGCCCGACCAGCTCGGCCTGCACGCCGGCCTCCGCGAGGTAGGCCGCGAGATGCTCGGCCGCGACGGTCTCGTTCCCCGGGGGGTTCGAGGTGTCGATGCGGACGAGCTCGGCCAGGAGGCGGCTCGTCTCCGTGCGCACGTCGGCCGCGATCATCGGCCGGACGGTACACGATGGGGCCGAGTAGATTGCCCCGGATGACCGGCGATCTCTTCTCCCACTCCGCCGAGTCGCGGCTCGCGACGGTGGCGCCGCTCGCGCAGCGGCTGCGACCCGGCACGATCGACGAGTTCGTGGGCCAGTCGGGCGTCGTCGGCGAGGGGAGCGCGCTCAGGCGCGCGATCGCCTCCGACCGCGTGCCGTCGATGATCTTCTTCGGCCCGCCGGGGAGCGGCAAGACGACGCTCGCCAGGATCGTGGCCCACACGACGAAGGCCCACTTCGAGGAGCTGTCGGCGGTGCAGGTCGGCGTGGCGGACGTCCGCCGAGTGCTCGCCGAGGCCCGCGACCGGCTCGGCGCGAACGGCCACCGGACGATCCTCTTCCTCGACGAGATCCACCGGTTCAACAAGGGCCAGCAGGACGCGCTCCTGCCGGCGGTCGAGTCGGGGCTCGTGACGCTGATTGGCGCCACGACCGAGAACCCGTACTTCGAGGTGAACTCGGCGCTGCTCTCGCGCTGCCAGCTCTTCCAGCTCGAGCCGCTGACCGAGGAGGACGTCGCCGCGATCGTGCGCCGAGGCGAGGCGGCGCTCGGCGTCGAGCTCTCCGATGAGAGCCGCGAGGCGGCCGTCCACTCGGCCGGAGGCGACGCGCGGAACGCCCTCAACATCCTCGAGGGCGCGGTGGGCGCCGCCGGCGATGGGCCGGTCACGCCCGAGCACGTCCGCGACGCGGCCCGCAAGCGGCCGCTCCTCTACGACAAGGGCGGAGACCAGCACTACGACGTCATCTCGGCGTTCATCAAGAGCATGCGCGGCTCCGACACCGACGCCTCGATCTACTACCTGGCCGTCATGCTCGAGGGCGGCGAGGACCCGCGGTTCGTCGCCCGCCGGATGGTCGTCTTCGCGTCCGAGGACGTGGGCAACGCCGACCCGAGAGCGCTCGAGGTGGCCGTGGCCGCGGCCCGGGCGGTCGAGTTCGTCGGCATGCCCGAATGCCGCATCAACCTGAGCCAGGCGGCGGCCTATCTCGCCCGGGCGCCGAAGTCGAATGCGTCGTACGTCGCCATCGCGAGCGCCATGCGCGATGTGCGCGAGCGCGGCAACCTCCGCCCGCCGCCGGCGCTCCGCGACACGTCGTACGCCGGCGCGAAGCGGCTCGGGCACGGGGCCGGGTACGTCTATCCGCACGACCGGCCCGAGGAGGCGGCGGCCCAGCAGTACCTGCCGGACGATCTGGTCGGGACGCGCTACTACCCGGAGGACGCGCCCTAGGCGTGAAACACCTGTACCAGGTACCAGTGTTTCACAGGATCCGGGCGCCCAGCGCCGAGCAGGTCAGCTCGACGGCCAGGCTCGCGGTCTCGTTGTGCTCGTCGAGCACCGGGTTCACCTCGACCAGCTCGAGCGACGTGAGGATCCCGTGCTTCGCGACGAGCTCCATCGCCAGGTGGGCCTCGCGGTAGGTGATCCCGCCCCGGACGGGCGTCCCGACGCCGGGCGCCTGGTCGGGGTCGACGACGTCCATGTCGAAGGAGATGTGCACGAACGGGCTCGCGGCCGTGATCTCGATCGCCTCCTCGACCACCCGGTGCATGCCGTAGCGGTCGATGTCGTGCATCGTGAAGACCTTGAGGCCGAGCTCGGACATCCGCCGCCGTTCGCCCTCGTCGACCGACCGGACGCCGATCAGCACGGTGGACGCCTCGTCGATCATCGGGAGCGGCCAGCGATCGCTTCGAAAGCGGTCGTCGTCGGCCAGGCCGAGCGCGATCGCGAGCGGCATGCCGTGGACGTTCCCGGACGGCGAGGTCGCCGGAGTGTTGATGTCGGTGTGGGCGTCGAACCAGATGACCCCGCCCGGCGCGCCGTGGGCGTTCGCAAGGCCGCCGAGCGTGCCGATGGCGATTGCGTGGTCGCCGCCGATGACGAGCGGGATCCGCCCGGCGCGCGTCGCCGCCTCGACCTCGCCTGCGAGCTCCTCGCACGTCCGCTTGATCGCATCCCAGTAGCGGGCCGCCGGGTCGCCCACATCGAGCGCCTCCACCATGCCGGCGCCGACGTTGCCCCGGTCGTCCAGCTCGTACCCCAGCGCCTCGACCCGCTCAGCGAGCTGCGCATAGCGCACGGCCGACGGGCCCATGTCGACTCCGCGCCGGCCCGACCCGAGGTCGAGGGCGGCGCCGATGACGGCGATCGGGGCCTTCGGTTCGGGTTGTGCGGACACGGGTCGCAGGAGCGTAGATGATTGACTCCTGGTTCCCGCGCGTTCTGAGCGGCGAGAACCGAGCGTCGCAAGGACGCAGGGAGCGTCGATATTGGCTGAAATATCGGCGCGACCGAGGACGCCGCGAGGCGACGGTTCGCAGCCGCAGCCCCACCAGCACGGGGATCTCCATTCGCGTCGGGACGTTCAGACGTGGGGGCACCAGGAGTCACTCATCTGCATGATTCCGCGATGCCCGATCGCGCCGCCCGGGCCCGCGCAGCGGGCCTGCTCCTCCTCCTGACGCCGGTCATCTGGGGCGCGACGTTCCCGGCGGCGAAGGTGGCGCTCCGCGACATCTCACCCTGGGCGTTCGTGGCGTGGAGCCGCGGGCTCGGACTCCTCGCCATCCTCGTCGTCGCGGCCGTGTGGCGCCCGCCGCGCGCGGCGTGGACGCGGGGCCTCGTCCCGGCCGGTGCCGTGCTCGGCGCGCTCATGACCGCCGGGTACGTCCTCCAGACGGTCGGCATCAACCACACCACCGCCACGAACGCGGGGTTCATCACCGTCCTCTACGTGGTCCTCGCTCCGGCCGGGGCCGCCCTGATCGGCCGGCATTCGCCCGACCGGGTCGACGTCGGCTGCCTCGGCCTCGCCCTCGTCGGCCTTGCGCTGCTCTCGATCCGCGACGGGACGCTGCACGCCGGCGACGTCGTCGTCCTCGCCAGCGCTGCGGCCTTCGCCTGCCACATCATCGCCGTGGACGTCCTGGTCGACCGGTATCAGGCGGTGCCGCTCGCGGTCGCGCAGATGGCGGCCTCGGCGGTGCTGACTGCGGCGATCGCCGTGCCGGCCGGGCCTGAGGCCGGGGAGGTCGCGTCGCTGTGGTGGATCTTCATCCTCACTGGCGTTCTGGGCTCGGGAATCGCGTTCTCGGTGCAGGTCATGGCGCAGCAATCGCTGAGCCCCGTACGTGCCTCGATCCTCCTTGCGGCGGAGGCCCTGGTCGCCGCGGTTACGGCGGCGATCTGGCTCGGGGAGCGGCTCTCGGCCCGGGCGTCGGTCGGCGCGGCCGTGGTCCTGGTCGCCATTGTGATCTCGGAGCTCTCTCCGCGGCGCGCGGGCACCCATCCTGGGGGCTAAAGCCGTCGGCCCTATCGCCCGATAAGGGGACTTAACCCCCGTTCTACGTCCTGCTTCTTCGCGCCTTCAGGAGGGCTCCGCAAATGATCGACCTGGCGAGCATCCGTAACGCCTCGTTCACGCTTACCCCGACGGGATACAACCCCGAAGAGGTCGACCGGTTCCTCGCGGACCTCGCGGACCAGCTCGAGGCTCAGCCGATTTCCATCGAGGCGGCTCCCGCCGTCTCCGCACCGGCCCCGGCGCCGGTTCCCGCTCCCCGCCCGGAGGCCGATCTCAACGGCCTGACCGGCGCGATCGACCGCACCATCGGTGCGCTCGACGCCTTCGTCCAGAACGAGCTGGCCGCGGTTCGCTCCGCGTCCGAGCTCGAGGTCGAGGAGATCCATCGCGAGCGTGAGCGCCTGCTCGACGAGGCGGCCGACGCCGCCCGCGCCCACCTCGAGGAGGCCAAGGCCCGCGCCGAGGACGTCGCGTCGCAGGTTCGCGCCGACGCCGAGCAGGAGGCTGCGCGCATCGTCGCCGCCGCCGAGGACAAGAAGAGCCAGGCCGACGAGATGGTGGCCGCGGCCGCACGCGTCCAGGCCCAGGTGCTCGGGTCGCTCGAGTCCGCCCGCGCGACGCTTGGCATCCCATCGGACGTCGCCGCCAGCGCCGACGTCCATCCGATCGAGTCGAACGCCGCCGCGCAGCCGGAGCGGACCGCCGAGCCTGAGGCCGACGATGTCCGGGACGCGACGGATGCCGCAGCTTGATGCACCGCTCGAACCGCTTCGCCTGACCGCCGCCGGCGGCGCGTCCATCGATCTGGGCGCGCTCGCCGCCGGCGCACCCGTTGTGCTGGCCCTGCTCGAGGCAGAGCCCGACCCGGGTCCGCGGCTCGACATGCTTCGCGAGCTGGGCCGCCGCCTTCGCGGCTCGGGCGCCCAGCTCGTCGTGGTGACTCCGTCGGAGTCGGCCATCGCGCAGACCCTCCAGGCCGAGGAGCTCGCGCTGTGCATGACCGACCCGGCGGCAAACGCCTTCGCGGCGCTCGGCCTTGTCGAGCGCGGGATCGGCCGCGTGCGCCGCCGCGGCGGCGTGTTCGTCGTCGACGGCGGCGGCGTCCTGCGGTTTGCATATGTGGCCCAGCGCGACCACGAGTGGGTGCCGTGCACGTTCGTGCTCGGACGGCTCCAGCGGCTCGGGATCGCCGCGGAGGGCGACGGCGCCGCACCGGCCCCTGCCACCGCCGCACCCGCGGCGCCCGACCTGGACGACGACGTCGAGGACAGCGCCATCGAGATCCTCGCGAGCCGTGTCGGCGAGGAGATGGGCATGTCCGCCGAGGAGCTGAAGGATCTCGCGACCGCCGCCAAGTTCCGCGACCTGGGGATGGCGACCGTCCCCGACGAGATCATCACGAAGCTCGGCCCGCTCACCGACGAGGAGTGGGCGATCGTGCGCAGCCATCCGCAGCGCTCGGCCGAGATGCTCGGAGCCGGGGCCGCCTTCGACGCGGCCCGGGCGATCATCCGCGCGAACCACGAGCATCTCGACGGGACGGGCTACCCCAACGGGCTGGCCGGCGCCGAGATCCCGACCGGGGCGCGCATCCTGCTCGTCGTCGAGTCGTACACGGCGATGACCGAGGACCGGCCGTATCGCAACCGGCTCGAGCCCAACACGGCGATCGAGCAGCTCGAGCAGCGCTCGGGCACGGTCTACGACGCCGAGGCCGTCGCGGCGCTCGCCCGCGTCCTTCGCGGCCGCTCCACCCGCGCGGCAGCCTGACGACTGCGGCATCCTAGGATGCCGCGATGGGACTCGCCTTGGGGCTCGCATCGAGCCTGGTCTGGGGCACAGCCGACTTCCTCGGCGGCGTCTACACGCGCCGTCTGACGCTCGCGTCCGTCACGGTCGGATCGCAGATCGCGGGGCTTCTCGCGCTCCTCGTCGCCGTGGCGCTCATGGGCGGCCTGGACGAGCGGCCGGTCGCGATCGGGCTGGCGTCGGGCGCCTGCGGCGCGATCGGGCTCTCGGCGTTCTACCGGGCGCTCGCCACCGGCACGATCAGCATCGTCTCGCCGGTGAGCGCGTGCGGCGCCCTCGTCCCGGTCGGGCTCGCACTGGCGACGGGAGAACGCCCGGGCGCCCTCGCCCTGGCGGGCTCGGCCGTCGGGCTCGCGGGCGCGGTGCTCGCGTCGGTGCACGAGATCCGCGGCGACCATCCCGCCGCGCGGAGCTCGATCGGGCTGGCGCTGCTCGCGGCGCTCGGGATCGGCGGGTTCCTGTGGTTCCTCGGCCGGGCCGCCGACGGCGGGCACACGCTCTCGGCGCTCCTCGGCGCACGCTTCGGGTCGCTGGCCCTCCTCGGCATCGGGGTGGCCGTCACCCGCAGCTCGATCGCGATCCCGCGCCCGGAGATCCCCGCCGTCGCCCTCATCGGCCTCCTCGACACCGCGGCCAACGGGCTCTTCGCGGTGGCGATCCAGCACGGCTACATCACGGTCGTCTCGGTGCTCGGCTCGGAGTACCCAGTCGCCACCGTGATCCTGGCCCACACCTTCCTCGGCGAGCGGATCACCTCGCCGCAGTGGCTCGGGGTCGCGCTCGCACTGACCGGCGTCGGGATGGTGGCCGCGGCGTAGGCGCGGCCGTCACGCTTGAATAGGGCATGGCCCACGTGCTTCCGACCGGAACCGTCACGTTCCTCTTCACCGACGTCGAGGGCTCGACACGGCTCCTGAACCAGCTGGGCGCCGATGGCTACTCGAACGCACTGATCCAGCATCGCCGCGCACTTCGGCGCGCGTTCGCTCGCCACGACGGCGTCGAAGTCGATACGCAGGGCGACTCGTTCTTTATCGCGTTCTCCACCGCGCCGGCTGCCCTCGCCGCCGCGTCGGAAGCGCAGCAGGCGCTCGCTGCCGGCCCGATCCGTGTGCGCATGGGGATCCACACGGGGACGCCGAATGTCATCGATGAGGGCTACGTCGGACCTGACGTCCACCGGGCAGCCCGCATCGCGGCGGCCGGGCACGGCGGGCAGATCCTCATCTCGTCGTCGACGGCATCGCTGGTCGAAGGCGGCAGCTTGCGCGATCTCGGCGAGCACCGCCTCAAAGACCTCGCGGCATCGGAGCGGATCTATCAGCTCGGCGACGAGCCCTTCCGGCCCCTGAAGAGCCTGCACCAGACGAACCTCCCGGTTCCGGCAACGCCGTTCCTGGGGCGCCAACGAGAGCTCGCGGAGGTGACGACCCTGCTCAAGGGCCGTGGCGCGCGCCTGCTGACATTGACGGGACCGGCCGGCACGGGCAAGACCAGGCTCGCGCTCCAGGCGGCTGCGGAGGCGTCCGACGAGTACCCCGACGGCCTCTTCTGGGCCGCACTTGCTCCATTACGCGACCCGAGCCTCCTCCTCGAGGCGGCCGGCCAGGCGCTGGAGGCGAGGGACACTCTCGCCAACCGCATCGCCGACCGTCGGCTCCTGCTCATCCTCGACAACTTCGAGCATCTGATCGATGCAGCACCTGAGCTCGCCGGGTTGCTCGCCGTCTGCCCGAACCTCCAACTCCTCGTGACGAGCCGGGAGCTGCTGCGAATCCCCGGCGAGCAGGCGTATCCGGTGCCGCCGCTCGATCCCCGGGATGCGACAGAGCTCTTCACCGCGCGGGCGCGAGCGGCGGATCCTCGGTTTGAGCCCAGCCCGATCGTTGCCCGGCTCTGCTCTCAGCTCGACAACCTCCCCCTCACCCTCGAGCTCGCGGCCACCCGCGTCGCGGTCCTCTCCCCGAGCAGCTCCTCGCCCGTCTCTCCGAACGCCTCGACCTGCTCAAGGCCGTCCGCGGCGTCGATCCGCGCCAACAGACGCTGCGGGCGACGATCGAATGGAGCTACGACCTGCTCGGCGAGCATGAGCGGCTCCTGTTCGAACGCGTCTCGGCCTTCCGCGGCGGCGCCACGCTGGAGGCTGCTGAGGAGATCTGTGAAGCCGACATCGACACCTTCCAGTCGCTGATCGACAAGAGCCTGCTTCGGCGGCAAGGGGAGCGCCTCTGGATGCTCGAGACGCTCAGGGAGTACGCAGCGGAGCAGCTCGAGCTGCACGGCGGGACGGACGTGCTCGCCGATCGGCACGCCGACTACTTCATCGCTCTCGGAGAAGAGGCCACCGGGGGGGCCCCAGATCAGGACGTGGAGCGAGCCCGCCGGCTCTACTCGGAGCTCGACAACTTTCGCCGCGCACGCGAGTGGCTCGTCTCCTCTGGGGACATACACCGTGAGCTTCGTCTCGCCATTCATGCGTTCTGGTGTCTCTGGACACACGCGAACCTGCGGGAACTGCATGGATGGCTCGTGTCCGCACTCGAACGCGCAGCCGAGGTGAGCCCTGCCCTTCGAGCTGACGCGCTGGGTGCTGCCGCACTCGCAGCTGCCAATCTCGGTGAGACCGAAGCCGCGCGGAGGCACGCACACGAGAGCCTCGCCCTGGCGCGCGAACGCGACGACAAGCGCCAGATCGAGTGGGCGCTTCGCGTCTTGAGCTTCGACGAACCTGACCTCGCGGAGCGCAGGAAATTGCTCGACGACTGCGAGCGCCTCTCGCGCGAGCTCGGAAACGAGGCTGGGCTCGGCTGGGTTGCGTACCTGCGCGGCCTGACGTTCATGGACGAGGGACGCCTCGACCCGGCCCGGGAGATGCTCGAGCAGGCGGCGGCGCTCTTCCGCAAGCTCGGGCGGCGATGGGAAGCGACCAACGCCGATATCTCCGTCGGCTACACGCTGCTGGCCGGCGATCGACATGCCGAGGCTCGGCCAATTCTGGAGAAGGCGCTCGCCGACGCAGTCGCTCTCACCTCGACCGCGTCGATCGTCGAGGCGCTCGTTCTCCTGGCCGCCCTGCGCGTGGACGACGATGCCGCCGCGGCGACCAGGCTCCTGGCCGCCGTCCAGGCCATTGCCGATCAGCACGGGCACGAGCTCGATCCCCGACTCGAGGGCCGAGTCCTCGAGACGACCTTGCGGTCTGCACGCGAACGCGTCGGACAGCAGTTCGACACCGAGTTCGCGGCCGGATCGACCCTCACGCTGGAGGAGGCGATCGAGCTGGCTCTCCGGGAAGGATGACCTGCGAGATGGCGAGGGCCGGGATCGAACCAGCGACACCGCGATTTTCAGTCGCGTGCTCTACCAACTGAGCTACCTCGCCGCGGCCGGGATTCTATCGGCGCGGAAACGAACGGCCTCCGGGACGGTGCTACCGCTCCTCGGAGGCCGTTCGACTACGCCGGATTCCACCACACCGGGCCCGCCCGGTCAAGAAATTCGCCCGTGCCGGCTGGGAGAGAACTCGACGCCGATGTGGTCGCCGGCCTCCGTGGCGGTGAGCTCGGCCGCGCTGCCCCGGTTCACGGCGACCGACAGGAGCCCCGAGGCATCCTTGTACAGGACCAGCTCGCCGGCGTCGACGTCGGCGAACGTCTCGGCGCAGCGTACGTAGTAGCGGTCGTCCGGGGTGACGACCTCGGCGAGCCGGCCCGGCTCGAACAGGCCGTCGAGCTCCGAGGCGAACACCGCGAGCTGGATGTTCCCGAACCGGTCGACGTGCTGCACCGAGGCCGTGAGCAGCGAGCCGTCGAGCTCGTGATCGATGCCGACGCGGCGGACGAGGTCGGCCGGGTCGAGCGCCGGCCCGAGGTTGGCCAGCGGCATCCCGGCGGCGAGGTGGCCCGTCGCCGGCGAGAAGATGTCGCGGGCGTGGAACGTGCGCGAGACCGGATGCAGCATCACATCGGGATTCGAGATCTCGTGTCGCCTCGACGATGCCCCCGCACGCCTCGGCCGCCGTGATCAGAAGGCCGTTGTCGGGGCCGACGAACAGGCGGCCGTCCGCACTCCGGAGCGCAATCGCGTGGCGGCCGGACCCGACGCCCGGGTCGACGACCGCGAGATGCACGCCGACGGGCAGGTAGGGGATCGCGCCGGCGAGCACGCGGGCGCCGTGCCCGATCGCCTGCGCCCGGATCCCGTGGGTGACGTGGACGACCTGCGCCTCCGGACAGGCGCGCAGGATGACGCCGTGGCAGATGCCGACGAAGTCGTCCGCGGTGCCGAAGTCCGACAGGAACGTGACGACGGTGGGGCTCATCGCTTCGACGCCCGGAGGGCGAGGATCCCGGGTGGGTCGCCGTTCACCTCCTCGACCCGGTCGAGGGCGAGCCCGGCGGCGGACACATGGTTCAGGAGGTCGGCCAGCGGGAGGTGCCGGGCGCCCGCCAGGCGACGCACGCCGTCTCCGAACCCCGGGGCGTCGAAGTGCAGCCGCCGATCCCAGTAGCCCGGAGGGACGAGCACGCCGTCGTCAGTCTGATGCGCGTAGGGCCCGACAAAGCAGGGGTGCGTCCCGGCGTAGCACGAGCCGCCCGCCGCGGGCGAGCACGCGGGCGCATTCGCCGAAGGCCGCCTCCGGCTCGTCGACGTCGGTGTGCGTGAAGGTCGAGACGACCGCGTCGAACGCGCCGTCGGCGAAGGGCAGCGCGGCCGCGTCGGCCTGGACGAGCGCGTCGACCCGCCCGCCGGCGCGCAGCTCGGCGACCCGGAGCTGATCGCCGGAGAGGTCGGCGCCGGTGACCGCCCACCCGGCGTCGGCCAGCTCGACCAGGAGCCGCCCGCCGCCGCAGCCCACGTCGAGGCATCGGCCCGGCCCCGGGCCGAGCAGGCGCAGCACCGCGGCGATGGCCTCCGCCGTAAAGCTCGCCACCGCCGGGCGCTCCGACCACGTGTCGTACCAGTCGGCAAGGCCGTCGTAGCGCGCCGTGCTCACGATCTCGGGACTCTACCGGCGGCCGCGAGCACCGCCTCGACGAGGCCGGGGACGTCGTGCGGATCGGCCTCGGCGACCGGCTCGATCCCCGCCTCCCGCAGGCTGGCGCTCGTCACCGGGCCGATCGACACCGCCCGGAGGCCGGACAGGTCTCGCCCGTCCATGGCCCGGGCCAGGTTGGCGACGGTGGACGACGACGTGAACGTGACGAGGTCGGCGGCGAGCACGGCGTCGGGGTCGACCGGCTCGGGAACGCGACCGGTACGTGTGCAGCACCGTCACGTCGGCGCCCCGGGCCGAGAGCCCCTCGGGGAGCGACGTCGCGGGCGCCCTCGGCCGCGGCGACGAGGCAGCGCCGCCCGCCGACGTCGCCGAGCGCCTCGAGAAGCGCCTCGCCGACCGCCCGCGCGGGAACCACGTCCGCGACGATGCCGTGCGCCCGGCAGCGCATCGGCCGTCGCGCTCCCGACCGCGGCGACGGTGACTCCGGCCAGCGCCCGGACGTCGTCCGGGAGGATCCGCTCGACGCCGTTCGCGCTGGTCAGGACGAGCAGGTCGAACGCGGACAGATCGGGCGGCTCGAACGGGAGCGGCTCGATCCGGATCGCAGGCGCCTCGGTCACGGCGGCGCCGAGCTCCTCCAGGCTGGCGCGCAGGCCGCTGGCCTGCGCCCGGGCCCGGGTGACGACGACGCGCAGTCCGTGGAGCGGGCGCCGCTCGAACCAGGCCAGATGCTCGCGCAGGAGCGCCACCTCGCCGACGACGGTGATCGCCGGCGCGGGCAGCTCTGCGGCGGCGTCGGCGATGCGCGCGAGCGGCGCTGTCACGGTGCGCTGGTCGGGCCGCGTCCCGTGTGAGATCACCGCCGCCGGCGTGTCGGCGCGCATCCCGTGGGCGATCAGCCGGCGGGCGTTCTCCTCGAGCGCGCCGACGCCCATCAGGAAGACGAGCGTGCCGGGGGTCGCCGCGAGCGACGCCCAGTCGATGGCGCTCTCGGGCCGGGTCGGATCCTCGTGCCCGGTCACGAACGTCACCTGCGCCGCCGTACCGCGCTGGGTCACCGGGATCCCGGCATACGCGGGGACGGCGTGGGCCGAGCTGACGCCGGGGACGATCTCGAAGGCGATCCCGGCGCCCTCGAGCGCCAGCGCCTCCTCGCCGCCGCGGCCGAACACGAAGGGGTCGCCGCCCTTCAGCCGGACGACCGTCTCGAGCCGGCCGCCGAGCTCCACCAGCAGGGCGTTCAGCCGCTCCTGGGTCATCGCGTGCTCCCCGGGCCGCTTGCCGGCGTAGACCCTCTCGGCGGCCTCGGGCGCGAGCGCGACGATCCGCGGGTCGGCCAGCCGGTCGTACACGATCGCGTCGCAGCGCTCGACCAGCTCGCGGCCGCGGACCGTGACGAGCCCCGGGTCGCCCGGGCCCGGCGCCGACCAGGTAGACGGTCACGCGGCCGTCCAGTGCCGAAGACGGAGCTCGCCGTCCTCGTGCCAGGCGTGCGCGGCGACCGCCGCGGTGCAGCCGCCGCCCAGCCGGCGGACGCAGTCGCGCTCGGCCTCGACGGCGGCGCGGGTGGGCGCGTGGTCGAGCGCTGCGACCAGCGCCTCCTCGCCCGCTCTCACCTGGACGGCGATCGCCCCCTGCCCGGCCTCCGGCACGAACTCGCGCGGATCGAGCAGGAACGCGATCCGATCGCCGAGCCCCAGCCGCTCCAGCCCGGCCGCCGCCAGCACGATCGCGTCGGCGTCACCGGCGTCGAGCTTGGCGAGGCGGGTGTCGACGTTGCCGCGCAGCGGCACCACCCGGATGTCGGGCCGAAGCTCCGCCAGCAGGCCCGCCCGCCGGGCGGACGAGGTGCCGACCCGCGCACCGGCCGGGATCTCGGCGAGGGAACCGAAGGCGCCGCAGCACCGCGTCGCGGGGGTCGGCCCGCTCGAGGATCGCCCCCAGCACGAGCCCGTCGGGCATGTCGCCGGTCAGATCCTTCGCGCTGTGCACGGCGGCGTCGACGTCGCCGTCCAGGAGCGCGCGCTCGATCTCCCGGGTGAACACGCCGCGGCCGGTGCCGATCTCGGCGAAGCTCCTCGCCGCGTCGCGGTCGCCCTCCGTCGTGATGGGGACGAGCTCCGCGCCGCCGAGCTGGTCGGCGACGATCCGGGCCTGCGCCGTCGCCAGCCGGCTGCGGCGCGTCCCGAGCCGGATCATTCGACGGCGGCCAGCCCGAAGAGCTCGGTGACCGCCTCGGCGTACGGCGCCGAGCCGTCCTCGGCCGCGAGCTGCTTCAGGCGGACGGTCGGCCGGTGGAGGAGCTTGTTCACGATCCCGCGGGTGAGGGCGTCGAGCCGCTCGCGCTCCGCATCGGACAGGTCGCCGAGGCGCGCCCGCTGGAGCTCGGAGACCCTGATGCGCTCGGCGTGCGCCCGGAGCGAGGTGATCGCCGGCACCACCTCGAGCGCCGCCATCCAGTCGCGGAAGCCGGCCGCCTGGGCGGCGACGATCTCGTGGGCGCGGTCGGCCTCGCCGTGGCGCAGCGAGATGGTCCGCTCGACCACCGCCTCGAGGTCGTCGATCGTGTGCAGCGCGGCTCCGTCGACGGCGGCAACGTCGGGGTGGATGTCGCGCGGAACGGCGAGGTCGATCAGCACGCGCCGGCCCGGAGGGACGTCGCCGGGCCCGATGAGCGGCTCCCGCGCAGCCGTGGAGGCGACGACGACGTCCGCCGCGGCGATCGCAGCGCGCAGGTCGGCGAAGTCGACCGCCTGGCCGCCGAACCGGGAGGCGAGCGCCGACGCCCTGGAGGCATCGCGGTTGGCGACCGCGATCGATCCGACGCCGCGGGCGGCCAGGTTGGCCGCGACGAGCTCGGCCACCCTGCCGGCCCCGACGACGAGCACGCGCGCGGCGGCCAGCTCGTCGCCGAGCCGGTCGGCCGCAAGCTCGGCGGCAACGGAGGCCGGAGACGCGCCGCCCTCGCCGATCGCCGTCTCGTGGCGCACGCGCTTGCCCGCCTCGAGCGCCTGGTGGAAGAGCCGGTTCGTCACCGGGCCGGTCGTGTCCCACTCGTACGCGGACTCGTAGGCCTCGCGGATCTGGGCGAGGATCTGCGCCTCGCCGGGCACCATGGAGTCGAGGCCGCCGGCGACGCCGAAGAGGTGGCGCGCGGCGGCCTCGCCGTGGTGGACGTACAGCATCGGCTCGAGCCGCTCGGCCGCGTGCCCCGAGAGATGGCCGAGGCCGTCCACAGCCGCCTGGCGCATGGCGCCGACGTCGGCCCCCACCATGTAGAGCTCGCACCGGTTGCACGTCGAGAGGCCGACCGCCTCGGCCACGTCCGACGAGCCGGTCAGGACCTCGAGGAGCTCGCGGCCGTGGTCGTGCGCCGCCAGCCGCTCGCGCACCGCGACCGGGGCACGCGTGTGGTTGGTGCCGACGAGGACGAGCTGGGCGGTGCTAGGCATCCCCGCTCCGAGCCTCCAGCATGCCCGCGATCTCCTCGAGCTGGCGCTCGAGCCGGCCGAGCTTCGCGTTCAGGATGACGACGTAGGCCAGCGTGGCGACCCACGCGATGCCGTAGACGGCGGCGACCGACCGGACGGCCGACTCGTCGATCATGCCGGCCCCCGGGCCAGCCGCCGGAGCTGGGCGAGCCGCTCGTCGACCCGCTTGCCGCGCATCTCGACGAGGTACATCGACACCGCCAGGCTCAGCATCGCGGCCAGCGCGACCAGGAACGTGAAGAACATGCTGCCGTCCATGTTGACGCCGTTCGATCGAAAGACGATTGGGTGGAGCGCGTCCTGGGCGATGCGCACCGCGAGCACCGAGAGCGGGATCAGCCCGACGCCGAGGAGCGCGTACACGGCCGAGTACCGCGACCGGCGGGCGCCCGGCTCCACCGAGAAGCGCAGCATGAAGTACGCACAGTAGAACAGGAAGATGATGAGGAACGTGTTCAGCTCGCGGCTCCCCCAGTCCCACCACGTGCCCCACGAGATGTGCGCCCAGATCGAGCCGGTGACGAGGGTGAGCGAGCCGAAGATGACGCCGAGGTGCATCGGCACGTAGCTTTGGAGGTCGAGCTCCTCGCGGCCGGTCCAGAGGTAGCGGGCGGCGTTCACGGCTCCCCACGCGAAGAGGGTGTAGGTGGTGAGCGCGATCGGCACGTGGAAGTAGAAGATCCGCTGCGAGTAGCCCTGATCGACGTCGCTCGGGACGTAGAAGAAGATCAGTGCGACAGCGGCGGGCATGAGAACCGCAGCGATCAACGTGGCGGCGGTTGCCCGGTCGAGGCGGGCGGTATGTGCCATCAATCCTCCACGACGTACTCGAAGAGCGCCCACCCCAGAAGCGCAAAAACCGTATCATAGAGAGCGAGGAATCCCAGGCGCTCTAGGGTGTCAAACCCGCTTGTTTGCGGGGGAATCGTGTCGGTCGTCACACGGACGGCGGTCAAGACGAGCGGGATCGAGAAGGGCAGGTAGAGCGCCGGCAGGAGCACCTCGCGCGCCCGCACCGCCGACGCCAGGCCCGCCAGGAGCGAGCCGAGGCATGCGATCCCCACGTCGGCGAGAAGCACCGCCGCCACGAGCACCGGGTAGGACGGCCCGGCGTGCTCCTGGAGGAAGAACAGCCAGAACGCGGGCAGCGCGAGCGCCTGCACCGCGACCAGGAAGAGGAACGTCGAGCAGGCCCGCGCGAACCAGAAGAGGGCGCGGTCGACGGGCGCCGCCAGGAGGCCGTCCCATGTGCGGCCCTCGCGCTCGTGGGCAAACGACCGCGCGAGCCCGATGAGAGCCGTGAACACGATCGCGACCCAGAGCATGCCCGTCGCCGCCCGCGTGCCGCCCGCCAGCTCGGTGCCTCCGAGGCCGAAGCGGAAGAGCACGAACGCCGCGCCGACGAAGACCGCCATCGACGGGACGACCTCGCGGCCGCGCAGCTCGAGCAGGAGGTCCTTGCGGACGAGCGCCCGGAGCGCACGCCCGTTCACGCGCCCACCCGGCCGGCGTCCATCCGCACGACCCGGTCCTCGAGGCCCGAGAACCACTCCGGCTCGTGGGTGGCGGCGACGATCGTCCGGCCCGGCTCCGCGAGGAAGCGGCGCAGGACGTCGCGGCCGTCGGCATCGAGCCCGGCCGTCGGCTCGTCGAGAAGCACGATCGAGGGCCGGTGAAGCCCGATGCGGGCCAGCGCGAGCCGCTGGAGCATCCCGCGCGAGAGCTCGGCCGCGCGGTCGCCGCGGCGGCCGTCGAGCCCAACCCGGTCGAGCTCCTCGTCGACCCGGCCGTCCGGGACTGCGTAGAGCGCCGCGTAGAGCTCCAGGTTCTCGCGAGCGGTCAGGTCCGCGTACGCGAGCGGGTCGTGGCCCGCGTATCCGACCGTGCGGCGCACGTCGCCGGCGCTGCCCGGGAGGTCGTGGCCGGCGACTGCGACGCGGCCGGACGTGGGCCGGAGCACCGTCGCGAGGATGCGAAGGAGCGTCGTCTTGCCGGCCCCGTTCGGGCCCGTGATGAGCACCGTCTCGCCCGCCGCCACGGAGAGGTCGAGGCCGGCCAGGGCGTCACGCTCCCCGAACCGGCGAACGAGGCCCTCGCAGACGACCGCCTCAGGCGAGTGCATCGGCCAGCACCCCGGCCAGGAACACGATCGCGATCACCCCGTTCATCCCGAGGAACGCCATGTCGACCCGCGACAGGTCGTCCTCCGAGACGATCGAGTTCTCGTAGGCCAGGAGCACGGCAACCACGGCGAGCCCCAGCCAGTAGAGCGGGCCCAGGCCGAGGTCGATCCCCAGCCAGATCAGGAGCACGACCGAGCCGGCGTGGGCGATCCGGGTCAGGAGCAGCGCCGTCCCGATCCCGAAGCGGCGCGGGATCGAGTGCAGGCCCTCGCGCTCGTCGACGTCGAGGTCCATGGTCGCGTAGATGATGTCGAAGCCGCCGATCCACAGCGCGACCGCCCCGCCGAGGAGGAACGGCTGCCAGTCGACCGTGCCGGTCACGGCGATCCAGCCGCCCACCGGCGCGAGCCCGTCCACGGCTCCCAGGAACGGATGGCACAGCCACGTGAAGCGCTTCAGGTACGGGTAGATGACGAACCCGGCGACGGGGATCGGCCAGAGGACGTGGGTGATCGGCGGGAGCTGCCAGACGGCGACGAGGAAGACCGCCAGCGAGGCGGCTGCGAACGCCGCGACCTGGACGGGGGTGAGGAGGCCGGCGGGGAGCTCGCGGCGGGCCGTGCGCGGGTTGCGGGCGTCGATGCCGGCGTCGATCAGGCGGTTGAGCGCCATCGCCAGGCTGCGCGCGCCGACCATCGCGACGGTGATCCAGGCCAGCGTCTGGGCGGCGGGCACCTCGCCCGCGGCGAGGACGGCGCCGGCGTAGGCGTAGGGCAGGGCGAAGACGGTGTGCTCGAGCTTGACGAGCGACACGAACCGGCGGGCGTAGACGGGGGTCGCGGTCAATGCGCCGTCGGGAGGTCGAGCAGGAGGCGGAGGCCGTGGTCGAGCGCCGGGGCGACGGCGTCGAAGAGCTCGGCGCAGGCCCGTGGGCTGCCGGGGAAGTTGACGATCAGCGCGGAGCCGGCGATCCCGCTTCGGCCGCGGGAGAGCATCCCATGGGGCGACGCCGCGATCGACACGGCGCGCATGTGCTCGTCGAGGCCGGGCGTGGCGCGCTCGACGACGCGCGCCGTGGCCTCCGGGGTGACGTCGCGCGGCGCGAAGCCGGTGCCGCCCGTCGTCACGACGAGGTCGGCCGACGGCCGAGAGCTCGCGCAGCGCGTCCTCGATGCCGTCGGCCTCGTCGGGCACGGTGCGCCGCTCGGCGAGGTCGAAGCCGGCGGCGGCGAGACGGTCAGCGAGGAGATTGCCGCTCAGATCCTCGCGGGTGCCGGCGGCCACGCCGTCGGACACCGTCAGGACGGAAGCCCTCACGGCGCCTCCCGCCGCCAGTCCCCGCTCTTCCCGCCCGACTTCTCGACCAGGCGGATGTGCTCGATCGACGAGTTCGGGTCGAGCCCCTTCGTCATGTCGTAGACGGTGAGCGCAGCGGCTGCGACCGCGGTCAGCGCCTCCATCTCGACGCCGGTCTGCGCGGTCGTCTCGGCGGCGGCGGTGACGGTGACGCCGTCGTCGTCGAGCACCGGCTCGACCTCGACCATCGTGAGCGCGAGCGGATGGCACAGCGGCACGATGTCGGGCGTCCGCTTGGCCGCCATGATGCCGGCGAGCCTGGCGGCGGCGAGGACGTCGCCTTTGGGGAGCGTCCCGGCCGCGATCCGCTCGCGCACGTGCCCGGGCAGCGCGACGTGGCCGCGGGCGACAGCCCGGCGCCGGGTCGCAGGCTTCCCGCCCACGTCGATCATCCGGATCTCGCCCATGCGCGCGAAGTGTACGGGGTCGGGTACCAGGTAACGCACCCTCCGGCGACACGCATTCGGCGCACCTCTGCCGGGAACCCTGGCGATCGCAGCCGGCAGATGCAACGCCGGACGCACGAAAGGGTCACGGCGGGGAGGCCGGGGACCAGGTATGGCACCCCGCCGTGTTGCACGATCGTTGCGACCCTGTGTCAGCTACGCCGAGAGCAGCGGCTCGAGCGCGCGGGCGTAGGCGGCGGCCGAGCGGCCCTCCGGGTCGCGGCGGGGATTGCCGCAGCACAGGCTCACGCCCACCACGCGGCCGGTCGCCGCCAGCGCCGCCATCTCGTCGACCAGCCGCGGCAGGCGCCAGCCGCCGGGAGCGGGGAAGTCGACGCCGGGCGCGTCCTCGGGGTCGAGCACGTCGCCGTCGAGGTGGACGTGGAGCGGAGCGCCGTCCGGCAGGCCGGCGAGCGCGCCCGCCACGTCGTCGGCGACCACCAGCCGCGAGCGGGCGATCGCATCGCGCTCGCCCGGGTCGAGGTCGCGCGCGCCGACCAGCGCCGCCCGCTCCTCGGCGAACGCAGGCTCGAGCCCGGCGGCGGCGCGCAGGTCGTCGTGACACCAGCCGAGCAGCACCGCGAACGGCATGCCGCCCAGGAAGCCGCTCGGCGTCGTCTCCGGCGTGTTCAGGTCGCCGTGCGCATCGATCCACACGAGCGCCAGGTCGGGATGCGCGCGCCGCAGGCCGGCGGTCACGGCGGGCGCGAGCGTGCACTCCCCCAGGAGCGCGAGCGGATCGCCGGCGCCACCCACCGCGTCGGCAAGCGCCGGGAGGCCCGCCCCGAGCGCCTGCACGGGTGGGGCGTCGAGGTCGAACCCGACCCGTATCCCGCCGTCGCGGCCCAGCGACGCCGCGACCGCATCCGGCCCCTCCTCCATCCCCGGCCCGTGAAACCGGCTCGACCACGGCGCGAGGACGAGCTCGCTGCTCACCCGAGCGCCCTGGTCGCCACACCGCCGGAGATGTCGGCGAGGTCGTCGAGCTGATCCTGGATCCAGCGGTCGATGTCGTGCTCGCGCACCTGCCGGCGGATGCCCTCGATCCGCTCGTGCCGCTCGTCCTGGGGCATGACGAGCGCGTCGTAGATGGCGTCGGCCGTCGCCTGGATGTCGAACGGGATTCACGGTGAGGGCGAAGCGCCCGAGCTCGACGTGGGCGCCGGTGTTCTCGCTCAGGATGAGAACGCCGTCGCGCTCGTTGATGAGCGGCGCCTCCTTGGCGATCAGGTTCATCCCGTCGAAGAGCGCGTTCACCAGCAGCACGTCGTAGTGCTTGTACGCCGCCACCGCCTCCGGGAAGTTGTCGGAGATCCGCAGGTCGATCGGCATCCAGTCGCCCGTGTAGTAGCGGTCGTTGACCGCCCGGGCGGCGCGCTGGATCGCGCCCACGTACTCGGCGTACTCGGGGATGTCCGGCCGCGACGGGTCGAGCAGCGCGAGCATCGTCACCCGCCCGACCCACTCCGGGTGATCGGCGAGGAAGAGGTCGAACGCCGAGAAGCCCCTGACGACGTTCTTCGACGGGTCGGTGCGGTCGACGCGAAGGATGAGCTTCTCGGGCCGCGCCTCGAGCACCTTTGGCTCCGCCTCGATGACCTCCGGCTCCGCCGCCAGCCGCTCGAACTCCGCCGGGTTGACCGAGATCGGGTAGGCCCGCACGCGCACGCGGCGGCCGTCGATCTCGGCCTCGCCGCCGCGCACGTCGACCTGGGCGTTGGGGACGAACCGCTCGCAGCACTGAAGGAACGACCGCACGTAGCGCGGCGTGTGGAGCCCGACGAGGTCGCAGGCCAGCATCGACTCGTGGATCGCGGTGCGGATCTCGGTGGGAAGCACGCGCCAGTAGTCCGGCTGGGGCCAGGGGATATGGGTGAAATGGTGGATGATCGCGTCGGGCACCCGGGCCCGCAGGAAGCCCGGCACCATGAAGAGCTGGTAGTCGTGCACCATCACGAGCGGCTTTGGCCCCGCCCCTGCCAGCTCCTCGGCCGCCGCCGCGGCGAAGCGCTCGTTGACCGGGACGTACCCCGCCTCCCACGCCAGCCGCACGTTGCGATCGACCGACGGCTCGAGCGCGAGGCTCCAGAGGTAGTGGTGGACGAACCACAGCGTGGGGTTGGCGAAGACGTTGTAGTAGCGGTCGTACTCCTCGCGATCGTGCTGAACGAGCCGCAGCGTGAGGTTCCCGTCCCGGTAGACGCCCTGCTCGGCGACCGCCGCGTCGTCGTCGGAGAGCGCGCTCGCGACCCAGGTGAGCGGCCGGGTCGCCGTGAGCGCCGAGAGCGCGGTCACGAGGCCTCCCCCGCCGCGGCGGGCCGTGACCTCGCCGTCGGACGAGATCGCGAACCGCAGGGGCCCGCGATTCGACACGATCAAGAGCTGCTGGTCGTCCATTGTCGGGGTCACGAGGCGCGCCTCAGTCCCCGGCCACCACCTCGAGCTCGACCGCCGTCTCGCCGGCCATCCGGTGCATCAACGCGAGCCAGTCGCGGAGCAGGCGCGGCATCAGGAACCGCCGGCGGACGTGCTCCTTCGCCCGCCGGGTCATGTCCCGGGTCGCGCCGGGGTCGGCGAGGATGTCGAGCGTGCGCCGCGCGCACTCCTCGGCGGAGTCGACGAGATAGCCCGTCTCGCCGTCGGTGATCTGGGCGACGATCCCTCCGACGCGCCCGCCGATCGTCGGGCGGCTCTTCCACAGCGCCTCCGACACGGTCAGGCCGAAGCCCTCGCGAATCGACTTCTGGATGCAGACGGCCGCCTGCACCTGGAAGGCGTTCACCTCGACCGCGCCCACGTTGTTCAGGTTGGAGAACATGAAGATGTCGGGATCCTCGTTGCAGTAGTCCTGGGTTCGGTTCCAATATTCCCAGCCCTCGGGATCGTCATGCGCCATCGAGCCGACGAGCGCGAGCTGCATCCCGGGATGGACGCGCTTCACCTCGCGGTACGCGTCGATCACGCCGAGCGGGTCCTTCCAGGGGTCGAAGCGCGAGACCTGGAGCATCAGCGGCCGGCTGACGTCCACGCCGAACTGGTCGACGATGTACGCGGCGTCGTCGGGCGCGAGCGCCATGTTCTTCGGCGCGAGCGGATCGATCGCCGGCGGCCAGATGACGGCCTCGTTCAGCCCGGCGCCGTGCGGCACGTACTCCGGCATGTGGAAGATGCAGGCGTCGTAGGCACCGAGCCGGGGCGCGAGGAAGTCGAGCACCTCGGGGTTCGGCGTGGAGAGGTCGATGTGACACCGCCACACCCAGTGCGGCCGCGTCGTCTGCACGAACTCGGGGATCGCGACCGGCTGCGGGTCGTGCACCACGATGACGTCCCACTCGTCGGCGTCGGTGAGCGCGTCGGCGTTCAGCTTGTTGTAGCCGTCGAAGACCGCGCGCTGGC
The DNA here is from genome assembly GCA_963821535.1 of uncultured Actinomycetes bacterium. Classification (GTDB taxonomy): domain Bacteria; phylum Actinomycetota; class Thermoleophilia; order Gaiellales; family JAICJC01; genus JAICJC01. Next base: position 307,971 of record CAWGEC010000003.1, on the reverse strand, counting down.
CGTCGGTCAGCGTCCGCTCGTCGCCCTGGAGCGCGTTGTGGATCGTCTTCGTGACGTCGTAGAACTCCTCCTGGCCCTGGATGACCCGCCACTCGGCGTCGATCCCGGCGTCGATCATGAGCGGGATGAGCGTGTACTGGATCTCGGCCACGCCCCCGCCGAACGCCGTCGCCGAGAGGTGCAGCATCCGGCGCCCCTTCAGCGGCTCCGCCAGGGCTCTGATCTCTTCGGCAAGCGCTCGCCCGATCAACGAGTTGTAATCGGCGAGCGCCTTGTGTCCGACGTTCACGCGCTGCATCGCCCGCGGAGGTTAGCCAACCTTCGAGCGCACAGACGAACCGGGTCAGGCGACGGGCTCGGCCGGGAGCACGAGCGCGAAGCGCGTGAGGCCGTCTGCGGAGTCGACGACGATCGACCCTCCCATCCGCTGGGCCAGCTCGTCGGCGATGGCGAGGCCGAGCCCGCTCCCCGCTGCGGTCGTCTCCGGCCCCCGCGAGAACCGCTCGAACAGGTGGTCGCGAACACGCGGGTCGATCCCCGGTCCGTCGTCCGAGACCGCGAGGCGAACGATGCCGTCCTCGGCCTCCACCGCCACCCGCACGTTCGTGCCCGGCGGCGTGTGCCGGACGGCGTTGTCGAGCAGGGCGCGCCCGATCTGCTGGACGCGCTCCTCGTCGCCCATGCCCCTGGCCGGCGGGCTCGGCGACCGCGCGAGGACGATCCGGCTGCCGTGCCTCGCGCCCAGCCCGCGGAACTCGCGCACGAGGGTGCGGGCGGCGGCCGACAGGTCGACCGGCTCGCGGGCCAGGCCGACGGCCCCGGAGTCGAGCCGGCTCAGGTCGAGCAGGTCGCCCGCGAGCTTCGTCAGGCGGCTGACCTGCTCGCGCGTCGACTGCACGAACTCGGCCCGGGTCTCCGGATCGAGGTCCTCCTCGGCCAGCAGCTCGAGGAACCCCCCGAGCGAGAAGAGCGGCGTGCGAAGCTCGTGCGACGCGTTCGCGATGAAGTCCTTCCGCGCCCGGTCGACCTGCGCGAGCCGGGCCTGCATGAGGTCGAACGACCGCGCCACCTGGCCGACCTCGTCCGGCGACTCGTCGCCGATCGGCTGGTCGAAGGTGCCCGCGGCGATCCGGCTCGCCGCCTCCTTCAGGCGCTCGAGCCGGACCGAGATCGCGAGCGCCGCCCCCCAGCCGACCACCACGGCGACCGCCATCGCGACGAGGGCGGCGAGCCAGGATCTGGCGCTCGACGAGTGACGCGGCGGCGTTCACGTCGCTCAGGCCCTGCGACATGAAGAGCAGCCCGCCCGACACGGTGAACGCGACGACCACGCCGCCGTTCGCCGTCCGTCCCCGGGCGACGCCCGATCGCAGCGCGGCCTCGGCGAGCCGGCTCGTCGAGCGGCAGGACCGGCGGGGCGAGCTCGATCGGGATGCCCTTGCCGTCGCTCACCAGCCGGTAGCCGGTGACCGTGGCGTTCGCGAGCTTCTGGGTGCGGATGAGCGGGCGCCGCATGTGCTTCCCCGAGCTTCATCGCTCGCTTGAGGCCCGGCGCGTCCTGTCTGGAGCCGGGCGACCCGCTCCAGCCGGTCGAGCCGGTCCGTCACGAGGTCGTCTCGGAGGCTGGGGACGACGTAGAGGAAGAGCACGCCCATCGCCGTCGCGACGACGGCGCCGAACATGAGGATCAGCTGGAACCGCAGCGAGCGAGGCGAGGGCACGGGACTTCCTACGTCACCGTGTCGCGGAACCGGTACCCGACGCCGCGCACGGTGAAGATGTACGCCGGCTCGCGCGGGTCGGCCTCGATCTTCTCGCGCAGGTGCCGGATGTGGACGTCGATCGTCCGGGGCTCGCGGTAGGCCGAGTCGCCCCAGACGGCTTCGAGCAGCGCCTGCCGGCTGTAGACGCGCCCCGGGTGGCTGGCCAGCGTGTGCAGCACCTCGAACTCGACGTAGGTGAGCTGCGCCCGCTCGCCGTCGACGGTGACGGTGCGCTTGGCCGGATCGATCGCGATCGCGCCGACCTCGATCGCCCCGTCCGTCGCGCGATCGGCCCTGAGGCCCGCGCGGCGCAGCACCGCACGGATGCGGCTTCGGAACTCGCGGATCGAGAACGGCTTCGTGATGTAGTCGTCGGCGCCCAGCTCGAGGCCGAGCACCTTGTCGACCTCGTCGTCGCGCGCCGTCAGCATGATGATCGGGACGGCCGAGCCCGTTCGGAGCCGGCGGCACACCTCGAGGCCGTCGAGGCGGGGCAGCATCACGTCGAGCACCACCAGGTCGACCGGCTGCTCGGCGAACCGGCGCAGCGCCTCCTCGCCGTCGCGCGCCTGGACGACCGTGTACCCCTCCCGCTCGAGCGGATAGGTGAGGAGCTTCTGGATCGACTCCTCGTCGTCGACCAGCATGATGGTGGCCTCGCCGGTCATGATCGCGAAGTTTAGTCTGCCGTTCCGTGTGCTATAACCGCCGCTCCCGTGGCGACTCAACCTCGCAGCCGGCGCGGGCGGACGCGTGCCATCGTGGTCTCGTGGCCGCTGTACCGTGTGCTGGCCGGCGCCGCGCTCCTGCCGCCTCTGATCGCGCTCCTGACCTTGCGCCAGCCGGCGATCCCCCAGCACCCGCTGCCGCCGCTCGAGTTCGACGGCAAGGCGGCCGTCACCGCCGCCGCCTCGTTCGTGGCCGCCGAGCACGCGTCGAGCCAGGCGTGCTGCGAGCCCGGGTCAGGCGGGGAGCTGGCGGGCGCCGACTGGGTGGCGCGGAAGCTCCGCGTGCTCGACAAGGGCCCGTCGCAGGTGGCGTTCGCAGCCCGCGTGCCGGGCGTGTCCTCGCCCGTCGCGATGTCGAACGTCATCGCCTACCGACCCGGCCGCTCGCCGCAGATCATCGCCGTCATCGCCCATCGCGACGGATCCAGCCGGCGGCGATGCGGCCGGCACCGGCATGCTGGTCCAGCTCGCGCGGACGCTCGCGGACATGCCGCGCGACCGCGGGCTCGTGCTCGTCTCGACCGACGGCGGGACCACCGGGGCACAGGGGGCGGCCGCCTTCGGCTCGACGTGGCCGCTGCGGTCGCACATCGTGGCCGCGATCGTGCTCGACAACGTGGCGGCTCCGAGCGGGACGGCGCTCCGGATCGTGCTGCGGCCCGACACGCCCCGCGGCACGTCGCCGACGGTGTACTCGGTCGTGCGCGACGGCCTCCAGACCTTCTACGGCGTGCCGGCACGGACACCGGGGTTCTACGACCAGCTCTCCGGCTACGGAATTCCCGTACACGACCCAGGAGCAGGGGCCGCTGATCTCGCGCGAAATCCCCGCCGTGACGGTCACGGCAGGCGCCGCCGGGGATCACCTCCGCCTGACGGACCTCGATGCCGCGCAGCTCACCCGTGCCGGCGCCGCGACGGCCAACATCGTGGCCGAGCTGAACTCGCGCCGTCACGATCGAGCCCGGAGGCGAGCCGGCCCTCTTCCTGTCCGGGAAGGTGCTGCGCGGCTGGCTGGCGGAGGTGACCATCGCGATGCTGCTCGTCCCGTTCGTCGTCTGCGTGCTCGACGTCGTGGCCCGGCTGCGGCGGCGGCGGATCCCCATCGCGCCGGGGATCCACGCGCTCGGATGGCGGTTCGCGGCGTGGTTCACGACCCTCGTCGCGCTGTGGGTCGAGGCGCTCGCTCCCGGCGGGCTCATGCCCAAGTTCGACTCGGCGCCGCTTCCGGGCGAGACCGGCGCCACCACTGCCGGGATCCTGCTCGCGGCGGGCGCCGGGCTGCTCGTCTGGCGGTTCGGCGGCCGGCCGCGGCTCGTACGCGACGCCGGCGTGACGGGCGCAGAGCGCACCGGCGGCCTGGCCGGCGGGCTCGTCGGCCTGCTCTTCGCCTCCGTCCTCCTGACGGCGATCAACCCCTTCACGCTGATCGTGCTCCTGCCCGCCGCGCACCTGTGGCTCTGGATCCCGGCCGCCTCACGGCTCGGGCGCCGCGGGATGCTCGCCTGCTACGCGGCCGGCTTCGTCGGGCTCGTCGCGCTCCTCTGGGAGCTGGCCGGGCCGCAGGGTCTCGGCTCCGAGGCGCCGCGGGCGCTGGTCGCGATGATCGCGAGCGGCTATCTCTCGCCGGTCGTCTCGGCCTGCATGTGCCTCGCGGCGGCCGCGGCTGCGCAGATCGGCGCGCTCGTGCTCGGACGGTACGGCCCACCGCATCGGCCGGTATAACTCAGGTATGGGCACGACGATCCCGGCGCAGGCCGAGACGCAGGCCGAAGCCACCCCGCGGGCCGAGCGCACGCGCAGGCGCACCTGGGCGCACCGCACCGGCACGGTCCTGATCGGGCTCGGAGTCGTGCTCGTGGCGTACGCGGCGGTGGTCTGGTTCTGGGGCGATCCGATCACGGCGCTCTACGCCGAGCACGAGCAGCACCAGCTCTCGCAGTCGTTCGACCGCGAGGTGCACGCGTGGCCGACGGCGCCGGTCGGGCCGGATCCGACGGCCGGCATCGCCCACATCCGGGCCGACGCGCACCGGTTCCAGGCCGGGCTCGAGGGCGGCCACCCGTTCGGCCGGCTCCAGATCCCGCGCCTCGGACTGAGCGTGATCGTGGTGCAGGGGACAGACTGGCTGAGCGACCTCAGCAAGGGCCCCGGGCACTACACGCAGACATCCGTGCCGGGCCTCGGCCGCACGGTCGCGATCGCAGGGCATCGCACCACGTTCGGCGCGTGGTTCCGGCACATCGACTCGCTCCGGGACGGCGACCCGATCAGCCTCCAGACGCCGTACGGGACGTTCCGCTACCGGGTGCAGTACCACCGGATCGTGAAGAGCAACGACTGGGGCATCATCCGCCCGCAGGGCTACGAGCGGCTCGTCCTCTCGGCCTGCCATCCGCTCTACTCCGCCTCGCACCGCTGGGTCGTGTTCGCGCGGGCCGTCTCCGAGACGCCGCGCGGCGGCCAGCCGATCGCCATCAGCCAGGCGTGACCGCAGCGACAGCAGCCGGCGTCCGCGCCCGGATCGCCGCGGGCCGGACCGACCTCGTCGCCGCGACCGGCCGCCTGGTCGGGATCGCGACCGAGAACCCTCCGGCTCGCGCCTATCCCGAGTGCGTCGCCGCGCTCGTCGACCTCATCGAGGACGCCGGCCTCGAGGCCGAGGTTGTCGACGTGACGTGCGCCCGACGGCCCGCCGCGCTCGGTCGTCCGCAGCTTCGTCGGCACGGGCCCGACGCTGTGGTTCCACGGCCACTACGACGTCGTGCCCGCGCAGCACGCCGGGCCAGTTCGCCCCGGAGGTGCGAGACGGGATGCTCTTCGGTCGCGGCAGCGCCGACATGAAGGGCGGCCTCGCGGCGATGATCCTCGCCGCCCAGGCGATGCGCGAGACGCGGCGCCGCGCCTCGGCGGGCGGCTGGGGCTGGTCTTCGTGCCGGACGAGGAGACGGGCGGCGCGGGCGGATCGGCGGCGCTCGCTCGGGCCGGCCTCCTCGGCGAGGACGGGATCGGGATGCTGAGCCCGGAGCCGACCGGCGGCATCGCGTGGAACGCCTGCCGGGGCGCGATCTCGCTGCGCGTGACCGTGCATGGCACGAGCGCCCACGTCGGCCTCAGCCACTCCGGCGTGAACGCCTTCACCCACATGCTCGACGTCGCGTCGGCCCTGCGCGGCCTGGCGCACCGAGGTCGGCGAGCGCCGCACCGCCTACGCCATCGAGCCCGCCGCCGCACGAGGCTCGATCCTCCTGCTCGGCGGCCAGGCGGAGTCGGGCGCCAACTTCAACGTCGTCCCCGGCCGGTGCTCGTTCACCGTCGACCGCCGCATCAACCCCGAGGAGGACCTCGACGAGGAGCGCGACCGGCTGCTCGACCTGCTCGAGCGCCTGCGCGGCGAGGGCCACGACATCGAGGTCGAGATCCTCCAGGAGGAGCCCGCGGCCGGCGTCTCGGCCGAGACCGACCTGGGCCGGGCGCTCGCGTCCGCCGTCGCCGCCGTCGAGGACGCCGACCTGCGGTTCGAGATGTGCCCCGGCCTGCTCGAGATCCGCTTCTATGCGGGCCTCGGGGTGCCGGCGTACTGCTACGGGCCGGGCCGGCTCGAGGTGTCGCACGGGCCCGACGAGCACGTGGCCGTCGACGCGCTCGAGCGGTGCGCCGAGGTGTACGCGCTGACCGCGCTCGACGCTGCTCGGCGCCGCCTGAGCGACCTGCTCAGATCGGGACGTACTCGACCAGCGTCCCGGCGGGCACCTCGCCGGTGCCGGCTGCGACCAGCGCGACCGCGTCGGCGCCCGAGGCGTGCACGATCATGTGCGAGTCCTGCGCCCCTGCCTGGTCGAGCTCCATGCCGTCCGGCCCTGGACGCAGGCGGCAGCGCACGGCGTGGTCGCGGGTCGCGAGGCGCGCGACCGGCTGCGCGAGCCGTGCGACCTGGCGCGGCTCCTGCGGGGCGCCCTGGAGCGCGCGGAGCGCCGGGCGCACGAAGAGCTCGAAGCAGACCAGGCTCGACACGGGGTTCCCCGGCACGCCGAAGACGAGGGCGCCCGACGGCGCCACCCCGAACCAGAGCGGCTTCCCCGGCTTGTGGGCGACCCGCCAGAAGACCTCGCGGACGCCGAGCGCGTCGAGCGCGCCCTTCACGTGGTCGTGCGGGCCGACCGAGACGCCGCCGGACGACACGACGACGTCCGCTGAGAGCGCCGCTGCGAACGCGGCCTCGGTCGCCGCGCGATCGTCGGGGACGATCTCTGCGGCCACGACCTCGGCGCCCGCGCGCACGGACTGGGCGACGATCGCCGTGAGGTTCGACTCGTAGATCTGGCCCGGCGCGAGCGGCGTCCCGGCGCTCACGAGCTCGCTGCCCGTCGCGATCGCCGCGACGCGCGGCCGCCGGCGAGACGCGCACGCGCGGCGTGCCGACGGCGGCGATCGCCGCGAGCAGCGCCGGCGTCAGCACGCGCCCGGAGCGGGCGATGATCCGGCCCGACTCCACGTCGCCGCCGGCGGGCCGGATGTGGGCGCCGGGCTCGGGACGGCCCGCGCGGAGCGCGCCCTCCACCTCCTCGGCGTCCTCGACCGGCACCACCGCGTCGGCCCCGGCCGGCATCGGTGCGCCCGTGGCGATGCCCGCGACAGCACCCGCCGGAAGCGGCCGCGGCGGGTCTCCGGCGGCCAGCCGAAACGCGATGGGCACGGGCCCGTCGCCGAGCTCGGCCGCCCGCACCGCGTAGCCGTCCATGGCCGACGTCGAGAACGGCGGCAGGCTGACGGCGGCGGCGACGTCGGCCGCGAGCACGCGCCCAACGAGCGCCGGCGACACGTCGGCCTCCTCGTCGCTCGAGGCGGGGAACGCGCTCGAGGATCTGGGCCAGCGCCTCCTCGGGGCTGATCACGGCCTCACCGCGTCGTCGTCGGCGGGCCGGTGGTGGTCCCGCCGGTCGTGCCCGTGCCCGTGCCGGTGCCGCCCGTCGTGGACTTGCCGCCCTTCGAGCTCTTCGGCGGCTTGGGCGTGGGCAGCGTGAAGTTGGGTGAGTGCCACGGCTGGAACGTGAGGAAGTGCCTTGGGACAGGCCACGGCGTGGGCGGGAACTTGGCCGGCTCGTCGGCGAACACCGCCTGCGCGAACACCCTCCAGATCGTGGCCGGGTAGCCGCCGCCGAACGCCGGCCCGCCGATCGGCCCGCCGAGGCTTTCACATCGGGATCTCGCCGCGCGGGTACCCGACCCACACGCAGGCGGCCATGATTGGGCGTGTAGCCGCAGAACCAGGCGTCGGTGTGGCTGTCGGTCGTGCCGGTCTTGCCGGCCTGGGCGCGACCGTCGCCGACGTTCGCATTCAGCCCGGTGCAGCAGGAGTGGACGTTCGCATCCAGGAACTTCGTGACCACTGAGGTCGCGCCGTCCGGGATGACGGCCTTGCCCTTGTCCGGCTTGAACTTCGCGACCTTGCCGCCGTACCTCTCGACCCTCGTAAACGCGAGCAGATCCCGGCGGACGCCGTTCGCCGCGATCGTCGAGTACGCATGCGTCATGTCGAGCGGCGAGACCGCGCCCGAGCCCAGGATGACCGACGGCGTCGTCGGGAGGTGGTCCGACCTCGGGATCCCGAGCTTGTAGGCCATGTTCGCGACGTTGTAGCCGCCGATGTCGATCGAGAGGCGGGCGAAGACCGCGTTCACCGACGCCTCGATGGCCGTGTCGAGCGGCAGCACGGTAGCGATCGTCGATTCGGCGTTGTTCACCGTCCAGAAGTCGTTGGGGCCGACCGGGTTCGGGCTGATCGGGTAGTCGTGCAGCGGCGACGTTGCGTACTGAGTCGTGTACGGGTCGATCCCGAAGTCGACCATCCCCGCCAGCAGGCCGTACGTCTTGAACGTCGACCCGGCCTGGCGCTTGGCGTCGACCGCCAGGTTGAACTTGCTGTGGGAGTAGTCGGTCGAGGACTGCATCGCCAGGATCTCGCCCGTGCGGGGGTCGATCGCCACCATCGCCGCCGCAGGCGCATCGGTGAAGTTCATCGTGTCCGAGATGGCCTGGCGGGCGTCCTCCTGGAGCACGGGGTCGATCGTCGTCTTGACCGTGAGACCGCCCCGCTTCACCGCGGACTTCCCGTACTTGTCCTTCAGGAGCTGGCGCACATACTCGACGAAGTACGGCTGGCGGATGCGGGTCGACTTGGTCGGCTTCTGGAGGCCGAGGGGGCTGGCGGTGGCGACGCTGAACTGGTGCAGAGTGATGTGCCCGGCCGCGTACATGGCGGCCAGCACCTGGTTTCGGCGCGCCTTCGCCGCAGCCGGATGGAGCCTCGGGTTGTACTCGGTCGGTGACTGGGGAAGCCCCGCGATGAGCGCGGACTGGACCAGGGTGAGGTGCCTGCAATGGGTGTTGAAGAACGCCGCGGCGGCCGCCTCGCACCCGTAGGTGACCGGTCCGTAGGGGATCGTGTTCAGGTACGTGGCGAGGATCCTGTTCTTCGACCACTGGTCGGCCATCTGGGTTGCCAGGTAGGCCTCGCGCAGCTTCCTGGTGACCGACTGCTCGTCAGTGAGGTACACGTTTCGCACGAGCTGCTGCTCGATCGTCGAGGCGCCCTGCACGACCCCGCCGGCGGTCACGTCCTCGTACGCGGCGCGCAGCACGCCCTGGTAGTCGACGCCGCCGTGCTGATAGAAGCGCTTGTCCTCGACGTCGACCGTCGCGACCTTGAGCCACCGCGCCATCTCGCTGAACTTCACCGGCGTACGGTTCTGGACCGACGGAATGAGCGCCAGCAGGTTCTTGTTGCGATCGAGGATCTGCGTCGTCACGCCGGGGTAGTGCGGCTTCAGCGTCGCAAGGTCGTAGCCCTTGAGGACGTCGCTCACATAGAGCGTCGCCCCGACACCGCCCGATGCCACGACGGCACCGAACGCGATCGCGATCGCGACCAGTGCGGTGGCGGCGGCCGACCGGCGCCCGCGCCGCCGGGCGACGGCCCGGCGCCTGCGGCGGCGGGCCGCGACATGCCCGAGGACGTCGTCGTACGCGCGCCGGTTCCGCACCGGACCGCTCATCCCGCCGCCTCCGGCTCGAGCGCGGCCAGCACGCCCTCGTCGTTCAGGCGCGCGAGCGCCCGCTCGCGAAGCCAGGCCGCCGCCTGCACGGCCTGGGTCGCATCGGCGGTCCAGACCCCAACGGTGAAGACGGCTCCGTCGGCCGTCAGTTCGGCGACGCTCACGCCCGGCCCCGGCCGGTCGGGAAGCGAGCCGGGCGCGGCCGCTGCGAGCTCCGAGAGCACCTCCCGCACGCGGGCCCCGTCGGCGGTGACCGGAACCGTCACCCGGGCCTGGGCCAGGCTGACCGGGTCGACCAAAGTCATATTCGCGACCCGCGAGCTGGCGAGCTCTTCGTTCGGGATCAGCACCCGCCTATTGTCGGACGTGCGAAGGCGCGTGTATGTAAGGCCGACGTCCTCGACGATCCCCTCGACGTCAGCGATCATGACCCGGTCGCCGAGCCGGACCGGCTGGTTCACCGCGATCATCACCCCGGCCACGAAGTTCGCGATCGTCGAGCGAGCCGCGAACCCCACGACCACGCCGAGCAGCGCGGACGAGGCGAGCACGGTCTGGGCGGCGGACCGCGTCTGGTCGAACGAGAACAGCACCGCGAGGAGGCCGATGAAGACGATCACGGCCTCGACGGCGCGGCGCAGCAGCCGGTAGCGCGTCTTGAACGCGGCCCGGTCAGCCTCCGGCAGCCGGGCCACGATCCGCGTCATGTACCGCCGGAACACGAAGCGGTCGACGAGCACGATCAGCACGAACAGCGCGGCCAGACCGCCGAGCACGATCTCCAGATGGCCGGTCACGGCGCAGTTCTCACGTCGTAGGTCAGCTCCCCCGTGGCGAAGTCGATCAGGCCCACAGTCAGCACCGGGCCGCCCGGGCGGACGCGGCCCGACACTCTCCAGACTAGCCTTCCGTTCGCCGTCGCCTCGCCGCTCCCTGCGCCGATCGGCACGCGCCTGTCGGGCACGTACAGGAGATCCACCCGGACGGGCTGCACGGTCGTACCTGAGAAGGCCCGGGCCGCGAGCGCCCCGGCCTCGGCCGGCGAGCCGGCGCGGGCTGATCCGATCTGGCGGAGGGCGTCGGCGACGAAGCGCCACCCCTCCTGGGGGTGGGTCAGAAAGTCGACCGGCTCGCCATGCCCGGTCGAGCGGCGCGCCAGCTCGGCGGGCCCGTAGACGAGCGTTCCGGCGACGAGCACGGCGACGATCCCCCAGAACAGGCTGCCCCTCCTCGGCATGTGCGAAGTCTAGAATCGGCTCGAAAATGAGCTCCCGCCGCCTGCGCCTCGCCGTGCCGCTGGCCGCGCTCGCGCTGGCTGCGCCCGCGTGCGGCTTCAAGTCGGAGCCGGTCGGGGCGCTCCCGTCCTTCCCGCGAACCGCGCAGGACGGCCAGGGCCGAGCCGTGACCGTGGAGGCCCAGCCCAGCCGCATCGTCTCGCTCGACCCAGGGCTGACCGAGACCGCGTTCGCCGTCGGTGCGGGGGCGGACGTCGTCGCCGCCTCCGGCTCGGAGAGCTACCCGCCGGCGGCACGGCGCCTGCCCGTCGCCCTGGACAGCTCGGGCCGGCCCGAGCAGGCGCGCATCCGGCGGCTCAAGCCCGATCTGATCCTGGCGCCGGCGTCGATGGCCGGTGACGCCACCTCGCTGGCGACGACGGCTCCATGTCCCCGTCTACGTCGGAGGCGACGGCAGCGTGCACGCCATCGAGCACGACATCGCCCAGGTCGGCGTGCTCACGGGGTTCGCCGTCCGGGGGCGAACGCTCGTCCAACACATGCAGGACCGCGTGGCGGCGATCAAGCGCGGCGTCGGCGCCGAGCCGCCTGTGCCGGTGTTCGTCGACAACGGCTTCTTCTACACGATCGACCCCGCCGGGCCGGCGGGCGCCCTGATCACCCTGGCCGGCGGCCTCGACGTCGCGGCCGACGCCGAGCTCGGAAAGCCGTACCCGCTGGCCAAGCTGCGCGCCGCCCACCCGCAGGCGTACCTCGCGGTCGCGGGACGCGGGACGACGCTCTCGGGCCTGCGCCGAAGCCCCGCGACGAAGCACCTTCCCGCGGTGCGGTCGGGGCGCTTCTTCCTGATCGACCCGACCGCGTTCAGCGACCGCGGGCCCCGGGTGGTTGCCACCCTGCGCGAGATCGCACACGCGCTCCACCCGACGGCGTCGCTCAGCTAGATGCCGACGGTACGACGCTGTCCTCCTGGACGCGTACGGGACGCTCGTCGAGCTGGACGACCCGTTCGAGCGGCTGCGCGAATCGGTGCGACGGCACCTCGGTGCGGACGTGGAGCTCGAAGACGCGGAGCGGGCCTTCCGGGCCGAGATGATCGCACTACGCCGGGAACTGCCAGACCGGCGCCGACGCGGAGAGCCTCGCGGCGCTCCGAGCCGACTGCGCCGGGATCATCCTCGCGGAGCTCGGCCTCGAAGCCGACCCCGGCGCGGCGGACCGCATGCTCTCCGACGCGGTCGTCTTCCGCCTCCTGCCCGACGTCGAGCCGCTGCTCGCCGGTCTGGCCCGGGCGGAGGTGCCGGCCGCCGTCGTCTCGAACTGGGACTGCACGCTGCGGCGTACGCTCGCCGGTCTCGGATTCGAGCTCGACGCGATCGTGACCTGCGGCGAGACCGGCGTCAGGAAGCCCGATCCACGCGTCTTCCTCGAGGCGCTCGGGCGGCTGGGCGTCGCCCCCGCCCGAGCGCTCCATGTCGGCGACTCGCCCGAAACCGATGGCGCGGGCGCCGAGGCCGCCGGCATCGACGTGCGCATCGTGGATCGCACCGGCGAATCCGGCGGCCGGGATACCATCGCGTCGTTGACCGAGGTGCTGGAGCTCCTGTGAACGATCGCCGGCTCGGAACCGCCGCCGTTCACGCCGGGCGCCTGCCCACCCTGCCGGGCGATCCCGTTGTCGAGCCGGTGCACCGCTCGGTGATCTACGAGTTCGAGTCGGCCGCCGAGTTCGGCGCGATCATGGCCGACGAGCGGCGCGGCTACCTCTACACGCGGATCCGAAACCCCTCCACCGACGAGCTCGCAGCGGTCGTCGCCGCACTGGAGGGCGCCGAAACCGCGCACTGCTTCGCGTCCGGCATGGGCGCGCTCACGGCGGCGATCGGCGTGATGGCGCCTCCCGGCGCCGGAGTGGTCGCGGCCAAGCAGATCTACGGGCAGACGCACCGGCTCGTCGGCCTGCGCCCCGACGGAGCGCACTTCGACGTCGGGGACATGGACGGGCTGCGCCGGGTCGCGACCGGAGCCGCGCTCGTGGTCGTCGAGACGCTCTCGAACCCCAACCTGGCCGTCGCCGACCTGCCCGCGATCTGCGAGGTCGCACACGCCGCGGGGGCGCGCGTCCTGGTCGACAACACCGTCGCGACACCCGTGAACTGCCGTCCGCTCGAGTGGGGCGCGGACATGGTCATGCACTCGGCGACGAAGTACCTGAACGGCCACTCCGATGTGCTTGCGGGCGTCTTGGCCGGGCCCGAGTCGCTCATGGCCGAGGTGCGGACGAGTGCGCTCGAGCTCGGCGCGACCCTCTCGCCCGACTCCGCCTGGCTCGTCCGCAGGGGCATCCGGACGCTCCATCTCCGCGTCGAGCGCGCCGGCCAGAATGCGATGCAGATCGCGGAGTTCCTCGAAGCGCATCCGCGTGTGGTCCGCGTCGTCTACCCCGGCCTCCCGTCGCATCCGGCCCACGATGTCGCGAAGCGGATCCTCGACGGCTACGGCGCGATGCTGGCGTTCGAGGTCGAGGGCGGCCGGACGGCCGGCGAGGCCGTGATGGACCGCGTGCGCCTGTGCATGCGGGCGACGAGCCTGGGGGGCGTCGAGACCTGCGTCTCCCATCCCGCGTCGACGAGCCATCGGCAGCTCACCGAAGCGGAGCTCGACGCCGCGGGCATCAGGGCCGGCGACCTCCGCCTGGCGGTCGGGATCGAGGACGCAAACGATCTGATCGAGGACCTCGACCAGGCGCTTCGGTGACGCCGGAACGGCGGGTGTCGCCGTGGTGGATGCTGCTCCCGGCGCTCCTGTTCGTCCTCAACTTCATCGGCGGGCTGGTGCAGGACACGGGCGATCGCGCGAACGAGGTCTACAACGTCTCAACCCTGGTCGCGTCGGGTGCGATCGAGGCGGCGCTCGCCGGGTACGCCGTGCTCGCGGTCGCGCCTCTCGGCGCAGCCGATCGCAGAGACGCTCGCGATCCGGCGCGTGCCGCTCCGCGGAGCGCTCCTGACGGGGGCGGTCGGGCTCGTCGTGGTCCTGGCGTCCGAGGCGGTGCTCGACCCGATCTTCAACGGCGGAGCGCAACAGGGGATCGAGCCGACCCACAACCCCCAGACGACCCACCAATGGGTCGCGGTCGCCGTGGCTGCGCTCATGCTCGTCATCGTGGCGCCCATCGCCGAGGAGCTGATCTTCCGCGGCCTCGGCTTCGCCGCGCTGGGCGCGGTCGCGGTCCCCGTCACGTCGCTCCTGTTCGCGATCGCCCACGGCCTGCCGTCGCTCCTCGTGGAGGTCGCGGTCGCCGGGCTCGTGCTGGCCGAGATCCGGCGGCGGACGGACTCGGTGCTGCCGGGAATGGGCGTCCACATGGCGTTCAACGGCCTTGCGCTCGCCATCGCGTTTCTGACCGTGTGAGCCCGGGTAGCGGAGACCTCGCCGACCATGCCTGCGTACACTCCCGCAATGCCGAACCTCGCCCAGGACCCCGTCGTCGACGAGCTCCGGGCCCGGATCACCGCCGCCGACGCCGACATCGTCGCGGCCGTCAACCGGCGCGCATCATCAGTCTCGGAGCTGCATGCGCACAAGCGCGCCCGAGGGCTACGAGGTGTTCGATCCGGCCCGCGAGGAGCAGGTCATCACGGCCGCGCTTCGCGCCAACGGGGGGCCGCTCTCCGACGAGGGGCTGCGCGAGCTGTACGGCGTCATCCTGCAACTCTGCACCCGGGAGGCCGCACGCGCATGACCGCCACCGCCACCGCCGTCGTCTCCGCACGCGACGTCACCCGCCGCTACGGCGAGGGCGACGCCGCGGTCGATGCTCTCCGAGGGATCACCCTCGACATCGTCCCCGGGCAGTTCGCGGCGGTGATGGGCCCGTCGGGGTCGGGCAAGTCGACGCTCATGCACATCCTGGCGGGCCTCGACAAGCCCACCGAGGGCGTCGTCGAGATCGCGGGGACGGACATCACGAACCTCTCGGACAGCCGTCTGACCCTTCTTCGCCGCCACCAGGTCGGGTTCATCTTCCAGTTCTTCAACCTGCTCCCGATGCTGACCGCCGAGGAGAACATCCTGCTGCCCCTGCGGCTGGCCGGGGAGAACATCGACCGCACATGGGCGGACGCGATCATCGACCAGGTCGGCCTCTCGGACCGGCGCAAGCACCGTCCGGCCGAGCTGTCCGGCGGCCAGCAGCAGCGCGTGGCGATCGCCCGCGCGCTCGCCACGCGCCCGGCCGTGCTGTTCGCCGACGAGCCGACCGGCAACCTCGACTCGACGACCAGCGGCGAGATCCTGAGCCTGCTGCGCGAGATGGTGACGACGCACGGCCAGACCATGGTGATGGTCACCCATGACGCGAACGCGGCGGCGATGGCCGACCGCGTCCTGTTCCTCGCGGACGGCCGGATCGTGCGCGACCAGGGCCACTCCGAGGCCTCCGAGGTGCTCGCCGCGATGGCGGAGGTCAGCGCGCTGTGATGCAGGTGGCCCTTCGCGGGCTGTGGGGCCGCAAGCTCCGCACGGTGCTGACGGCGCTCTCGATCGTCCTCGGCACCGCGATGATCACCGGCACCTTCATCCTCCGCGACCAGATCAACAACGCGTTCTCGGACATCTTCCACGAGAGCAACAAGGGCATCGACGTGGTGCTCTCCAAGAAGACCACGTTCACATCCGACAACGGCACCGTGGCCGGGCCGCTCCCCGAGTCGGTGATCGCCACCGCGAAGTCGGCGGAGGGCGTCGACAAGGTCGAGGGGCAGATCCAGGCGACGGGCTCGATCGTCGTCGACGGCAAGTACGTCACCGGCAGCGGCGGCGCACCCGACCTGGTCTTCTCCTACGTCACCGAGCCGTTCTCGAACTCGCAGTTCACGGCCGGCGGCCCGCCCGACGGACAACACGATCGCGATCAACGAGAAGCTCGCAAACGACGAGCACCTCAAGGTCGGCGACCAGGTCAAGCTGGCCACCGACACGGGCGTGGTCCCGGTGACGATCTCCGGCGTCTTCAAGCTGGCGGGCGTCTCGTCGATCGGCGGCGCGACGCTCGTCGTACCCACCTTCACCGACGCGCAGCAGTGGTACGACCGGGCCGGGAAGACGTCGGTCGTCTACCTGTCGGCCCAGCCGGGCGTCTCCCCGGCCGAGCTCAAGAAGAGCGTCGAGGCGGTGGTGCCGGGCGATGTCAAGGTGCAGACCGGCCAGGAGAACGCGGACCAGCAGACGAGCGACGTCGAGGGCTCGACCAGCTTCCTCACGTACATCCTGCTCGCGTTCGCGGGCGCCGCCGTGTTCGTCGGCCTGTTCATCATCTTCAACACGTACTCCATCACCGTCGCCCAGCGGATGCGCGAGTTCGCGATGCTGCGCACGCTCGGGGCCAGCCGGCGGCAGGTGATGCGCTCGGTGCTGCTCGAGGCCGCGCTGATGGGGCTCGCCGCCTCGCTGATCGGCATCGTCTTCGGCATCCTGCTCGCGATCGGCCTGAACGCGCTCTTCAAGGCCGTCGGCGTCGACCTGCCGACGGCCCCGATCTCGATCCCCATCGTGTGGAGCGTCCTTCTGCCGCTCGCCGTCGGCCTCGGCGCCGCGCTCGTGGCGTCGGTCGCACCGGCCGTGAAGGCGACGCGCGTGCCGCCGATCGCCGCGCTCCGCGAGGGCTTCTCCCTGCCTCGAGGCGTGCTCGCGCCCTACATCCCCTACATCGGCATAGGGATGGCGGCCCTCGGCGTCGGCGTGATCGCGTTCGCCATCCGCGCCGGCGGCGGCGGCTCCCGGGTCCTGCTCACGATGGCCGCCGGGGCGATCATCGCGTTCCTCGGGATGAGCATGCTCTCCCAGCTCCTGATCGTCCCGATCGCCGCCGCGCTCGGCGTTGTCCTCGAGGTGGCGCTCCGGGTCTCGAGGTTCCTGGGCCAGATCCGCGACCGCATCCCGGTGCTCGGCCCGCTCCTCCGTCGGGTTGCCTACGGGCTCACGCTGGGATATGTCTGGGCCGGCATCATCACGGCGCTGATCGTGATCTCCCTCCTGCGCGGCGGCCTCTCGACCGGCACCCTGATCGGGGCCGCGGTGGTGCTGGCGATCGGCGGCATCATCGCGTTCGTGATGTGGAGGCGGCGGCTCCGGGAGTGGCCGTGGGACGCGTCCTCGCCGACCGCCGGCGTGCTCGCCCGCGAGAACACCTCGCGGAACCCCAACCGCACGGCGGTCACATCAGCGGCGCTGATGATCGGCGTCGCGCTGATCGTGTTCGTCGCCGTGTTCGTGAACGGCTTCAAGGAATCGTTCCTGGGCGCGATCGACCGCTCGATCACGAGCGACATGATCATCCAGGGGCAGAGCTTCCAGACGATCCCGGCGCCGGTCGTGCACGCGGCGGCCAAGGTGCCGGGCGTCGCAACGGCCTCGGGGATCCAGTTCGCCGACGCCAAGATCGGAAACGGCGGCATCGACACGGTGAACGGCGTCGATCCGGCCACCTTCTCGAACGTCTACCGGTTCGACTGGCTGAAGGGCGGCTCGGACAAGCTGCTGCACAATCTGACGCCCAACCAGGCCCTGATCGAGGAGCAGTTTGCGAAGTCCCACGACCTCAACCCGGGCGACACGTTCAACCTGACGAGCATCGACGGCAACAAGCTGCACCTGACCGTGGCCGGCGAGTACAAGGACCCGAGCCTGATGACCGGCCTGATCATCCCGTCGCAGACGCTCAGCACCTTCTCACCGGGCAGCAAGGACCCGGGGATCGTGCTGGTGTCCTTCGACAAGGGCCCGGCGGGTGCGCAGGCGGAGCGGTCGATCCGGCAGGCGCTGGATTCGTTCCCGGGGGCCAAGGTGCAGACGAATGCGGAGTACAAGAAGGACGCCGAGGACTTCGTGAACGGCCTCCTGCAGTTCCTCTACATCCTGCTGGCGATGTGCCTCATCATCAGCCTGATCGGGATCGTGAACACGCTCGCGCTCTCGGTGTTCGAGCGGACGCGCGAGATCGGCATGCTGCGGGCGGTGGGCATGACCCGCCGCCAGCTTCGGCGGGTGATCCGCTACGAGTCCACGATCACGGCGATCATCGGAGGCATCCTCGGGATCGTCGTCGGCCTCGTGTTCGGCTGGATCGTCGCCCAGGGCCTGTCCGACCAGGGGCTCGTGTTCGTCGTGCCGTATAGCCAGCTGGTCGGCTTCCTGATCGTCGCCACGTTGTTCGGCATCCTCGCGGCGATCCTGCCGGCCCGCCGCGCGGCCAAGCTGAACGTCCTGAGGCGCTCCAGTACGAGTGAGGCGCAACCCCATGGGGCCAGACCCCGTCCGGGGTCTGGCCCCGGTGGTTCGCCTGCCTAGCCTCTGATCTGGCCGTCGCCCCAGGCGACGTACTTCGAGGTCGTGAGCTCCTCGAGGCCGATCGGCCCGCGGGCGTGCAGGCGCGACGTCGAGATCCCGATCTCGGCCCCCATCCCGTACTCGCCGCCGTCGGTGAACCGGGTCGACGCGTTCACGTAGACGGCCGCGGCGTCGACCTCGTTGGTGAACCGGGCCGCGGCGTCGAAGTCGGCGGTGACGATCGCCTCCGAGTGGCCCGTGCCGTAACGGTTCACGTGGTCGATGGCCTCGTCGAGCGAGTCGACCGTGCGGACGGCCATCCGCAGGTCGAGGTACTCCGTCTCCCAGGCCTCCTCGCCCTCGAGGATCTCGACGCCCGCGTCGCGGAGCGCGGCGCAGATCGCGTCTCGCAGCTCGGGCCGGTCGCGATGAACGAGGAGCGTCTCGGCGGCGTTGCACACCCCCGGGCGCTGGGTCTTGGCGTTGACGGCGATCGCAATCGCCGACTCGGCGTCGGCGGAGGCGTCGATGTAGACGTGGCAGTTCCCGCCGGCGGCCGCGAGGACCGGGATCCGCGAGTCGCGCAGGAGCCGCTTCTTCAGCTCCTCGCCGCCGCGCGGGATGACGACGTCGGCCGTCGCCGGGTCGGCCAGCAGCTCGTCGAGCGCCTCGTGGCCACCGCCGACGGCGACGACCGCGTCCGCGGGGACGCCGGACGCTTCGAGCGAGTCGCGCACGATGTCGACGAGCACGAGGTTCGTTCGGGCGGCGAGCCGCGACCCGCGCAGGATGCAGGCGTTCCCCGACTTGATGCAGAGCGCGGCCGCGTCGACTGCGACGTTCGGGCGGGCCTCGAAGACCACCATGACGACGCCCAGCGGCACGCGCAGCTTGCGCACCCGGATCCCGTTCGCGAGCGTGAAGTCGCGAAGGACGGCGCCGATCGGATCGGGCAGGTCAGCGATCGCCAGCACGCCGGCGGCGATGCCCGCCAGCCGGCCCGGGTCGAGGGAGAGCCGGTCGACGATCGCGGCGGTCTCGCCCGACGCGCCGGCGACGTCGGCGGCGTTGGCGTCGAGCACCTCCGCCGCGCGCCGCTCGAGCGCCTCGGCGATCGCGGCCAGGGCGTCGTTTCGGGCATCGCCGTCGAGCGCGGCCAGGACGCGGGCGGCGGCCCGGGCGCGAACCCCAGGCGCGGATGCGGTTCCGGTCGCGCTCATACCAGCACCAGATCGTCTCGGCGGACCGCCTCGGGCAGCCCTCGCCGCCCGGCGAGCCCGGCCAGCTCGCGCGCCTGGTAGCGGCTGACGCCGATGGCGAACCGGCTGCCGTCCGGGCCGACCAGCTCGACGGCATCCCCGGCGTCGAACGACCCGTCCACGGCCACCAGGCCGACCGGCAGCAGGCTCGTGCCCCGCTCCGCCACGGCCCTGCGGGCGCCGTCGTCGACGACGAGCTTGCCGCGGACAGGTGTGCCGTGGCGCAGCCAGAGCTTGTAGGCCGACGGCAGGCTCGACGCCGCCGGGAACCGCGTGCCGGTGCCGCCGTCGGCCGCGGCGGTGAGCGCCCCCGGGTCGAGCCCCGACGCGATCACGGCCTCGACGCCTCCGGCGCCGGCGGTGCGCGCGGCCGCGACCTTGCTCCCGATCCCGCCCGTGCCCCACGGCGAGAGCCGGCCGCCCGCGTCGGCGACCTCGACTGCCTCGTCGCCGACCTCGGCCAGGCGGCGGGCCCCCGGCAGGCCGGGATCGCGGTCGTACACGCCGTCGATGTCGGTGAGGAGCACGAGCATCCTGGCCTGGAGCATGATCGCAACCTGGGCCGCGAGCGTGTCGTTGTCGCCGAAGGTGATCTCGTCGGTCGCCGTCGAGTCGTTCTCGTTCACGACCGCGACGACGCCCCAGCCGATCAGCCTCCGGAGGGTGCGGCGGGCGTTCACGTAGGACACGCGCCGGTGGACGTCCGCCTCGGTCAGGAGCACCTGCCCGGTCCGCACCCCGTGGCCGGCAAACGCCGCGCGCCAGTGATCCTGGAGCAGGGTCTGGCCGACCGCGGACGCGGCCTGAAGGTCGCCCACGCCGCGGCGGCGGGCGCGGCCGTCGAGCTCGCCGACGCCGAGCGCGACCGCGCCGGAGCTCACCAGCACGACCGGCTCGCCGTCCGCCTGCAGCCCTGCGCACTCGCCGGCCAGGCGCGCGAAGACGTCCGTCCGTGCGCGGCCGTCGCCGTCGACGAGCGTGCTCGACCCGACCTTCACGACGACGATCCGGCGCAGCCCGGGGTTCCGGCTAGCCATCCCCGCTCACCGCCGCCCGCGCCCTGGCGAGCTGGATCCGAAGCGCGTCCGGCGGCTGGCGCGCAGCGGCGGCCTCGGCCGGCGCCGGAGACGAGAAGCGCTCGCCGGCCGCGACCCGGCCGGCGACGGCCGAGTGGGCCGCCCTGAAGGGCGTGCCCTCGCGCACCATCGCCTCGGCAACGTCCGTGGCCACGCACCAGCCGTCGCCGGCCGCCGCGGCCATCCGGTCGGGGTGGAACGTGATGCCGCGGATGCACACGGTGAGCGCGCGCAGCGCTCCGGCCAGGTCGTCGACGGCGTCGAACGACGCCCGCTTGTCCTCCTGGAGGTCGCGGTTGTAGGCGAGCGGGAGCCCCTTGAGCGTCGCGAGCAGACCGGCGAGCCGGCCGGCCGCTGTGCCCGCGCGGCCGCGCACGAGCTCGGCGGCGTCGGGGTTCTTCTTCTGCGGCATCATCGACGAGCCCGTCGCGGCCGAATCGTCGAGCTCGGCAAAGCCGTACTCGGCGGATGTCCAGAGCACGAGCTCCTCGGCGATCCGCGAGAGATGCGAGAACGCAAGCGTGCACGCGAACACGAGCTCCACGCAGTAGTCGCGGTCGGCCACGGCGTCGATCGGGTTCTCGTGCACCGCCGCGAAGCCGAGCTCCGACGCCACCGCCGCCGGGTCGAGCGGCAGGCTCGACCCGGCCAGCGCGCCGGCTCCTGAGGGGCAGGTATCGGCGCGGCGGTGGACAGCGTGGAAGCGGTCGATGTCGCGGACGAGGGCCCAGACGTGCGCGGCCAG
The DNA here is from genome assembly GCA_963821535.1 of uncultured Actinomycetes bacterium. Classification (GTDB taxonomy): domain Bacteria; phylum Actinomycetota; class Thermoleophilia; order Gaiellales; family JAICJC01; genus JAICJC01. The sequence continues at coordinate 286,781 of CAWGEC010000003.1, read as the reverse complement.
GTGCTGGCCGAGCCAGACGGGCTGGGCGCGCTGGCCGTGCGTGTAGCCCGGGAGGACGGCGTCGCCGTCGCGCTCTGCCCGGTCGAGGATGGCGCCGGCGAGGTCGCGGAGCCCGGCGGCCAGCTCGTCGCAGGCGTCCTTGACCCAGAGGCGCATGGCCGTCTGCACCTGGTCGTTTCGGCTGCGGCCGGCGTGAACCCACCGGCCCAGCTCGCCGAGCTCGCGCTCGATCGCCGAGTGCACGTCCTCGTCGGAGGCGCCGGCGTCGATCTCGACGCCCTCCAGGGCCGCGCAGATCGACGTCGCGAGCTCAGACTCGAGGATCCCGCGCGCCGCGAGCATGCGGACGTGCGCGGCCGTCGCGCGCAGGTCGTACGGCAAGAGGCGCCGGTCGACCGCGAGCGAGGCCGTGAAGGCCTTCACGTCGGGATCGAGCCCGCCCGGCAGGCGCCCGGACCAGAGCGCCTGCGTCATGCCGGAGTCGTCTCCCTCGACCGCCCGGCCGCCGCCCAGGTCTTGGACGGGAGCGACCAGATGTGGATGAACCCGGCGGCCGCCCCGTGCTGAAAGCTGTCGCCCTGCTCGTAGGTCGCAAGGCCGTGGTCGTAGAGCGCCGATTCGGCCCGCCGGCCGACGATCGAGCACGAGCCACGGTAGAGCTTCACCCGCGCCGTGCCCGTCACGGCGGCGGAGGTCTCGTTCATGAAGGCGTCGAGCGCCGCGCGAAGCGGCGAGTACCAGAGGCCGTTGTAGACGAGGGTGGCGTAGCGGGCCGCAAGCTCGGCCTTCATGTGGGCCAGGTCGCGGTCACAGACGAGCTCCTCGACCCCGGCGAAGGCAGCGAGAAGGACCGCCGCGGCCGGCGTCTCGTACACCTCGCGCGACTTGATCCCGACGAGCCGGTTCTCGATCATGTCGATCCGGCCGACGCCGTGGGCGCCGGCGAGCGCAGCGGCCCGGCCGATCAGCTCGACCAGCTCCAGCTCCTCGCCGTCGACGGCAACGGGCACCCCCGCCTCGAACGTGATCTCGACCTCCTGCGGCGCGTGGAACGCCCGCTCCGGCGAGAGCGTGAGCGCGTATGCCTCCTCGGGCGGCGCCACCCACGGGTCCTCGAGCGGGCCGGCCTCGATCGACCGCCCCCACAGGTTCTGGTCGATGGAGTACGCGGCGCCGCGCTTCACGGGCACCTCGATCCCGTGCCGCTCGGCGTAGGCGATCTCCTGCTCGCGGGTCATGCCCCAGTCGCGGACGGGGGCGAGGACCGCGAGGTCCGGCGCGAGCGCCGCCACGGCGGTCTCGAACCGCACCTGGTCGTTGCCCTTGCCGGTGCAGCCGTGCGCGACGGCCGTGGCGCCCGCCTCGCGGGCGACCGACACGAGATGGCGGGCGATCAGCGGGCGCGAGAGCGCCGACACCAGGGGATAGCGGTTCTCGTAAAGAGCGCCAGCCTGAAGGATCGGCAGCACGAACTCGCGCGCGAACTCCTCACGGGCGTCGACGATGACGACGTCGGCGGCGCCGGCGGCCAGCGCGCGCCTGGTCACGGTCTCGCGATCGACGCCCTGGCCGACGTCGACCAGGAGCGCCACGACCTCGGCGCCGTACTCCTCAGCCAGCCAGCGAAGTGCGACCGACGTGTCCAGCCCGCCCGAGTAGGCGAGCACAATTGTCTCAGACACCCAACACCCCCATCGTCATTCCACGATCATGGCCAAGAGCGCCTTCTGCGCATGCAGCCGGTTCTCGGCCTCGTCCCATGCCGCGGAGCTCGGGCCCCACAGCACGTCTTCGGTGATCTCCTCGCCGCAGTGGGCGGGCAGGCAGTGCAGCACGACGTGGCCGGGCGCCGCCGCCTCGAGCAGGCGATCGTTCACCTGGTAGGCCGCCAGGTCGCGCAGGCGCCGTTGGCGCTCGTCCTCCTGCCCCATGCTCGTCCACGTGTCCGTCACCACGGCGTGCGCGCCGGCGACCGCGGCGCGCGGGTCGTCGACGACCTCCACAGGGGCGGCAGCCGCAGCGACGACGTCCGGATCGGGCGCGTAGCCGGCCGGGCTCGCCACCACGACCTCCATCCCCACCATCGCAGCGGCCGTGAGCAGCGAGTGGCACACGTTGTTCAGCCCGTCGCCGACCCATGCGAGCCGCCGGCCCTCGAGGTCGCCGAGCCGCTCCCGCAGCACCATCAGGTCGGCCAGCGCCTGGCAGGGGTGGTGCTCGTCGGTGAGGCCGTTCACGACCGGGACCGAGGCCGCCGCCGCGAGCTCCTCCACCCGCGCGTGCGCGTGGGTGCGGATCATGACGGCGTCGACGTACCGGGAGAGGACGGCGCCGGTGTCGGCGATCGGCTCCCCGCGCCCGAGCTGGCTCTCGGCCGTCGCGAGGTGGACCGCGTGGCCGCCGAGCTGGGCCATCCCCACCTCGAACGACACGCGCGTGCGGGTCGACGGCTTCTCGAAGATCATCGCCAGCGACCGGCCGGGCAGGAGCGGATGCGGGATCCGCTCGTGCTGGAGCGCCTTCAGCCGGTCGGCCAGGTCGAGCAGCGCGAGCAGCTCCTCCGCCGCCAGATCGTCGATCCGGAGAAGGTCGCGGCCGCACAGGCTCCCGAGCCCGGGCCGATCGTCGACGAGGGTCAGCTCAGGCACGGACGGCACCCGACTGGACCTCGGCGCACACGGCGGCCACATCCGCGCCGGTGTGGGGCTCCCGCGCGACGACGAGGATCACGTCGTCGCCCGCCACGGTGCCGGCGACCTCGGCGAGCTCGGTGACGTCGAACGCCCGCGCGACGGGCATCGCGTTGGCCGGCGCGGTCTTCAGCACCAGCAGGTTTCCCGACGGCTCGATCGACCGCACGAGCGCGAGCGCCTCGCGCAGGCGCTCGAGGGGATCGACCGGCGCCTCATCGGCCGGAAGGGCGTAGACGAGATGGCCGCCCTTCCGCACCCGCACCGCGCCGAGCCGCTCCAGGTCGCGCGACACGGTGGCCTGGGTCACGTTTACGCCGTTCCCGGCGAGCAGCTCGATGAGCTGGGGCTGGGAGGTGACGGCGTGGCGGTCGAGCAGGGAGGCTATGAGCTGGCGGCGATCAGGCATGAACGCATGACAATACCGTCTATTGCATGATCATGCAACGCGGAACCGTCCCTCCTCGTAGAGCGCCCGGCCCACGATGACCGCGTCGGCCCCGGCCCCCACGGCCGCGGTCACGTCGACGGGCGCGTAGACGCCGCCCGCCGCGATCAGCTCGCCCGGTACCGCCGGCCGCAGGCGCCCGATCAGGCTCGCGTCCGGCCCGGCCCCGGTCCCGTCGCGGTCGATGGCGGTCACCGCGACGTCGCGAACGCCCGCGTCGACGAGCCGCCGCACGAGCTCGACGGGATCCGCGCCCGAGTCGGCCGCCCAGCCGCGCACGCGGACGCTGCCGTCGCGGCAGTCGATCGCCGCCACCAGGCGGCCCGTCTCGCGCGCGAGCCGGCCGGCCGTCTCGGGCTCGTCCGCGGCGAGCGTGCCCACGACCACCCGCCAGGCGCCCGTCTCGAGCGCCGCGGCCACGTCGGCCTCGCTCCGGATGCCGCCGCCGAGCTGGACGCGGACGCCGGGCAGGGCCGCGATGCGGGCGATGATCTCGGAGTGGGCGGCCGGTCGCGCGCCGTCCCTGGCCGCGTCGAGATCGACGACGTGGAGCCGCGTGGCGCCCGCCGAGACCAGGTCCTCCGCGACCGCGACGGGGTCGTCCGCGTACACGGTCACGCGGTCGTAGCGACCCTGGTGGAGCCGCACGACCCGGCCTCCGAGGAGGTCGATCGCCGGCACCGCCTGCTTGCCCCAACGTTTTAGCATGCTAAAATGCTATCACGATGAGCGAATGGCGCACACCCGAGGTCGACGACCTCTGCGACGCGGTCGTCGCGCTCCGCAGCCGCGACGAGGCGGCCGCGTTCCTGCGCGATGTCTGCACGCTCCACGAGCTCGAGGTGCTGGCCCACCGGTGGCACGCCGCCCAGCTGCTCGACCGCGGCATCCCCTACGCCGAGGTCGCCCGCACCGTGCACGGCTCCACCGCCACGGTGACACGCGTCGCCCACTGGCTGCGCCACGGCGAGGGCGGCTACCGGCTCGTGCTCGACCGGCGCGGCCGCTCGACGAGGCGGCCGTGACGCGCCCCTTCCGCCTGGCGCTGCCGTCGAAGGGGCGGCTGCACGCGCCCGCGCTCGAGCTGGCGCGGGCCGCGGGCGTCGAGGTCGACGTCAACGGCCGGGCGCTCCACGCGCACTGCTCGCGCTGGGACATCGAGGTGCTGTTCGCACGCGCCGACGACATCCCGGCGTGGACCGCCGACGGAGCCGTCGACGCGGCCGTCGCGGGCCGCGATCAGATCATCGAGTCCGGCGCCGACGTCGAGGAGCTGGTACCGCTCGGGTTCGGGCGCTGCGCACTCGAGGTCGCCGTGCCGGCCGGCGGGGGCATCGACGCCGTCTCGGAGCTCGACGGCGGGCGGGTCGCAACCGCCCACCCGCGGACCGCGGCGGCCTTCTTCGCCGCCGAGGGCCTGGCCGTCGAGACCGTCCCCATCCGCGGCTCGGTCGAGCTGGCCCCGCGGCTGGATGCGGCCGACGGCATCGTCGACCTCGTCTCGAGCGGCGACACGCTGCGCCAGAACGGGCTGCGCCCGATCGCGACGGTGCTCGAGTCGCAGGCGACGCTGGTCGCCCGCCGCGGCCTCGACGGACGCGCGCAGGCCGTGGCCGACGAGCTCGCCATGGTGATCGAGAGCGTCGTCGCGGCCCGCGGGAAGCGCTACCTGATGCTGAACGCACCGGACGACTCGCTCGACGACGTGATCGCGCTCCTGCCGGGCATGGACTCGCCGACCGTCCTGCCGCTGGCCCGCGGCGGCCTGCACGCCGTCCACGCGGTGGTCGACGCCGACGCGGTCTCCGACCTGCTCGCCCCGCTCCAGGCGGCGGGCGCCCGCTCGCTGCTCGTGCTCCCGATCCAGAACCTCATCCCATGAGTGAAAAAACGGTGCCAGGCACCAATTTTCAGCGCTGCCGATCCGCCCCGACCTGATCGACGCTGAGCCCTACCACTGGGAGGAGGGGCTGCCCGAGGGGCGCCTGCGCCGCTTCGACATGAACCTCTCGCCGGTGCCGCCGGCCTGGTACGGCCGGGCCGTCGCGGCGCTCGGCAGGGTGGCCGTCCACAATTACCCGGACGCCACCTACGCCGGCCTTCGCGACGCGATCGCCGAGCACGCCGGGTTCGACCCTGAGTGCGTCGTCCTGACCGGCGGCGCAGACGAGGCGGTGCAGCTGTGCGCGCTCCTCGCCCTTCGCCCCGGCGACGAGGCGTACGTGCGCCGCCCGTTCTACTCCTGGTACGGGAACGCCACCCGGCTGGCCGGAGCGACGCTCGTCCACGAGCCGTCGCCGGCGGTGCGGCTGTGGTGGTCGTGCGTGCCGCACAACCCGACCGGCGCCGACGCGACCGAGGACGACCTGCGCGAGCGCGACGGCCTCGTCGTGATCGACCAGGCGTACGTCGAGTTCGGCGGGCGCGATCTCTCGCCGCTCGTCCGCGAGCGCACGAACACCGTCGTCGTCCGCACCTTCTCGAAGGCGTTCGCTCTGGCCGGCGCCCGGATCGGCTACATCCTCGCGCCGCCCGAGATCGCCCGCCGGCTCGACGCGATCCGCCCGCCGGCGTCGATCTCGTCGTTCTCGGTCGCCCTCGCGGGGATCGCGATCCGCGAAGCCGGCGAGATGCGCGCCCGGGCCGCAGCGACCGTCGCCGAGCGCGACCGCATGGCGGCGGCGCTCCGCTCGGCCGGGCTCGAGGTGCAGGACTCGTGCGCGAACTTCCTGCTCGTCGACCTCGGCGAGCCGGCGGCGCCGGTCTCGAAACGGCTCCTCGAGCAGGGCCTCGTCGTGCGCACCTTCGCCGACCCGCTCCTCGCGACGCACCTCCGGATCAGCCCGGCGACGCCGGCCGACGACGACGTGCTGCTGGCGGCGCTCGGCGCCCGGGCGGAGACCGCCGAGCCGCCGGCCGGGACGCGGATCGGCGCCGCCGAGCGCCGCACGGCCGAGACCGACATCCGCTGCCGGGTCGTGCTCGACGGCTCCGGGCGGTCGGCCGTGGCCACGGGGATCGGCATGCTCGACCACATGCTGACCGCGCTCTCGACCCACTCCCTGATCGACCTCGAGCTCACCTGCACCGGCGACCTGTGGGTCGACGAGCACCACACGGTCGAGGACGTCGCGATCGCGCTCGGCCAGGCGCTCGACGACGCCCTCGGCGACCGGGCCGGCATCGCCCGCTTCGGCGACGCCCGCGCGCCGCTCGACGAGGCGCTGGCACACGCCACGGTCGACCTCGGCGGCCGCGGCGTCGCCGCGATCGAGCTGCCGTTCGCGAGCGACCGGATCGGCGCGCTCCCCGGGAGCCTCGTGCCGCACTTCTTCGACACGCTGGCCCGAAGCGGCCGCCTCGGCATCCACATGAGCGGCGCGGGCACCGACGACCACCACGTGCTCGAGGCGGCCTTCAAGGCGCTGGCCCGCGCCCTTCGCGTCGCCGTGGCCGAGGACCCCCGGCGGGCGGGAGAGATCCCCTCGACGAAGGGCAGCCTGTGACCGCGGTCACGGTGGTCGACTACGGCGCCGGAAACCTGCGCAGCCTGCGAGCCGCGTTCGAGCGGCTCGGCGTCGGCGTCGAGATCACGACCGAGCCGGAGGTCGCCGAGCGCTCGCGGATGCTGGTCGTCCCCGGCGTCGGCGCGGCCGGGCCGGCGATGGAGCGGCTGCGGGCGACCGGCCTGGCGGGCGCCATCCGGGCGGCGGCCGACCGCGGAGCGCACGTCCTCGGCATCTGCCTCGGCCTCCAGCTCCTCTTCGACCGAAGCGACGAGGGCGACACGGAGTGCCTGGGGCTCCTCCCCGGCGTCGTCCGCCGGATCGACTGGGCGCAGACCGTCCCGCACATGGGCTGGAACGACGTCGCCCCGGCCGACCCCGGCGCGCTCGGCGGCACGCTCCCGGCCGTCTGCTATTTCGCACACGCCTACGTCGCCGAGCCGGCCGACGCCTCCGACGTGATCGCGACGACCGACCTCGACGGCACCTCGTTCCCGTCGGCCGTCGGCCGCGGGCGGGTGGCGGCGGTGCAGTTCCACCCGGAGCGAAGCGGCGCCGCCGGCCGGGCGCTCCTGGCCGCGTTCCTCGAGCGGGGCGCGGATGCTGCGTAGGCGGATCATCCCGTGCCTCGACGTGCGCCGCGGCCGGCTCGTGAAGGGCGTGCGCTTCCGCGACCTGCGCGACTGCGGCGACCCCGTGGACGCCGCCGCCCGCTATGCCGAGGCCGGCGCCGACGAGATCGTCTGGCTCAACATCTCGGCCGGAGAGGAGGCCTGGGCCGAGCTCCTGCACGCCGTCGAGCGGGCGGCCCGGCGGGTTGACGTGCCGCTGTGCGTCGGCGGGGGGGTCGACGGGTTCGAGCGGGCGCACGACCTGCTCCTGGCCGGGGCCGACAAGGTGAGCGTGAACACCGCTCCGCTCGACCGGCCCGAGCTCGTGTCGGAGCTGGCGGCGGGCCTCGGCTCGCAGTGCGTCGTGGTGGCGGTCGACGCCGCGCGGGCAAACGGCGGCTGGGAGGCGTACGCCTCGGCCGGCCGCCGGCCCACCGGCCGCGACGCGATCGAGTGGTCGCGCGAGGCGGTCGAGCGCGGCGCGGGCGAGCTCCTCGTCACGAGCATCGACGCCGACGGCGGCCACGCCGGATACGACCTCGACCTGATCGCGGCGGTCACGGCCGCGGTGGATGTGCCGGTGATCGCCTCGGGAGGCGCGGGCGGGGCGGCGGACATGGCGGCCGCCCTCGCCGCCGGCGCGCAGGCCGCGCTGGCAGCGTCGATCTTCCACGACGGCGAGGCGACGATGGCCGAGGTGAAGCAGGAGGTGGCCGCGTGCGGCCTTCCGATCCGCCTCTGAGCATCCCCGACGGCGCCCTCCTGCCGTGCGTCGTCCAGCACGCCGACACGGGCCGGGTGCTCATGCTCGCCTACATGGACGCCGAGGCGCTCGCGGCGACCCTCGAGACCGGGCTCGGGCACTTCCACTCCCGCTCGCGCGACCGGCTCTGGAAGAAGGGCGAGACGTCGGGCAACGTCCTCGCCGTCACGTCGCTCGCCGCCGACTGCGACGGCGATGCCGTCCTGATGCTGGCGCTGCCGGCGGGGCCGACCTGCCATACGGGAACCGAGTCGTGCTTCGACGCCGCCGCGCCGGCCCTCCCCGACCTGGCACAGACGATCGCCGAGCGGGCCGAGCGCGGCGACGAGCGCTCGTACGTCGCCGGCCTCCTGGCCGATGTCCGCGAGGCGCGCCAGCGCAAGGTCGGCGAGGAGGCCGTCGAGACCGTGCTCGCCGAGCCCGCGAGCGATCACCTCGTGTCGGAGGTGGCCGACCTGTGGTTCCACTCGATGGTGCTCCTCGCGGGCGACGGCCGCGATCCGCTGGAGCCGCTCTCAGTGCTCGGGCGCAGGCGCCGCGATCCCGCTGTGTGAGCGGGATTGGAAACGGACGGGTGGAACGCGCTTCTCGCTTGACACGGTCTGGATGCTGAGGTATCCCTGGCAAGCGGGTACCATTCGGCCCGCCGCTCACCTTTTTCAGGGAGGAAGGTCGCGTGATCGATGATATTGGGCGTCCGGGCCGCCCCATGGCCGACTATGTGCGCGTAATCCGCCGAGGGTGGTGGATCGTGGTCACGACGCTCGTCCTCGTCACCGCGGTCACGTACTTCATCTCGTCGCGGCAGGCGCCGGTCTTCCAGGCGACGGCGGACGACCTGATCAGTCGCCCAGGACCTCACGAACCCGCTGTCCAACCAGCACACGTCGTCGGGGACATCTCAGCAGTACGTCCAGACCATGGCGCAGGTCGCTCAGAGTCCGCAGGTCGCTGGCGCGGCGCTCGCGAAGGTGCCCGAGATCACCGACATGACGCCCGGCAAGCTCCTCAAGGCGTCGACCGTCACCGCGGACCCGAACGCCACGATCGTCGAATTCAAGGTCTCGTACCACACGAAGGCCGGCGCGGTGGCCCTGACGAACGCCTACGCGACCGGCATTCGCGGACTACAGCCAGGCAGCAGGCCGCAGGACCACGTTGCGAAGCTCCAGGCCGCGGCACAGACGGCAGATCCGATCGCTACGGACATCTGCGCGACGTTGCGTTCGCGAAGTACCAGGCCGACAGGAACGCTGGGCTGCCCAACGCGACGCTGCAGGCCGACTTCGCGACGTACAACGAACTCGACCGGAAGGCCACCGCGGCCCAGAACTACGTCGTGGAGCTTGCGGGCGAACGCCGACTCGGGCGCCGGGCAGAGCGCCGTCCAGAGCAGAGCGTCCGGCGCCGCCCAGCTCGCCCCGAACGCCAAGCGGAACACGGCGATCGGCGCCATCCTCGGCCTGGTGCATCGGCATCGGCCTCGTGTTCGCCCGCGAGGCGTTCGACACGCGCATCCGCTCCGCCGAGCAGGTCGCCTCCGAGCTGGGCCTCCCGCTGTTCGGCCGGCTGCCGCGGCCCGACAAGGACATGCGAAAGCACGACCAGCTGACGCTCCTCGCCGATCCGCACGGGATCCACAGCGAGGCCTACAAGAAGCTCAGGGTCAGCCTCGACTTCGCGAACCTCGACCCGCAGGCCCAGATGATCCTCGTCACGAGCGCCGTCGCTCAGGAGGGCAAGTCGACGACCGCCGCCAACCTGGCGGTCGCCATGGCCGCATCGGGCAAGAACGTCATCCTGGTCGACCTCGACCTGCGCGCGCCGTACCTCGACCGCTTCTTCGGCCTCACCGGCCGCCCCGGCATCACCGACGTCATCCTCGGACAGGCGACGCTCGACGAGGCGCTCGTCCCGGTCGTCGTCCCCGGCGCCCCCGATCCCGGCGCACGCCGGAACGGCCACGGGAACGAGCCATCGGGCTCGCTGCTGCACGTGCTCGTCGCCGGCGAGCCGCCCTCCGACCCGTCGTCGCTCCTCGCCTCCAAGGCGCTCGCCACGCTCCTCACCGAGCTGCGCGAGCGTGCCGAGACGATCGTGATCGACACCCCGCCGGTGCTGCCCGTCGCCGACACGATGGGCCTCACCTCTCAGGCCGACGCCTACATGGTCGTCTCGAAGCTCGACCTCGTCCGCCGGCCGATGCTGCACGAGCTGCGGCGCGAGCTCGGCACGTCCCGCGCGCTCGGCCTCGGGGTGGTCGTGACCGACGCCGAGTCCGAGTCGGGCTACGGCTACGGCGGCGGATACGGATACGGCGGCTACGGCGCTCCCGCGGATCAGGCGGCCCGGACGCGCGCCGGTCAATGATCGGTGCGATGGCGGGCGCCGACCAGCGACTGATGACCTGCACGGTGATGGGCACCGAGCTCTACGCCGGCGACCTCGAGGGCGCCGCGCGGACCGTGATCGACCGCGCCCTCTCCGGCGATGGCGGCTACGCGTCGCTGACCGGCGTTCACGGCCTGACGCTCGCCCAGCGCGACCCGGGCCTGCGCCACGCGCTCCACGAGGCGTGGATCAACTTCCCCGACGGCGCGCCGGTCGCGTGGCGGCAGCGGCAGAACGGCACCGCGAACGCCAAGCGGATCGCCGGGCCCGACCTGATGCCGCGCGTGATCGACCTGGGCCGTGAGCGCGGGCTGCGCCACTACCTGTTCGGAGCCACGCCCGCCGTGCTCGAGCGCCTCGAACAGAACCTGCTCGAGCGCTTCCCGGGCGCGCAGATCGTCGGCACGAGCTCTCCGCCCTTCCGCGCGATGAACGCACCCGAGGAGCGCGAGGCCGTGGCGGCCATCACCGCGGCTACGCCTCACATCGTCTGGGTCGGCCTCGGGACGCCGAAGCAGGATCTGTGGATGCACCGGCTCTCGCCCGACCTCGGCGGAGTGCTCGCCATGGGCGTCGGTGCGGCGTTCGACTTCATCTCGGGCAACCGGCCGAGGGCTCCCATGTGGATGCAGGAGTCGGGCCTCGAGTGGGTGCACCGGATGGTGCACGACCCGATCAAGCTCGCGCCCAGATACGCGGCGGCGAACACGCTCTTCATCGCCAGCACGATCGCCGAGGTCACCCGCGACACGGTCGGGTCTGCCCGCCCGTCCCGGTGACGCATGCGCGTCCTGGTCGTCCACAACCGCTACCGAAGCGCCCAGCCGAGCGGTGAGAACGCCGTCGTCGAGGAGGAGACCGCCCTCCTGCGCGGGGCCGGGGCGGTCGTCGAGGTGCTGTCGGTCGAGAGCGACGACATCGCCGGCTGGCCGCGGGCCAAGCGCCTGACGCTGCCGGGGCGCGTGGTCTGGTCGCGCGACGGCGCCCGCACGGTGCGGCGCGCGATCGCCGGATTCCGGCCCGATGTGGTTCACGCCCACAACACCTTCCCGCTCCTCAGCCCGGCGGCGCTCCGCGCGGCCCACGGCTCCGGCGTCAGGGTGGTCCAGACGCTCCACAACTTCCGCCCGCTCTGCCCGGCGGCGACCTTCCTGCGCGACGGCCGGGTGTGCGAGGACTGCCTCGGGCGCGTCCCCGATCCCGGCGGTCGTCCACGGCTGCTACCGCTCCTCCCGGGCGGCCACGCTCCCGATCGCCGTCAAGGACGCGCTGCACAGCGCGATCGGCACGTGGTCGTCGGCGGTCGACACGTACATCACGCCGTCGGAGTTCGCCCGCAGCCGCTACCTCAAGGCCGGATGGCCGGCCGAGCAGATCGTCGTCAAGTACAACACCGCGCCCGACCCGGGAGCGCCGCAGCCGACCTATGACGGAGGCTTCATCTGCCTCTCGCGCCTGGCGCCGGAGAAGGGCGTGGACGTGCTCCTCGAGGCCTGGGGGCAGGCCTTCCCCGAGGGCGGCCAGCGCCTGCGGGTCGTCGGGGCCGGCGACCTCGAGGATGCGCTCCGGGCCCGCGCCGCAACGCTCGCCGGCGTCGAGCTGACCGGCCAGGTCGCGCGCGACCGCGGCCTCGAGATCCTCGCCGGGGCGCGGGCGCTCGTCGTGCCGTCGCGCTGGTATGAGGTGTTCCCGCGGATCGTCGCCGAGGCGTACGCGCTCGGCGTTCCGGTGATCGCCTCGCGGCTCGGGAGCCTGGCCGAGATCGTCGCCGACGGCGAGACCGGCCTGCACGCCGAGCCGGGCGACCCCGCCGACCTGGCGCGCGCCCTCCGGCGCCTGGCCGGCGATCGCGAGCTCGTCGAGCGCCTGGGCGCCGGCGCCCGCCGGGAGTACGAGCGCAACCTGAGCCCGAAGGCCACGACCGACCGGCTGCTCGAGATCTACTCCGGGACCCACGGCGCGACAGGCCCGGCCGCCGACGCCGCGCCGCTCGCCGCGAACGGAGCGGCCCGATGAGCGTCGCCGCCCAGCGCCGGCCGACGACGGCTCCGGCGGTGCCGATCAGCCAGCCGGCGGAGCTCGGCCGGTTCGTGTGGTGGTCGATCGCGACGGTCATCCTGTTCTGCGCCATCTACTTCCACTCGAAGACCGACCCCGGCATCCGCTTCGCGGTGAAGCACAGCGGCCTCACGAACTACGGCCCGTCGTGGTGGACGCAGCAGAAGTTCGGCCAGTTCACGCCCGGCGACGTCGCGGTGTTCATGTTTGCGTACGCCGGCCTCATCGAGCGGTTCCGCACGGGCCGCATGGCGATCTCGAACCGGATGGCGTGGCTGCTCGGGCTCGGCACGACCGCTGTCCTCGTGGGGATCGCGGCGGGCGTCTACCACGAGACGCAGAGCCCGTTCGGCGACTGGCGGAACCTGGCGCTCGGGCTCGTCTACGCGTTCGCGCTCTGGTCGACCGTGCTTCGCACCGATCGTGACTGCTTCCGCTTCGCGCAGATCTTCGTCGGCATCCTGACGGGCTACGGCATCTGGCAGCTCATCCAGTATGCGTCCGGCGGCGGCGAGATCGCGTTCTACGGCCGAACGACGGTCGGCGACCACGCGACGCTCGAGTTCATGGTTGCGGCCGTGGGCGTGTCGATGGCGATGCTCCGCACGCACCGCAGCCGGTTCCTCTGGATGGCCGGCGTCGCCGTCGGGACGAGCGTCGTCGTGCTCGCGTTTCGCCGGTACGCATGGGTCGAGCTGGCCGCCGTGTTCGCGGCCTTCATCCTCTTCTCCGGCGTGAACCGGCGCCGGTACGTCGTGTCGATCGCCGCCGTCGCCGTCGCGTGCCTCCTCACCATCGCGCTCACCTGGTCGTCGCTCGACTGGGGCGGACGGTTCGCCAGCCTCGATCCGACCCAGACGCGAGCGGAGAACGTCTACGCGACGACCAACCAGGGGCACATCAACGACATCCTGGACGGCTTCGACGAGGTGAAGGCCCATCCGATCGCCGGCCTCGGGGTGGGCGTCCTCTACCACGGACAGCGGACGGCCCAGTGGAAGGGCGACGCCGGCATGGTGCACAACGCCCCCGTCGAGGTCTGGATCAAGTTCGGGCTCCTGGGCCTGATCGTCTTCGTCACGATCTACGTGATCCTGTTCCGCGACATCTGGAGACGGCGAAACCGCGGCCGGGTCTGCGATCTCCTGTCGTTCGGCGGCGGCGCGTTCCTGTTCGGGAACGCCCTCGTCATCGGAACGGTGTACTCGTGGCCGTTCGGCGCGCCCGAGAAGGGCATCCTGATCTTCACGCTGATCGCGATGGCGTACCCGCCCGGATGGCGACGGTCGCCCGCGGCGCCGGCGACCGCCCCGCGGAGCTGACCATGGAGCGAGACCCGCTGGAGCCCGAGACGCTCGACCTGACCGTGGTGACGCCGTCGTACGGCTACGCCCACTATCTGCGGGACGCCATCGAGAGCGTCGCCGAGCAGCAGGGCATCACCGTCGAGCACGTGATCCAGGACGGCGCCTCGACCGACGGCACGGTCGAGCTGCTCGAGGAGCTGGACGAGCTCGTGGACTGGGTGTCGGAGCCCGACCAGGGCCAGTCCGACGCCCTGAACCGGGGGATCGCCCGGGCCCGCGGCCGGTGGATCGCCTGGCTGAACGCCGACGAGTTCTACCTGCCGGACGGCCTCGCAGCCCTCGTCCGGGAGGGCGACCGCACGGGGGCCGACGTGGTCTACGGAGACACCCTCTTCTCCGACGGCGACGGGCGCCTCACCCGGCTCCTGCCGGAGCACCGGTTCTCGCCGTTCGTGCTGAAGTCGTACGGCTGCTTCATCAGCACCGTCTCGTGCATCGCCCGCACGTCGGCGCTCGGCGCCGAGCCGATCGACGCCACGATGCGGCGGATGATGGACTGGGATCTCTACCTGCGGCTCCTCTCCGAGCAGGCCACGTTCCGGCACGTCCGCACCCCGGTCGGCGTGTTCCGGGCCCACGACACGCGCGTCACCGCCACCGAGAAGCGCGGCTTCTTCCAGCGCCTGAACCGCGGCGACGGCTTCGGGCGCGAGTACGACATGGTGCGCGAGCGCTACGGCGCGATGCGCATGCGCCGCGCCGGGCACCTGGCCCACGGCGCGCTGAAGCTCGCCGACGGCGCGTACGCCCGCCAGGCGCGGGCGCGCAAGCTGCACGGCGCCGACCTGCGCTGGTGGACGTCGCCCGAGGCCCGCGCCGAGTGGGGCCGCGTTCTGGCGGCGTGCTACCCGTCGTCGAACGGAGCGCCCCGGTGAGCGTGCGGCCGGTCTTCGTCCTCTCGCTCCCCCGCAGCGGATCGACGCTCCTCCAGCGGATGCTCGCGACCCACCCCCAGGTCGCGACCGCCTCGGAGCCGTGGCTCCTCCTGCCGCAGCTCTACGCGCTCCGCGAGCGCGGGGCCGTCGCTGAGTACGGCCACCGCACCGCCGCCCGGGCGATCGCGGACTTCAGCGACTCCCTGCCGGGCGGCCGGGCCGCCTATCTCGCCGAGGTGAGGCGATCGGTCATGGCGCTCTACGAGCAGGCGGCCGGGGAGGCGGCCTGGTTCCTCGACAAGACGCCGCGCTACCACCTCGTCGTCGACGAGATCATGGAGCTCTTCCCCGACGCCCGGTTCGTCTTCCTGTGGCGCAACCCGCTTGCCGTCGCCGCGTCGATGATCGAGTCGTTCGGGCGCGGGCACTGGAACCTGGACCGCTATGACGTCGACCTGCACGGCGGCCTCGACCGCCTCATCGCCGCGCACGAGCGCGGCGACCCGCGGACCGTCGCGATCCGGTTCGAGGACCTCGTCGCCGACCCGGTCGCAGGCACCCGGGCGGTCTTCGAGCTCCTCGAGCTCGACCCGGCCCTGGCGGCCGCGGAGTCGTTCGCGGGCACCAGCCTGAACGGCCGCATGGGCGACCGCACGGGCACGGCGAGCTACACGCGAGATCAGCGGCGAGCCGGTGGACCGGTGGCAGGCGACGATGGGGAACCCGCTGCGCAAGCGCTGGTGCGCGGCCTACCTGCGCTCGCTCGGGCCGGAGCAGCTGGGGGCGATGGGGTATGACTTCGACGGGCTCGCCCGCGACGTCGCGGGGCTCCGGGCCCGGCCGGCGGGCGTCGCCTCGGACGCCGCCCGCAGGATCTACGGATACCGGCGTGGAGCGCACCGGTGAGCGACGAGACGATCATCTTCCTGCACATCGGCAAGACCGCCGGGTCGACGATGCGCCAGATCCTGAAGCGCCAGTTCCCGCTCCTCGCAGACGATGACCGTGCGCGCCCGGCGCCGGCCGCGGGAGGAGACCCTGGCGGACTTCGCGCTGCTGCCGGAGGCCGATCGGCTGCGGCCGCGCCTCATCATGGGGCACACCGTCTTCGGCCTGCACGAGCACGTGCCGCGGCCGTGCCGCTACGTGACGATGCTGCGCGACCCGGTTCGCCTGGCCGTGTCGCAGCACCGGTACGTGCTTCGCACGCCGGGCCACCGCCACCACGAGCGTGGCGCAGGGCATGTCGCTGGAGGAGTACATCGAGAGCGGCCTCGCCCTCGAGATGGACAACAGCCAGACGCGGGCCATCGCCGGCGACATCGGGACGCCCTACGGCGGCTGCACCCCCGAGATGCTCGAGACCGCCAAGCGCAACCTCGCGGCCCACTTCGCCTGGGTGGGCGTCACCGAGCGGTTCGACGAGTCGGTCGTGCTGCTCGGGCGCACCTTCGGCTGGCGGGACGTCCGCTACGTCAGCGCCAACGTGGCCCGGGGCGGAGCGCCGCCGACCGAGGCCGAGCTCGACCTCGTCCGGCGCGCGAACCACCTCGACCTCGAGCTCTACGAGCACGCCTGCCGGCTCCTCGACGAGCGCATCGCCGCCGAGCCGGAGTTCGCGGATGCGCTCGAGCGGTTCCGGCGCGCGAACGCCCGCTACGGGCGCTGGGGCCGGCTCACCTACACCCTGCCGTCGCGGATCAAGCGCCGCCTCGCTCCCGAGGTGCCGCCGGGCGGGTGAGCGCCGCTACCGGCGGAAGTAGCGCATCCGGCTCGCGCCGCGGAACGCCGGCGGTCGGCTGCCGGCGAGGAGGCGGCCCAGTAGTCGCTGGTGTTCGTCCACACCACCATGCGCACCCGCCATGCCTTGAAGGTCGCGGCGGCGTTTCGGATCCACCTGCCCTTTGCCGTCGCGTCGTTGGGGTCCTCGGCGCTTCCGACCTCGCCGATCATGAAGCCCTTGTGGTGGCGCACCGCGAACTTGTGGGCGTAGCGGAACAGATCCTTCGCCGACACCCAGTCGCCCGCCTTGTTGTAGCCGTCGACGCCGACGACGTCGTAGCGGCGCGGCTGGTACTTGCGCAGCAGAGCCCCGTCCTGGTGGAAGTTGTGCGCCGTCGCCGTCCACACGAAGACGACGTTCTGTCACGTGGTCGTGGCGGAAGAGCTTGTGGACGCGGTGGTAGCTCGCGACGTAGTCGGCGGGCGTCCCGCTCGTGCAGTCGTTCAGAAACTCGTGGTTCCACGAGAAGAAGACCTTCGCGGGCCAGCGCTTGACGTGGCGCGCAAGCGTGTGCAGGTCGGCGTTGTATCGACCGGAGGCGACGTCGCGCCACGGGACGCACTGGTTCCGGTTCACCTCGGACGTGACGTTCAGATAGAGCGGCTGGTGCCGGTGGCGCATCAGGTCGAGAACGGGCGAGCGCATCCTCGAGTGGTCGAGCGGGTGATAGAGGCGCACGCCGTGGAAGTTCCGGCCCATCTGCCGACTCGAGGCGACGCAGGAGCTGAAGCTGCGAGGCACCGTGCTGGGGCTCGACCCAGGTCGCCCAGAACGCGCCCCTGGCGCCAAGCGCGGTCGCCGGCGTGGCGAAGAGCGGCAACGGTCGCTCCCATCGCCAGAGCCGGCACACGCGTGCGCCGGACCACTCCCGTCCTGCCGTCACCGAGACGTCACTGTCGGAGTGACCCTCTCGGTCCACTGTGAGCCTCCCCTAACGCACGGCGTTAGGATCCTGGAAAGGCCGTCCCGCGCCTCCTAACAACTTCCAGCCGCCGAAGCGCCAGAGCGCGTCAGTCGAGGTCGTAGCCGAGCCGCGACATGACGGGCGCGATCTGGGGCAGGATGCTCTCGATCGCGGCGGGGTTCTCGTCCCGCCATTTGCCCGGCCGGGGCGCCGTCACCGCCGTATGCGTGACGTTCCGGTCGAGCGCGGCGGCGTGGGCAAGCACGTCGGGGTCGTCGCTCAGGTCGAGGAAGCGGAGCATCGCCGCGGTCGTCTCGACCGGCGCCGCGACCAGATCCTCGTAGCGCACCTCGTAGAACCGCTCCCGCCCGAGCCGGTCGTACGCATCACGGAGGGCCGTGTTGGACGCCGCCCACTGAAACGCGCACACCTCGGCCAGCGTGCGGCCCGACGTGTAGGCCTCCCACCCCGGCGGCAGGATGAATCGCCACACGCGCCCGGAGTATCCCGCGACGTCCAGCGGGACGGGCAGCATGGTTCCCTGGCCGAACTTCCCGTCGGTGTTCCAGCCGGTCATGAGCGAGGACACGACCGACCGGCCGTCGCGAACGATCGAGATGAACCGGGCATCGGGATAGAGCGCGGCGAGGTACTCGGCGCGAAGCACCATTCGCGGGAACTTGTCGACGTACTGGCTTCCCCCGGAGACCCGGTCGATGAGCCAGTCGACCACCTGGCGCTCCTGCTTGGAGATGTCGCCCGGGCCCGCGGCGTGGGACCGCCCGAGCGTCATCTCGCGCGGGCGGAACATCTCCCAGATGAACTGGCTGCCGTAGCCGAGAGAGGCCAAGGAACGCGATCGGTCGAGCAGCTGGAAGAGCATCGTCGTGCCCGACCGCGGCGACCCGAGGATGAAGATCGGCCGCTGCGGCGGCGAGCACCGGGGCAGGAGCGGCGCGCCGGCTCGGAGCACCGTACCGGCGGCGCGATGTCTCCGTCTGGTCTTCGACGCGAACCGCAGAACCGCGGCTCGATCCTCCCGCATCACGGGCGGACTCCCGCCGGTGATCCCCCTGCAATTCCCATGCTTCAACCGTACGGGCGATCGGCGCCGCCGTCATCCCCGAATTCCCATTTTTTCACAGGGCGGCGACGGTTAGCGGGTGGCCCGTACGGCGGCCTTGCGGAGCCCGTAGGCGAATCGCCCCCAGGGGCCGTAGATGGCGTTCCCGCGCCGGTGGTGCTCGAGGCGGCGGCGAAGTCCGGAGTCGGCGGCGATGCGAGCCTGGAACCGCTCGGCCACGACCCGGTAGAGCTCGCAGTCGAACCTGTTTCGCTCCGCGATCATGCGCCGATCCTAATCGGAGACCTGGAGGCGCTGGCCCGACAGGCGCGGTGTTGGCCGCACGTAGTAGAGGTTGCGCCAGCCGAACTCCGCGCCGAGCATGATCAGCGTCTCGTCGAACCGCTCGGTGAGGCCGGCCACGGACACGTGGCGCGTCGAGGTTCCTGAGCGCCGCGTCGAGCACCGCCATCGGTGCACTCCCCGAACGGCGTGCTCGCGTCGCCTGCCAGCGCCCGGCGTCTGCCCGTTGTCGACCTCGATCGCCTCCCCACCGCACACGTACCGCTCGAGCGTGAGCTCGCCGGAGACAGCGGCGGCGTGCAGGCGATGGTGCTTCGGTCCGGAGCACGTGCCGGTACTGCGAGATCGTCCGGGCGACCGGCTCGCGCAGCAGCGTGATGTACGTCGACGGCCGCGGCACCGACTCGTGGATGCCGAAGATCATGTGGCTCACGATCAGGCGGGGCCGCGCCCGCTCCTCCTCCGGCAGCGCGGCGAAGGCGCGCAACGGCTCATCGTTCAGGAACCCGCGCGGCCGGTCGGCCGGCGGGCGCACCCGCATCACGCGGTCCGGCCTGACGTTGCGGTACAGGATCTGCCGGAGCGTCCACCCGGCGGTCTTGCCGATGTGGAGGAAGATCACGGTGGGGTCGCGGCGCGGCCCGGCGTGGGCGCGCTCACCCACGACGTGTCACCGCGACGACGCCCTGATCGCGCGCTGGACGGCGCGATCGATCGCATCGAGGACTCGAGCCAGCCGTCTCAGCTCCAGGCGCCTCACGTCCCGCTTACCCCCGCACCAGCTCCCGCAGCGGCTCGCAGCGAGAAGCGCGCGTGTGTCCAGATCCCGACCCGGACGCGGGCGAAGACGAGCTGGAGGAGGTTCTGCATGGTCTGGGCGACGGCGGTGGCAGCGGCCACGCCGGTGATGCCGTACGTGGGCGCGAGCAGGATCTCCGTGGTCACGCTGAAGATGGCCGTGCAGAAGGTGAGCGTCATCATCGTCCGCTGGTGGCCGGTCATCATGAGCGTCGCGCCGCTCGAGCCCGTGCAGACGGCGACCAGGCGGGCGCAGCTCAGGATCGCGAGCACCGTGGCGCCCTGGCGGAAGAACGGGCCGTACACGAGCCCCATGACGAACGGCCCCGCCGACGAGGAAGACCATGAGCACGATGATCGCGGGGATGCCCGCGAGCGTGGAGATGCTGCGGAGCGCCCGTCTCGAGCTCATCGCTTCTCACCGCGCGTATGCAGCTCCGCGATGATCGGCGGCACGACCTGCGAGACGATGATGAACCCGGTCGCGACGAAGAAGACCAGCCTGTACGCGGCGCCGTAGAGGGCCACGTCGCTCGCCGGGCCGGAAATGCCCGACCACCCACAGGTCGACGCCGGTCCCGACGCCGAAGCTGGCGATGCTCGTCACGAGGAGCGGCCACGAGATCGAGACCACCTCGCGCGCTCCGACGTCGCCCTGGTGGCTGAGCTTCGAGACGCTCGGGCGGAGCATCCCGATGCCGGCGACCAGCGCGACCGCCGTCGCGACGACGCTCACCGCCACCGCCTCGCGGAGCGACGGCCGCACTCCCGCGATCCACATCGTGCCGAAGGCCAGGACGAGGAGCGAGTCGACCGCCAGGCCGTTGTAGAGCGTGGCCGGCCAGAACCGCTTGAACCCGCGGAACGTCTCGGCGGTGAGCGCGAGGAGCGACTTCACGAGGACCCAGGCCGCGGCGAGCCCCACGACGCCGGCCACGGCCTGCGAGTGGTAGATGTGGACGGCGATGAAGTCGCCGAGCCCGAGCACCAGCACGAGGGCGACGAGCGACGAGGCGGCGAGCCCCAGCAGGAACACCAGCCGGACCGTGCGCCGAGCGCGGCCGCCGTCGCCGGTGGCCCGTGCCGCCGCAACCAGGCGCACGACCGTGCGATCGAGGCCCATCTGACCGATCGTCGACCCGATCATCACCATGCTGAAGACGAGGAAGTACGAACCCAGCTGGCCGTGCCCGAGGACGCGCGCCAGGATGGCGTTCAAGATCAGCGTCACGACCGTCCCGACCGCCATGACCACGAACACCGTCGCCGAGCTCGCGCACGAGGCGGCGGCGGACGGCCAGACCGGGGGATGTGACTGCCCGAACTGCGCCGGGCTCGGACGTCGTCATCCGCCCGCGCGCGACACCCGTCGCGGCGCCGCCACGGGCACCATGGAGCCACCGCTCAGCCACATACCCCGAGGGTACATGCGATTCGGCCGTCCGGTCATCCAGCGGGCGCCGGCCGGCCTCGCGAACTACGGTCGCTGAGTGCAGGAGCGGGTGCCGCTGTCGAGCGTCTGGCCGCCCTCGTTCACGAACTGCCAGTCGACCGAGTTCGCATGCAGCGTGAGGAAGATCGCGCCCCAGTCGGTGTTGTTGTAGACGGCGGTGTTGGGCGAGATGACCTTCGCCGACCCGTGGTTGATCCCGCCGGTGCCGACGATCATCTCGGTGATCCCGTTCGCCGGATCGACCGCCCCGCTCGGGTTCTGCGGCTTGTAGCGCTCGTAGTAGTGGGCGTGGCCGTTCAGGATGAGCGCCGCGTGCGCCGCGTAGAGGTCGTCCCAGAAGGGCTTGTAGGCCGAGTGCGCGTTCGAGGCTCGAGCCGCTGAAGAAGGGCTGGTGCCACATCGCCATGATGCAGCTGCCGCTCGGCGTGGTGTTGATCGCGTTCTTGAGGAAGAGCTCCTGCGGCGAGCCCGCCGCGCACGGGGTCGACGTGCAGTTGCCGTTCAGGTCGATGACGCGCCAGTTGGCGCCGTTCCCGTCCGAGAGGTCGACGAAGTAGTAGCCGTTCGTGCCGTTCGGCTGCGCTCGCGCTCCGAAGTACTGGAAGTAGCCGTTCTGGGGCATGCCGTCGCACGACGTCGAGGCGCCGATGTCCTGGTCGCCGATCGTCGGGTGGGTCTTGAGATGAACGCGCCCCAGCTCGCGGTCGTAGTAGGTGTTGAAGTTCGCGAGCGCGCCGCACGGGTACTGGTTGTCGCCGAGCGTGAAGACCGAGTCGAGCTGGGAGAGACGGGACTTGATCAGGTTCGCCGTCGCCTGCTGATGGCACTTCGTCGACTTCGGCGTACGCTCGACGCAGCAGGCGATGTCGCCGGCGGCGGCGATCATGAGCCCACCGCCGCCGCCCTGAGACGGGGTCGTCGCCGTAGCCTGGTTCGACGCGACCGACTCGCCGTTCGCGGTCGAACGCCGTGACCATGTAGTGGTGCGTCGTCGCGGGCTGGACGGTGAGTCCTCGAACGAGTGCGACGGGGCGTTCACCGTCGCGATCGGCTGCGGATCCATCGTCCTTGAAGACGTGGTACCCCGTCACGGTCGGCGTCGTCGAGGCGTTCCAGCGTGAGGTCGATCTCGGTGGGCGAGGTGGCCGTCGCCTGGAGGTTCGTCGGCGGGGCGACGACGGAGGTCGTCGTCGAGAAGCTCAGGTTGTCGACCGCGAACGAGTCGCCCGCAACCGCCTGCCTTCTGCTCGACGAAGAAGGTCAGCGAGTCGCCGTGACGAGACGACGGTGTAGCTCAGCTCGGCGAGCGTCGCCCAGCCGCCGGTGCCCGTCGTGCACCCCGTGACCGTCTTCGACGTCGTCCCCGACTCCTTCACCTTGAAGCAGACGCTCTTCCCGGCCGGGGCGTTGAACCGCCCATCGGCGACGTACACGTCGCCCGCCCCGGCGGTCGACACGGGGTCCGCCGCGGTCTTGATCGCGTAGGTGCCGGTCGTTCCGCTCCGCGTCACCTTCGCGGCGTTCGCGCTTCCGTCGCCGGGCACGAGCGACAGCGTCGCGCTCGTGGCCCTTCCAGCCGGTCAGCGAGCCGCCGCCGGACTCGAAATCGCCGTTCGTGAGGAGGTTCGTCCCCGCAGCCATCGCGGACGTGGCCAGCACCGCCATGCAGACGGTGACAGCCGCCAGGATCCCCCGCGTGCGCAACGTTCCGGTCGCCGGTCCCCCTCCTCGCGCCTCGGCAATGCCCTTGGGCCATCTCTACGTCATCGGCCCGTGTGATCCCGACAAGGTTAGGTGAGCGTGAGGAAACTGTCAAGATACGCCAGCCCTGCCGGGCCGGCGGAGGCGCTTCAACCTCCCGGCTATCCGGCGTATACTGCACGACATGCAACAACACTCCGCGCGCCTTCCCACGGTCGTCTTCAGCTCGGTCGTCCGCTCCACGCAGCAGAGCGAAAGTCATGGCGGCGTCTACCTGCTCGACCTCGAAACGGAGCAGTTGACGCAGATGATCGACTGGGACGACCAGACGATCGACCTCTCCCAGCGCGGCGGTGACCGCGGACTGCGCGGCATCGCGTTCTGGGAGGACCGGATGTACCTCGCCGCGGCCGACGAGATCTTCGTGTACGACCCCGCATTCACGCTGGTCGGCTCGATCAAGAACCCGTACCTGCGCCACTGCCACGAGATCAACACCGGCGGCGGGAAGCTCTTCCTCGGCTCGGTCGGCTACGACACGATCCTCGAGTACGACATCGCCGAGGAGCGGTTCTCGGCCGGCTACTGCATCCGCTACTCACCCCTGCGGCGCAAGCTGCGGCGCAAGAACCGGGAGGGGTTCCAGTTCCGCCCGCGCCCCACGCTGACCGTGTTCGACCCCAACGGCGACGACGGCCCTCCGAAGGGCGACACGGCCCATCCCAGCTTCCCGTGGTGGGAGAACGGCACCCTGTACGTGGCCGGCGGCGGCCTGGGACACATCTACGCGATCCGAGAGCGGCGGATGCGCCGCTACGCCCGGATCCCGTTCGAGTCGCACAACGCGCACCCGTTCCGCGGCGGGCTCCTGATGAACCACTCGCCGACCCATCGGATGATGTTCACCGACATGCGCGGGCGGATCCAGAAGACCTGGCCGGTGCCGCTCTACGACAACGAGAAGCTCGAGTTCGCAAACGTCCCCCGCGACCACGCCTATCAGGGCTTCTGCCGCGGGATCGCGGAGGCCGGCGAGAACCTGATCATCCAGGGCTCGTCGCCCGCGACGATCAACCTCATCCGCTGGGATCCCCCGGAGCTGATCAAGTCGATCAACGTCACGATGGACGTGCGCAACTCGGTGCACGGCCTCGAGATCTGGCCGTTCCCGGAGGTTCCGGCGAGCCCCCTCGACGACGGCGCCGCCCCGCCTGCGACCGGCGCCTGAGCCTCAGCTCCCGAGGCTCGACCGAACCCGCTTGGGCAGCGTGTAGGTGAGCGCGCCCCACGGCCGGTAGGCCGTGTTCAGCCGGCGGAGCCGCGCGAGCTCCTGCGCTGCGGCCGGGCCGGCGAGCGCCTCGTCGAGCCGCCGCCCCGCGTACCGGTAGAGCTCGAGATCGACCCAGTTCTGCTCTTCGATCATGCGGATGGTGGATTCGGGCAGCGCCGAGCGCGCGATCTTCCGGCGCGACACGTTCGCGTTCACGTACGACAATCGCGTCCAGCCCAGCGACCGCCGCAGCGCGAGCAGCGACTCGTCGAAGCGCTCGGCGATACCGACGACGGCGAACCACTCGTCGAGGACCGCGCACGCGCGGTCGAGCATGTCCTGCGTGCAGGCGCCGTAGGGGGTCGTCGTGTCGGCGAGGATCGCGCGCGTCTGGCTGTTGTCGAGCTCGAGCGCGAGCCCGCTCCGCAGGTACGCGGGCAGGTCCATGTCCTGGCCGGCCACGGCCTCGTGGAACCGGTGTCCCGGCCAGTAGCGGGCGCTCTTGTAGCCCGAGATCGCCCGTGCGACCGGGTGGCGCAGAAGCGTGATGTAGGTCGCGGGGCGAGGGATGTGCTCGTGAATCCCGAACACCATGTGGGCCATGATGAGCCGCGGATGCTCACGCTCCGAGACGGGGAGCTCGGCAAACCGCTCGATCGGGATCGCGCTCAGGAACCCGTGCGGGGCCGAAGCCGGATTCTTGAGGCCGAGCGTGCGCGACCGCCGGACGTTACGGCGCAGGATCCGCCGGAGCGTCGCGCCGGCCGTCTTCCCCAGGTGCAGGAACACCACCGTCGGCGGTCCCTGGCTTGGATGGCTGACGATCGACACGCCCGAGTCTCCGCCACGCTCCGGACGGTGTCAACCCGGTCACCCGAGCTTCGAGGTAATGTGTCGCATAGCGTCCCCTGGTGGGCTGGGGGAAACTGTCAGGCTCGAGCGGCGGCCGTCACCCATTTTGGAGGGTTGACAGACCATGGGAGCGCGGCCAAACTCGGGACACGTGGCCAACACAGTTTCGCGAGGTGCAGTATGAACGCTGGAGGGGAACTCCCGGAGGGCGGGGAGGCCAGGCGGGCCAGGATCTATCTGGTGCGCCATGGTCGAACCGTGATGAACGCCGAGGTGAGATTCCGCGGCAGGCTCGAGGTGCCGCTGGATGCGGTCGGCCGCGCAGAGGCGCTCGCCACCGCGCAGCAGCTCTCGGAGATCGGCCTTGCGGCGGCGTACACGAGCCCGCTGGCTCGCGCCCGCGAGGTGGCCATCGCCATCGCTGCGGCGTCGCGGCTCCAGCGCGTCGACGACGCCGAGGGGCTCACGAATCTCGACTACGGCATGTGGGAGGGCCTCACGAAGGAGGAGTGCGCGGCGCACGACGCCGAGGCGTTCCGGATCTACGCCGAGGATCCCGAGCGGGCGGTGTGCCCGGAGGGCGAGAGCCTCGCCGCGGCCGCTGACCGCGTCGTCGAGGCGCTGCGCGAGATCGGCGAGCGGCACCCCGGGCAGTCGGTGGCGGCCGTGACACACGGTGCCATGGTGCGCCTGGCCGTCCTCCGCGTCGCGGGCCCGTCGATCGGCGACTGGCAGTTCAAGCTGGCGACCGGATCGGCCACGATCTTCGAGGTGATGAACGGCGAGCTCACGCTGGTCTCTCCGATCAACCGCATGCGCCCGGATCCGCACAAGGCCGCGGCGGCGACGGTGGAGCCCACCCGAGCGGTGGCCTCGTAGATGACCGAGGGGAAGCGATCTCTGTGGGGGGAGACGGAATGACCAAGGACATCGTGCTCGTCGCCGGCGGCGGAGGGTTCATCGGCGGCCATCTCGTGAGCGATCTCGTCCAGCGTGGGCTGCGCGTGCGCTCAGTCGACATGAAGCCGCTCGACGAGTGGTACCAGGTGTCGCCGGATGCCGAGAACATGGTGCTCGACCTGTCCGGCCTCGATGCCTGCAAGCAGGCGATGGCCGGTGCCGGCCGGGTGTACAACCTCGCGGCGGACATGGGCGGGATGGGATTCATCGAGACCCACAAGGCCCTGTGCATGCTCTCCGTCCTCATCAACACGCACATGCTGATGGCGGCGCGTGACGAGGAGGTCGAGCGCTTCTTCTTCTCGTCGTCCGCCTGCGTCTACGCGGCCGAGCGGCAGACCTCCCCGGACGTCACCGCGCTGGCCGAGGAGGACGCATATCCGGCGATGCCCGAGGACGGCTACGGCTGGGAGAAGCTGTTCAGCGAGCGCATGTGCCGCCACTTCCGCGAGGACTTCCAGCTCGCGACGCGGGTGGCGCGATACCACAACGTCTACGGCCCGTTCGGCACCTACGACGGCGGCCGCGAGAAGGCGCCGGCGGCGATCTGCCGCAAGGTCGCCCAGGCCAAGCTCAGCGGATCCCACGCCATCGAGATCTGGGGCGACGGCGAGCAGACGCGCAGCTTCATGTACGTCGACGACTGCGTGCACGGCTCCCAGCTTCTGACCTCGAGCGACGTCACGGAGCCCATCAACATCGGCAGCTCCGAGCTGGTCACGATCAACCAGCTGGTGTCGATCGTCGAGGAGATCGCCGAGATCGAGGTCGAGCGCCGCTACAAGCTCGACGCCCCCCAGGGCGTGCGCGGCCGAAACAGCGACAACACGCTCATCCTCGAGCGCCTCGGGTGGGAGCCGTCGATCAGCCTGCGCGACGGGATGGAGCGCACGTACCGCTGGATCTACGACCAGATGGTCGCGTCCGGACGCTACGCGGCGCCGCGCGCGACAGTCGCCTCATAGAGCCGGGCCAGGGCTCGGCGGAGCTCGGGGGGCAGCGCCTCGACCCTGGCGCGCGCCTCCTGGGCCGCGCGGGCGCGCTCCTCTGAGGGCCGCGCCACCGCCGACTCGGCGACGAGCGTGCCGCCGGCCCTGGCGCGGTTCTGGGCCTCGATGCGGGCGAAGCAGCGGGTGACGTTCTCCTCGGTGTGCTCGAAGGGCGTGAACGAGGTGCCGTAGCGCCGGTTCGTCCGCTCGGTGACGCGGCCGAAGTCGCCGATCACATCGCCGAACTCCGCCACGACGCAGCCGTCCAGCACGTCGCGCACGCCCGTCGTAGAACCGAAGGTACGTGCGCGCGGCGAGCTCCGGCGCGACGCTGGGCTTGCGCGCGATGACCGACGCGATCGCATCCTCGGGCCGGCGTACGAGGAGCATGACCGGCACGGCGGCCTCGACCGCTGCGACCACGTGGGCCGCGACGTGCAGGTGATGGGCGACGGTCACGGGTCGCTCCTGCGCGAGCTCGAACGCGGAGACGGCGAACGTGTTCGCCGACCGCGGATAGCCCTCGATGAGGATGTCCGTCCCGGGGCCGAGCACCCGGTCGCCGTAGCGCCGGCGGGCGAGCGCCAGATAGAGGCGCGGGAACCGGACGAGCGGGTTGGTGCCGCCGAGGCCGCGGCGCAGGCCGGCCGGCGCGCTACCAGTCAAGATCGGACTCGTAGCCGAGCTCGATCAGGGCGCGGCCCGCGTGCTCCTTGAAGAGCCGAACGTGCTCGGGGGTGAGTCGCTCGCGCCAGCCGCCGGCTTGGCCCTGGCGGAAGGTCGAGCTCTTGTCTGACCACACGCGATCCGCGACCGCCGAGACGCGCCCCGGATCGAGCGCCCGGCCGGCATGACGTGCGACCTCGGCCACCGTGCGCTCCTGCGTCTCGCGGCTGCCCCCGCCCGCGGCGCCGATCAGATCCTCGAAGCGCACCACCAGCACGCCCGGCGTCTTGAGCCACGGCACGAACCGCTCCAGCCGCTCGCCGATCGACGCCTGGCCGCGGCCGTGCTCGTCGGCCGCAAACCCGGCGATCGTGGCGGCGATGCGCTCGTCCTCGGTCGTATACCGCTCGGCGAAGCGGCGGTGGAGGTCGTGACCCGGCATCTCGAGCACGTAGTGAGAAGCCGATACGACCACGTCCCGCGGATCGCGGATCATGAGAAGCGACCGATAGCCGAGGTCGTCGAGCAGCTCGGGGAGCCCGGGGACGTACGGGAAGTGACCGGTGGCGTACTGCCCCTTGTTCACCCGCTCGAGCGTCCGGCGCAGACTCCTCCAGTCGAGGTTTGCCCCGTCCCGGCGGGCATCGCCCTCGACGTAGTCGCCCTCCGCCCGGTGAACGCCCGAGAACATCATCCGGGGCAGCTCGCCGAGGAGCGTCGAGAGCAGGTGCGTGCCGGCCTTGGGGAAGCTGTTGGCGAAGACGCGCGGGCCCGGCAGGAACACGGCCGCCCTGGCGACGGCGCGGTACGCGGGCACCGCCGCGCGCTGCTTCACGGTCTCATGGCGCGCGATGAATTTCGTGAGAGTCGGCATGGCGGGCGCCGTTCGAGTATCCGGTTCGGCGCTCGCGGTGTCAACGCGACCGCGAGCCCCGAGCGGGGATACTGACCGCGTGCCGCCCATCCTCGTCACCGGCTCGCACCGCTCCGGCACGGGCTGGGTCGGCCAGGTGCTCGCGGCGTCGCCGAGTGCGCTCGGGTACGTGTGGGAGCCCTTCAGCATCCTGCACCGGCCGGGCACCTGCGCGGCCCGCTTCGAGCACTGGTTCCCCTACGTCTGCGCCGAGAACGAGGCGGACGTCCGCGGCCCTGTGGCCGCGATGCTCGCATGGCGCTACGCGTACGGTGCGGAGCTGGCGGCGCTGCGGCGACCCAAGGACGCCGCCCGCATGGCACGCGACGCCTGGCGCTTCGGCCGGAACCGGCGCGCCGGCGCGGTCCCGCTCCTCAAGGACCCGATCGCGGTCTTCTCGGCCGAGTGGCTCGCCGACACGTTCTCGGCCCGGCCCGTCCTGCTCGTCCGTCATCCGGCCGCGTTCGCAGCCAGCATCAAGCGCCTGCGCCTTCGCCATCCGTTCGGGGACTTCCTGGCGCAGCCGCTCATGATGCGCGACTGGCTCTCGCCCTACACGGCCGAGCTCGAGCGGTTCGCGGCCCGCGAGCAGGAGATCGTCGACCAGGCGATCCTGCTCTGGAACGTCATCCACCACGCGATCGCCGCATACGGGACGCGCCACCCCGAGTGGCCGCTCCTGCGCCTCGAGGACATCTCCAGGAGCCCCGTCGAGCAGTTCCACACGCTCTTCGACACGCTCGGAGTCCCGCGCGACGCGCGGGTGGACGCCATGATCGCGGAGACGAGCGACCCGTCGAACCCAGCCGAGGCGTCCGCGGCGCATTCGATCCGACGCGACAGCGCGGCGCACGTCTGGAACTGGAAGCGGACGCTCGACGAGGGCGAGGTCGCACGCGTGCGCGAGGGCACCGCTGCCCTGGCGGAGCGGTTCTACGGGCCCGACGACTGGTGAGGCCGATCCTCGTCACCGGCATCAACCGCTCGGGCACGACCTGGGTCGGTCACACGCTGGCGCGCGCGCCGGGCGTGGCGCTCGTGTACGAGCCGTTCAGCCCCCGCCACCGCCCCGGGATCCTGCGTGCCCCGACGCCCGCCTGGTTCACGTACGTCTCCGACGACCCTCCGGCCGGCCTCGCGGATGACGTGCGGCGCATGCTCGAGTTCCGGTACTCGTACGCCGCCGAGATCTCGAGCCTTCGCTCGCCGCGCGACGCGGGGCGCATGGTCCGCGACGCGGCCCGGTTCGCGCGCTGGCGCAGCGCCGGCCGCCGCCCCCTCGTCAAGGACCCGATCGCCGTGCTCGCCGCGCCGTGGCTGGCTCGGGAGTTCGACATGAACGTGGTCGTCACGATTCGCCATCCCGCCGCCTACGCGTCGAGCATGCGCCGGCTCGGGTGGACGCACGACTTCTCGGGCTTCCTCGCGCAGCCCGGCCTCGTCGACGACCTGGTGCCCGGGCTCCGCGGCGATATCGAGGCGATGGCGGCCCGGCCGGGCGACATCCTCGACCAGGCCGGCCTCCTGTGGAACGTGATCCACACGGTGATCGACCGCTACCGGCGCGACCATCCCGACTGGACGTTCGTCCGCCACGAGGACCTCTCCGCCGCGCCTGTGGCCGGCTTCCGCGACCTCGCCGGCCGGGTCGGCCTCGACTTCACGCCGCAGGTGCAGGCCTACGTCGCCGAGACGACGAGGTCGGGCAACCCGGCCGAGGCCGGCCGGGGAGTCGTGCACGAGCTCAGGCGCGACAGCGCGGCCAGCGCGCGCACGTGGCACACGCGCCTGACGCCCGACGAGGTGGCCCGGGTACGGGCGCGCACGGAGGCGGTCGCCTCGGCGTTCTACACGGACGCCGAGTGGCGCCCGGCCGGCTGACAGCACGGCCCGCGTAGTCAGAACTGATTACGCCCGGCCGAAAGGAGCCGCGCAAGAGTGAGCGGAATCGCGTCATGCCAAACCGGCCGGGAGGCTCTAGCGTAATCGTCGGACACGAAATGCTCATGACACGCCCGCGGGCCACGGGCGTACCACTTCCACAAGGAGATACCCCCTACATGAAGCACGTACGTCTACTCCT
Organism: uncultured Actinomycetes bacterium; assembly: GCA_963821535.1. Classification (GTDB taxonomy): domain Bacteria; phylum Actinomycetota; class Thermoleophilia; order Gaiellales; family JAICJC01; genus JAICJC01. Next base: position 256,334 of record CAWGEC010000003.1, on the reverse strand, counting down.
GCCGCTGGCGGTCATCGGCGCTGTACTCCTGACGGCCGCGAGCGCGGCCGTCGCCTCCGCCTCCGGCCCGTCAGCCCCGGCACGATCCAAGCCGGCCGGGTACACCACCGTCACGAAGTCCTTCCCCGCGGCTGCGGGCGCGGAGTCGGGCGGACGGGCCCGCTGTCCGAAGGGCACCGTCCCGATCGGCGGCGGCGTCTTCGTCAACACGTCGCCGGACCTGCGCGTGAACGTCTCGGCATCGGCCCCGTTCGGGGCGTTCTGGGCCGGCGCCGTCAAGAACTCGAGCACGACCGGCTCGACGTTCCGGGTGACGGCGATCTGCGCGAAGCGTCCGCAGGGCTACAGGGTTATCGAGTCGCCGATCGTCACGAACCCGGCCGGCACCCAGACGAAGGCCGTCGCGACCTGCCCGCCCGGCACCATGCCGCTGGGCGGCGGCGGCTTCACCAGCTCGGAAAGCACGGACGTCAACATGAACGGCACCGCGCCGAAGGGCCGCACCTGGATCGTCAGGGAGAACAACGGGGGCATGACCGACGAGACCGTCGGAGCGATCGCCGTGTGCGGGAAGCTCCACGGCTACCGGGTGGTCAAGGGCAAGCCCTTCAGCGTGATCCACGGCCTCGAGGCCGGGAGCTTCGCGTCCTGCCCGGCTCCCACGGTCCCGGTCAGCGGCGGCGTCTTCTCGGGCTCGAAGAGCGTCTTCGTGAACTTCGCCGGCTCGTTCCGGACCGGGCACGAGTGGGACGCGTTCGTCAACAACAGCACCGAGGGCGACATCTCGTCGACCGCGGTCGCCGTCTGCGCCCGCCGGTAGCGAGCCCGATCTGATCGGCAACGCGCCGCTCGCCGGCGCGTTGCCGACGCGCGCCATCAACCACAAAGGAGAACCACACATGCGCTCCACACGTCTCATCCCGACGCTGGCAGCTGCCGGCGTCTGTCTCGCGACGCTCGGCGTGACAATCGCCGATGCGTCTGCTCCTCTCGCCAAACCGAAGCCGCCCGCCGGGTACCGGGTCGTGATCTCGCCGGACATTCCGAGCCCCAACAACTCGGACTCGCGGGGCATCGTCCGCTGCCCGACCGGGACCGTCCCGCTCGGAGGAGGCGTCACGTCAGCGTCGCCGAGCATCCGCGCGAACGTCTCGAGCTCCTTCCCTTCCGGGAGGACATGGGTGGGCGACATCAAGAACGGCAGCGGCGCCGCCACGACCTTCCAGGTCGACGTGATCTGCGCGAAGCGCCCGGCGGGCTACAGGGTCGTCTGGTCGCCGAATGCCGTGAACCGCTCCGGGAGCCAGACCCGAGCGGTCGCGACGTGCCCCGTCGGCACGAAGCCCCTCGGCGGTGGCGCGAGCTCGATCGATAGCAGCGTCTTCGTCGACATGCACAGCAGCAGGCCGCTCGGCAGGACCTGGGTGGTCAAGGAGAACAACGCGGGCCCCAACGACTCCGGGCTGAACCCGTCGCCGTCTGCGGCAAGGTGAACGGCTACAGCGTCGTCAAGAGCCTGGCGTTCACCATCCCGGCAGCCGGCCAGAAGGGCGCCTCGGCCGTGTGCAAGGCGCCGACCGTCCCGATCAGCGGCGGGGTGCTGTCGCCGTCCACGAGCGTGGCCGTCAACATCGGCGGGACGATCCCGTCCGGAGACCGCTGGGACTCGTTCGTCACCAACAACACCGGATTCCCGCAGACCGCAAAGACCGTCGCGGTGTGCGCGACCCGATAGCCAGAGAACACCGGTGGCTCGGGCTTCCTCCGGGAGGCCCGGGCCGCCGGTCGATCGGATTGAACGCCGAGCACCGTCGTCTCCGTGTGGCCGGCGAGCGCACCGTGCGCAGGGATTCATCCCAAAGGGACGACGGCCTGTCTGCCCACGCGGTGCATCGTGATTCGCCGCCGGCCGGCGACAGTCGCCATGAAGGGGGTCGACCCATGAGTGTCAGCGTCAGAGGCGTCGAGCAGGAGGTTGCCAGCTGGATCGATCGAGAGGTCCTCAGCGCGATCGCGGACTTCCAGGATCCGAGCCAGGAATGGCGCCGGCTGGTGTCGGAGTTCTATGGCACGTTCCTGCTGGTGCTGGCAGCCGCCGGCGGCGGGATGATGGGGCAGGCGTTCCCGAACACGATCAGCCGCACCGCGGCCGTGGTTGCGCCCGCGCTCACGGTGATGGGCGTGATCATGTTCATGGGCAAGATCTCGGGGGCCCACCTGAATCCGGCGGTCAGCATCGCGTTCTCGCTTCGGGGGGACTTCCCGTGGAGGCGCGTTCCGGGCTACATCGCGGTGCAGCTCGCGGGCGCGACGGCCGCCGCAATCTTCCTGCACGAGGTCGTGGACGTGTCGGCGAAGTACGGCTCCAACTACCCGGCCTCCGGATACTCCACGGGTGCCGCGTTTCTGATGGAGGCCGTGCTGACGATGGGGCTGGTGAGCGTGATCCTGGGCACGGCCTCGGGGGCCCAGAACATCGGCATCTTCGGGGCGTTCGGCGTCGGCGGCTACATCGCGCTTGCGGGGCTCTGGGGAAGCCCGATCTCGGGCGCGTCCATGAATCCCGGCCGAACGTTCGGCCCGGATCTGGTCGCGGGCGACTTCACCAGCTACTGGGTGTACGTGGCCGGGCCACTCGTCGGCGCCGTCCTGGCCGTCGCGATCGCCTACGTCCTTCGCGGGCCGGGAGGCGGCCGATCAGGCTCGGCGGCCGCACAGGGCGACCTCGACACCGTGGCGCGTAAGCCCGACCAGGCCTGAACGGCCGGGCGACGCCGGCGTTAGGCGAGATCGCCGATCACGAGCGCGGCGGTCGCCAGGCCGACGCGGGCTGGGTCTAGCGACGTCCGGCGGGATCTCGCCGCTTCTCCATGACTGCTCTGCCGCGGCACCCCAACGAGCGCGTGGCGTCGCTTGCGAATACAGGCGATCCGAGCGAGCCCCCAACACGCGGGGCAGAGCGACCCGCTGCCCATCGACTCCGCCGACCCGAAGGCATCCTCGACTGGATCGGAGACAGACCGCGCCGACACGGCTGTGCGTGTCGGCGCGGGTGGCTGTCTTGCCGGTGTTAGCGGCGTCGGGCGACGCGTCGTGACGTGCGTCGGGCGACTCTGCGAGATCCCATCATGGTTGTCCTCCTAGGGTGTCGGTGCCGGCTCGTGGTGCCCTTCTCGATGGCGTGGAGTTGTTCAGCCTCCTCTGCCGTGGCGAGTCCGATCTCGACGAGGTCGAGCGGGCTGATGAACCCGTCGTTGAGGCGGAAGCCACCGGCGCGCGCGATCGCGTCGCGAAGGGGCACCGCCCAGTGGTGCTCGAGCAGAATCAGCGCGGCGGCGGAGTCGTTGGGGATGTCCTCCAGGATGTCCCACGCCTCCTCGTCGCTGAACACGTTAACGCCGTCCTCGGCCGCGGCCTCGCCGCCCGCAAGCGCTCCGGCCTCGGCGCCTTCCTCGCCTTCGATTCCAAGCCCGATCAGCGCGCCGATCTTGCTGCCGAGCTCGATCGCCTCGTCCTTGGAGAGGTTGCTGAGGTGTGCGATCTCGATCTCTCCGTCGGCATCCTTGTGGACCGCCAACGCGTCGATCACCCGCACCGTATCGCTCTGACGCAGCCGTTCGAGCTCCGCGATGACCTCACCGTGAAAATCGGGCTGGGAAAAGCCCAGGACAAGCAACTGTACAGGTCCAACTGCCAACGTCTCACGCCCCTTATGTCGTGTTGCGGTATCTGCGCTCGGCTGAATCCGCACCTTCTGTCAGGCGTCCAGCGAGCCATCTCCTGCAGCATCACCGGTCTTCCCGCGACGCGCATCGGCGTAGACCCCGCATCCCGTCCGTAGTTCCCCGAACCTGGGGGAAGCGTTCCTGCGGCGCAACATCCCCGCACTTCCAGGCACTCCTACATGCCTGGGAATCAGCTACGCTAGCCCCGCCAGCAGCGCAGTTTCGATCCCCTTCGTCCACCCCGCAAACCCGGCATGGTTAAGCGGTAAAGTGGGCGCAACAGGGCTCGAACCTGTGACCTTCCGCGCGTGAAGCGGACGCTCTCCCAGCTGAGCTATGCGCCCCGGGAGGCGCAGTCTACCGGCTCGGCTCTAGCGACGTCCGAGGTGCAGGTGGACGTGGCTGAAGAGATCCGGAAGGTGGATCGGCTTCGGCAGGCACGCCACCGCGCCGAAGCGATGCACGTGCGCGATCTCGGCCTCGACCGACCGGGCCGTCATCATGATCACCTTGAGGTCGCGCGAGCCGGCCTGCTGCACCTCGCGCAGCACCTCCCAGCCGCTTCGGATCGGCAGCACGGCGTCCAGCAGGCACAGCTGGGGCTCGTAGCCGTAGATCAGGTCGAGCGCCGCCTCGCCGTCGGCCGCCGGCAGCACGTGGTATCCGGCCCGGCCGAGCTTGTGGTGCAGGAGCCGAAGGAGGCGCGCCTCGCCGCCGGCCACGACGATGCGGGGCCGCTTCGTGCGCGAGATCAGCGGGCTCCAACCGGCGCGGGGGCGTGGTGGTGCTTCGAGGGTGCATACGCGAGCATCGATGCCTTCTTCGTCCGTGGTTGCCGCAGCGGCGGTGCTGCGCTGAGGAACCATCGACCGCTGGGGGAGCGGCTCCATACGCCGGAGCGGGGGGTCGCGGCCCCGATCCGACGTAATTCGGACGCCCGGGGTCAGATCTCGATCTCGGCGCCCAGCCCGCGCGCCCGTGCCGCCTCCAGGGCGAGTGCGGCCGCCGCGGCATCCTGGGCGGCGACGCCGACCGACTTGTAGAGCGTGATCTGGCCGGGCGACGTCCGGCCGGGCCGCGTGCCCGAGACGAGCTCGCCGATCTCGGCGTGGACGTGGTCGTCACCGATCGCGCCGTCGCGGATCGCCCACACCAGATCGTTCGAGCCGGCCGGGTAGGGAGCGAGCGCCGCCGCCCGCGACTCGACCACGACCAGCGCGCGCGCAACCGCGTCGGCGTCGACCTCGCGCCCCTCGGGGTTGAACCCGACCGATGTCACGTGCGTCCCCGGCGCGAGCAACTCCCCGAGCACGACCGGCTCCGGCGAATGGGTGCACGCGCACACGATGTCGGCGCCCGCGATCGCATCCGCATACGACTCGGCAGGCGACCGCCCCGAGCTCGCCGGCGAGCGCCTGCACGCGGTCGGGGCTCCTGCCGGCGATCCGCACCTCTCGGATGGGCCGCACCCGCCTGACCGCCTCGGCATGGGCCCGGGCCTGAACGCCCGTCCCGAGGACGGCCAGGACGGAGGCGTCCTCGCGGGCCAGGAGCCTCGCCGAGAGCGCCGAGCACGCCGCCGTGCGCAGGGCCGTCACGACCTCGCCGTCCATCACTGCCTCCGGCGCGCCGGTCGCCGGATCGAAGACCGCGACGATCGCCTTGTGCGTCGGGAGCCCGCGCGCCGCATTCCCCGGGAACATCGCGACGAGCTTCGCCGCGAGCGCGCCCGCGCCGGCCAGGTATGCGGGCATGGCGATCAGCACGCCCCCCACCTCGGCGACGTCGGCAGCGGTCCGGTTCGGGAACGACCCGCGGCCTGCGCTCACGTCGGCCATCGCGGCCGCGACGGCGTCGACCAGCCGGTCGGGGTCGAGTGCCGCTTCGACGTCGCGCCTGCTCAGGACGAGCATTGAGCGGAGAGGGCGGGATTCGAACCCGCGAACGAGGAAACCCCCCGTTACGCGATTTCCAGTCGCGCTCCTTAAGCCAACTCGGACACCTCTCCGGGCTGGTGCAGTATGCCACCGTACCTGCCGAAACGGGCATCGGGATGGTAGGCTCGCGCCGGCACGTTCAACCCGAGACGAGGTTTGGGAATGCCCGACGAGCGAATCGAGATCATGCGCCGTGTGGCCCTGTTTGACGATCTGTCGGACCGCGAGCTCGAGGCGGTCGCAAACGCCTCGAAGGAGCGCCGATTCGACACCGGCGACACGGTCGTCGGAGAAGGCGAAGGCGGCGTCGGGTTCTTCGTCGTCGCCGACGGGACGGCCCGCGTCGAGGTCTCAGGGAAGCGCCGCGGTACGATCGGCCCCGGGGCGTCGTTCGGCGAGGTCGCGCTGCTCGACGAGGGCGGCCGGCGCACGGCGAGCGTCGTCGCAGAGTCGCCGCTTCGCGTCTTCGGCATCACCGCGTGGCAGTTCACGCCGCTCCTCGAGCAGCACCCGTCGATCGCGGTCAAGATCGCCAAGATCCTCGCCCGCCGCCTGCGCGAGGCCGAGGAACGCGCGACGACGCCCGCCTGATACGATCACGCCGACCGTGCTAAGCGGGGAGCTAGCGGTACCCTCCTCCGGCAATCCGCTCTAGCCGGGCCGAATCCCCGTCCTGAGGGGTGCCGGGTTCGGGATCAGGGCCGGCGCGCTCCGCGTCGATCGCCAGGTCCCACGCAACGGAGGCTTGTGAACCGCGTCAGGTCCCGGAAGGAAGCAGCGCTAAGCAACGTCACCCGGGTGCCGTGGGCAAGCCTGGCGGGAGCGGACGCCGCGGGCACCGCCCGGGTCCGATGCTTCGAAGGCGGGTGCACGGTCGCTGAAGCCTGCCCACCTCGGCGGGGCAGACCCACCGTCCGGGGACAGGCTTCAGCCTGTCCCCTCAGGTCGAATGCGCTCCATCTCCACCACCGCCAGGGTCGCAGTTAAGCTGCACCAAGGTGTCCGCCCTCTACCGCACCCATCGTCCCCAGGACTTCGACCAGGTCGTCGGTCAGGAGCACGTCGTCCGCACGCTCCGAAATGCGGTCGAGCTCGACCGGGTGGCGCACGCGTACCTCTTCGCCGGCCCGCGCGGGACCGGGAAGACGTCGATGGCGAAGATCCTCGCCAAGGCGCTCAACTGCGAGCACGGCCCGACGGCGACGCCGTGCAAGGAGTGCGAGTCGTGCCGGTCGATCCACGACGCCACGTCGGTCGACGTGATCGAGCTCGACGCGGCCAGCCACCGCGGCATCGACGACATCCGCGAGATCCGCGACCGGGTGGCGCTGCGGCCGGTGCACGGCCGCCGAAAGGTGTACATCGTCGACGAGGCGCACATGCTCACGAAGGAGGCGTCGAACGCCGTCCTGAAGACGCTCGAGGAGCCGCCCGACCACGTCGTCTTCGTGCTCTGCACCACCGAGATGGGCGCGATGCTGCCGACGATCCGGAGCCGGTGCCAGCGCTTTCTCTTCTTCCGGCCCGGCCTGCCCGAGATCTCGACCCTGCTTCACCGCATCGCCGCAGCCGAGACGATCGAGATCGATGCCGGCCGCCGTGTCGCTCGTCGCCCGCGCGGCGTCGGGCAGCTTCCGCGACGCCGTGTCCGCGCTCGATCAGCTCGCGACCTCGTGCAGCGGGCCGATCACGGTCGACGACGTCCGCGCGCTCCTCGGCACGACCGACGCCGGGATCCTGTTCGACCTCGTCGACCGGGTCGCCGCCGCCGACGCGGCGGGCTGCCTGGTCGCAGTCGACGCGCAGGCCGACGCCGGAGCCGACCTGGGGACGCTCGTCACCGATCTCCTCGCCCACCTGCGGCTGATCTTCCTCCAGCAGCAGCTCGGGCAGCTCCCCGCTGAGGCGGCCGTCACCGACGACGAGCGGGCCCGGGTCGCGAGCCAGGCGGAGCGGCTCGAGCCGGCGACCGTCCACCGGCTGGTCGACCTTCTGCGCGCCGTCCTCGACGACGTCCGCGAGGGCGCCGACCCGCGCCTGCCGCTCGAGCTGGCGCTCGTGAGGACCTGCCGGCCCGCCGGCGACCTCACGGCCGAGGCCTTCGACCAGCGCCTCTCGCGACTCGAGGCGGCGCTCCAGGGCAGCCGCGCCGTCTCCGACGCCGCCGGCGGCTGCTCCCGCCGCCCGCCGCGGCCCCGCCCGCCGCTCCGGCAGCCCCGGTTGCCGTCGCCCCGGCTCCCGCGGCCCCGGATCCCGAGCCGGCGGCGCCGGCGGCTCCTCCGGCCCGCGACGCCGAGCCGCCTGGCCGACCGCTGGCATGAGGCGGTCGTGCCCGAGGTGAGCCGGCGCTCGGCTGCGCTGGGCTCGCTCATCGAGCACGCTGTCCCCGACGCCGAGGCGGGAAACGTCGTCCTCGCCTTCCCCCGGTCCCAGGTGTTCGCGAAGACGACCGCCGACACGCCCCAGAACCGGGCGCTCATCGAGTCCGTCCTCGAGCAGGCGGTCGGGGAGCCGGTGCGCGTCCGCATGGAGGTCGCCGACGGCGACGCGGAGGAGGAAGCCGCCCCGGAGCCCCTCGAGCCCGAGCGGCTCGACGAGGCCGACCTCCTGAGCCAGCTCAAGGAGAAGTTCGACGCCCGCGAGATCGAGGAGCGCGCATGACCAAGATCGACCCGAACAAGATGATGGCCCAGCTCGGCAAGATGCAGGAGCAGATGGCGCAGGCCCAGGAGGAGCTGAAGACCGCATTCGTCGAGCACTCGGCCGGCGGCGGCGCGGTGACGGTGAAGGCGTCCGGCTCGCTCGAGATCACCGACATCACGATCAAGCCCGAGGCGATCGACCCCGACGACCCGGAGATGCTCCAGGATCTGCTCGTGTCGGCCGTGAACGGGGCGATCACCGCCGCGCAGGCCCTCCAGCAGCAGAAGATGATGGGCCAGCTCGGCGGCCTCGGGGGGCTCGGCATACCGGGCCGATCGCGGGGGAACCCAGGGGCCCCCTCCTTAAGGGCTAGCGGAGGCCCCTCGCGCTCCGGCGAGAGCGCGGTCTCGCCGGAGCCGCCGCGCCAGGGGCTCCGCCGGAGGATCCTCAGGCCAACGCATCCAGTCCACGTGTGAATCACCACCTTTGTACGCGCCGTCAGTCGACAACCTGATCGCGCAGCTCGCCCGCCTGCCGGGCGTCGGCCGGCGCACGGCCCAGCGGCTCGCCTTTCACCTGCTCAAGGCGTCGCCGGCCGATGCCAACGCGCTCGCCGATGCGATCCGCGAGGTCAAGGAGCGGATCCGGCCCTGCTCGCGCTGCTTCAACCTCGCCGAGGATGAGCTGTGCACGATCTGCGCCGACACGCGCCGGGACGGGTCGCTGATCTGCGTCGTCGAGGATCCGTCGGACGTGATCGCCCTCGAGCGGACGCATGAGTACCGCGGCCTCTACCACGTGCTAGGCGGCGCCCTGTCGCCGATCGACGGCGTCGACCCGGAGCACCTCCGGATCGCCGAGCTGCTCCAGCGGGTCGAGGGCGACCACGTGGCGGAGGTGCTCCTGGCGACGAACCCCACGATGACCGGCGAGGCCACGGCCGCCTACCTGGCCGACCGCCTGCGCGGCCGCTGCCGCGTCACCCGGCTGGCGAGCGGGCTTCCCGTCGGCGGCGACCTCGAGTACGCCGACGAGGTGACGCTGGGCCGGGCCCTCGCCGGCCGCCGCGAGATGTGATGGCCAGGCACGTCGTCGACCCCACCTCGATGCACCGCTACACCGACGAGACCGAGCGCGTCGCCCGGGCCGCGCTCGACTACGCCCGCGACCGCCTGCGGCTGCACCCGGTGCCGCTCGACGGGCCGAAGACTGCAGACGAGCTGGCCGAGGCTGGCCGGCGCCACGATCACCGAGGACGGGCTCGGCGGAGAGGGCGCGATGCGGCTCTTCGCCGAGGTGCTCGCCCCGGCGATCATCTCGATCGACAACCCCCGGTTCCTGGCGTTCATCCCGGCCGCGCCGACCGAGCTCTCGATGATGTTCGACCTCGTGGTCGGCGCGTCGTCCATCTACGCCGGGACGTGGATGGAGGCATCCGGCGCGGTCTACGCCGAGAACCAGGCGCTCGACTGGCTCGCCGGCCTGGCGGGCCTCCCCGAGACGGCCGCCGGCTGCTTCGTGCAGGGCGGCACGATCGGCAACCTCTCCGCGCTCGTCGCTGCCCGCCACGCCCATCGCGCTGCGAACGGCGGCCGGCGCGGCGCACCGCTCGCGCGTCGCATGCACCGACGAGACGCACTCGTCCGTCGCCACGGCAGCGGACGTGATGGACGTCGACCTCCTTCGCGTCGCGCCGGACGGACGCGGCCGGATGACGGGCGAGGCCCTGGCGGCCGCGATCGAGCGGGAGGGCGCCGACGGGCTCTTCGCGGTAGCCGCCACCGCCGGCACGACGAACCTCGGCGCGATCGACGACCTGGCCGGCATCGCCGCCGTGTGCAGAGACCACGGCGTCTGGATGCACGTCGACGGGGCCTACGGCGGAGCGGCGCTCGCGGCGCCGTCCGTCCGCGACCGCTTCGCCGGGATCGAGCACGCCGACTCGTTCATCGTCGATCCGCACAAGTGGCTCTTCGCCCCGTTCGACTCGTGCGCGCTGCTCTACCGGCAGCCCGAGCTGGCCCGAGCCGCGCACATGCAGCACGCCGGCTACCTCGAGGCGGTGCAGGGCAGCGAGCGAAACCCGTCCGACTACGCGGTGCACCTCAGCCGGAGGGCGCGCGGCCTGCCGTTCTGGTTCTCGCTCGCCGCGCACGGCACACGGGCCTACGTCGGAGGCCATCGAGCACACCCTGGACATCGCGCGCCAGGCCGCCGACGAGATCCGCGGCCGCCCCGGGGTCGAGCTCCTGAACGACCCCGAGCTGACCGTGCTCGTGGTGCGGCGCACGGGCTGGAAGCCGGACGACTACCGGGCGTGGACCGAGCGGCTGCTCGCCGACGGCGTCGCGTTCGTGACGCCGACGACCCACGCCGGCGAGACCGTCACCCGGTTTGCGATCGTGAACCCGCGCACGACGCTCGCCGACATCTCCGCCATCCTCGACACGATGGCTTAGCCCCCGGCGCGCCGGTCCTCGCACGCAGCCCCGACGGCGCCCACCGAGCGGTGCGACATGAGCGACCAGCGCGACCGGGACGAGAGCGCGGAGCCGACCGAGGCGAACGACCCGACCGAGAACAGGGAGCAGGCGCTCCCGATCGACCCGATCGACAGGAACGAGCCCACCGACCCGATCGAGAGCACCGAGCCCTTCGAGGCGATCGAGAGGAACGAGCCCTCCGAGCGGATCGACCAGCGCGACGTCGGCATGACGGGTGTTGTCGCACACGCCGGGTGGGGGTGCGCCGGCAACCCCGCTCGGTACACTGGCCGGATGGCCGAGGCCGCAGCCCAGCCCGCTCCGGGCCGCGTGCTCGTGATGAAGTTCGGGGGCACGTCGGTCGCCGACGCCGACAAGATCCGGCGCGTCGCCGCGCGCCTCGTCGCCGCGCAGACGGCCGGCCGCCGCGTCGTCGGCGTCGTCTCGGCGATGGGCCAGACCACGGACCAGCTCGGCGCGCTGGCCCGCGACGTCTCCCCGCGCCCGCACCCGCGCGAGATGGACATGCTGCTCTCGACGGGCGAGCGGATCACGGCGGCGCTGTGTGCGATGGCCATCAACGATCTCGGGCGGCACGCCGTGTCGCTCACCGGGTCGCAGGCCGGCATCGTGACCGACACCGTCCATACCAAGGCCAAGATCCTCGAGATCCGCCCACGCCGCATCTCCGAGGCGCTCGACCGCGACGAGATCGTGCTCGTCGCCGGCTTCCAGGGCGTCTCGACGGCCTACGACGTGACGACACTCGGCCGCGGCGGCTCCGACACGACGGCGGTCGCGCTCGCCGCGGCCCTCGACGGCGACTGCGAGATCTACACCGACGTCGCCGGGGTGTTCACGGCCGATCCGCGAATCGTCCCGCATGCCCGAAAGCTCGCCACCGTCTCGCCGCTCGAGATGCTCGAGATGGCGGGCTCCGGGGCGAGGGTGCTCCAGCTCCGAGCGGTCGAATTCGCCCGGAACCACGGCGTGCCGCTGCACGTGCGCTCGACCTTCACCGACGCGGACGGGACCTGGATCCGGGAAGATACCGGCATGGAGGCGCCGATCATCTCGGGCATCACCCACACGACCGACGAGGCCTACGTCACGCTCACCGACGTTCCCGACAAGCCGGGGACGGCGGCCGGCATCTTCAACGCGGTCGCCGCCGCCAACATCAACGTCGACACGATCATCCAGAACGCCGTGACCCACGGCGACGCCGACGTGACCTTCTCGGTCCCGCTCGACGACCTCCCGCTCATGACCGACACGATCGAGGGGCTGTGCCACGACCTGGGCCTGCACTGGCGGGTCGACGACGCCGCCGCCAAGATCAGCCTGATCGGCGCCGGCATGAAGAGCCATCCCGGCGTGGCGGCCAAGATGTTCCAGGTGCTCGCCGACCTCGGGATCAACGTGCGGATGATCGCGACGTCTCCGATCAAGGTCTCGTGCGTCGTCAGCCGCGACCGGGTGGCCGAGGCCGTGTCGGCCCTCCACTCGGCGTTCGAGGTCGAGCTCGCCGAGGCGGACGGGAGCAGCACCGTTGCGTAGTCCGCGCGTGGCGGTCGTCGGGGCCACGGGCGCGGTCGGACCGATCGTGCTCGAAGTGCTGCACGAGCGCGGCTTCCCCGCCGCCGAGGTCGCCGCCTTCGCGTCGGCCCGGTCGGCCGGCACGCGGGTGCCGTTCGCGGGCTCCGAGCTCGAGGTGCGCGAGCTGACACCCGACGCCCTCGAGGGCTTCGACCTGGCGCTCTTCTCGGCGGGCGGCTCGACGTCGCGGGCGTTCGCCCCCGAGGCGGTCGCGCGCGGCTGCGTCGTCGTCGACAAGTCGAGCGCCTTCCGCATGGACCCGGCGGTGCCGCTGGTCGTTCCCGAGGTGAACGCAGATGCCGCCGCCTCGCACCAGGGCATCGTCTCGAACCCGAACTGCTCCACGATCCAGCTCGTCTGCGTCCTCGCGCCGCTCACGCGGCCGCCGGCCTCGCCCACGTCACGGTCGCGACCTACCAGGCGGTGTCGGGCACCGGAGCCAAGGCGGTCGACGAGCTGCGATCGCAATCCCGGGCTGCGCTCGATGGGCGACACGGCCGACCCGGTGGTGTACCCTCACCCGATCGCGTTCAACGCGATTCCGCAATGCGAGAGCTTCGAGGGGGATAGCACGTTGGAGGAGACGAAGCTCGTGCTCGAGCCGCAGAAGATCCTCGGCGACGACACGATCGGCATCCATGCGACCTGCGTGCGCGTGCCGGTCTGGCGCGGGCATTCCGAGGCCGTCTGGATCGAGACCCACTCGCCGCTCGATGCCGACGAGGCACGCGAGATCCTGCGAGCGGCGCCCGGCGTGCGCGTGATCGACGACCCAGGCCGCTCCGAGTACCCGCTCGCCTCCGACGCCGCGCAGACCGATGACGTCCTCGTCGGGCGCATCCGGCGTGACCCGTCGCGGCAAAACGGGCTCGCGCTCTGGATCGTCTCCGACAACCTCCGCAAGGGAGCGGCGACGAACGGCGTCCAGATCGCCGAGCTCCTCGTCGAGCGCGACCTCGTCCGCGTCCCCGGCCGGGCGGCGGCCTGATGGGGACGCCGGCCCGGGGCGGCCACCTCTGCCCCGTCTGCCTCCGCCCCGCAGGCTCCGGGACGTGCCACGAGCACGGCCCGTGGGAGCCGCACCAGCTCCTCACCCGCGACGACCGCCGCCGCGCGGCCGGGCAGCTCTTCCGCCAGCCGTTCGAGCCGCTCGTCCACGCCTGCCCCCGCTGCCTCGGCGAGGTGGTGCTCGGGCGGGTCGGGTTTAACTGCGTCGAGCACGGCGACGCCCGCGATAGCCACGGCCCCTACCGAGTCGACGAGCTGCTCGGGCCGACGGCCCAGCGCGAGGCGGCGCTCCACCGGTCGCGCCTCGCGCGCCGCACGCGCGCGCGCCGCGACGCCCAGGTCATCGAGCTGCCCTCGCTGCCGTGGCCGGACGCCGCGAGAACGGCACGCCTCGTGGCCGGCGCCGCCGTCATGGCGGCGACGCTCGCCTTCCTGGCGCGCTAGCTGATCAGACGCTCTGGCTGGTCGCGATCGGCGTCGTCGTCGGCTGCTTCGAGCCGCCCGCCGGCTCGATCGTGACGGCGATCTTGTCGCCGGGCTTCGCCGACTGCGTCAGGTGCAGCTCCACCGTGCCGCCGCCCTCGAACACGCCGGCGGGGAGGGCGACGCTGCCGCGGATGACCCACGCCTCGTAGGTCTTGCCCGCGGGCGCCGGGCGCAGGTGCGCGAACAGGGTGGCGTTGCCATCGGTCTGCGCGACGACGTTTCCGACTCCAGGCACGGCCACGGCCGCGCCGGTGGCCAGGTTGTCGCGGCTCGGCGTTCACGTCGTTTCGGAGCGACACGTTCCAGGCCAGCATCCCGACGAGGGCCAGGGCCATGGCCGGCACGGCAATAACGGCGAATCGCGGCCACCACTGCCGGCGCGGGCGTGCAGGCGCCGGTCGGGCGGCCGGCTCGGCAGCAGGCGCGGCCGCCGGAGCAGCGACGACGGGCTCGGCGATGGCGAGAACGCGGCTTCGCAGCTCGGGCGGGGGAGCGACCTGCGGCACGCCGTAGGCGAGCGACGCGGCGACCGCCTCGGTCTCGCGCAGCCGGCGGCGGCAGCGCTCGCATTCGGCCAGGTGCACGACGACGCGCTCCTCGTCCTCGGAGGAGAGCGCGCGCAGGGCGTGCCCCGCGATCAGCTCGTCGACGTGTTCCACTCGTCCTCCGGTCTCATCCCTACTGCTGCAAGCGCCTCCCGCAGGGCGTTCATCGCTGCGAACGTGCGGCTCTTGACGGTTCCGATCGGGACCGCCAGCCGCTCGGCGAGCTCCGATTGCGTGTACCCGGCAAAGTAGGCGAGCTCGATCACCTCGCGGTGCGGATCGGGAAGCCGGGCCAGGGCGCTCGCGATCTGCTCGCGGGCGACGCCGAGCCACGCCTGATGCTCCACGGCGGGCTCCGGATCGGGGCTCGCGGGCACGTCGTCGAGCGGCTCCGTCCGGCGCCGCTCCTCCCGCCTCACGATGTCGACTGCCTTGTGATGGGTCATGGTCAAGATCCACGTCGAGGGCTGCCCCCGCGACGAATCGAACGTTCTCGCCTGCGTCCACACGGCCAGGAACGCGTTCTGCACCACGTCGGCCGCCAGCTCCCGGTCGCGGACGATGCGCAGCGCGAGCGAGTAGGCCGCCCCGCCGTACATGTCATACAGGCGGGCGAACGCCTCGCGGTCACCGCGGCCTACGAGCGCCAGGAGGCCGTGATCCGACAGATGCTCCACGCGTCCTTCCCTGTTGTCCTTGTCCGGGGTCATTCGCGCGGGCTCCGGAAGCGGTTCACCGCACGGCCGCCGGCGACGCGTCGGTGACCGAGAGGCGCGACCGAAGCCGCTCCATCAGGGTCGGCTCGGCGACTGGCACGATGGCACGCAGGTCGAGTCGCATCAACTCGATTCTGCCAGCGGTTCGGCGTGTGTGGAAGCCGAAGTCGCGCAGGAAGTCGGATGGGAAGATCGTCCGGTGGCGCACGAACCGCTCGGAGAAGCCGGCATCGGGCCCATGACGGTAGGCGTACGCCTCGAGCGCGGCGAGCCCGCGATCACGGCACTCGCCGATCGCAGCCAGGATCAGGCTCTGGAGCGCCCACGGGCTCCCCGCCTCGATCAGGTAGGCGCAGGTGATGATCGCCGCGTCCCGGCTCGGAGGCCCGGCGGGCATCGACTGGGCTCGCGGGAACGCGTCCGCCGGGCCGTACTGCACAAGGCCGATGACCCTGCCGCCGTCACGGTAGACCTTCCCCCACGGCCCGAACTCCTCCTCGGCCGACTCGATCCAGCGGCGCCGCTCGGCGGGGTCGCGGCCCGGCCGGGTCTGCCACCACATGCACTCCCGGCACGGCGGCGGCGCATCGGCGACCGTCGCCCCCGTCAGATGGTCGACGCCGGCCGCGCTCATGGCGCGGCGACGTCATCGACGTGCACCGAGACCACCGCGACCTCGAGCGCCACCATCGACTCGAGGTATGTCCGTACGGCGTCCTCGACCCCGGCGGCCACCGCGGGGATCGACGCCCCCCAGGCGGTGACGATGTGAAGCTCGACCTCGAGGCCGTCAGGCCCGGCGGCGACGCGGACCCCAGCGCGCTCGGGGTCGGCCCTGCGTTCGAGCGGAGCGAACCCGCTCGCCGTGAGGGCATGCACGCCTTCCACCTCGCGCGCCGCAGCCGCCGCGTACGTCGCGATGACCGCGTGCGAGATGTGTGCGGCGACGCCGGCCGAGTGCACCGACTCGGTCGGAGCCCCTCCGGACGCGTCGCTCATGGAGCGAGTATACGGCTGCGGCCGATCACGCCGGTCGCAGGCGCAGCAGCCGCACCTCGGGCCGGGCCGCCACGCGGAACGGGACGAGGGTCGTCCCGAGCCCACGCGTCACGACGATCGTGGTGGCGCCGTCGCGGTAGATCCCCTCCCGGAAGCGATGGACGCCGTGCGCCAGCCGGAGCTTCCCCCACGGCGTCGGCAGGCAGATCTGGCCGCCGTGCAGGTGCCCGCACAGCACGAGGTCGGCCGAGCCGGGCGCGAGGCTCTCGGCGGCCTCCGGGAAGTGCGCAAGCAGCAGGCGCAGGTCGGCGCCGTCCGTGAACAGCTCGCCCGAAGGCGACGCCCGGCCGGCGAGCCAGTTTTCGGCGTCGAGGCCGCCCACCTCGATCCGGACGCCGCGGGCCTCGATCGTGCGCGTCTCCCCACGCAGGAGCGTCACCGGCGCGTCGCCCCAGTCGTCGATGATCGCGCCGCGCGAGAAGGGGTCGTTGCTCGCCCCCACGTCGTGGTTTCCGAGCACGGCGACGATCCCGAGCGGCGGCCGGAGGCGCTCGAGCTCGGCGACGACAGGAGCGGTCGCCCGCGGGTGGCTGACGATGTCGCCGGTGAGCGCCACCATGTCGGGATCGCACTCGACGCCGTAGTCGACAGCCTTGCGAAACGCGCGCATGTTGAGCGACGGCGTCCCGGCGTGGAGATCGCTCACGTGCAGGATGGTGAGACCGTCGAGGGCGGCCGGCAGGCCGGCGACGGCGACGTCGACCTCCCCGCACTCGACCCACTGCGACTCGAAGAGGCCCCACGCGACGGCGCCCGCCCCGGCCGCGGCCAGGGCGGCGAACGCCCGGGTACTAGTCGCCACGCACGGAGTCGAGCTCGTCGCGCAGGCGGCCCCGGGCCTTGGCGATCCGCTCACGCAGCATGCTCCGGCGATCCTCGTCGCCCGAATGGCCGTTGCCGGACGCGGCGATCGGCTCGCGCCGTTCGGCCAGGTACGCGGCGGCGGCGGCCGCAGCGGCGGCTCCGAGGACGAGAGCGAGAATCCAGCGCATGCGGGGATTCTACCCGCAGGCGCTCCACAGCCCCCGCCCTCCGATCGCCGCTTGGCGCTCGAGGGCGGCGAACAGGGCCTCATGCGCCGTGTTGGGCGGGAACGGGTACGAGCGCGCATACCCGCGCCGGACGAGCTCCGCGTTCACGAACTGCGCATGCGCCCCCGCGATCCAGACATAGGCAAGGAAGCGCCCGTACCGGTCGTTGGTCTCCCGGTCGTAGCGCAGGAGCACGGTACGGCCGGTGAGCAGGTGCTTGGCAAACGCCGACGCCTCCGGCCCGTAGCACCCCACGGGACGGCGCGGGTCGACGGTCTCGGGGGTGTCGATCCCGATCAGCCGGACGTCCTCGGTGCGGCCGCCGGGGCCGCGGACGATGATGGTGTCGCCGTCGACGACGCGGACGACCGTTCCGCCGTCGATCGGGGCCTGCCCCGCCCTGTGCACCCAGACGACGCCCGCGAGGGCGAGCGCCGCCGCCACGACCGAGACGCGGATCCCCATTCCGAAGCGCATGCCGAGACGCTACGGAGGCAACTGTGCCGCGTGGGTCACGACACGTGGCAAACCGGTGCAGGCACGCTCGCGGGAGCGGCTCCATCCGGAGGCGACCCTACACTGGAGGGTCCGGCCCATGAAGATCCTCCACCTCGCAGACACCCACCTCGACCGCGTGTTCGGCGCCGCCGAGGATCGCCGCGACGCGGCCCGCCGCCGCGCCGGCCTGCGCGACGCGCTCTCGCGCGCGCTCGCGGCCGGCCGGGCCGAGGGCGTGGGCGCGATCGTCCTCGCGGGCGACGTCTACGAGCACGCCTCCGTGACCGCCGACACCGTCGCCTTCCTGTCCGGTGAGCTCGAGCGCGCCGCGGTCCCGGTGCTGGTGACGCCCGGCAACCACGATCCCTACGTCGCCGGATCGGCCTGGCAGCTCACCGAGTGGCCGGCGAACGTCCACATCTTCACCGCCGACCGGATCGAGCCCTTCGAGCTCGCCGACGACGTCGTCGTGTGGGGAGCCGCGTTCTGCGGAGCGACCGCGCCGGCCGGCGTCCCCGACGGGTTCTCGGCCCCGTCCGACGGCCGCACCCACCTGCTCGCCCTCCACGCCGCTCTCACGGGCGAGCGCTGGGCGGACGAGGGCCGGCACCGCTCGGTCACGCGCGCGCAGCTCGAGGCGACCAACGTCGCGCGCGTCCTCCTGGGCCACTTCCACGACGGCTACGACGACGGCCTGATCTGCTATCCCGGAAGCCCGGAGCCGCTCGGGTGGGGCGAGCGCCACGGCGACCACGGCGCCTCGATCGTCACGGTCTCGCCGGCCGGAGTCACCGCGCGGCACGTGCCGATCGCGGCCCGCCGCTACGTCGAGCGGGCCGTGTCCGCCGCGGGCGCGGCCGGATCGGCCGACGTCGAGGCTCTGGTGGCGGCCGCGGCCGCCCGCGAGCCGGGCGCGTGCCTGCGGCTGATCCTCGAGGGCGAGGTCGCCCCCGGGTGCGCGATCGACGTCGACGCGCTCGAGGAGCGGTTCGGCGCAGGCCTGGAGCAGCTCGTGGTCGTCGACCGCACCCGCCCGGCGTACGACCTTCGGGCGATCGCAGCCGAGCGCTCGGTCCGCGGCCGGTTCGTGGCGCGGCTGCTCGAGAGCGACGATCCCGCGGCGGGCGAGGCCGTCCTCGCCGGCCTGCGGGCGCTCGACGGACATGCCGAGGTGCTCGGTGCACATTGAGTCCGTCCACCTGCACGGCTTCGGCCGCCTCGCGGGGCGCGAGTTTCGGTTCGGCCCCGGGCTGACGGTGGTGCACGGCCCCAACGAGGCCGGCAAGAGCACCCTGCACGCGGCCCTGTCGGCGGCCCTCTTCGGCCTCGTCGGTAGCGGCCGGAGGAAGCGCGACGACACCGCCCGGATCGAGCGTTTCCGTCCCTGGGACGGGGCCCGCTACGCCGCAACCGCCGAGGTGGTGGCGGCCGGCGGCCGGCGCCTCCGGCTCGAGTGGGACTTCGACCGCGCCCGCGTCGCGGTGGTCGATGCTGCCGCCGGCACCGATGTCACGCGGGAGTACGGCGGCGGCGATCCCGACGAGCTCGTGCGCGCCCTCTGGGGCGTCGAGCGGGGCGTGTATCTGCATCTCGGTCATGTCGCCCAGGCCGAGCTGGCGCGCATCTCCGATCCGGCGGGCGTGCGCCACGCGATCGAAGCCGTCGTCGGCCAGGGCGCAGCCGATTCCCCGGCCCAGGCCGCCGTGGCCGCGCTCAAGGAGCAGCGTGCGCGCCTGGTGGGTCTGAACTCGGCGGCGACCAAGCCCCTCGCTCGTGCCCGCGCCGAGCGTGACCGGCTCGCCGGTGCCGTCGCCGACGCAGCCGCCGAGCGCGGCGCGGTCGACGAGCTCGCGTCCGAGCGCGACACGGCGCGGGCAGCCGCCGAGGCCGCCGACCGGCGGGTGCGCGCGCTCGAGCATGCCGCGGCCCATGTCCGCGCCCGCGAGCTTCGCCGCCGCATCGAGTGGGCCGACGAGGCGGAGCGGGCCGTTCTCGCCGCCGCGGCCGTCGTGGAGCGCGAGGCGGAGCATGCTGACTTCGTCCCGTCCTCCGAGGTCGGCGCCCTGCGCCACCGCCTGCGCGATCTCGAGGCCGAGCGCGACCGCCGCTCCGGCGAGCGCGTGCTCGACACACAGCGGCTGACCGAGGTCGAGCGGGAGCAGGCGGCACTCGCCGCCCGGGCCGACGCCCTGGCCCCGCACCGCGGCGCATCCGCGCGCGCGGCCGAGATCGACGCCCTCGCGCTCGCTGCAGCTCGCGGAGGTGACGGCCGCCGCCGGCTCCTGGGGTTGATCGCGCTCGCCGCCGCCGTGGCTGTGGCCGCAGCCGCGGTCGGCCAGCCGGCGCTTGCCGCCCTGGTCGTCGTCGCCGGCATCGTGTCGCTGGCGCTCGCACTGCGCCGCGCCTCGCCGGGCGCCGCCGAGCTCGACCGCGCGCTGCCGGGCACCGGCCCCGTCGAGGAGCGGCTCGCCGCCCACCGGGCGGCGAGCGCGGCCGACCGCGAGCTCGACCGCATCGAGCGCGAGCTGGGCCGCGTCCAGGTGAGCTACGCCGGCCTCCGGGCCGACCTGGCGGCACTCGACCAGATCGAGCACGAGCGGGCGCAGGTGTCCGACCGCGTTCGCTCCGAGCTGCTGCGAGCGGGGTTCGACGACCCCGACCTCGAGGACGGCCTGCGCCGGTACGACGCCGCGGCGTCGGGCCATGCCCAGCTCGTCGAAGCGGCCGCCACCCAGCGCCAGAAGCGGGCCGAGCTCGAGCGCCTCCTCGGCGACGAGTCGCTCGAGGAGGCGCGCCGCCGGCTCGGCGAGATCGAGTCGAGCCTGAACGGCCATGCGGCGCTCGCCGACGGGCGCGATCTCGCCGACGTCGAGACCGAGCGGGCAGCAGCCGAGGCCGAGCGCGACCGCGCCGCACTGAGCGCCACCGCGCTCGACGCCAGGCTTGCGGAGCGGCAGCGGTCGGCCCCCCGGGTCGCGGAGCTTCGCGAGCAGCTCGACGAGGCGATCGAGCTGGTCGCCCGCCTCGAGCACACCGACGCCGTGCTGCGTCTTGCGGAGGCGGAGCTGGCCGCGGCGGCCGACGAGACCTACCGGGACGTGGCGCCGCTCCTCGGCGCGGCGCTCGCCGAGCCGATCAGCCGGCTCACCGCCGGTCGCTACGCGACCGCGTTCGTCGAGGACGACCTCGGTGTGCGCCTCGAGACCCCCGAGCGCGGCGAGGTCGTCGATCTCGCCGCGCTGTCGCACGGCACCCAGCGGCAGGTCTATCTCGTGCAGCGCCTGGAGCTCGTCCGGCTCCTGTGCCCCGCGGGCGCCACGCCTCCGGTGCTCCTGGACGACCCGTTCGCCCACGTCGACGCCGAGCGCGTCGAGCGCACCCTGGCCTACCTCTCAGACCTGGCAGCCGACCGGCAGCTGATCCTGTTCTCGACCGACAGCGCCGCGGTCGACCTGGCGCCCAGCTCGGCGGCCGTCATCCGGCTCGCGCTCGAGGGCGGCGCAGCGGCCGCCGCCTAGATGGTCGAGCCCGGGGAGCGATCAACCGCTCCGCGCGGAGCGTCGCGAGGCTGAGGACGGGCACGTCGATGGCGCGCTCGAAGCAGATGTAACGGGTGCGCCAGGCGGGGTGGAACTTGCGGTTGAAGCTGAAGAGCCGCTCGAGCTGGAACACGCGGTCGAACCGCAGCACGACGGACCGGGCAAGGCGCATGTGAATCGGCGCGGCGTCGCCGGCCCGGAGCACGTCCGCGAAGGCGGCGAAGTTGAGCGAGATCTCCTCCACGCCGGCCGGGGCGGCCCACAGCGTCGTGCGGGCGATCAGGAACTCCATGAGGCCGTTGGGCGTCTCGCGGCCGCGGCGCATCGCCGAGAGCGAGTACCCCCGCGACGACGGCACCAGATGGAGGTAGCCCCGAACACGGCCGTCCCCGTCGGTCGCCAGCGCAAACCGGGCCTGCGGATGGGCATGCAGGTCGTCCATGGCCATCGAGAAGCCGCGGTCGACGGCGCCCGCGAGCCACTCGCGCGAGACCGCGTCGACGTCCGCGCGCTCGGCCTGGGACAGCTCGTCGGGAGCCGCGACCCGGAACGCGAAGCCGGCGCGCTCGAGCCGGGCGACGGACTGGCGCACCTTGCGGATCCCGCGGCCCTCGAGCGTGAACCGGGTGGGATCGAGCACCGCCTCGTCGCCGCTCCGAAATGCGCGCAACCCGCGGGCGCGGTAGACGTCGAGCCAGCGGTCGGACACGTGCAGGACGACGAACCGCCAGCCGCGCTCGCGGCAGACGGCGCGGAAGTCGTCCACGAGCCCCGGCACCTCGCCTGCGGCGCCGATCGGGTCGCCCGCAACGAGCGCGCAGCCGCCCACGACGCGATAGGCGAGGAACGCATTCCCGGCCCGCGAGAACATGTACCTGCGGTCGCGCCGGAGCGCGAAGAACGAGAGGCTGTCCTCGCCGTGAGCCGCGACGAGGACGCGAGCGCGTGCGTGGTCCGCCTCGGTCTGGCCGCACGGCTCGCGGTGCGAGCGCAGCCACTGATGCAGGGCCCAGAAGGCGCCGGAGGCGAGCACGAGCTCGAAACCGAGGTCCGTGATCCGGTTCAGGTGCTCGTCCGCGGCGGAGCCGACGACGGCCCACGCCGCGAGTGCGACGGCGAGGCCCGTGACCAGCGGCCGCAGGCTCGTCGGGTCGCCGGGGACGTCGAACCACCGGCGCAGGCGAAGCAACGCCACGAGGAGCGCCACGCTTCCGGCGGCCTCCTCGATGTCGAACCCCGCGGCGAGGTGGGCCAGCGCCGCGAACGTCACGACGGCAAGCGCGGCCAGCCATGCGCGGCGCTTGCGGCGGGCGAGCCCGGCCG
The DNA here is from genome assembly GCA_963821535.1 of uncultured Actinomycetes bacterium. Taxonomy (GTDB): domain Bacteria; phylum Actinomycetota; class Thermoleophilia; order Gaiellales; family JAICJC01; genus JAICJC01. The sequence goes on along the minus strand of CAWGEC010000003.1, from coordinate 233,742 downwards.
AGAGCCACAGGAGCGCGACGCCGGAAGCGAACGTCAGCGATCCGGCGAGGTCGCCGGCGGCCATCGGCAGCATGGCCTGGAAGAGGTCGAGCCGGTCGGTGAGGGCAGGCGTGACCGCCGAGAGGATGTCGACGATGCCGACGACCAGCGCCCCGATCGCGATGACGACCGGGGGCTCGACGGCAACCGACGTGAACCTGCGCACCACCTTGCCCACAGTACCGGCCGGGTCTTGACGCGACTTTAGGATCCGGCCAGCGCCAGACGGACGGCTTCGGCCACGCCGGCGTCGTGGTCGGGCGTCGCAGCCCGAAGCGCCGCCGCAGCCCGCTCGCCGCCGACGATTCCGAGCGACCGGGCGGCGAGCGCGCGCAGCTCCGGGTCCTCCGCGGCGGCCAGGACGCGGGCCAGGAACGGGACGCCCTCCTCGGCGCCCGGCGCTCCGAGCGCGCGCACCTGGGCGCGCAGCTCGGCGTCGCGTGCGGTGGCCGCCTGGGCGCCCGCCGGCCGGCGCACGAGCGGATAGGGGCCGCCGGTCAGCTCGAGCGCCCCCGAGCCGATGAGCGAGTCGACCTCGCGGAGCACGTCGTCGGCCGAGAGCGCTGCCAGGGTGCCGTACGAGTCGAGCCGGTCATGGCCGGCGGCGACGAGCGCCCGCCCCTGCGAGCCGCGCAGAATCTGGACGATGCGGGTGCGCCCCACCCGCCCTCCGGTCTCGTCGACCGCACGCAGCACGAGCGCGGGGGCGTCGACGTCGACCGCCGGCAGCGGCCGCGGAGTGGCGGCGTCGGGCAGCCGGACGACGGCCGCTCCGCAGACGTCGCAGCACCGGTCGGGCGGCACGCCCGACGGCTCATCCGAGAAGTAGCGGAGCAGGGCTGCGCGGCGGCAGCCGCCCTCCGTCGCATATCCGTCGATCGCCGCGAGCCGGTCCCACCGGCGCCGCTCGACGCGGCGGCCCGCGACGACCGCGGCGGCCAGGTGGCGCTTCGAGAGCTTCGCATCGGCGATCCGCCCGGCCGCCGAGCCGGCCGGCGCCGGGAAGAGCTCGAGCGCCCCCGCCCGCTCCAGTACCGCCAGCGCGACCCGCGGCTCGTCGATCCCGAGGTCGGCCTCGCGAACGCGGAACACGCCCCGCTCGTCGGCCCGCGCGGCCGCCGCCGCGTGCACGGCCGTCAGGTCGGTCGGCGCGAGCCGCGCGCGCTGGATGAAGTGGACGATGAGGCCCTTGTCGCGCTTTGCGTAGAGCAGCGTGCAGCGCGCGGGGAGCCCGTCCCGGCCGGCGCGGCCCGCCTGCTGGTAGTACTCCTCGGGCGACTGCGGGAGCGCCCAGTGGACGACCGAGCGGACGTCGGGCTTGTCGATGCCCATGCCGAACGCGGTCGTGGCGCAGACGACGTCGAGGGCGCCGCCCAGGAACGCCGTGAGCGTCGCCGTCCGCCGCTCGCCGTCGAGGCCGGCGTGGTAGGCAGCCGCCCGGAGCCCGCCGGCCGAGAGCGCCTCGGCGACCTCCTCGCACGTCCGCCGCCGGCCGCAATAGACGACGGCCGGGAGCGCATCCGGCGCGTGCAGGAGCGAGCTCAAGCACACGCGGCTTGTCGCGGTCGCCCGAGACGGGACGACGGCGAACATCAGGTTTGGGCGGTCGAACCCGGTCCGCGGCGTGACCGGGTCGTTGAGCCGGAGCGCGGCCGCGATGTCGTCGGCGACGCGCGGCGTGGCCGTGGCCGTGAGCGCGATCGTCGGCGGCGAGCCCAGCCGCTCGCGGACGTCGGCGAGCCGCAGGTAGTCGGGGCGGAAGTCGTGGCCCCACTCCGAGAGGCAGTGCGCCTCGTCGACGGCGAGGCGGGCGACGCCGGCCTCGGCGATCGCGCCGAGGAATCGCGCGCTCGTGAACCGCTCCGGCGCGACGTACACCAGCCGCGCCGAGCCGGCCCGGATACGCTCCAACGCCGCTGCAACGGCGTCCTGCGACATCGACGACGTCAGCATCTCGACGCCGTCGATGCCCCGGTTTCGCAGGGCGCCGTACTGATCCTGCATGAGCGCGATCAGCGGCGAGACGACGAGGGTCACGCCGGGGGCGACGAGCGCAGGCAGCTGGTAGCAGAGCGACTTGCCCGAGCCGGTCGGCATGACCGCGAGCACGTCGCGGCCGGCGAGGATCGCCTCCACAGCCTCGCGCTGCCCCGGCCGGAAGCCGGGGTGGCCGAAGAGCCGCCGCAGATCGGCGGTGATGTCTGTCTCGACCGCGCCCACCTGAAGCAGTGTCTCAGACCTTCCGGACCGCGCGGGCGCCATGGGCGGGCCTACGCCACGGCCTCGGGCTCGATCATCGCGTGCTCGGCGCGGGCCGTCCGGACGTCGCCGCGCAGCCACAGGCACGCCGCAACGCCGAGCAGCCCGACCAGCGCAGCGGCGAGATAGGTCAGGCGGGCGGCGTCGATCACTGCGGGCACGTGCGCACCCGCGCGCTCGGCCGCGCTCACCTGTGCCGACGTCAGCGTGGCGGCGAAGACGATCCCGGCGACGGCCGCCCCCATGCCCGACCCCACCTGGCGCGCGAGCGGGATGCTCGACGTCGACTGGCCCTCGCGGCCCTCGGCGCCGTCCGCCAGCACGGCGGCGAAGAGCGCTGGGCTCGCGATGCCCATCCCGAGTCCCGAGAGCGTGTACGCGGCGATCGGGAGCACGGCGCCGCCCGCAGGGATCGCCATGATGAACGTCGCCGCCACCGTCAGGCTCGTGCCGAGCGCGATCTGGTTCCTGGGGCGCGCCCCCATGCGCGCCGCGGTCATCGACCCGGTCGTCCATCCGAGCGTGCAGAGAAGGAGCGCGATGCCGACGACGCGGACGCCGTCGTCGAACCCCACCTGGAGCTGGAGCGGCAGGTAGGTCTCGGCGCCGAGGAACGCCACGCCCGCCCCGAACGCCGCGACGTTCGCGGCGATCGAGTTGGCGGTGTGGGTGAAGACGGGCTGCTCCGTCCGCCGCTCGTGGAAGAAGAACGCCGCCGCCGGAAGCAGCGCCAGCGGCGCCAGCACGAGCGGCGGCAGCCAGTGCTTCGTGAGCGCGAGCAGCACGGCGACGACGAGCCCGAGCAGCACCGGCCCGGCGATGTTGAAGCGGGCCTCGTTCACCGTGCCGCCTCGCCGGGTGAAGCACGCGCAGCGCCCTGCGCAGCCGACCACGCGACGATCGCGATCAGCGGCAGGTTGATCCAGAACACCCACCGCCAGCCGACCGTGGCCGTGAGCACGGCGCCGAGCGCGGGCCCGATCAGCGCCGAGACGCCCCACATCGCGGCGTTGATCCCGAACGCGCGCGGCCGCAGCTCGTCGGGGAGCGAGACGGCGAAGAGCCCGAGCGGGACGGCGAACATGAACCCGGCGCCCAGGCCCAGGATGGCCCGCGACACGGCGACGACCGGCATCGACGGCGCCAGCCCGCCGAGCACGTTGGCGACGGCGAAGAGCGAGCACGCGATCGCGAACGACCGCCCCACGCCCTCCCGGTCGATGACGGCGCCGGCGACCGGGAACGTCATCGCGACGGCGACGGTCGTCGCGCCGACCGTGACCGCGATGAGGTCGACGCCGCCGATGTCCTGCGCCGCCGACGGCAGCGCCGTGGTCACCATGAGCGCGTCGAGCGAGCCGAGGAACGTGGCGCCGAGCGCAGCGACCATCAGCGCGGTGTAGGGCGCGCGGAAGAGGGCGGCGTAGCTCGGAGTCACAGGGGTGTTACGGGGATGCCACGGCGGACCGATGCGGGGTCTGTCCCCGTTCTAATCGCCCGCCGCGTAGATCTTGTCCGTCGCCGGGTACGTCTTCGTGACGTGGCGCTTGAAGAGCAGGTCGTCGTACGACAGGCCGGCGGCCGCGCCGACCAGCTGGGCGAGGTGGAAGATCGGGAGATCGAACTCGATGTCGGCCTCGCGGCTCGCCTTCCCCTGCCACGCGTCGAGCGAGAGGTGGCAGAGCGGGCACGGCGTCACCATCGCGTCGGCGCCGGCCGCCTTGGCCTCGGCCAGCGGCTGGATGAGCTCGCCCAGGGCGACCTCCTCGCGGGCCAGGACGATCGGGAAGCCGCAGCACTTGATCTTGGACGGGTAGTCGACCGGCTCGGCGCCGCAGGCCTCGATGATGCGCTCGAGCGACTGCGGCCGGTCGGGATCCTCGAACCCGAGCAGCTTCGACGGGCGCAGGATCTGGCAGCCGTAGAACGGGCGCGATCTTGACGCCGGTGAGCGGCTTCTGCGCGATCTGCTTCAGCTTCTCGTAGCCCTCGCCCTCGGCGATCTCCCACAGCAGGTGGCGCACCTCGACGCCGCCCTCGTACGAGGCGGCGCCGACGTCGCGGAGGTTCTTGTTCACGCGCTCGCGGAGCTCCGAGTCGGCCTTCAGCTTGAGGTCGGCCTGGCGCAGGTTGAGGGTGCAGACGTTGCAGATCGTGAGGATGGTCTCCTGCCCGAGCTGCTCGGCCTGGCCGAGGATGCGGGCGTTCAGGTGCAGGTAGTACTCGGGCCGCGCCTCGTGCACGTCGCCCGCGCCGCAGCAGGTGAACCCGGGGATCTCGACCAGCTCGGCGCCCATCTTCTCGGCGATCGCCCGGGTCGACGTGTCGAGCTCCTTCTGCGACAGGCTGGCCAGGCAGCCGGGGTAGTAGGCGTAGCTCGGCTTCACTCCGCGGGCTCCTCACGGTCGAGGGAGACGCCGGCGCGGCGATCGTCGCGCGCGTCGGCCTCCTGGGTCTTCAAGAGCTTGTGCAGCTTTCGCACCTCGTCGAGCTTCTTGGCCCGGTGCGGCTTCAACGGGTTCGGCACCTTGCCGGCCCGGGCGAGGTTGAGCGCGAACTTGACGTCCAGCGCCTTCAGCGGGTCGGTGTAGGGCACGAGCGCGGTCTCGAGCAGGTACCCGGTGTGCCTCGTCGACATGTCGAACACCTGCGCGTGGCGGGCGCCCTTGTCGGACAGCATCCCCTCGGAGTAGATCTCGGCGCCCAGCTTGGCGATCGCGTCGCGCGGGTCGACGCCCTTCGGGCAGCGCTCGTTGCAGAAGTAGCAGCGGGTGCAGTCCCAGACGCCGTGGGGGCCGTTCAGCGTCCGCAGCCGCTCGGCGCGGTCGCGGTCGCGGGCGTCGCCGACGAAGCGCTGCGCCTTGGCCAGCGCCGCCGGGCCGAGGAAGTCGGGGTCGGACTCCATCGAGTTGCACTCCGAGACGCAGCAGCCGCACTGGATGCAGAGCGCCTCCTTCATGATCCGGTCGAGCTCCTCCTGCTGGACGCGCCACTCCTTGACCGGCGGGCGGTCGTCCTCCTCGAGCCAGGGCTTCACCGCCTTGAACTTGGCCCAGAACGGATCCATGTCGACGACCAGGTCCTTGATGACCGGCAGGTTCCCCATCGGCGAGATCACCGGCACGTGGCCCGACTCGGCCAGCGGCGCCATCGGCGTCTTGCAGGCCAGCACCGCCGCGCCGTCCATCCGCATCCCGCACGACCCGCACACCGCCATGCGGCAGCTCTTGCGGTACGTGACCGACCCGTCGACCGTGTCCTTCACGACGTCGAGGACGTCGAGGAGCGTCGCCGTCTCGGGGCCGTCGACCGTGAACTCCTGGAGCCGGCCCTGCTCGGTGTCGGGGTCGTAGCGCTGGATCTTCAGGGTGAACTGCATGCTGCTCCGGTCAGTAGGCGCGGACGGCGGGCTCGAACTCGGTGATGGTGACGGGCCGGTAGTCGAGCGACACGCGGCCGTCGTCGTACCCGGCCAGGGTATGGCGCAACCACTGCTCGTCGTCGCGCTCCGGGATAGTCGAGCCGGGAGTGCGCGCCGCGGCTCTCGGTGCGGGCGACCGCTCCGGCGACGAGGCAGTCGGCCATCTGGAGCATCGACCCGAGCTCGAGCGCCTGGATCAGGTCGGAGTTGAACGTGCGCGACTTGTCCTGGATCACGACGCCGAGGCCGTCGCGGTAGCGCTCGCGCAGGTCGGCGACGTCGGTCACGCACCTCTCGAGGCCCTCGGCGGTGCGGAAGATGCCGGCGTTCGCGTACATCGTGTCGGCCAGCTCGTCGCGAAGGACGTGCGGGCGGACGCCGTCGAAGTTGTAGAGAAGCTGGGCGATCCGGCGCTCGGCGACGCGCACGGCCGACGGCGAGAAGACGCCCCGCCGAGCCGTTCGAGCGGACGTCCTGTGCAGCCGCCGCGCCGGAGCGGCGCCCGAAGACGACGGTCTCGAGCAGCGAGTTCCCGCCCAGGCGGTTGGCGCCGTGCACCGAGACGCAGGCGCACTCGCCGGCCGCGTACAGGCCCGGCATGACGCGTCCGGCCCCAGACGTCGGTGTCGATCCCGCCCATGTGGTAGTGCGACCCCGGCCGCACCGGGATCGGCTCCTCGATCGGGTCGACGCCGGCGTAGTCCATCGCCAGCTCGCGCGAGCCGTGGAGGACGGTGGTGATCTTCTTCGCCCCGAGGTGGGTCAGGTCGAGCAGGACGCACCCGTCGACGCCGCGGCCCTCGTCGATCTCGGTCTGCTCGGACCGCGACACGACGTCGCGCGACGCCAGCTCCCCGGCGTTCGGCGCGTAGTTGAACATGAACCGGTCGCCCTCGGCGTTTCGCAGATAGCCGCCCTCGCCGCGGCAGCCCTCGGTGATGAGGACGCCGTTCGCCTTGAGCGTGGTCGGGTGGAACTGCATGAACTCCATGTCCTTCGAGCGGCACGCCGGCCCGCCAGGCCATTGACATGCCGTCGCCGGTGCAGGCGTAGGCGTTGGTGGTGCCGCGGTACATGCGGCCCAGGCCGCCGGTCGCGAGCACGACCGCTCCCGCCTCGACGCCCTGCACGCCGCCGTGGACGAGATCCCAGGCGGTGAGGCCGACGCAGCGCTCGCCGTCCATCACCAGGTCGAGCGCGAACCACTCCTCGTAGACGGTGACCTCCGACTTGACGAGCTGCTCGTAGAGGACGTGCAGGAGCACGTGGCCGGTGATGTCGGCGGCGTAGCAGGTGCGCGGTGCACCGCCGGCGCCGAACGGCCGCTGGGCGATCTTCCCGTCGGGCGTGCGCGAGAAGATGCAGCCCATGTGCTCGAGCTCGTAGATGTCGCCGGGGCCCTCCTCGCACATGACGGCGATGGCGTCCTGGTCGCCGAGGTAGTCGGAACCCTTGACCGTGAAGAACGTGTGCTGCTCGGGCGAGTCCTCGGAAGCGTTTCCGAGCGCCGCGTTGATGCCGCCCTCTGCGGCGCCCGAATGGCTGCGCGTCGGGTGCAGCTTGGAGACGACCGCGACGTCCGCGCCGTAGCGGGAGGCCTCGATGGCGGCACGCATCCCGGCGACCCCCGCACCGACCACAACGACGTCGTGTCGTACCATGCCGGGGCAGCGTACCAGAGCACCTCTCGCGGTCACTTTGTAACAGTCTTGTGAGGGGTTGGAACGTGGCAAAATTGCGGTAAACTGGTCTATGGCCGCACGCGGCGCGCGGCATCTTGTGACTCAGGGAGGATGGGCGTGGCGAAGATGGCGTTTGCACTGCCGGCCGCCGGGTCGGTGCTGCAGAACCCGACGCAGGCCGAGCTGCACGCGCTGGCCAAGACGATGCCGAACGCTCGCGAGACGAGCTACGGCGCCGTCAATGTCCAGACGCGCGTGCTCTCACGGTCGAAAGGCTCGACGTTCATCGTCGCCGACGACCCCGAGACGTATCCACACCAGGCGATCGACCGCGACGAGTGGGAGCGCATGTCGGCGCGCCAGGACGCCTACATCGCCGAGACGGCCATGATCCAGGTCGACGGCTTCATCGGCAACGACCCCGAGCATCGCGTGCCGACCCGGCTCTTCGTCGAGGCGGCCTTCGCGAACATCGCCGGGATGCAGGATGTCCTCTACTTCCACGATCCCGAGGCGGAGTTCGAGCCCGAGCTCGTGGTCGTCTACACGCCGGGGCTCGCGGCGGCCGGCTATCCCGACGATCGCCTCATCGCCGTCAACCTCGACCTGCACGTCACCCGCATCTTCAACTCGGACTACTTCGGCGAGTCGAAGAAGGGCGGGCTGCGGATGTGGAACGAGCTCGTGCACGAGCGGGGAGGGCTGGCGCTCCACGCCGGTTGCAAGGTCATTCCGACGCCGCGCGGCGACCGCGTCGGCCTCATCGTGGGGCTCTCCGGCACGGGCAAGACGACCACCACGTTCACGCGCCAGAACAACTCGCTGCCGGTGCAGGACGATTTCCTGGCGTGGTGGCCGGACGGCTCGATCTCGGCCACCGAGGCGGGCTGCTTCGCGAAGACGTTCGCGCTCGACCCCAAGGACGAGCCCACGATCTACGGCGCGGTCACGCGATCGAACGCCTACCTCGAGAACGTGAGCCAGTCGGACGCCGGCGAGGTCGACTTCTTCGACCAGGGCTACACCAAGAACGGCCGCGCCGTGTTCGCGTTCGCCGACATCGAGGCGGCCGAAGCGTCGGACATCCACAAGGCCGAACTTCCTGCTCATCCTGAACCGCAACGAGAACATCATCCCGGCGGTCGCCGGCTCGAGGGCCCCCAGGCCGCGGCGTTCTTCATGCTCGGCGAGACCACGGGCACCTCGGCCGGCGGCGCCGACGAGGAGGGCAAGTTCCTGCGGGTTCCCGGCACGAACCCGTTCTTCCCGCTCTCGCACGACCTCCAGGGCAACCGGTTCCTCGAGCTCCTGGCCCTGCATCCGATCGACGTCTACATCCTGAACACCGGCCGGGTCGGCGGAGGCGACGCCGACGAGCGCTCCAAGAAGGTGCTGATCCCGCACTCCTCGGCCATCGTGAAGGGCATCGCCGAGGGGACGATCGAGTGGGAGGTCGATCCCGACTTCGGCTACCGCGTCGCGCGGCACGTGCCGGGGATCGACGAGGCCGACCTCGACCTGCTCCAGCCGCGGCGGCTCTACGCCGCCCAGGGGCGCGAAGCCGAGTACGACCGGCGCGTGGAACGGGTGAAGGCGGAGCGGGCCGAGTACCTGGCCGGCTATCCCAGCCTGTCTGCCGAGATCATCGAATCCGTGAAGTAGCGTCCGCCGCGTGGAAGCGGCGTCGGTGAAGCTCGAGGTGCAGCGCGTCGCGCGCACCTTCGAGCGGTCGCTGGACGCCGGCGACCTGGAGGGCTGCCGCGCGCACTACTCGGCGGAGTTCGCCGACCGCGACACCGACCTCGGGCCGCTCCTCGAGCGCACGGTCCGCGGCGAGCTGATCGGCACCGTGGAAACCGGACGCTCTTCCACCTCCACCTCGACGGACGGCGACACCCGCGTCGTCGAGCTCCTGTGGCTCGAGCTCCACGGGGCCTGGCGGATCCACGACGCCCGCGTGTTCTCGCTGCTCCCGGACGAGTAATCCCCCTACGAGGAGGGGTTTTTGGCCCGGCGGGGTATCTTTAAGGCCCGCTGCACCCTCCGAAAGCGACTGCCACCAATGCCTGCTGCGAACACCCCGCGCGCCGTCTGGACCGGATCCATCTCCTTCGGGCTCGTGAACGCGCCCGTCCGGATGTACACGGCGATCAGCGAGAAGGATCTGCGCTTCAACCTGATCCACGAGCCGGACAACGGCCGCATCGGCTATGTCAAGACCTGCAAGGTCGACGGCAAGGAGGTCCCGTCCGACGAGATCGTGAAGGCGTACGAGGTCTCGAAGGGCGAGTACGTCACGCTGACCGACGAGGACTTCGACGCGGCGCGGGCCGAGGGCGGCCACTCGATCACGATCCACGACTTCGTGCCCGGTCGACCAGATCGACCCGATCTACTTCGAGCGGACCTACTACCTGGGGCCCGAGGAGGGCGCCGGCGAGGCCATCTACGCGCTGCTCGCGAAGGCGATGGCCGACTCCGGGCTGGCGGCGGTGGCGACGTACGTGCGGTCGGACCGCGAGAACCTCGCGTGCCTGCGGGTCAGCGACGGCGTCATCACCCTCGAGCGGATGTTCTTCGACGACGAGGTCCGCTCCATGGACGGGATCGCGCCCGTCGAGCGCCAAGGTGGACAAGCGCCAGCTCGAGATGGCGCGCGACCTGATCGGCGCCTACACGAGCGACGAGTTCGACATCTCGAAGTACGAGGACACCTACCGCGAGCGCCTGATCGAGGTGATCGAGCGCAAGCGGCAGGGCAAGACGACGAAGCCCAAGGCCGTCGCGACCGAGGAGAAGCCGCCCGACCTGATGGCCGCGCTCACCGCGTCGCTCGATCAGGCGCGCGAGGCCAAGAAGTCGCGCCCCAAGGCCAAGAGCACCGGCACGAAGTCGACACGGTCCAGGCCCAAAGCCGCCGCGTCGAGGCGAAAGACCGCCTAAAGATGAGTGACTCCACGTCCCCGCGCGCCTGGACGTGCGTCTGTGGTGGGTTTGCGAGTTGTGGCGGGGCTGCGGCTGCGAACCGTCGCCTCGCGGCGTCCTCGGTCGCGCCGATGTTTCAACCAATATCGACGCTCCCTGCGTCCTAGCGACGCTCGGTTCTCGCCGCCCAGGACATCACGGGGACGTGGAATCACTCATCTGACGCCCCCCGGTATGCTCGCCGCGTGACGGTCGGCGAGAGGATCGAGGGCACGCTCGTGGTGCTCGCGCCGCTCGATGTCTCGGACGCCGCCGCATGGGCGCGCTGGCTGCGCGACCCCGACACCACCCGCTACCTGTACGGCCGCCGCGGCCCGCCCCCGGCGCCGGCGACCGAGGGCGAGGTGCGCACGTGGGGCCGGCGCGCTGTGGCCGACCCGCGGATGCTGGTCGTGGGGATCGAGGAGCGGACGGGGGGCACGGTGATCGGGAACGCGCGCCTCCAGCTCCTGTCCCGCCACCGGGCCCGGTTCTCGATCCTGATCGGCGAGGCCGAGCACCGCGGATCGGGCCAGGGCCGGGAGGCGACTGCGCTCCTCTGCCGGTACGCCTTCGAGCGGCTCGACGTCGAGGAGATCATGCTCGAGGTCGATCCCCGCAACGTGCCGGCCGTGCGCGCCTACCACGCCGTCGGCTTCCAGAACGCCCGCGGGCAGACGATGCGGCTCAGGCGGGCATGGCGATGAGGTCGGGGTCGACCCACGCCGCCCGGGCGCGCCGGCTCGAGAGCAGCTCGGCCGAGTAGTGCCGCCGGGCCAGGCCCGGGTTGAGCAGCCAGTCCTCGGCGTCCAGGAACTCGGCGGACGTGGCCGCCGGCGTGCGCGCCGCGACGTGGGCGACCAGCCGCACCCAGAAGAGCGTCATCGTGCGGTTGTACTTCTCGGGCATCCCGTGGGCCTCGGCCAGATGGCGCAGGCGCCGCTCGATCTCCGGCGCGGCGGCGTCGAGGCCGTACCGGTCGATCAGGATCCAGGCGAGCCGCAGGTGCTCGCGATGGCCGAACACGCCGCCCTCCGATCGCCGGAGTCGAACGCGCTCGATGAACGCGGCGTCGCCGCCCGGATCGGCGGCCGTCATGCCGCCTGGGAGCGGCGCTCGATCGGCTCGTACGTCCGCGGCGCCGGCCCGACGTACTCGGAGCTCGGGCGGATCAGGCGGTTGTCGGAGTGCTGCTCGATGACGTGCGCGGCCCAGCCGACGACCCGGCTCATCGCGAAGATGGGCGTGAAGAGGCCGGTCTCGATCCCGAGGTAGTGGTAGGTCGAGGCCGAGTAGAAGTCGACGTTCGGATAGAGCCCCTTCTCGCCGATGACCGTCTTCTCGATCGCCTCGGACATCTCGAACCAGCGCGGCTCCGACGACGCCTCCGCGAGCGAGCGCGAGAAGCGCTTCAGGATCACCGCGCGCGGGTCCCACGTCTTGTAGACCCGGTGCCCGAAGCCCATGATCCGCTCCTTGCGCTCGAGGCGGGCGTGGATCTCGTCCTCGACCGACGCGCCGTCCGGGATCGCCTCGAGGAGGTGCATGACCTGCTCGTTGGCGCCGCCGTGCAGCGGCCCCTTGAGCGCGCCGATCGCGCCCGTGATCGCCGAGTGCATGTCGGACAGCGTGGACGCGATCACCCGGGCGGTGAACGTCGATGCGTTCATCTCGTGGTCGGCGTGCAGGATCAGGGCGACGTCGAACGTCTTCGCCGCGGCCGGGGACGGCCGCTCGCCGGTGAGCATCTGGAGGAAGTTGGCCGCGTGCCCGAGCGCGGGATCCGCCGGGACCGGATCCTCGCCGGCCCGGCGGCGCGCGTACCGCGCGACCATCGTCGGCATCTTGGCGATCAGCCGCGTGGCCTTGCGGCGATTCGCGTCGGGATGGTTCGAGTCCTTGTCGGGATCGTCGAAGCTGTCCGACGACACGGCCGTGCGCAGCATCTCCATCGGCGCGGCGTGGCTGGCCAGCATGTCGACGACCTGGGCCGTCTCCTCGGACAGCTCGCGATGCTCCGAGAGGTCGGCCAGGAAGCTGTCGAACTGCTCCTTCGTCGGCAACTCGCCGTACAGCGTGAGGAAGCACACCTCCTCGTAGGAGGAGTGCTCTGCGAGGTCGCCCACGTCGTAGCCCCCGTACACAAGGACGCCGTTCTGGCCGTCGATCGAGCACAGCCTGCTGCGGGCGACGACGACGCCCTCGAGTCCGCCCTTGTCGGCCATGCTGACATCCTAGCCCGTAGCGTCTTGTACGCTCCGCCCCTGTGTCCCACCCTGTGACGCTGATACCCGGAGACGGCACCGGGCCTGAGATCGCCGAGGCGACCCGGCGCGTGCTCGAGGCCACCGGCGTGGCGTTTCAGTGGGACGTGCAGGACGCCGGCGCCGACGTCATGGAGCAGCACGGGGGGAACCCGCTGCCCGACGCCGTGATCGACTCGATCCGCCGAAACGGCACCGCGATCAAGGGCCCGATCACCACGCCGGTCGGCTCGGGATTCCGCTCGGTGAACGTCGGCCTTCGGAAGGCGCTCGACATGTACGCGCAGGTGCGACCGTGCAAGATGTACCCCGGCGTTCGCACCCGCTACGCCGACACCCCGGTCGACCTCGTGATCGTGCGCGAGAACACCGAGGATCTCTACGCGGGGATCGAGTTCGAGCGCGGGTCAGACGGTGCGCTCCAGATCGCGGCCGCGATCGAGCGGGCCGCGGGCGTCCGGCTGCGCGACGACACCGGGATCTCCATCAAGCCCATCTCGGAGGCCGGCACGCGTCGCGTCGTCGAGTTCGCCTTCGACTACGCCCGCCGCACGGGCCGCCGGAAGGTGACCTCGGTACACAAGGCCAACATCATGAAGCACACAGACGGCCTGTGGCTCGAGGTCTCGCGCCAGGTCGCCGCCGAGAACACCGACGTCGAGTTCGAGGACCGGATCGTCGACAACATGTGCATGCAGCTCGTGCAGAAGCCCGAGCTGTACGACGTCCTCGTGCTCCCGAACCTCTACGGCGACATCGTCTCCGACCTCGGCGCCGGCCTCGTCGGAGGACTCGGCGTCGCGCCGGGAGGAAACTTCGGGATCGACGCCGCGGTGTTCGAGCCGACGCACGGCTCCGCCCCGAAGTACGCCGGCCAGAACCGGGTGAACCCGATCGCGATGATGCTCTCGGGGGTCATGATGCTGCGCCATCTCGAGGAGGCGAACGCCGCCGATCGGCTGGAGGCCGCCATCGCGGCGGTCATCGCCGAGGGCCGTTCGGTCACCTACGACATGAAGCCGTCGCCCGACGACCCCACGGCCGTGGGCACGTCCGACGTGGCCGACGCGATCATCGACAAGCTGGGGGGCGCTGCATGAGCCGCACGAAGATCACCGTCGTCGGTGCCGGGAACGTGGGCGCGACCACGGCCCAGCGCCTCGCCGAGCGCGACTACGCCGACGTCGTGCTCGTCGACATCGTCGAGGGGCTGCCGCAGGGCAAGGCGCTCGACCTGAACCAGTCCGGCCCCGTCATCGGCTACGAGCCGACGGTTGTCGGCACGAACGGCTACGAGGAGACGGCCGGGTCGAGCATCTGCATCGTCACGTCGGGCCGCGCACGGACGCCGGGCATGAGCCGCGACGACCTGCTGCGGACGAACCAGGCGATCGTGGCCGACGTGACCAGGAACCTGGTCGAGCACTCGCCCGACGCGATCCTGATCGTCGTCACGAACCCGCTCGACGCGATGTGCCAGGTCGCAGCGACCGAGTCGGGCTTCCCGCGCGAGCGCGTGTTCGGCATGGCGGGCGTGCTCGACACGGCCCGGTTCCGGACGTTCCTGGCCTGGGAGCTCGGCGTGTCGGTGCGCGACGTGACCGGGTTCGTCCTCGGAGGGCACGGCGACCAGATGGTGCCCGTCACGTCCTACACGAACGTTGCCGGCATCCCGATCGCCGACCTGATCCCGGCCCCGCGGCTGTCCGAGATCGTCCAGCGGACGCGCGACGGCGGCGCCGAGGTCGTGAAGCTTCTGAAGTCGGGCTCGGCCTACTACGCCCCGTCGGCGTCGATCTGCGAGATGGTCGACTCGATCGTCCACGACCAGAAGCGGGTGCTGCCGTGCGCGGCCCTTCTCAAGGGCGAGTACGGCCTCGACGGCCTCTTCATGGGCGTCCCCTGCCGGCTGGGCTCGGCCGGGCTCGAGGAAGTGATCCAGATCGACCTCTCGGCGGAGGAGCGGGCCGAGCTCGAGCGCTCGGCCTCCGCCGTCCGCGAGCTGATCGCCGTCATGGGGCTGTGACGGGGACAGTCCCCGTACGGTCCGCGTGACACATGGGTGACGAGCGCGTGACCGGTACGGGCGGGCGGCTGCGCCAGCTCGCCCGGCACTCGTTCGTGTACGGCCTCGGCGGGCTCGTCTCGAAGCTCGTCGGCATCTTCCTCCTGCCGATCTACACCCACCGGGTGAACCAGGCCCAGTTCGGCGAGGTCGAGCAGGTGATGGCGTTCGTGGCCGTCGCCGCCGTCGTCCTCCGGATGGGGCTCGTGACGGCGATGTTCCGGTTCTGCTGGGACCATCGCGAGCCCGACGCCCGGGCCCGCACGATCCGCACGGCCTTCACCGCCGTCCTCGCGATGTCGACGGTCGGCCTCGTGCTGTGCCTGCTTGCGATCAACCCGCTCGCCGACGCGCTCAGCTCGAGCCGCGAGCTCGTCGTGATCGGCGCATTCGGCCTGTGGGTGTCGATGAACTTCGACATCCTCGCCGGGATCTACCGGATCGAGCAGCGGCCGACGGCGTTCGTCGTCTACTCGCTCATCAACGTCGCCCTCACGGTCGTGCTCTCGATCGTGCTCGTGATCCCGCTCGACCAGGGCGCGGCCGGCATCATGCTCGGCAACTTCTCGGGCACGTACATCACCTACGTCCTGCTCCTGTACGCCCGCCGCGAGACGGTCGCGCTCGCACTCGACCGGTCGCTCCTGCGGCGAATGCTCGACTTCTCGCTGCCGCTCATGCCGGCCGGGCTCGCGCTCTGGGCACTCAACCTGGCGGACCGCTTCCAGGTGATCAACCTGGCGTCGCCGAAGGAGCTCGGGTCGTACTCGGCCGCTTCGAAGATCTCGCTCGGGATCATGCTCCCCATCGCGGCGTTCCAGACGGCCTGGGTGCCCTTCGCAAACTCGTTCACCGACGAGGACGAGGCCAAGCGCACCTACCGGGCCGTCTTCTCGTACTGGTCGGCGCTGATCGCCTGGGCCGTCGTCGCGATGAGCCTCTTC
The DNA here is from genome assembly GCA_963821535.1 of uncultured Actinomycetes bacterium. Lineage (GTDB taxonomy): Bacteria > Actinomycetota > Thermoleophilia > Gaiellales > JAICJC01 > JAICJC01. The sequence goes on along the minus strand of CAWGEC010000003.1, from coordinate 218,104 downwards.
GCTCCGCCCTACATCCACCTGCTCATGCCGCACGAGTGGTGGGGGGCGGCGCCCGTCGTCCCGCTGCTCACGGCCGGCTCCGCGCTCTACGGCGCCTACATGATCCTCTCGATCGGCGTCAACCGCTCGAAGCGGACGAAGCTGACGCCGGTCGTGAACGGCGCCGCCGCCGGCATCAACATCAGCCTCAACTTCCTCCTGATCCCGGCCTGGGGAATCGTGGGGGCGGGCGTCTCGACGGTCGTGGGCTACGCGGCGCTCGCCGGGCTGGGCTTCGCCAACGCCCAGGCCGGCTACCCCGTCTCGCACGACTGGGGGCGCGTGTTCCGGACAGCGGGCGTGGCATCGGTGTTTCTGCTGCTGTCCGCCGAGGTCGTGCCGGCGACCGGATGGGTCGGGATCCCCGCCCGGCTCGCGCTCCTGGCCGCGTTCCCGCTCGCGCTCATGCTGACGGGCGTCCTCAGCCCCGGCGAGCGGCGCCGGATCGGCCAGCTTCTCGCCGACATGCGCCGCCCGCGCCGCGGGAAGCGGATCGACGAGGCCGTGGAGCTCGAGGTCGAGCAGGAGGAGGAGGCGCCGGTGTGACGACGAGCATGCACGCGCGCTCCTACCCCTGGGCCGGCGTCCAGGAGAACACTTCGATCCGGATGCCGTCCGGATCGAACACGAAGAACGCGTAGTAGCCCGGCTCGTCCCTGTCCTCCTCGGGCGGGAAGTGGATCGTCGCGCCCGATGCCTTTGCGCGGGCGTGCGCGTCCTCGACCTCAGCCTTCGTGTCGACTTCGAACGCGATGTGCTCGACGCCGACGCCGTAGTACCGGTGAGCGCCGCCGTCGGCCGGTCGCAGTCCGACCCCGCCCGGGTCGTAGGGCGCGTTCGGCTCGGCCGTTCCGAGGTAGACGACCTCCTCGGTGCCCCGGTAGGTCGGATATCGCCTGGTCACATGCCAGCCAAGCGGGCCGAGAAGGTCGAGGTAGAAGGCGAGCGAGCGCTCCACGTCGCTGACCGCGAGATCGATGTGATGCAGCCCCTTTGCTGGCATATCCACTCCCGGTTTCGGTTCGTGCCCAGCGTATAAGGTTGCCCCATGAACGACCCGCGCAGAGCGCCCTTCGGTGCCGTGCGCCTTGCCGACGTCGCCGTGGTCACAGAGGTCGACCCCAGCTATCCGGACGCCACGGACGGCGACTTCCACCTCGTCCGCCGGCACTTCGACATCCGGTCGTTCGGCGTGAACGGGATCACGGGGAACGCGGGCGATGAGATGGTGGAGCCGCATCACGAGCGCGACGACGAGGTCAACCGCACGGACGGCCATGAGGAGCTGTTCGCGGTGATGAGCGGACACGCGGTCTTCACGGTGGACGGCGAAGCGATCGACGCCCCCGCCGGCACGCTGGTGTTCGTGCGCGACCCGGCGCTGATCCGAAGCGCACGTGCGACGGCCGACGGCACATCGATCCTCGCGGTCGGAGGCCGCCCGGGGGCTCCGTGGCAGATGTCCCGATGGGAGAGCGATCTCCCCTGACCGCGGCGGCGCGGCCGATCGGCACCAGCACCGTGCTAGTCTGGCCGCCGGTGACTATGTCCGCCAACACCGGTCCCCGCGGGCAGCCCCGCGGTGTCGGCTTCGGGATCCTGCTGTATATCGTCACCCTCGGCCTCTACGGCTGGTACTGGGTGTTCAAGACCCAGGAGGAGATGAAGCAGCACACCGGAGACGGTCTCGGGGGAGTGCTCGGACTTGTCATCTGGATATTGATCTCACCCGTGAGCGCGTTCGTGATCCCGTCCGAGGTCGGGAAGATGTACCGGAATGCCGGTCTGGAGCCTCCGATGACCGGTTGGACAGGTCTTTGGCTGTTTCCCGGTGCGATCCTGATCATTCCGGCGATCGTCTGGTTCGTGAAAGTTCAGCGCTCCCTCAACCGATATTGGGAAGACGCAGCGCCGGCGACGGAACCGGCGACTGCCTGAGCCCGTCGTCACAGCGCCGTTCCAAGCCACTCCGAAGTCGCATCCGCGAATGCCGCCGGCTGGTCACGGTGCGGGTGGTGGCCGATACCGCGGAGCTCCATGAACGTCCAGCTCGGGTGAGCGGCAACCGCCGCGCGCGCGAACGCGATCGGCACGACGTGGTCCTGGTCGCCGTGGATGACGAGAACGGGGCAGAGAACGGCGGCCGCGAGGCGGTGAAAGGCTGCGGGCCGCAGGCCGAGGCGCGCGACCAACGCCATCTGACCGAGTCCGCGCCGCGAAGGGCTGGGCCGGCGCCCACGAGCTGCCAGATCGCGCAGGTACAGCACGCGATGCCGACCGTAATCGAGCACGGCGGCGGGCAGCGAGCGCCCGGCACGCGCCGGGGGGAAGAACCCACCGACAAGCACGACCGCGTCGACACGGCCGGGTTGCGCGGCCGCGATCCGGAGCGCCCCCACGCCGCCTTCCGAGTGTCCGATGACGACCATCGAGCCGCTCGCCGGGATGATCGTGGCGACGCACGCGAGGCGGCCGAGCCGCGGTGCCACCGCGTTCCACTCGCCCGGCGACCCGCCGACGCCGGATATGCACACGATCGTGCGATCCGCGCCGGGCTCCGTCACCGCCCGTAGACGGACACGGCCAGAATGCTCCGCGAGTCGAACGGCTCGCGGTTCCACCCTCCCCACCGCTCCTTCAGCCGCAGCCCTGCGATCCGGGCCATCAGGTCAAGCTCGCTCGGGTAGCAGTAGCGGGTGACGATCGGGAAGAGGCGCACGCCGCCCTCGACGCTGAGTGACACGTGGGTCTCCTCGAGGCGCTGGGAGACCGGGTCGTACCTGGCGACGTCGAGCCACACCTCGTCGACCCCGACCTCCTCGGCGTCCACGTACTGGTTCTCGCGCAGCCCGTTGATGTGCCCCGGCACGCGAGCCTCGATCACGAACGACCCGCCGTCGGCGAGATGCGCGGCCACGTTCTCGAAGCAGCGCACCTGCTCCTCCTGGTGGAGCAGGTTGAAGAAGGTGTTGTAGACGACGTAGATCAGCCGGTAGCTGCCCGAGACGGGCACCTCGGAGAAGTCGCCGATCGTCACCGGGATGTCGCTCCCCTCCCGGCTTCTTGCGAAGCTGCGCCACCATGTCGGGCGAGAGGTCGATGCCCTCGAGAGCGACGCCGCGGGCCGCCAGCGGGAGCCCGATCCGGCCGGTGCCGATCGCGAGCTCGAGCGCCGGGCCGTCGCCGGCCAGCTCGGCGAGGAAGGCCACCGCCTCGTCCTCGTCGCCTCGCAGGTGGCGGTCGTACTGCTCGGCCGCCTCGCCCAGAAAGCTCTTGACCGGGTCGTAGTCCTCCATCGCGTCTCCTTCCCTCAGCGGGCGCGCTACGGCCGCGCCCGCGCCCTGGCCTCCTTGTTGACTGCCCGCCAGCGCTTGCGCGCCTCGGAGCGGGCGCGGGCGTCGTGGCGGATCTCGAGATAGTGGAGCTCACGCTGGAGCTTCTGGTAGCTCTGGAAGCGCTCGGTGTCGAGGCTTCCATCCGCGAGCGCCGCCTGCACGGCGCAGTCCGGCTCGGTGTCGTGGGCGCAGTCCGAGAACCGGCACTCGGCGATCACGGCGTCGACGTCCTCGAACGCCCGCTCGAGCCCCTCAGCCGAGTCCCAGAGCTGGAGCTCGCGCATGCCCGGCGTGTCGATGACGCAGCCGGCGCCGGGCAGGACGATCAGCTCGCGGTGGGTGGTGGTGTGGCGGCCGCGGCCGTCGTCTCGGATCTCGCGCGTTGCGAGCCGCTCCTCGCCGCAGAGCCCGTTGATGAGGGTGGACTTGCCGACGCCGGACGAGCCCACCGCCGCGCCCGTGCGCCCGCCGTCCAGATGAGCGCGGACGTCGTCGAACCCGGCGCCGGTCAGCGCGGAGGTGACGTGAACGGGAACGCCGAACGTCACCGACTCGACCAGCGCAAGGGACGGCTCGACGTCGGGGCACAGGTCGGCCTTCGTGAGCACGACCACCGGGTCGGCGCCGCTCTCCCAGGCCAGCGTCATGTAGCGCTCGATGCGCCGGACGTTCAGGTCCTGGTTGAGCGACGTCACCAGGAAGAGGACGTCGACGTTGGCGGCGACCACCTGCTCGGCGGTCTCGAACCCGGCCTGCTTCCGGCGGAAGGCCGACCGGCGGGGCAGGATGGCATGGACGGCCGCCCGCTCGGCACCGGCGGGCAGGTCGTACGCCACCCAGTCGCCGACGGCGGGGAGCTCGGCGGTCGAGTCGGCGGCATGGCGGAGCCGGCCGCTGACGTTGGCCCACACCTCGCCCTCCTCGCTGAGGAGGACGTATGCGCCCCGGTGCTGGATCGCGACGCGGCCGGGGCGAAGGCCGGCGTCGGCGTGCTCCTGGAATGTCTCGGCGAGGGCGTCGCCCCAGCCGAGAGATGCGATGTTCAACGCGGATCTCCTGAGTTGGGAATGGACAGCGCTGCGGGCGCCGGCGGGCCCGACTCAGGAACGATGAGAGACGAGAACCGGAGTCAGGCGGTGCGGCGCCGGGAGGCTGCTCGATCAGTCGTCATCATCTGTCCGCCTCCTTTGGTCGACTCCAGGTCACTCACACCCTAGCAGCAATCGCCGCTTAGAGATAGCCCAGCTCCCGCAGGCGATCGGCGATCTCCTCGTCCTCGTCGCCCGCGATTGCGACGGTCTCGGCCTCCTCGGCGACCAGGCTCCGCAGCGTCGCCCGCAGCCGGTCGGCGACGTCGGGCATGCGCCGGGCCAGGTTCCGGCGCTCGCCGGGGTCGGCCTCGAGGTCGTAGAGGGCGTCGACCCAGCGCGGGTCGTCGAACGACGTGATGAGCTTGTACCGGCCGTCGCGGATCGCGCGCTGGCGGACCGGGGGCATCTTGGGCTCGCCGGCGATCTCCATGGCCACGGGCCGGGCGGGCGGCTCGCCGCCGGAGCGGATCGCGCCGGCCAGGCTCTGGCCCTGCCAGCCGGCCCCGGCGTCGGCCCCCGCCAACTCGAGCAGGGTGGGCGCGAGATCGATGTGGCTCACGGGCGTCCGCCGCACGCCCGGGACGGCGCCCGCTCCGCGAACGACGAGCGGGACGCGCACGAGCGGCTCGAACAGGGTCTGGCCGTGGCCCCACAGGTGCCGCGGCGCGGTCTGAAGCAGCCGCTTGGAGTCCGAGCGAGCCCCCCGCGTCAGCGTCCATTGGGCCCACGGGATGACCGGCAGCCGGCGGACGGCCCGCCGGTGGAGCTCCTGCGTGCGTAGCGTGTGCGGCTCGAGCCGCGTGTTCTCGCCGTGGTCGCCGGTGAAGACGACGAGCGTCGAGTCGCCCGCCAGCGAGAGCAGCGTCCCGAGCCACGGGTCGAGGCCCGCGATCGCGCGCTCGTAGGCGTCGCGACCCCACCGGCGGCGGTCGAAGCTCGCCGGATAGCGCCGGGGCATGTGGACGTCCCAGATGTGAAGCACGGCCAGGTAGGGACGCTCCGCCATCTCGAGCTGCGCCACCCGTGCCAGCGCCCGTGTCCCGAACTCGGAGTGCACCGAGCGGTCGCCGGCCTCGCGGTACTCGACGTCCTCGAAGCCGCGGAACGTCCCGACCGTCTGAAGCAGCGGGCCGGTGACCGAGCACCAGGTGGTGTAGCCGGCGCCGGAGAGCCGCTCGGCCACCGTCGGCATCGACTCGGCGAGGCGGGTGCCGCGCAGGCCGCGGACGCCGTGCGACGTCGGATACCGGCCCGTGAACATCGACGTGAACGCCGGCGTCGTCGTCGGGCAGGTCGAGTAGCACGCGGTGAACGCGGTGCCCTCGGCGACCAGCCGCGACGCCGCCGGCCACTCATCGCGCGGCTCCGCCAGCTTGTCCGCCCGCAGGCAGTCGACGATGACCCAGAGGATGTTCACCGGGCGGCCACCGGCCGCGGCCGCGACCAGCCGAGGTCGCGGCCGACCAGCTCATACAGCTGCCGGTTGGGCTCCTCGAACCGCGCCTCGAGCAGCGACCGGGCCTCATCGCTCATCGGCGGATACGGGCGCTGGTTCCGCACCGGGAGCGGCGGGACCGCGTCGGCGTCCAGGCCGAGGAACTCGAGGACGGCGGCGGCCGTCCCGGCTGGATCTGCGAAGAGCTCCTCGCTCGAGATGACGAGCAGCCGCTCGGGCGCGACGTGCGAGTGCCACCGGCGCAGCTGCTCGGCGTAGGCCCCGCGGGCCGCGTAGGACTGGTGGCGATGGGCGTCGCTTCGGTAGGCGCCGTCGGCCAAGAGCCGCTCCTCCTCGCCGGCCAGGCGCTCGGGCTCGGCCCGCAACGCCTCATCGAAGCCGAGCGTCTCGTGTCCGTCGCGGACCGAGAGCTGGTAGTGCGAGTAGGCGCGGGCGACGGGATCGCGCAGGAGCGCGATCAGGCGCACCTCGGGAAGGGCCACGGCGACGCGGGCCGGCACGGCCGGGTGGAACAGGTAGTAGGGGCTCGCCTCGCCGGTGATGCGGCCGCGAGACGACGCGACCGGCGGGAAATGGCTGCGATACCAGCGCCGGCCGCGGAAGCTCTGGAGGTCGAAGTAGTGGATCTCCTTGTGGCTCGGGCTGGCCACTCCCTGATGTGCGCAGAGCTGCGCGAAGAGCGACGTCGAACCCGCGCGCTGGGCGCCGATCACGAGGAAGTCGGGCAGGCGGCGGGCGCCCGCCGTGGCGAGGCGGGCCCGGCGGCGCAGGCGCTCGGACATGTGTCCCACGCGCAGGATCGTACCGGCGGGTCGGGCACGGAGCCGCGGCTGATCGACTACGTTCCGCTCGATGGATCTGGGGCTCGAGGGGAAAGCGGCGATCGTCGGCGGCGCGTCGGCGGGGATGGGCCTCGCCATCGCCCAGGCGCTCTCCGCCGAGGGCTGCGCCGTCACGATGTGCGCTCGCGACGACGCGCGCCTCCAGGAGTCCGCGGCCCGCATCCCGGGGGCCATCGCGATCGCCGGCGACGTGCGCGACCCGTCCGTGCTCGAGCGGCTCGTGAACGAGACGGTCGCCGCCCGCGGCCGGCTCGACATCGTCGTCAACAACGCCGGCGGCCCGCCGCCCGGGACGTTCGAGTCGACACCGGACGAGGCCTGGGCCGACGCGTTCGAGCTCTCGCTGCGCTCGGTCGTCCGGCTGACACGGCTGGCGCTGCCGCACCTGCGCGCGAGCGGGAGCGGGCGCGTGGTCAACATCACGTCGTGGTCGGTGCGCGAGCCGATCCCGCACCTCATCCTCTCGAACGCGATCCGGCCCGGCGTCCTCGGGTGGGCCAAGACGGTCGCCCACGAGCTGGGCCGCGACGGCATCACCGTGAACACGATCGCGCCCGGCAAGGTCGCGACCGGCCGGATGCGCGAGCTCTGGGAGGCCCGGCCCGACCCGGCCGCCGCCGAGGCCGAGGACATCGCGACGATTCCGGTCGGGAGGATGGGGAAGCCCGAGGAGATCGCCGCCGCCGTCGTCTTCCTGTGCTCGGAGCAGGCGGCGTACATCTCGGGGGTCGTGCTGCCTGTCGACGGCGGCGCCCTCCGCGGTGTCTGGTAGTCACACTTCCGGCTCATGGCCCGCGCCTAGCATGTGAGCGTGGAGACCTGCTACCGCCACTCCGACCGTGAGACGGGCGTCCGCTGTGCCCGCTGTGGGCGGCCGATCTGCCCCGAGTGCATGGTGTCGACGCCGGTGGGTATTCGCTGCCCCGAGTGCGGCGGACGCTCCCGCATCCGCCGGCCGGGATTCATGATGTCACGCGAGCCGTACGTCACCTACGCCCTCATCGCCATCAACATCGTGATGCTGCCGCTCACGAACAACATCGGCGGCGGCGGCTTCGGAATGGGGGGCGGCCAGCTGAAGCCGCTCGGGGCCGAGCTGGCGCTCTTCGGGCCGGCCGTGGCGCGCGGCGAGGACTACCGCCTGATCACCGCCGCGTTCGTCCACTACGGCCTCCTCCACCTCGCGTTCAACATGTACGCGCTCTATCTGATCGGGGGCGTGTTCGAGCGCTACGCCGGCCCGGTGCGGTTCGCCGCCGTCTACTTCGTCTCGGCGCTCGCCGGGAGCTTCGGCGCCCTCCTCGTGACGCCGCACGCGCCGACGGTGGGCGCGTCGGGCGCGATCTTCGGCCTCATGGGCGCGCTCTTCGTGTTCGAGCGCCAGCGCGGCATGTCCCTTCTGGGCGGCTCGATCGGCGGGCTCATCGTGGTCAACCTCCTGATCACGTTCGCGATCCCCGGCATCTCGGTCGGTGGCCACGTGGGCGGCCTGATCGGCGGCGGTCTGGTCGGCTTCGCCCTCTCGGGGTACGGCCGCGGCCACCTGGCCTACGGGCGGCTCGGCGTCCTCTCAGCGCTCGGCGTCGCGGCGGTCGCGGTCGGCTCGCTGGCCGGCGCGCTGGCGGTGGCCGGATGAGGTTCCTGCGCCGGCCGTTCGCCGCCGTGCTCGCGGGCGTGCTCGTCCTCGTCCTCGCCGGGCTGGCGTGGGCGATGGCCACTCCCTCGGGGTACTACGTGTTCTGGCCCGACGAGGCGCACCCGGCCGTCGACTACGTCCACGTGCCCGGCGGGAAGCCCCCGGCCGGCCGGAGCGGGTTCTACTTCGTCGACGTCCATGAGATCGAGGCGAACAAGCTCGAGGAGTTCTGGGGGCGGCACCTCCAGGACGGCGCCGATCTCATCCCGGTCCGCGACCTCCGCGCCCCCGGCGTGAGCGAGACCCAGCGCGTGCACCAGGACTTCCAGGCGATGGCCGACTCCCAGAAGACGGCCGAGGTGGTCGCCGAGCGGGCGCTCGGAAAGCCGGTCAAGATCGCCCGGCTCGGCGCCCTCATCTACAGCGTCTCGAGGGGCTTCCCGGCGGCGCAGGCCGGCGTCCGCCCCGGCGACGTCATCACCGCCGTCGACGGGCACCCGGTGCGGACGGAGGGCGACGTCACGACGGCCACGAAGGGCCTCTCGCCGGGGGACACCGCCGACTACACGTTCCGCGACGGCGGCACGAAGCACCTGCGCACCGTCTCGAGCACCGACGGCAAGCACCGCGCCATCATCGGCGTCACGATCGGCGACGCCGTCCGGGTCGGCAGCATCCCCGTCCACGTCCGCTACACGATTCACGGCATCGGCGGACCGTCGGCCGGCCTGGCGTTCGCGCTCGAGATCTACGACAGCATGAGCGGGCGGTCGCTGCTCCACGGCCACCGGATCGCGGCGACCGGGGAGCTCGACCTTTTCGGCGACGTCGGCACGATCGGAGGCGCCAAGCAGAAGGCGCTCGGAGCCATCGAGGCCGGCGCCGACACGTTCATTGTCCCGGTAGACAACGTCGCCGCGGCGCGGAAGGCCGCCGACGGTCGGCTGCGGGTGATCGGGGTCAAGACGTTCTCGCAGGCGCTCGACGTCGTGCGCCATCTCCCTCCCGCCTGATGCTCGCGGCCCGTGCGAAGGTTTCCCCGATTTAGCGGGAATTCAGTCTGGGCAACGGTGGATTCTCCGCCGCCGCCTACATAGACTGCTGCGCTCCGGAACCGTCACCGGAATCGCCATCCAGGGGGAGAACTGACTGTGGCATCCAAGGCGCGCTGCGTTACCTGCGACGACTGCTACTTTCGCAAGACGAACCTGTGCGCTCTGCGCCTTTCGGAACCCTGTCCCACGTTCCGCCCGATGCTCAAGGGCCAGATGGTGCCCCCGCCGCAGCCCCGCCTGATCCCCCGCGAGCTGGCCGCCGCCGTCTGACGGCGAACGCCGCGCCGGACGCGGCGAGCAGCACCACGAGGACGGCGCCGGCAGTCAGCCGGCCGCGGTCAGTGCCGCCCGTGCCGTCGTGGTGACGAGGGGCCGCCGGAGCGGCCTGGGGCGGCGCCGCCGGAACGACATTGAACGTTCGCGTGTCGATGACGATCGTTCGCGGGGCGTGGAACCAGCGCAGCCGGGCTCCGTCCGGCGACAGGCTCAGATGCCCGGTGCTGCTCGAAATTCCCGGGCAGGTCGATGCAGTGGGCGGTCAGGGTGGCGGTGTCGAGCGCATGGACGAAGTACGCGCCCCTCGGCTTCTGATAGAGCGTGTAGGCCCATCTGCCGTCTGCCGTCGACAGCCGCTGGATGGGCATCCCGGCCATGCGCTCGTCCGGCTCGGTCTTGTCGACGATGCTGCCGGGCACGAGGCGATGGTTCAGAAGGTCGTAGACCCGCACCGAGTAGCGGGTGAGGTTGCGGCTCGACACGTGCTCGATCAGGTAGAGCCAGTGCCCATCCGGCGAGATCGCGTCGAACGAGTACGACCCCTTGAAGGCGAGCCGTCCGAGCACCCGCATGGTGCCGGGGTCGATGATCGCGAACCGGCTGCGTGTCGGCACGGCGCCGTTCGGCCGCTCCTGGAGCACGAGCCGCCCGCCGTCGGCGCTGATGCCGCCCGCGTCGTTGCTCCAGGTAACGAGCGGGACGCCCCAATGACCCCGAAGTTGCGTGAACCGCTCGACGGCCCCGGTCTGGCGGTCGATCTCGGCGATCGTGGTCCCACGAGCGGCGGGCAGGGCGACGTAGCGCAGCGTGCCCAGGGCGACGCCCGCCCCTCCCACGGCCGGCGCCGGCGACGGCCCCGTCGGCGGCATATGCCGTCCCCCCGCTGAGCAGCACCATCCCGAACGCGACCAGAGCAACCCTGACCCTCATCGTCGACCTCCTTCGCTTGCCAGGCATACGCCGCTAGGGCCGCTGCGCGTCCCGTCGGCGCCAGGTCAGGAGCCGGCGGTCGAGCGAGCGGTCTCCTGGACCTATCCACAGAAGGAGCAGCATCATCACGAGGAGAACCGGCGCAAGCCCGAGGTGCACGGGCCCGCCCTCCACGCGGCCGGCCGTCGTGATCGCTCCCACCATGTCGCAGGCCAGCGCCAGCGCCGCGATCCGCGTTCCCAGGCCGAGCACGAGCATGACGCCGCCGAGGAGCTCGACGACCCCAACCGCGTAGGTGAACGCGTCGGGGAACGGCAGGCCGTAGCGGTCGAGCGCCGCCGACTCGGCGCCGTGGCGCGTGAACTTCCCGAGAGAGAATCCGAGGAAGATCGCTCCGGCGACGAGCCGGATCAGCAGCGCAAGGCGGCCCCAGGCGAGCGGGGCACGCGAGTCGAGCAGCAGACGGCGGGCCACAGCCACGCCTCACCGTATATCGCAGCGGTGTCCCCGTTACGTGACGGAGAACTGCGCGTAGTGCGCCTGGTCGAGCCCGCCGGCCTTGGTGAAGTCGCCGCCGATCATCACCTTGGCCGAGGTCGCCGCGACGCCGAACACACCCAGCGAGCTGTTCACGCTCGGGTGCCAGCCGGTGTCGAGCGCGCCGGTGGTCACGTTGGCGGCGAGCACCTTGTGGCGCACGACCGGGTTCTGGCAGTTCGTGCCGGGGTCGCAGACGTTGTCGAAGTGGCCGCCGGCGACGAGCTCGGAGCCCGTGACCGCCACGCCCTGCACGTTGCCGTCGACGGAGATCTCCCAGAGCCGCGCGCCGCTCGAGGCGCTGAGCGCCCCGACCCGGCCGCCGCTGCCGCCGCCCGCCAGGAAGAGGGTCGACGACGTCGCGGTCATGCCCTCGACGGGATAGGTCGGGTGGTACGACCACGACAGCGTCGCGCCGGTCGACGGGTTGAGCGCCGCGACGTGGTTCTGGGACGACGAGCCGATATGGGTGAAGAGGCCTCCGGCGAAGACCTTCGAGCCGTCGGTCGCCGCGGCCAGCGACGTCACCTCATTGTCGGCCGCGGGCGTCCAGCCCGAGACGAGCGCACCGGTGGTGCCGTTCACCGCGGCGAGCCGCGTGCGCGCCGTGGAGTTGATCGTCGTGAAGCTGCCGCCGGCGTAGACAGTCGACCCGATCATGGTGAGCCCGAAGACGCTCGCGTTGGCCTGTGCCTTGAAGGACGTCACGACGCCCGCCGTGGTCACCGACCCCAGCCGCTTGCGGTTCTTCCCGTCGATCGTCGTGAAGTCGCCGCCGAGGTAGACGGTGGAGCCCGAGACGACGATCGCGCGGACGGCGCCCGAGGCGTTCGGCGCCCACGACGTCACCGCGCCGGTCGAGAGGTTGAAGGCGGCGACATGGTTTCGGACGGCCGTCTGGCCCGTGTGGTCCTCGACCTCCGTGAACGTGCCGCCCAGATACACCGTGTTGCCGCTCACGGCGATCGCGACAACGCGCCCGTTGGTCTGCCACGTCGAGTCAGGCGCCGGCGCGATGGTCGCAAACGCCGGCGGCGCCCAGACGAGCGCCATGCCCACGGCAGCGGCGAACGTCGCGATCGTGCCCCTCATCCTCATTCCGTGCCCCCCTAAGGCGTGTCGAGCAGAGGCAGTCTGCCCGAGCGTGCGGAATCTGTCAATCCGAGCGCGCCAACCCGGCGTGAGAGGCCGCGGCCGGCGTCCGGATCGTGACGATCGTCCTCATGGGATGAGGCCGGTGTCGTGGCGATACCTACGCTGGCTTGACCGAGATGGCGGACGGGCCGAGACAGGGCCGGCAGGGACGCCGGCGCATCGTCATTCTGGGCGGGGGCTTCGCGGGTGTCGGCGCCGCCCAGCGCCTGCGCGATGCCGAGGCCGAGGTCGTCCTCGTCGACCGGCACGACTACCACACGTTCCAGCCGCTCCTGTACCAGTGCGCGACGGGGCTGCTCGAGTCGACCGCCGTCGGCCATTCGCTGCGCGACCTCGTCGAGAGGCAGGCGAACACCACCGTGCGGAAGACAGACGTCACGGCGGTGGACGTCGAGCGACGGGAGGTGCAGTTCGCCGACCTCGCTCCGCTCACCTACGACTATCTCGTGCTCGGCCTCGGCGCCCAGGTCAACTTCTTCGGGACAGAGGGCGCAGAGCACGCCTTTCCGATGTACACGCTCCCCGACGCCGTCCGCCTGAAGGACCACATCCTGGAGCGGTGGGAGGCGGCGGACAGGCAGCCCGCGCTCGTCGACGACGGGGCGCTGAACGTGGTCGTCGTGGGCGGAGGGCCGACCGGGATCGAGAGCGCGGGCGCGCTCGCAGAGCTCTACCGATCCGACTTCGCGAAGGACTACCCGGCCGTGCCACAGGAGAAGGTGCGGATCGTCCTCGTCGAGGCGGGTGCCGAGCTCTTCCCGATGTTCAAGCCGGGCATCCGTACGTACGCTGAGAAGGCGCTCCGGAAGCGGACCGTCGAGGTGATCCTCGGCGACGCCGTGAAGTCGATCACCCCGACGCGTGTCACGCTGCGGTCGGGGACTGAGCTGGCCGCGTCACACGCTCGTGTGGGGCGCAGGGTTGCAGGGGAACGAGCTCGTTCAGTCACTGGGACTGGAGCTGGCCCGCGGGAACCGGCTCCCGGTCGGTCCAGACCTCACCGTTGCCGACCACCCCGACGTGTATGCGGTCGGCGACATCGCGGCGATCACCGACGCCAAGACCGAGCAGCTTCTGCCACAGCTCGGCTCGGTCGCCCTCCAATCGGGAGAGCACGCCGGAAAGAGCATCGCCCGCCGCATCGAGGGCAAGAAGCCCAAGCCCTTCAAATACCGCGACAAGGGCACCATGGCGACGATCGGCCGGGGGGCGGCGGTGCTCCAGACGATGCGCGGCAGGACCATGAAGGGCAAGGCCGCCCAGGCGGCGTGGGGCACGGTCCACCTCGCGCTCTTGCCGACCAACGAGGACCGCGCCAAGGCGATCGTCGACTGGGCCGGCGCCGGCCTGACGCACCAACGCGTCGGCCGGATCACGGTCGAGACCGACGAGCGCGACCTCGCGAAGGCGGGGCGCGGCGCGAAAGCACGCACATGACCCGACCACGGGCCTGGAGAGGGGACACACGATGACGAACACTGCGACGACGACACAGACCGCCCGCAGATCCGCCGAGCGCCACCGCAACCGGCCGGCCGATGTCCTCGTGGTCTTCGGGATCACCGGCGACCTGGCGAAGGTCATGACCTTCCACTCGCTGTACCGGCTCGAGCGGCGCGGGCTGCTCGACTGCCCGATCGTCGGCGTCGCGGTCGACAACTGGACCGTCGACCGGCTCCGCGAACGGGCCCGCGACTCGATCGAGGGGACAGGAGAGAAGCTCGATCCGAAGGTGTTCGACCGCCTCGCTGAGCGCCTGTCCTACGTCGAGGGCGACTTCGCCGACGCCGGCACGTACGAGCGGGTCGGCGATGCAATCGGTGGGGCGCAAAGCCCCGTGTTCTATCTCGAGATCCCGCCGTTTCTGTTCGGCACGGTCGTCAAGGGCCTGGCCGACGCAGGCCTGACCGCGGACGCACGCGTGGTCGTCGAGAAGCCGTTCGGCCACGACCGGGCGTCGGCCGAGGAGCTCGCCGACGAGCTCCACGCGTCGATCGACGAATCCCAGCTCTACCGGATCGACCACTACCTCGGGAAGATGGGGCTCGAGGAGATCCTGCACCTGCGCTTCCAGAACACGATGTTCGAGCCGATCTGGAACCGGAACTACATCGAGTCGGTGCAGATCACGATGGCCGAGAGCTTCGGCGTCGCGGACCGCGGCCACTTCTACGACCCGGTCGGCGCCCTCAGAGACGTCGTCGTCAACCACCTCATGCAGGTCGTCGCCGCCTGCCGCGATGGAGCTGCCGTCCGCGGGCGACCCGAGGACGATCAAGGACGGCCAGGTCGCGCTGTTCCACGCCGTCGAGGAGGCCGACCCGGCCAGCTACGTCCGCGGACAGCACGACGGCTATCGCGACATCGACGGGGTCGCGCCCGACTCCACCACCGAGACGTACGCCGCACTGAAGCTCTCGATCGAGAACTGGCGCTGGTCGGGCGTCCCGTTCTTCATCCGGACGGGCAAGCTCCTTCCCGTAACCCAGACCGAGCTGCGGATGGTCTTCAAGCGATCGCCGAGGCTCGGGTTCGGGGGCAAGCGCGAGCGGATCGAGCCGAACCAGCTCGTGGTGAAGCTCGATCCGTCCACCGGGGTCAGGATCGTCGTCGACGCCCATCGGACCGACATCGGCGGCGCGGGGCCGATCGAGCTCGACATGGAGTTCGCCGAGGAGGGAGGCGAGGGCGCGACGCCCTACGAGGTGCTGCTCCATGCGGCCATGAACGGGGACGCCACCCGCTTCACCCGCCAGGACGGCGTCGAGGAGACGTGGCGCGTCATGCAGCCGCTCCTGGACGACCCGCCACCTGTCCATCCGTACGCGCCGGGCTCGTGGGGGCCCGCCGCGGCGGACGAGTTGCTGCGCGGCTACGGCCGCTGGCACGAGCCCTGGATCGCGTCATGAGCGCCGTCACGAAAGAATCGGCGTCACAGCCTCAGAGCGCCGCCGCGCCGTCGCCCTTCACGCCGATCGCGGACTACGCGTTCCTGTCGGACTGCCACACGGGGGCGCTGATCGCGCCGGACGGGGGGATCGACTGGCTCTGCGCGCCCTCCTTCGACTCGCCGAGCGCGTTCGGCAGCCTGCTCGACCGCGAGGCCGGGACGTTCCGGATCGGCCCGTTCGGCGTGTCCCACCCGACGGCACGGGTGTACGTGCCCGGGACGAACGTGCTCGAGACGACGTGGAAGACGCCGACCGGATGGATCGTCGTCCGCGACGCGCTCACGATGGGTCCGCGCGACCACGAGGACGTGATCACGCCGCACACCCGTCCGCCCGCCGACGACGACGCCGACCATCTGCTGGTGCGCACCATCGAGTGCCTCGACGGGCGCGTCGAGGTGGAGCTCGTCTGCGAGCCCGTGTTCGACTACGGTCGCACCCCCGCCGAGTGGACGCTCGTGGACGGGGGTCGGAGCGCCGCAGACGCGACGGGCGCAGGCCAGACCCTCCGCCTGCGGTCGGATCTCGCGCTCGGCGTCGAAGGAAGCCGTCTCCGGGCGCGGCACGTGCTCGAAACGGGCGACAGGGCGTTCTGCTCGCTGTCGTGGGCGGAGGAGCTCGCCGGTTCGGCCGACGTCGACGACGCCGCCGCTCGGATCGACGCGACGGTCCGCTTCTGGCGCGGATGGGTGGGACGGGCACGCATTCCCGACCACGGGTTCCGCGACCCGATCCAGCGCTCGATGCTCACCATCAAGGGGCTGACATACATGCCGACCGGCGCCACGGTGGCGGCGCTCACGACTTCCCTCCCCGAGACTCCGGGCGGCGAGCGCAACTGGGACTACCGCTACACGTGGATGCGCGACACGACCTTCACGCTCCAGGCGCTGCACTACCTGAACCTCAACTGGGAGGCCGACGAGTTCATGCAGTTCGTCGCCGACGTCGAGGCGACCGAGGACGGGTCGCTTCAGATCATGTACGGCATCGACGGCCGGCGAGACCTGACGGAGTCGACGCGGGACGAGCTCTCCGGCTACGCCGGCGCGCGGCCCGTGCGGATCGGAAACGGCGCCTTCGACCAGCGCCAGAACGACGTGTTCGGCGCGGTGCTCGACTCGATCCTGCTCCACAGCCGTCACAGCGCGCGGCTTCCCCGCCGGCTGTGGCCCATCGTGGAGGCGCAGACCGAGTGCGCGATCCGTGTCTGGCGGGATCCCGACCAGGGCATCTGGGAGGCGCGCGGCAAACCGCAGCACTACGTCTCCTCCAAGCTGATGTGTTGGGTCGCACTCGACCGCGCGGCCCAGCTGGCCGAGATCCGCGGCGATTCGGAGAAGGCCGCCAAGTGGGCCGAGATCGCCGAAGAGATCAAGGCCGACATCTTGGAGCACGGCGTCGATAAGCGCGGCGTCCTGCGCCAGCACTACGACACGGACGCGCTCGACGCCTCGACGCTCCTGGCCGCCATCTTCGGGTTCCTCCCGGGCGACGACGAGCGCCTCCGGGCCAGCGTCATGGCGATCGCCGACGAGCTGACCGAGGACGGGTTCGTGCTGCGCTACCGCACCGGCGAGACCGACGACGGCCTCTCCGGCAAGGAGGGGACGTTCGTCATCTGCTCGTTCTGGCTCGTGTCGGCGCTGGCCATCGTCGGCGAGCTCCAGCGGGCCCGGGACCTCATGGAGCGGCTGCTTCGGATCGCCTCGCCGCTCGGCCTCTATGCGGAGGAGTTCGACGCGTCGACCGGGCGCCACCTCGGCAACTTCCCGCAGGCGTTCTCCCACCTCGCCCTGATCGAGGCGGCTGCCCGGATCATCATCCCCGAGATGCTCGCGGAGTACTGACATGGACGACTACGACGTCATCATCATCGGCTCCGGCGCGGGCGGCGGGACGCTCGCCCGTCACCTGGCGCCGTCAGGGCGGCGCGTGCTCCTGCTCGAGCGGGGCGACTGGTTGCCGCGCGAGCCCCAGAACTGGCTGGCGCAGGACGTGTTCGTGGAGAATCGATACGTCTCTCCCGAGACCTGGTACGACGCCGGCGGCGCGGCGTTCCAGCCGCAGATCCACTACTTCGTCGGCGGCGCGACGAAGCTCTACGGGGCGGCGCTGTACCGGCTCCGGGAGAAGGACTTCGGCGAGCTCCAGCACCACGACGGCGTCTCACCGGCGTGGCCGATCTCCTACGACGATCTCGAGCCGTACTACACGCAGGCTGAGCAGATGTACGAGGTGCACGGCGCGCGCGGCGAGGATCCGACCGACCCGCCGGCCAGCGCCCCGTATCCCTTCCCGGCCGTCTCGCACGAGCCGCGGATCCAGCAGCTGTCGGACGACCTCGCGGCCGCGGGATTCCACCCCTTCCACGCGCCCTGCGGCATCCGGCTCGCCGAGCAGGACATGCCGCACAGCGCCTGCGTCCGCTGCCAGAACTGCGACGGCTTCCCGTGCGTCGTGCACGGAAAGTCGGATGCAGAGGTGTGCGCCGTGCGGCCCGCACTCGAGCATCCCAACGTCACCTTGCTCACGAATGCCAAGGCGGTCAGGCTGGAGACGGATCCGGCCGGACGGACCGTGACGCAGGTCGTTGTTGAGCGAGACGGCGAGACGGAGCGCATCGGCGCTCACATCGTCGTCCTCGCGTGCGGAGCCGCGAACACCGCCCGTCTGCTCCTGGCCTCGGCGAACGACCGGCACCCGAACGGCCTCGCCAACGGCTCGGACCAGGTCGGCCGGAACTACATGTTCCATAACAGCTCGGCGGTGCTCGCGCTCTCGCGTGACGAGAACCCGACGATCTTCCAGAAGACGCTCGGGGTGAACGACTTCTACTTCGGAAGCGACGAGGTCGACTACCCGCTCGGGAACATCCAGATGGTCGGGAAGTCGCAGGCGCCCATGTTCCGGGGCGAGCGGCCGGGCGAGACCCGGCTCGCTCCCCACTGGAGCCTCGAGCGGATCGCACGACATGCCATCGACTTCTGGCTCTCGACCGAGGATCTTCCCAAGCCGGACAACCGGGTGACGCTGGACGGCCAGGGGCGGCTGACCCTGAGCTACACGCCGACGAACGACGAGCCCAAGAAGCGTCTGCACGAGCGGCTGCACCGGATGCTCGGGCGATCTGCACATGGAGCCCGACCACCTGTTCCGCCGCTTCGCCTACATGGCGAACGACATCCCGGTCGCCGGCGTCGCCCACCAGGCCGGCACCTGCCGCTTCGGGAACGACCCGGCGACGTCGGCGCTCAACGTCGACTGCCGCGCGCACGAGGTCGACAACCTCTACGCGGCCGACACGAGCATCTTCCCGAGCATCGGCGCCGTGAACCCGGCGCTGACGGCGATGGCGAACGCGCTCCGAGTGGGCGATCGTGTCCTCGAGCGTCTCGCCTGAGAGGGGAGGCGCTCGAGCCGCGGCGGCCGTCGTTTCCGAGGCGGAGATCGAGGCCGGCGACCAGCGTGCGGTTGTCGTCACGCGAGGGGGCGGGCTGCGCGCGTACTCGGCCGGGGGGCGCGACCTCCTGGACGGGTTCCGCGCCGGGGAGCCGAGCCGTTCCGGGCGGGGACAGGTCCTCATCCCCTGGCCGAATCGAATCGCGAACGGGACATACGCGTTCGACGGACGCCGCCACCAGCTGCCGCTGAACGAGCCGGAGCACGGAAACGCGATCCACGGCCTCGTCCGCGACGCTCGGTGGGCCGTCGCCGAGCACGAGCCGCACCGGGTCGTCGTGGAGCACCTGCTCGAGCCGCAGCCGGGATATCCGTTCGCCGTCTCGATCCGCATCGAGTACACCGTCTTGCCGGCCGGGCTGCGCGTGTGTACGACCGCCACCAATGTCGGAGCGGATCCTTGCCCGTACGGAGCGGGCGCGCATCCGTACCTGACCGTGGGAGGGGCGACGGTGGACTCTGCGATCCTTCACGTCCCGGCGCGCAGCGTGCTGCGTTCCGATGAGCGCGGGCTCCCGGCCGGCTCGCTGTCCGTCGACCGGACGGACTACGACTTCACCCAGCCGCGAAGAATCGGACGGACGCGGCTCGACCACGCGTTCACCGATCTGGAGCGGGACCCTGACGGGCTGGCGCGGGTGGAGCTCCGGGCCTCCGGCGCGAGCCGGAAGCTCACGCTCTGGGTCGACGAGGCCTACGCCTACCTGATGGTCTTCACAGGCGATCCGCTGCCTGACGTCAACCGCCGCAGCGTTGCGATCGAACCGATGACGTGCCCCCCGAACGCGTTCCGGACCGGCGACCGGGTGATCCGCCTGGAGCCGGGCGAGTCGTTCCGGAGCGCCTGGGGCATCACTCCGCCGTAGCCGGTGCCGCGCCGCGGCGGACGCCGGCGACGACGCGGCCGCCGTCGAGCTCGAGGATCTCGTCCATGCGCTCGAGCCCCTCGGAGCGGTGGGTGATGAGAAGGAGCGTCTTCTCGCCGAGCACGTCGAGGACGTCGTCCATGAGCGCCTCGGCAGTCGCCGAGTCGAGATGGGCCGTCGGCTCGTCGAGGATGACGACCGGCCTTCCGGCCAGAAGCGCACGGGCGAGATTGATGCGCTGGCGCTGCCCGGCCGAGAGCCACCTGCCCTCCTCGCCGACGTGCGTGTCCAGGCCGTCAGGGAGCGTCGCGACCCAGTCCGAGATGCGCGCCAGCCGCAGCGCCTCCTCGACCTCGGCGTCCGTCGCGTCCGGCTTCGCGAGGCGCACGTTCTCCCTGATCGTCGTCGCGAACAGGTGACCGTTCTGCCCCGCAACGGCGAGCACGCGGCGGACGTCCTCCTGGCGGTACGCGCGCAGGTCGCGCCCGTCGAGCGTGACCCGCCCATCCGCCGGATCGAGAAAGCGAAGCAGCAGGTTCGCGACCGTCGTCTTGCCCGACCCGCTGGGTCCCACGAGCGCCACCCGGCGCCCGGGCGCGAGCGCGAGGCTCACGTCGTCGAGAACGGCCGGCCCGTCGGCCGAGTAGCGGGCGGTGACGTGCTCCAGCGCGAATGTGGGCCGCCCCGAGGGGATCGGCGCCGGCCGCGCCGGGTCGCCGACCCGCGGCTCGCGATCGGCGATGTCGAGCACCCGCGACGCGGCCGCCAGCGTCGCGGAGAGCTCGCGTGCCGCCTGCGGAAGCGGGCTGACCGCCTCGAAGGACGCCAGGGAGAGCAGCGCCAGGGTCGCGACGAGCACCCCGTCGATCGTGCCGGCCGAGCGCTGCGTGACCGCCACCGCGAGGACTCCGGCCACCGTCGCTCCGGTGATCGCGATGCCCAGCCCCTCCGTGACCCCGGCTGCGAGACCCTCCCGCCGGGACAGCCGGACCACGGCTCGGTCGACCTCGCCGAGCCGAGCCATCGCGGCCGCCTCGGCGCTGCACATGACGAGCTCCGGAGCGCCTCCCAGCACCTCCAGGAGCTCGGCGCTGAGCGATCCCTTGGCGGCGGCGGCACCCGCTGCGGCCTGCCCCAGGCGCCATCCCACGAGCGGCACCACCGTGGCACCTGCGAGGAGCCCGCACGCCAGGACCACGGCGGCCTGCGGGAGGATCGCCGCAGACACCCCAACGGCGGCCGCCGCGACGACGAGGCACACGACCGGTGGCCCGAGACCGCGAAGGTAGAGGCTCTGGAGCGCTTCGACGTCGCCCACCATCCGGCCGAGCAGGTCGCCCTTCCGATACGCGTCGAGCTCGGCCGGTGCGAGGGGCTCGAGGCGTTCGTAGAAGCGGACGCGGATGCGCGCGAGGAGCCGCAGAGCGACGTCGTGCGACGCGAGCCGCTCGAGATACCTCGCCAGCGGCCGGGCGAGCCCGAAGAAGCGGACGGCGACGATTGCGACCGTCAGCGACAGCACCTCCGGCCGCTCGGCGGCGCGCGCGATCAGATAGCCCGCGGTGGTCATCAGGCCGATGCCGCAGACGACCGCGCAGGCGCCAAGCAGGACGGACACGCCGAGCCGCCTCCACGGCGGCGGTGCAAGCCGGATCACCCTGGGGACGATCGCCTTCACGCCGTCGCCACCACGCGCGTGCCTTCCACCACCCGCCCGCAGCGCACCTCCACGACGCGGTCGGCGATCCGCACCACGTCCGGCGCGTGGGTGATCACGAGCACGGTCGAGCGCCCCCGCAATCCGGCGATCGCGTCGGCGATCGTCCCGGCGCTCCGGCTGTCGACGTTCGCGGTCGGCTCGTCGAGCACCAGAAGCGATGCGCCCCGGAGGAATCCCCGGGCGAGCGCGATGCGCTGTCGCTGGCCGGCGGAGACCTGCCGCCCACCGTCGCCCAGGATCGTGTCGTATCCCCGGGGCAGACCGCGGATGAACCCGTCGGCGCCGGCCAGGCGGGCCGCGTCGTGCACGTCCCCGAGCGGCGCCGAGGGGCGCCCGAGAAGGATGTTCTCGGCGACGGACGCCCGAAAGAGCCTCGGATGCTGGGGCACCCACGCGACGGATGTACGCCAGCTGCCGAGGTCGCACCCGGTGAGATCGACACCGCCGACCGTCACGCGGCCGGCCGTCGGCTCTGCGAACCCGAGGAGCATCGAGGCGATGGTGCTCTTGCCGCCTCCGGTCGGCCCGATCAGCGCCACGATCTCGCCGGGGGAGAGCTCGAGGGCGACGTCCGAGACGACGGGCACCGGGCGGCCGGGATAGGCGTAGGAGACGCGTTCGAGGCGCACCACGGCGTGCCGAGGGCTCGGGGGGCGGCGGACAGGGCCGCGGCCGGTCGCCACGGGCTCCGCGAGCGGCAGCAACCTCGAGGCGACGGCGACTCCGTCGGCGCTCGCGTGGTAGAGCGCGCCGAGGTTGCGAAGCGGCAGGTAGAGCTCGGGCGCCAGGATCAGGATCACGAGGGCCGGATCGAGGCTCATCTGGCCCGCGTCCAGCCGTAATCCGACGCTCACCGCGACGAGCGCCACGCCGAGCGTCGCCGCCACGTCGAGCACGGCGCCGGAGAGGAACGACACGCGCAGGGTGCTGACGGTGGCCCGCCGGTAGGCGTCGGTGCGCTCCGCGATGGCAGCCGCCTGCACACGGCTGCGGTTGAAGGCCCGGAGCGTGGGCAGGCCGTGGACGACGTCCATGAAGTGCGTCGCGAGCACGCTCAGCGCATCGGCTCGTTCACGTGTGCGCTGCGCGGTGTAGCCGCCGACCAGCACCATGAAGACCGGAACCAGCGGCAGCGTGACGAGCATGATCGCGGCCGAGGCGACGTCGATCGGCACGATCCACAAGACGACGGCGGCCGGCACCACGCGCCGCGAGGACGAGCTGGGGCAGAAACCGGCCGAAGTACGCCTCGAGGGCGGTCGCGCCGAACACGCCGGCCGCTGCGAGCTCGGCGCTCTGCGCCCCGTCGAGCGCCGTCGGCTGGTCGGCGAGTCGCCGCGCTGCCAGATCGAGCCGCAGCCGGGAGAGCACGCTGGTCGCGGCGAGCCGTCCGACGGCCTCGAACGCCCACGCCAGACCCGCCCGGCCGGCGAACGCAAGGAGCAGCAGGACGAGCGACGGGCGCAGCTCGCCGAGCGTGTCGCCTGAGTAGGAACCGGCGATGACTCGGGCCAGCAGCGTCGCCTGCACGAGCACGAGGAGCGCCGTCGCGCACCCGATCGCCACATCCGCCCCCAGGAGCAGCCGCACCGCACCCGCGCGGGCGACCAGTCTGCGATCGAGCGGGCCCGTGGGCGGCCGCCTCAGGGATTGGAAGTCGTTGCGAATTGAACCCTTGCGAGGCGAACCGCGCTCACGAGCGGCGGGATCATGGCGCCCCCTCACGGCCCGTGGTGCTCACGGATGCCCCGTCCGCTCCGAGCGACCCGCACCCGCGATGGCATGGTCTCCGCCGAGCCGCGTTCGGAACACGTAGTAGGTCCAGCCCTGGTAGACCAGCATAAGCGGGGTGAGGATCGCCGCAGCCACGGAGATCACCTGCAGCGCGTAGTGGCCGGTCGCGGAGTTGGAGATCGTCAGGCTGTTGTCGAACGTCGGTGAGGAGACGAGCACTCGTGGATACAGGCCGGTGAAGATCGTGGCGATGAACCCGATGGCGGCGAGGCCTGTCGTCGCAAAGGCCCAGCCGCCTTTGCTGGTGCGCGTGAACACCAGCGCGAGGATCAGCACGGCCGCGGTGAGCACCGCGGGGACGGCCGTCGGGAGGAGTGCGCGGTCGTTGTTGTCATGGGCGACGAGCACGGTCCACGCGACGATCCCGATTCCGAGAACGGCCGCCGGTATCGCCAGTCTCCTTGCGATCGCCGACGCCCGCCGTTGGAAGTCTCCGGTCATGCGCAGGGTCAGATACGTCCCGCCATGCAGCGCGAACATCGCCACCACCGCGAACCCGGCTGTCACCGTGTACAGGCTGAACAGATCGACGATGCCGCCCGTGAAGACGTGCGAGGAGTCGAGTGGCACTCCCTCCACGAAGTTTGCGAGCGCGACCCCCCACAGGAACGCGGCGCCGATGCTCCCGATCGTGTTCGCCCACAGCCAGGCCGCGCGCCAGCGGGCACCGTCATGCCTCTCGCGCCATTCGAATGAGACCACACGCACGATGAGCAGGACGAGGATCAGGAGCAGCGCGACGTAGAAGCCCGAGAACAATGTCGCGTACCAGGCTGGGAAGGCGGCGAACGTCGCGCCGGCGGCAACCACGAGCCACACCTCGTTGCCGTCCCAGACCGGGCCGATCGACTGGAACATCAGGCCGCGCTCATGCTCGTCGCGAGGAAGCACCGGCAGCAGGATGCCGACTCCGAAGTCGAACCCCTCAAGCAGGAAGTAGCCGCTCCAGAGGACGGCGATCAGGCCAAACCAGAGCTCCTCGAGACCCACGTCACCCACCCCCTGAGGCGAGCGCCGACCCGGGTCCGCCGAGACCGAAAGCGTCATCGACCTCCGGTGGGTCGAGTCGCGCGTAGTGGCGCATGAGCAGGACGTCGACGATCCCGAGCACCAGATACAGCAGCACGAACACGGTCAGGCTGGCCGCGACGGTCGCCGTGCTCAGGCCGGTCGAGACCGCATCCGAGGTCTTGAGCAGGTTCTGCGCGATCCACGGCTGCCGGCCCATCTCGGTGAGGATCCACCCGGCGGTCGCCGCCACGTATGGGAACCCCATCCCGACGACTGCGATCCACAGAAACCGGCGCGACGTGTGCAGCTTCCGCTTGCGGTAAAGCCACGCTCCGGCAGAAGCGATCAGGAACATGGCGACGCCGAGCATCGCCATCACGCGCATCGACCAGTACATCAGCATGACGTTCGGCATGTAGTCGCCGCGCCCGTATGCCCGCCGCTCGTGGCGCTGGAGTTGATTCAGCCCGTCGACCTTGCCGCCAAGCGAGCCGGTTGCCATCCACGACAACACCCTCGGGATCGTGATCGCGAAGCTGGGCGTCTCGTCACTCTCCGAGAATCCTCCGATCTGGAACACCGAAAAGCCGCACGGCTGGCAGGTGTTCCACTGCGCCTCAGAGGCGGCGATCTTCATTCCCTGCGCGGTCGTGACCGCTTCACCGAAGCGGTTCCCGACCGAGAGCTGTACGAGCGTCGCCGGGACGGCGACGATCAGCGCCAGCTTCGCGGCCCGCCGGAAGAGCTCGACGTTTCGTCCGCGCAGGAACTGCCAGCAGCAGATGCCGAACATCACCATCGACCCGAAAATCAGGCCGGCAAGGATCACGTGGATCCAGGCGATGATCGCGAACCCGTTCGAGAGCAGCGCCCACACGCTGGTCAGCTCCGCCTTCCCGTCCACGATCCGGTATCCCACCGGGTGCTGCATCCACGAGTTCGCGACCAGGATCAGATACGCCGACAGCCACGTCGCCAGGGCCACGACCCAGATCGTGCACAGATGCAGCCCCCGCGGCAGCTGATTCCACCCGAAGATCCAGAGTCCGAGGAACGTGGCCTCTACCATGAACGCGGCCAAGCCCTCGATCGCAAGCGGCGCGCCGAACACCCCGCCGACGAAATTCGAGTACACCGCCCAGCCCATCCCGAACTGGAACTCCTGCACCAAACCGGTCGCAACCCCGATCGCGAAGTTGATCAGAAGGAGCGCGCCGAAGAACCGCGTCAACCGCAGCCACGCGTCATCGCGTGACCGGAACCACAACGTCTGCATCACGGCAACCAGGGGCGCCAGCCCAAGCGTCAGCGGAACGAACAGGAAATGGTAGATCGACGTCGTCGCGAACTGGATCCTCGCCAGGTCGACGGCGCTCACGAGCAGCGGGATCACGCCGCCGCCTCACGGCTTCTACCGCTCATTGGGTGCCCCTCCTCGTCGCAGAGCCCAATCCCGGGCATCGTCTTTGCGGCCCGGAGCCGGAGCCTCATCCATCGAGGATGAAAGGCCTTCCGCAGGCGAGGACGCGCCCGCGCCGGTCGACGGCTAGCGGGTCGTCGTCGCGGCGGCTGGGGCCCGCTCGGCGTCGAGGACGGCCCCGAGGCGGGCGATGCCCTCACGGATGGCGTCCGGCCCGCAGGCGCTGAAGGCCAGGCGCAGCGCCGAGCGGCCGCCCCCGGAGGCGCAGAAGTCGGCGCCCTGCATGTAAGCCACGCCGCGCTCGGTCGCCGCGGGCAATGCGGCGACGGTGTCGATCCCGGGGAGCTCGACCCAGAAGAAGTAGCCGCCCGCCGGGGTCGTCCAGCGCGACCCGGCCGGGAAGCCCTCGCGCAGCGCCTCCTCCATGGCGTCGCGGCGCCTGCGCAGCTCGTCGATGACCCGGGCGACGTTCGGCTCGAACCGGCCGGCGTCGCAGTAGGCGGCGACGACTGCCCCGGCGAGCGTATTCGGCGCGATGGTCGTGTTCGTCGAGAGCAGCCGGAGCGGGTCGACCAGGCGCTCGGGCAGGAGCAGGTAGCCGGTGCGCACGCCGGGGGCGATGGTCTTCGTGAACGACGAGGAGTGGATCACGTTCTCGCCGCCGTCGAGCTCGTGCAGCGACGGGAGCGGCTCGCCCTCGAACCGCAGGAGGCCGTACGGGTCGTCCTCGATCACGAGCACGCCGCGCTCGCGGGCCAAAGCGACGATCGCGCGGCGCTTCTCGACCGAGGTGCAGAGTCCCGACGGGTTCTGGAAGGTCGGGATCAGGTAGACGGCCCGGGGCCGGGGCGTCGCGTCGAGCAGCTCCTCCAAGCGGTCGAGGTCGGGGCCGTCGTCCTCGAGCGGCACCGGCTCGATCCGGGCGCCGTGGGCGCGTAGCACCTTCAGCGTCCGGTCGTAGGTCGGCTCCTCGACGATGGCCGTCCCCTCCCCGTCGCCGAACAGGTGCCTGGCGAGGAAGTCGACGCCCTCGAGCGAGCCGTTGACGACGACGACGCGCTCCGGCGTCGTGCCGTAGCGCTCGGCGATCCAGCGCCTGAGCGGCGGATAGCCGGCGGGCGCGTAGGAGAGGACGGCGGCCGGATCGGTCTCGAACGCCGCGACGGCCGCGGCGCGGAGATCGTCGACCGGCAGCAGGTCGGCCGACGGGACGCCGCGCGTGAAGGGGATCTGATCCGCCACGCGATCAGGTTACCGGTCGGCGCGGCGGGCGCGATGCGGTTAGGCGAGCGCGGCGAACGCCTCGGCGGCGAGCCGGGCGGCCTCCGTCGGGCTGGCGCCGACGCGAACGCCGCTCGCCTCGAGGGCGACCTTCTTGGCCTGGGCGGTGCCGGAGCTCCCCGAGATGATCGCCCCGGCATGGCCCATCGTCCGGCCGGGAGGCGCCTGGAACCCGGCGATGTAGGCAACGACAGGGGTGCGCATCCGCTCGCCGATGAACGCCGCCGCCTTCTCCTCCTCGTCCCCGCCGATCTCGCCGACCATCACGACGAGGTCGGTGGCGGGGTCGGCCTCGAACAGGTCGAGGGCGTCGATGAACGACAGCCCGACGACCGGGTCGCCGCCGATCCCGACGATGGTGGAGTTGCCGAGGCCGAGGTCGGCGAGCTCCTTGCCGATCTGGTACGTGAGCGTGCCCGACCGCGACACGAGCCCGATCCGGCCGCGCGCGAAGACCTGGGCCGGGATGATCCCGACGTTCGCGAGGCCGGGCGAGAGCGCGCCCGGGCAGTTGGGGCCGAGCAGCGTGATCCCGCGCGGGCGCACGTGGTTGTAGATCCGGAGCATGTCGTGGGCGGGGATGCCCTCGGTGATGCACACGATCGTGGCGACGCCGGCGTCGGCCGCCTCGAGGATCGCGTCGCCGGCGAACCGGGGCGGCACGAACACCATCGCCGTGTTCGCGCCCGCCTCCCGCACCGCCTCGTGGACGGTGTCGTAGACGGGGATCCCCTCGACGTCCTGACCGCCCTTGCCGGGCGTGACGCCCGCGACGACGTTGGTGCCGTACTCGCGGTTTCGCAGCGTGTGGAACGAGCCCTCACGGCCGGTGATGCCCTGGACGACGAGCCGCGTCTCGGCGTTCACGACGATCGCCATCAGGCGGCGCTCCCGGCCAGCTCGACGACGCGCTCGGCCGCCCCCAGCATGGTCCGCTCGACGTACACGTTGGGCGGCGCGGCATCGGCCAGGAGCTGCCGGCCCTCGACGTCGTTCGTCCCGTCGAGGCGCACGACCATCGGCACCTTGACGTCGAGGCGCTCAAGCGCCGTCAGGATCCCGCGCGCGACCTCGTCGCAGCGCGTGATGCCGCCGAAGACGTTGAAGAGGACGGCTCGCACATTGGGGTCCGAGAGGAGCACCTCCATCGCCGTCACGATCTCGTCGGCCTGCGCCCCGCCGCCCACGTCGAGGAAGTTGGCGGGCTTGCCGCCCGCTCCCGCGACGACGTCGAGCGTCGACATCACGAGCCCGGCGCCGTTGCCGAGGATGCCGATGTAGCCGTCCAGCTTCACGTACGTGACGCCGCGCTCGCGCGCCATCCGCTCCTCGGGCGGCAGCGCGCCCAGGTCGCGCATCTCGGCGATGTCGGGGTGGCGGAAGAGGGCGTTGTCGTCGACGGTGTACTTCGAGTCGAGCGCCCGAAGCTCGCCGTCCGGCGTGACGATGAGCGGGTTGATCTCGACCAGCATGGCGTCCGTCTCGACGAACGCGCGGTAGGCGGCCGCCATGATGTCGCCCGCCTGGCGCATCTCCTCCGGGGGAAGCCCGGCATCGAAGCAGAGCCGGCGGGCGTGGAAGGGCTGGAAGCCCACCAGCGGGTCGAGGTGCAGCCGGGCCAGGCGCTCGGGCGTGGTCGCGGCGACCTCCTCGATCTCGATGCCGCCCGCCGTCGTCAGCATGAGGAGCGGCCGCTTCGCGCCCCGGTCGAACGTGATCGAGAAGTAGTACTCGCGCGCGATGTCGGAGCTCCGCTCGACCCAGACGCGGTGCACGGTGTGGCCCTTGATGTCCATGCCGAGGATCGCCTCGGCATGCTCCTCGGCCTCCGCAGGATCGGCGGCGAGCTGGATGCCGCCGGCCTTCCCGCGACCGCCGACCAGCACCTGGGCCTTCACGACGACCGGCCCGCCGAGCTGCTCGGCGGCGGCCCGCGCCTCGGCCGGCGTGGCGGCGATGACTCCCTCCGAGACCGGGATCCCGTAGCGCGCGAAGAGCTGCTTGCCCTGGTACTCGTAGAGGTCCACCGGCGCGGCAGTGTAGAGAAGAGCGCCGCCCGAACGCCCCGCCGGGACATGCGGGGGATGTTAGGGGCGATGGTGGCCTTACAAATCGCTAACGATTCGTGCACGATTCTCGAACACTTCGCGTCAAAAATCGCCCTTGGACGCTGCGACCGAACGTGCCCACACTTCGCAGCTACCTGCCTCCTCCGACGACCCGTCCCGCGGGTCGTCGGGCTTTAACGGCCCGATGCCGGCCCGGACACACGCCCGGGCCGGCATCGAGCAACCGCCCTACCGCGCCGGAGCGACCGGGTGATTCGAGCGGAAGAGATCGACCGGGTCGTACGCGGACTTCACCGCGCGCAGGCGGTGGTGGGCATAGGGGCCGAACAGGTTGTCGCCGGGCATGTCCCGCTCGGCGAAGTTGAGGTAGGCCGTCTCGGCCTCCCACGGCGCGAGCGCCTCGCGGACGAGGCCGACATGGGCGCTCACCGCGGCACCCTGTTCGGGCGACATCGCGATCCCGACGCCGAACACGACGAAGTCGGCATCGAGATGCGACACGGCGCCGCCGCCGGGCGCCGGCGTGGCAAGCGCGCCGCCCAGCCGGCGCACCTCGACCGAGAGCAGGGGCGAGCCCGAGCCCGGCCCCGCCGCCGCGACGAGAGCGTCGATGCCCGCGGCGGGGAGGTCGTCGAGGAGCATCCCGTCGCCCAGGCCCGGAACGGGGTGCTCGGGATCCATATGGACGTGCTGGAGCGCCGCCGCCGGAATGGTCGCGACGGTGTCGATCTCGGGGCCGAGCGCACGCATCGGCGCGACGAGCTCTGCGCCCTCCGCCTCCGTTCCGAGGTAGAAGGCCTGGACGCCGACAAACGATCGGCCGCGCAGCGGCTCGGGGATGTCGGGGATCGGCGGGAGCTGGAGCAGGCGGCCGACCGTCGTCATGTCGTCGGGCATGTCGGCCGTCCACTCGCGCCAGGCGTGGAGGATCTCCGCCGCCCGCTCGATGGGCCAGAGCATGACGCCGGCGTACACCTCGGCGACCGGGAAGAGCGCGAACTCGATCGCGGTGACCGCGCCGAAGCTGCCGCCGCCGCCGCGCACCGCCCAGAAGAGGTCGGGGTCGGTCTCGGCGTCGATCCGGCGGATGGCCCCGTCTGCCGTCACGATCTCGACCGAGACGACGTGCGAGGCGGCCAGGCCGTAGCGGCGGCCGAGCCAGCTCAGCCCGCCGCCCAGGGTGTAGCCGACCACGCCGACGTCCGGCGAGGAGCCGGCCAGCGCGGCCAGCCCATACTGCCCCGCGGCCTCGGCGACCTCGGCCCACAGGACCCCGGCCTCCACCCGCGCCGTGCGGCTCACCGGGTCGATCTCGATCCGGCGCATCCGCTCCGTCTTCACCAGGATGGCGCCCGCGAGCTCGCCGCCTCTGGCCCCGGCCCCGTGGCCCGTCCCCTGCATGGCCACGCGCAGCTCGTTCTCGGCTGCATAGGACACCACGGCCGCGACGTCCGCGGCCGACTCCGGAAGTGCGACCAGCGCGGGATGCTGGTCGATCGCCAGGTTCCAGGCGAGGCGGGCGGCGTCCCAGTCGTCGTCGCCGGGGACGACGATGTCGCCGTCGACTCGGGCGCGGAGCGCGGACGGATCGAGCGGCGCTGCCGCTCGCGGAAAGCTTGACATTGGGCCTCCAGGGGACGGATTCCGGGGTGTCCGTCCACTCTGGCAGGCGCCTCCTGCCGCCGGAATACGGCTACAGCGAGGCCGAGGGTGCGGTTAACCCTCCGCTACTGCGGAGTCGAGCCCGGGTTGTTCTCCTGCGCGAGCTTCACGCCGGCGACGCTCGCAACGTATGCGGCCACGTCGCGGGCATCGTCGCCCTTCACGAGGTGGCGCGGCATCGGCGGGTCGGCCTCGTCGATCTGCTGGCGCACGAGCGCCTCGAAGGACGACTGCTTGAGGCCCTCGATGCGCGAGCCGGCGTAGGCGTCGTCGAGGTTCGGGCCGACCGTGCCCGCCGTGCCCGCATCGTCGAGGACATGGCAGATGCCGCACTTGCTCACGAACAGCGTCTTGCCGTTCGCGAGGTCGGCCTCGCCCGGCGGGGAGACGCCGCTTCCGCCGCACCCGGCAACCCCTCCGGCCACGAGGAGCACGGCGATCAGGGCGGCGGGCCGAAGCACGGCGGGGACATTAGCAAGCGGCCGGGCGGGAGTCACGAGAGCGGCGGCAGGGCTCCGCGCCACGTGAGCGCCTCGGCGGCGTGCTCGGCGGCGAAGGCGAGCGTCCGGTCCATCTCCCACCCGGACGCGAGGCCGTAGAGCACGCCCGCGACGAAGGTGTCACCCGCGCCGTAGGTGTCGACGACCGGCCCGGGAACAGGCGCGGCGGAGTAGCCGGAGCCGCCCCGCGCCCCGTCGGTGACGACCACGTGGGCCGGCTGCTCGGCGAGCCGCCCGAGGTCGAAGCGCTCTCCGCGATCGCGGCCGCTTCCGACCAGCGCATCCACGCGGACGCCGCTCGCGACCAGGGCCTCGAAGCGGCGGGCCGTGACCACCAGCACGGGGGCCCGGCGGCCCAGGCGGATCGTCTCCGGGTCGTACCCGGTGAAGTAGCAGCCGTCCATCTCGGCGATCTCGTCCCAGGGCAGCGGATCGGCGGCGACCGGAGCGTCGTTCGCGCCGACGACGAAGAGCGTCCGCTCGCCGGCCGGGTCGAGCAGCGCCAGCACCTCGGTCTGCGGCCGGTCCCGGAAGGCCGCCTGGACCCGCACGCCGTATGCCTCGAGGACGGGCTGCGAGCGCCCGTCGTTTCCGAGCGCCGTGTAGAACGTGACGTCGGCGCCCATCCGCGCGAGCGCCACGGCCGTCACGGCGCCGCCGCCCGCCGGCTGCGAGAACGGCTCCTCCAGGTGCACGATCTCGCCGGCCGCCGGGACGAACGGCGCGCGGGCGAAGGTCACCCACTCCACATGGCCGATCACCGCAAGACGCACAGTCCACGATGGTAGACGGACGCATGCAGGGAATCCTCGCCCCGCGGGCTAGCCTCGAGATGGGCGCACGAGCTCCAGCTCGGTGGTGTCCCATCGCCAGGTGTTGTCGGGCGTGATGTGGGTGCCGCCGATCCAGCGGTCGATGCCGAGGAGCTCGACCCGGTCGGATTCGCCGCGGAGCGTGCGTTCTCCGGCTGCTGTCAGCCGCAGCCGGAGGCGTGCGAAGCGCTGGCTGTCGCTGAGCGGGGGCGGCGGGGGGAGCGCTGCGCCGTCGTCGGTCTCGACGAGCCGCGCCGGTCCGTGCCCGAGTGTCGAGAGGCTTCGGTAGAACCAGGCATCGCCGAGGAACGGCGCCTCCTCGAGCCGCTGCGCTGCGACGAACGCAGCGGGAGGGGTGTGCGCGCCGGCGGCGACGGCCTGGAGCGCCCGTCGTTCCATCCCCGAGAGCCCGTCTGCAGGTGCCGGAAGCTCCTCGAGCAGCCGCCGCAGGGCCGGGGCGAGAAACGGCAGTTCCGAGGCGTCACGCGTCGCCCACTCGGCCAGTGTCGTGGGCTCGGGTGCCTGGAGGGCCGACCAGGCGCTCGCGGCCGCCTCGAGCGCGGCGGGTGTCGCGCGGCCGCGGGAGGGCCACAGTGTCTCGAGCTCGCTCGCCGTCAACTCGCCCAGGCCGGCGAAGGACGGCCGGCCCGGGAAGGAGCCGATGATGATCAGCTCGGGCGCGGCGTCCTCGGTGTGGGCGAGCGCGAGCACGTCGAGGAGCTGAAGCTGGTCGTACAGATCGTGCTCGAACCAGAGCACCACCTGGAGGTCATCGCGGAGCGCCTCGACGAGCTGGCGGTCGCGCCGCTCGAAGGAGGCGAGCAGCGCCTGCGGGCGGCCCCAGCCGCAGTCGGCGAGGAAGCGGGCGCGTGTGCGCAAGAGCTCCTGCCGTGGCAGCGCCGGCACCGGCCCCTCATGGAGCGCGTCCTGCCAGGGCAGCACGGCACCGCCGAGCGTCGTCTGCCGGAGGGTGTTGCCGGCACTCTCGCCGTTGGTGACGTGCAGGAGCGCCGGCCGCGACGTCGGCGCGCCGCCGCGGCGGGCGAGGTAGCCGGCGCCGCACGTGCAGTGGTCGAGCGAGGTGCAGGCGCAGCCGACGACGCGTGAGAGCTCATCGCGCATTCGCCGCAGCGCTGCGATGCGCGCGTCGATCTGGTCGATCTTTGCCGCCATTTGCACGCGCAGCGCCTCCGACGGCGCGGTCGAGCGGCGTGCCGTACCGAGATACTCGGCGATCTCCGCCAGCGTGAAGCCGACGGCCTGTGCCTCCTTGATCGCGCCGAGGAAGCGGACGGTCTCCTCGTCGTAGCGGCGGTGCCCGCTCGGGGTGCGATCGGGCGCAGGCAAAAGCCCCCGCCGCTCGTAGTAGCGCAGCGTCTCGACGTTGACTCCCGCGCGCGCCGCGACCTCGCCGACCCTCACGCCCCGACTATAGACCCGTACCTAGGTACGGATATCAACCCCCGGTGGTCATACGTACGCGACTGCACGAGCGTCGGACGGCGCTGCACATTGCACATGCCCGAACGCTCGTGGCTCCGGCGAAGACCGCGCTCTTCGCCGGAGCGCGGCAAACACCACGCCAGCCTCTAAGGAGGGGGCCCGCGGGGGAACCCTGGGTTCCCCCGCGTTTAAGGGACGTAGACGAGCTTGCCCTGCACCTTGAGGTCCTCCATGAGCGCCTGGGCCTTCCCCACCTCGGCCAGCGGGAAGACGTGGTCGATCACCGGCTTGATGTGCCCGGCCTCGACGGCGCGCAGGGCGGCCGCCAGCTCGGCCTTCGACGAGAGGTGCGACCCGAGCAGGTTCTGCTGTTTGTTCCAGAGGAAGCGCAGATCGGTGACCGCCTCGAACCCGGTCGACGCGCCGCACACGACGAGCCGGCCGCCCCAGCGGAGCGACGAGACGGACGTGGGCCATGTCTCCTGCCCCGAGTGCTCGAACACGATGTCGACGCCGACCTTCTTCGTGATCTCGCGAACGCGCGCCGAGACGTCCTCGGCCTTGCGGTCGATCACGTCGGTCGCGCCGACCTCGTGCGCCTTGGCGACCTTCTCGGCGCCGCCGACCACCGGGATCGGGTTGGCGCCGAAGAGGCGGCAGATCTGGATCGCCATGACGCCCAGGCCGCCGACGCCGCCCCAGATGAGGACGTTCTCGCCGGCCTGCACCTTGGCGCGCGTGACGAGCATCCGCCACGCCGTCTCGAGGACGAGCGGCATCGACGCCGCCTCCTCGAAGCTGAGGTTGGACGGCTTCGGGAGCACGTTGACGGCGGGCATCGTCACGTACTCCGAGTGCCCGCCGTTGTTGGGCCCGGTCTGGAAGCCCCAGATCAGGAACTGGCGGCAGAAGAACTCCTGGCCCGACGTGCACATCTCGCACGTGCGGCACGAGAGGCCGGGGTGGACGACGACCTCGTCGCCCACCTCGACCTGGGCCGAGCCGAACCCGGTCCCCGACACCTCGGACCCGACGGCCTTCACGACGCCGGAGACGTCCGAGCCCGCCACGTGCGGGAAGATCACCTTCATCCCCGGCATGCCGCGCCGGGCCCAGATGTCGTTGAAGTTGGCGCCGGCGGCCTTGACCTCGATCAGGACCTCGAACGGCTTCGGCTCGGGCTCCGGGATGTCGGTGTACTGCAGGACGTCGGGGCCGCCGTGCTCCTCGAAGACGACCGCCTTCATGCGGAGATGGCCTTGCCGAGGAACTCGAAGTTGGAGACGTAGCGGCGGACGTCCTCCTCGGAGTGCTGCACGGAGAGCGTCCAGTTCTCGGACTTGCCCCACGGCGCCATGAACACGCCGCGGTTGAACTGCACGAGCCAGTTCACGTAGGCGAGCTCGTCGGAGACCTCGAGGTAGTCGCGGTAGTTGCGCACCCGCTCGCCGCGGTAGGTCACCGCGCCGCGGGCCGACATGACCGTGGTGTAGCCGGCGATCCCCGTGCCGTCGATGACCGCGTCGCAGCCGCTGCGGAGGATCTCGCCGAGGCGGTCGAACTCGGTGTAGACGTCCGGCGTCAGGATCTCGGTCAGCGTCGCGCGCATCGCCGCCATCGTGAGCGGGTTGCCGTTGAACGTGCCGACCTGGTCGATCCGGCCGTCGGCGATCCAGCTCATGACCTCCTCGGTGCCGCCGATCGCGCCGCACGGCAGGCCGCCGCCCGTCGACTTCGCCAGGCAGATGAGGTCGGGCGTGACGCCGAAGCGCTTGGTCGCGCCGCCGTGGGCGATGGTCGCGCCGGTCTTCACCTCGTCGAACGCGAGCAGCGCACCCGCGCCGTGCAGGAGCTCCTTCACCCCGCCGAGGTAGCCGTCCTCGGGCATCACGATGCCGGCGTTCATCAT
Organism: uncultured Actinomycetes bacterium; assembly: GCA_963821535.1. GTDB lineage: Bacteria > Actinomycetota > Thermoleophilia > Gaiellales > JAICJC01 > JAICJC01. Next base: position 182,852 of record CAWGEC010000003.1, on the reverse strand, counting down.
CGCCGGCTCGACGATCATCCCGGCGACCTGGCCCTGGTAGCGGTGAAGCGTTCGCTCGAGCGCGTCGAGGTCGTTGAACGGGACGACCCGGGTGAGCTCGACGACCGCGTCCGGAAGGCCGATCGTCTGCGGCACCGACACCGGGTTCTCGTAGTCGCCGATCGAGTCGGCCGGAGGCGCAACCGACACCATGACCGCGTCGTCGTGGCCGTGGTAGGAGCCCTCGATCTTGAGGAGGATGTCCTTCCCGGTGACCGCCCGCATCAGCCGGACGGCGTCCATCGTCGACTCGGTGCCAGAGTTGCCGAACCGCCAGAGCGGCAGGCCGAAGCGCTCGGACAGGTGCTCGCCGACGATCGACCGCGTCCTCGGTCGGCTGGGCGAAGTGGGTGCCGCGCCGCACGCGCTCGGAGACGATCTCGGCGATCTTGGGATGGGCGTGGCCGACCGCCATCGCGCCGTAGCCGTTGTGGAAGTCGACGTACTCGTTCCCGTCGACGTCGATCACCTTGGAGCCGTGGCCGTCGACGAGGTAGATCGGGTGCGGGTCGGTCGCCTGCCAGCTCGACGCGACGCCTCCGGCGAGCACGCGGCCGGCGCGCTCGGTCATCGCCCGTGACGCCTTGTGGCGATCTCCGAACTCGGCCTCTTCGGTCTCGATCAGCCGCGCGAGGCGGGTGGGATCGATGGTGGACTCTGCAACGCTCATGCTTTCGCACCTCCCAGGATCTCGCCATAGCGCGCGTCGCGCCATGCGAGGGCGGCCTTCAGGCCCTGTGACTTGACGATGTCCATGAACTCTCTCTGCTCCGGTGTGTCCGCCGCGTTCAGCATCGACGACAGGTCGAGATTCATATTGACCGCTTCCCGCAGGCCCATCGCCTCGTACGCTCGCACGAGCGCGATCTTCGTGAGCCGCAGGACGGGCAGCGGGGTCGGCGCGATCTTCCGAACCAGGCCCTCCACCTCGGCCTCGACCTGCTCGTCGGGGACGACCCGGTTCACCAGCCCCGCCCGCTCCGCGGCGGCTGCGTCGATCATATCGCCTGTGAAGAGGAGCTCGTTCGTCTTCTTCTGCCCGAGGATGAACGGCATGAGCAGGGTCACCGGCCCGGATCCGTAGCGGATCTCCGGCTCGCCGAACCTGCCGCTCTCGCCGGTGATGATCATGTCGCAGGCCATCGCCAGCTCACACCCGCCGGCGAGGCAATAGCCGCGCACCGCCGCGATCGTCGGCTTCGGCAGCGCCCACACCCGCATCGTCGCGTCGATGTCGGTGCCGAGCACCTCGTGCCACGTGTGGGCCGGGATCTCGGAGTGGGCGGCCTCCGCCGAGAGGTCGTAGCCGGCCGAGAACGCCCGCTCGCCGGCGCCCGTCAGCACCACCACCTTCACCTCGTCGTCGGCGACGGCGCGGTCGAGCGCGGCGTGGAGGCCGTCGAGCACGTCGCCGTTCAGGGCGTTCAGCTTCTCGGGCCGGTTGAGGGTGATCCACGCGGCCGGGCCGCGGATCTCGTACAGGACGGCGTCGCTCATGCGGGCTCCTTCAGGACGATCAGGCAGTCGAGCGCGACGGCGCGCTCGGGGGTAACGAGGAGGGGGTTGACGTCGACCTCCACCACCTCGGGATGCTCGGCAACCATCTCCGACGCCGCCACGATCGCGTCGATCAGCCCCTGCGGCACGTGGCCGCCGAGCATGCGGCCGAGCACCGGCAGCGAGTCGACCAGCCGGCGCGCGCCGGCGTCATCGAGCGGCGCGAGTGCGGCTGTCACGAGGTCGAGCTGCTCGGCCAGCCCGCCGCCGATCCCGACGGCCACCGTCGCGCCGTACTCCGGGTCGCGCACGGCGCCGATCAGCACCTCGACGCCCTCGGAGACCTGCTCGGCGACGACGACGTTCCCGCCCATCCGCTCGGCTGCGGTGCGCACCGAGGCGGGATCGGCGAGGTGGAGCGCGACCCCGCCCACCTTCGCCTTGTGGGCGACGTTGTCGATCTTGCACACCACCGGGTAGCCGATCCGCTCGGCCGCCTCGGCGGCATGGTCGGCCGACGCGCACCGCTCGGCCCGAACGTAGGGGACGCCGTGCTCGGCCAGAATCGCGGCGGAGTCGAGCTCCGAGAGCGCGCCGGAGCCCTCGAGCGGCGTGTCGGCCGGGACGTCGCGCCGCGGCGGCGTGTACGGCTCGTGATTCAGCCGGGCAGCGATGGCACGCAGGCCGGGGAGGCTGCCCTTCAGCATCGGGATGTCGTTCCGGCGGGCCCACTCGAGGTCCTCGACCGGCGGGTCGCACGTGGTGACGCCGATGACCGCCGGGAAGATGTCCGTCCCCTCCACGGCGTCGCGCAGGTCGTTTGCGATCGCGGTCGCGAGGTGCCGCTCGGTGCCCTTGAGCCAGTAGGAGTGGTCGATCGCCGAGATCAGGACGTCGAACTCGCCCGACTCCGCGAGCATGCGGAAGACGCGCGGGAACACGACCCGGTCGTCGTCGATCGCCCAGCAGTCCGTGGGGTTCCCGACGTGGAGGAAGTTCGGGAACTCGGCGCTGATCTCCGCGCGCAGCTTCTCGGAGAAGAGCGAGAGCGGGATGCCGGCCTGCTCGGCCTTGTCGGCGAAGTACTCGCCCTCGCCGCCCGAGTTGGTGACGACCCCGATCCGGCGACCGCGCGGCGGCTTCTCGCGGCCGAACACCTCGAGGTGCTCGACCCAGTCGCCGAAGTCATCGACCCGGATCGCGTTGTAGTGGCGGAGCATCGCCGAGAAGCTGCGGTCCGAGCCGACCAGCGCGCCGGTGTGCGCGAGGGCCGCCTCGGCGCCCATCTCGGACGTGCCGACCTTCATGACGATCGCGACCTTGCCGGCCTCGGACACCCGCCGGAGCGCCTCCTCGAACGCCGCCGGCCGGCGCACGGTCTCGAGGAAGAGGCCGATGACGCGGGTCGCCGGGTCCTGCGCGAACCAGGCCACGAAATCGGCCGCGTCGACGACCGTCTCGTTCCCCGACGAGACCATCGTGCGGAAGCCGACCCGGGGGCCGAGCGACACCAGGATCTCGCCGATCGAGCCGGAGTGGGCGAGCGTCGCCACGGGCCCCGGCACGAACGTCGGGTGCAGGCTCCCGATCCACGGCGACGGCGCGCCGGGCGTGGCGATGCCCATGCAGTTGGGGCCGACCATCGCGACTCCGGCCTCCCTGACGCGCGCCGAGATGCGCGCCGAGATCGGCGGCCCGTCGTGGCCCGCCTCGTTCCCCAGGCCCGGCGTGATGATCACCTTCACGCCGTCCACCGAGAGCACGTCCTCGATCGCCGCCTCGATCCGGCGGTGGCCGATGCCCATCACGACCATCTCGGGCACCGCCGGGCACTCGGCCATCGACGGGTAGCACGGGACGCCGCAGGCCTCGGTCTTGGTCGGGTTGATCCCGTAGAACGGGACGCCCGGCTTGGTCATGTTCTCGGCGATCCGGACGGACGTCCGCTCGGAGATTCCGTAGATCGCGACCGACGCCGGGTCGAAGACGGCGTCGAGATCGGTGTTGAGAAGCGGGCGGTCGATGACCGACATCAGTTCTCCTCGACGAAGAACTTGCCCGTCTCGCCGCCCGAGAAGTAGCGCGACGTGACGGTCTTCTTGCGCGTGTAGAACTCGACCGCGTCGCCGCCGTGGGCGTGCAGGTCGCCGAAGAACGAGCCCTTCCAGCCCGAGAACGGGAAGAAGGCCACGGGAGCGGCGACGCCGACGTTGACGCCGATCATGCCGACCTCCGCGTCGTGCCGGTAGCGGCGGACGGCCGCGCCCGACTCGGTGAAGATCGACGTGCCGTTGCCGTACGCGGAGGCGTTCACGATGTCGATCGCCTCGTCGAGCGACGCCGCGTGGATGACCGAGAGCACCGGGCCGAAGATCTCCTCGCGGGCGACGTCCATGTCGGGCGTCACGCCGTCGAGGATCGTCGGGCCGACGAACGCCCCGTCGGGGTTGGCGTCGGGACGGCGGCCGTCGACGGCGATGGTCGCGCCGGCCTCGACCCCGCGGTCGATCCACTCCACGATCCGGTCGCGGGCTGCCCGCGAGACGACCGGGCCGACGTCCGTCCCCTGCTCGAGGCCGTCGCCGACCGAGAGCTCCTTGGTGCGCGCGACGAGCTCGTCGACCAGCGGCCGCTTGGCGTCGCCGACAGCCACGACGACCGATCCGGCCATGCAGCGCTGGCCGGCTGCGCCGAACGCCGAGCCGATGATGTTCGAGACGGTCTTCGGCATGACCGCGTCGGGCATGACGACCATGAAGTTCTTCGCGCCGCCCAGGGCCTGGACACGCTTGCCGTTGGCCGCGGCCCGCTCGTAGATGTACTTGGCCACCTTGGCCGACCCGACGAACGAGATCGCATCGACGCCCGGATGGTCGAGCAGGCCGTTCACGACGTCGACCGACCCGTTTACGAGGTTGACGACACCCTCGGGCAGCCCGCCGGTCTCGTCGATCAGGTTGAAGAAGAGCTCCTGTGTCAGGGGCACCTGCTCGGACGGCTTCAGCACGAACGTGTTCCCGCAGGCGATCGCGAACGGCAGGAACCAGAACGGCACCATCGCCGGGAAGTTGAAGGGCACGACCGCAGCGCACACGCCGACCGGCTGGCGGATCGTCTCGCAGTCGACGCCGGTTGCGACGTTCTCGAGCACGCGGCCCTGCATCGTCTGCGGGATCGCCGAGGCGGCCTCGATCATCTCGATCGCGCGGCCCACCTCGGCGCGCGCGTCGGGCAGCGTCTTTCCCATCTCGCGGGTGACCGAGCGGGCGAGCTCGTCGGCGTGCGCCTCGACCACCTGGCGGAAGCCGAAGAGCCAGCGGGCGCGCTCGATCGTCGAGCGGCGGCGCCAGGCGGGGAACGCGGCGCGCGCGGCCTGGACGGCGGCGTCGACGTCGGCGGCCCCCGAGAGCGGCACCCTGGCCAGGGCCTCGCCGGTGGCGGGATTGGTGACGTCGAGCTCGTCGCTCGCCGTCGAGGCGACCCAGCGGCCGCCGATGTAGTTCGAGAGCAGGCGTGTGTCGGTGCGTGTCGGCATGGCTGCATTCAAGCCGCCGGCCGTCCGCGCCGCCACCTTACACTGTGTCCATGGATGCGCCTGAATCAGGACACTCTGTACTCCGCGTCGGCGACCTCCTGAGCCTCGAGGAGTTCCTGCGCGCCGAGGTCACGGTGGCGGCGGGCGGACACCGGCTCGGGAACCGGGTCGAGTGGGTGCACGTGTTCGAGACGCCGTTCGTCGCGGGCGTGATCCGGGGCGGGGAGTTTCTGCTGACGACCGGGATCGGCCTCGCCGGGTTGCCGAGCGCCGAGGTCGAGGCGCTGGTGGCCGGGCTGGCGCGGGCGGGAGCCGCCGGGATCGGGTTCGAGCCGACCCATGCGCCGGCGACCACGCTGATCGAGCCCTGCCGCCGGCACGAGCTGCCGCTGCTCGTCTTCGGCCGCGACGTGCGCTTCGTCGACATCACGCACGTCGTGCACGAGCGGCTCGTGTCGACGGAGCTCGCCACCCTGCGCCGGGCGGTCGGCCTCCAGGCCCAGCTCCGCGAGGCGGCCCGCGAGGGGCTCGGGCCGGCCGGGCTCGTCGCCGCGCTGGGCGACGTGCTCGAGGCCCAGGTGCTGCTCGAGCGCGCCGACCGGACGCCGATCGCGGCCTCGCCGGAGGACGGGCTCGACGTGGCGTTCATGGACGCGCTCGACCGCCACCGCCAGCGCCTGCCGACGCCGCTCCACTCCCGCCCGGTCAACCCGGGTGCGCGCCTCCACGTCCTTCCCGGCCGCGGCGACGAGCTCGACCTGCTCGCGGTCGACGAGGCGGCGTTCCTGCTCTCGGTCGCGATGGCCGCCCAGCCGCCCCGCGAGGAGGTGCCGTCCGCCGACAGCGCCCGGCTGCTCCAGCGGCTTGCCGAGGGCCGGGCGGGCTCGGGCGCCGACATCGTGCGGCGGGCGCGCTCCGTCGGAGTCGACCTCTCCCGCGCGACGCTGTGGGCCTTCCACGGGAGCGGCGGGCTCGGGCGGCTGGACCGGATGGGGCTCGATGCACTCGTGGACGGGCCGCGGGCGCTGGTTGCCGTGCGCGGCGACCTCGACCCCGCCGCGCTCGCCCGCGACCTCGTGCGCCGCGACGTGACCGCGGTCGGATTCGACAGCCGCGGCGGCGAGCCGTGGCAGGTGCGCGACGCGCTCGCCGGGGCGGAGCGCGCGCAGCTGGTGGCCGCGGCGGCCGGGCCCGGCCGTCCGGCGCGGGTCGGAGCTGGGGGCGCTCGCGGGGATCGCGCGCGACGTCCTGGCCGGCGAGCGCATCCAGCCGCGCTTCGACGAGGGCACGCTCGCGATGGTCGAGGCGCTCGTCGCGACCGGCTGGTCGAAGGCGGCTGCCGCCCGCCGGCTTCGCATCTCGCGACAGGCGCTCTACGAGCGGATCGCGACGCTGAAGGCCCGCCACGGGCTCGACCCCGACCTGCCCCAGACGCGGGTCGAGCTCGCGCTCGAGGTATGGGCGGTGCGGATGGGGGAACTTGCCTGAGATGCGGGTCTTCTCACGTCCGTCGGCGGAGCTCAGCGAACCCGAGGAGCGGGAGCTGCAAACGCTGTGCGAGCGCGCCTGGGCTGCCAAGGGCAGCGAGTTCCGGCCGGCGGCCTGGCAGGCCGCACGCGGCGGCAGGCACTTCGTCATCGCGGAGGCGGGCGCCGTCGTCGCGCATGCGGCGGTCGTCGACCGGACGCTGGAGTGGGACGGGCGGCCGCTTCGGACGGGATACGTCGAGGCCGTGGCAACCCTGCCGGGACGACAGGGACAGGGACTGGGCTCGGCCGTCATGGACGCCGTCGCGGCGTTCGTCGACGACCAGTACGAGCTCGGAGCGCTCGACACCGCGACGCCGGAGTTCTACGAACGGCTGGGCTGGGTCCGGTGGCCGGGTCGTACGGGCGTCCGGAGACCGGAGGGAATACGGCTCACGCCCGAGGAGGACGGCAAGGTGCTCCTCCGCCTCCCCGGAACGTCGCCCGACCTTCGCCAGGACGGACTGCTCGTCTGCGACGGGCAACGCCCGGGCGAACCCTGGTAGGCCGGTATCCTTGCCCCGTGGCAGGCCTGATCGACTCCGGATGGGCGGCGTGGCTCCCGTCGGAGCTGGTCGCGGCGATGGAGGCGCTCGACGCCAACGCCGCCGGCAAGCGCGCGTTCGCCAAGCGCCTCGCCGACGGGCCCGACGATGTCGCCCGCGAGCGCTGGGACAGGTTCGCGCTGGTCGCGCCGTCGCGGATCGACGTCCAGGCGAGCGCCGACGGCCTGACGCCCGAGGACTGCTGGGCCCTTCTGGCCGACCTGGGGCTCGCGGCCGGCGACCCGCCGCGGCCGGTCGCGCAGCCCGAGCCGGTCGAGCTCGTCCTGACCCTCGACAACGACGAGGTGCGCGAGCTCGAGCGGGTGCGGATGGCGCGCGACGTCGGCGACCCGGCGACGCCGGTCGAGGCCCTGCCGTCGCTCGAGGCCCGCTTCGGCGGCGCCAAGGTCGGTCGCAACGACCCCTGCCCATGCGGGTCGGGCAAGAAGTTCAAGCGCTGCCACGGGTCGTGAGCGGGTACGACCCGCGCATCCTGCCGCCCGGGCTGCCGGTGCCCGAGCGACGGCGCGGCTGGCCGCCGCGTCGACCTGCCGACGTTCGAGATCGCCGGCATGCGCCTCTACCGCCGGATCACGCTCATCGCCCGGGCGAGGACGATCGAGCATGTCTTCTACCCGGTCTTCCCGCCCGACCGGAACGCTGCAGACGTCATCGCCTGGCCGCAACGAACCCCATGGGGCCAGGCCCCATCCGGGGCCTGGCCCCGGTGGTTGAGCCGGCCAGCGCGCACGCCAGACCCCATGGGGCCAGGCCCCGTCCGGGGCCTGGCCCCGGAGGTTGGCCGATCAGCCCGGATCGGCCAGCCCCTCCCTGACGGCGTACATCGCCGCCTGGGTGCGGTCGGTCACGTCGAGCTTGCGGAGCACCGCGGACACGTGCGTCTTCACCGTCTTCTCGGACAGGTGGAGCTCGGCCGCGATGACCTTGTTCTGATGACCGCGCGCGATCAGTCGTAGCACCTCGAGCTCGCGCGGAGTGAGATCGGTGTGGGCCGCCGGCGGGCGGCGGCGCTCGGCCAGGAGCTTCGCCGCAACCGCCGGGTGGAGCACGGCCTCTCCGCGGTGGGCCGCGCGGATCGCCGAGACGACGTCGCGCGGCGAGGCGTCCTTCAGCAGGAAGCCGCTCGCGCCGGCATCGACCGCCTCCATCGCCCGCCGCTCGTCGGCGTAGCTCGTCAGCATGACGACGCGCGTCTGCGGCCGCCGCTCGCCGATCCGGCGCAGCGCCTCGACGCCGTCCATCGCCGGCATGACCACGTCCATCAGCACCACGTCCGGGGAGAGGCGCTCGGCGGCCGCCACCGCCTCCTCGCCGTCGCCCGCTTCGCCGACCACGTCGATCCCGTCCTGGGTCGAGAGCAGCGCCCTCAGGCCCTGGCGCACGACCGGATGGTCGTCGACGAGGAGGACGCGGATCGCCGGCGTCACGTCGTCTCCTCGCCGCCCCGCGGGCGGTGCCTCGCGGCCGGCATCCGAAGCGACACGGTCGTGCCCCGCGCCCGGCTGCGAGCGCACCTCGAGCGTGCCGTCGAGCAGCGCGGCCCGCTCGTCCATCGACGTCAGGCCGAGATGGCGCCCCCGGAGCGCGGGCGCCACCGGGTCGAACCCCACGCCGTCGTCTGCCACCTCGAGCTCGAGCACGCCGTCGTGATCCGCCAGGCGGACGTCGACGGTCGCCGCGCCCGCATGGCGGACGGCGTTCGCAAGCGCCTCCTGCGCGATCCGGAGCACCTGGCGCTTGGCGCCCGCGCGCAGGACCGGCTCCGGAGGCGGCGTGTAGCGGATCGCGGCGTCGTGCACCTGGCGCAGGACGTCGACGTGCTTCTGAAGCGCGCCGGCGAGCCCGTCGGCGGCGACCTCGGCCGGGCGCAGCTCGAAGACGAGGGCGCGGAGCTGCTCGAGCGCCGAGCCGGCCAGATCGCGCACCCGGGCCACCTCGGCCGCGGCGCCGGCCGGATCGGTGGCGACGAGCTCCGTCGCCGCCTCGGCGGTCGCGACGGCGCCCCACAACGTCTGGTTCACCGAGTCGTGAAGCTCGCGCGCGAGCCGGTTTCGCTCCTCGACCACCGAGAGCTCCCGCGACCGCTCGCCGGCCGCGGCGTGCTGGATCGCGATCGCGGCATGGGCGGCGAGGAGGACGATCGCGTCCTCGTCCTCCTGCGAGAACTCGCCGCCGCCGTCCTTGTTCACCAGGTAGAAGGCGCCGACGATCTCGCCGCCGGCGGCGATCGGCACGCCGAGGAACGACGTCATGACCGGATGCGCCGACGGCCACCACCGGTAGCGCCGGTCGCGGCGGATGTCGGGCATCCGCTCCGGATCGGTCGATTCGAGCATCGCCGCGAGCAGGCCGTGCGTGCGCGGAAGCGGGCCGATCTGCGCGATCTCGTCCTCGGTCATGCCCGAGGTGACGAAGCGGGCGAAGCCGCCGTCGCCGTCGGGCACGCCGATCGCGCCGTAGCGCGCGGACACCTGATCGCGCGCGGCATCGACGAGCATGTGCAGCCGCCGCCCGTCGACGGCTCCGCCGCCACGGCCAGGAGAACGTCGGTCACGGAGCGCAGCCCGTCCTCGGACATCCGCCTACGTTACGGCAGGATCAGGTGGACGTCGCCGAACTCGTGCCACAGGTAGCCGCCGGCGACGGCCGAGGCGTAGGAGCGGGCCGCGAGCCTCGAGCCGGCGATCGCCTCGATCATGTCGAGGTGGCTCGCGCCGGGCTCGTGCCAGCCCGTGAGCAGGCCGTCGACCGCGGTCACCGGACGGTCGGGGCCGATGACGACGTCCGTCCAGCCCGCACGCGGCGTGGATCTCTCCGCCGGCGTCGGCCGCCGACTCGAGCGCGCGGACGGCCGTCGTCCCGATCGCGACGACCCTGCCGCCGGCTCCGCGGGCCGCGTTCAGGCGCGCGGCGGACGCCTGCGAGACCGCGAACCGCTCGGGCAGGGGGCTCTCGCCGTCCTCGAGCGACGAGACGCCGCAATGCAGGACGATCGGCACGACCCGGATGTCGCGCGCCGCCAGCGCGGCGAGCGTGCGGGGGGTGAACGGGCGCCCCGCGCTCGGCATCTCGGCGCTGCCGGGCTCGATGCCGAAGATGGTCTGGTAGGCGTCGAGACCCCAGTCGCCTGCGGCGTAGGCGTAGCGGATCGGCCGGCCGCGGCGGCCGAGGTAGCTCTCCACCGAGCCGACCAGGCGCGGACCGCGCGACCCAGAGCCGCTCGCCGAGGTACGGCGCGCGCAGATCGATCGACGCACCGCCCGGGAGCGCCAGCCGGTCGCCGGCGCGCACTCCGCGAAAGGGAGTCGTGCCCGGGCCGGCCGGCAGGCGCAGCTCGACCACCCACAGGCGCTCGTCCGCCGGGTACGGCGACGAGAAGTGGAGCACGAGCTCCTCGCCGCGCGGCGAGATCGCGGTGACGGCCGCCGGGAGGGTGCGCGACACGTTCACCACGAGCGCGTCGCCGGCGGCGAGGTGCTCGGCGATCCGGTCGAAGCGGGAGTGCTCGATGATCCCGGCCAACCGGTGGGCGACCATCATCCGGACGCCGTCGCGGGCGATGCCGCGCGCCTCCGGCGGCGCCGCCGCCTCGTGGTCGGGCGCGAGCTCGAACGTCGCGAGGGCCGGCGTGCTCATCCTGCGACTCCCGTTTCGGCAAGGACGCGGGCCTGGTAGCGGCCGCTCGGGTGGTCGCCGTCGATCAGCGCGAGCAGGCCCGGCACGCTCTCCTCCGGCGGCGGCCGGTCGGAGATGTCCTCACCGGGGAACGCGTCCTGGTGCATCTGCGTGCGCATGTCGCCGGGGTCGACCCAGTAGACGCGCAGGTCGGGCTGCTCCGCGGCGAGCACGTTCGAGAGCTGCTCGAGCCCGGCCTTCGAGGCGCCGTAGCCGCCCCATCCCTCGTACCCCTCGACAGCGGCGTCGGACGTGATGTTCAGGATGCGGCCGGAGCGGGCCGCGAGCAGCGGGAGCGCCTCCTGGATGAGCGCGAGCGGCGCAACGAGGTTGGTGCGCAGGACGGCCTCGAAGGCGGCAAGATCGATCTCGGCAAGCGACGGCATCGGCGACGGGCCGAGCGCGCTCGCGTTGTTCACCAGCACGTCGAGCCCACCCATGTCCCAGGCGGCCGCGATCAGCGCCGCGCGGTGCCTGCGCGTCGGCGACGTCGCCGGGGACGGCGATGGTGCGTCCGGGGACGGCGAAGGTGGCGTGGGCGGCCGCCAGGGCGTCCGCGCCGCGGGCGTCGACGACGAGGTTCCAGCCGCGTGCGGAGAGCTCGCGGGCGAGGGCGAGGCCGAGGCCGCGGGAGGCCCCGGTGACGATGGCAGTGCGAGTGGTATCCATGCCTCCACGGTAGGCCGGGGCCGGCCACACCGCCTCGGCCGCCGGGCCGATCTCGCAGGGGCAATTGGTCTTAGACGGCTCCCAGCCGGACGAGCGCCTGGCCGTTGGCGACCTGGTCGCCGGCGGCCACCTCGACCGTCTCGACCACGCCGGGGCCGTGCGCCACGATTTCGTTCTCCATCTTCATCGCCTCGACGACGACCAGGACATCGCCCGTGGCGACGGTGTCTCCCTCGGCGACGCCCACGGTCAGCACAGTGCCCTGCATGGGGCTGCGGACGACGTCGCCGTGGCCGTGGGCTGTGCGCTCGCGCTCGGCGATCGCCGCGCGGCGGGCGCGAAGCCGGGTCCGGCCCGGGTGCTCGGGCACGGTGACGGTCACCTCGAACCGCTTCCCGTCGACCTCGACGGGGAGCGTGCGGACCTCGCCGACCCCGGGGGCCGGGCCCCCCGTCGCGGGGCGTGGCACGGGTGGTTCCTCGGCCGCGAGAGTGCCGCCCGCCTCCACGAACTCGTGCAGGAGCCCGCCGGCGATGAAGTCCGGGTGCTCCAGGATCTGGCGGTGGAGGGGAATCAGGGTCTTCGGCCCTTCGATCTCGAGCTCGGAGAGCGCGCGCAGCATTCGCTTGCGGGCCAGCTCGCGGTCCTCGTCCCACACGATGAGCTTCGCGATCATCGGGTCGTAGAGGCCCGAGATCGTCGAGCCCTCGGCGACGCCGGAGTCGATCCGGACGCCCGGCCCGGACGGCTCGCGGTAGCGCGTGATCGTGGCGGGGGTCGGCACGAATCCGGCCGCCGGGTCCTCGGCGTTGATCCGGCACTGGATCGAATGGCCGGAGAGGCGCACGTCGGCCTGCGTCCAGCCCAGCGGCCGGCCGTCGGCGATCCACACCTGCTCGCGCACGAGGTCGAGCCCGGTCACCATCTCGGTCACCGTGTGCTCCACCTGGAGGCGGGTATTCATCTCGAGGAAGTAGTACGAGCCGTCGGCGTCGAGCAGGCCCTCGACGGTGCCGGCGTTGGTGAAGTCGACGGCTCGTGCGGCCTCGACCGCAATGGCGCCAATCCGCTCGCGCAGCTCCGGCGTCACGGCCGGCGAGGGGGTCTCCTCGAGGATCTTCTGGTGGCGGCGCTGGACCGAGCAGTCCCGCTCGCCCAGATGGATGACGTTGCCGTGCAGGTCGGCGAGCACCTGCACCTCGACGTGCCGCGGCCGCTCGAGATAGCGCTCGAGGTAGACGGCGTCGTCGGCGAAGTACGTCTTGCCCTCGCGCTGGGCCGACTCGATCGCCCGCTCGAGCTCGTCCGGCCCGCCCGCCGTCCTGATCCCCTTGCCGCCTCCGCCGGCGGCGGCCTTCACCGCGACCGGGTAGCCGATCTCGGCGGCGGCTGCCTGGGCCTCCTCCAGCGTGGCGACCGGCTCGGTGACGCCGGGCACGATCGGGACGCCCGCGGCGGCCATCGCCCGCCGGGCGGCCGTCTTGGAGGCCATCGCCTCCATCGCATCCGGCGAGGGGCCGATGAAGGTCAGGCCCGCCGCCGCGACGGCGCGGGCAAAGGCGGGGTTCTCGGCCAGGAACCCGAAGCCCGGATGGATCGCCTCCGCGCCCGCCCGCTGCGCCGTGCGGATGATCGTCTCGCCGCGGAGGTAGCTCTGGGGCGAAGGGCCGGGCCCGATCGCGTACGCCTCGTCCGCGTACTCGACGAAGGGCAGGTCGCGGTCAGCCTCGGAGTAGACGGCGACCGAGGCGATCCCCATCTCGCGCAGCGTACGGAAGACGCGCACGGCGATCTCGCTCCGGTTGGCCACGAGCACCTTGGTGAACACGCCGCGATCTTACGGGGTCAGGTGTCGCATCGAGAGCGTCACGGAGTCGTCACGCCCGTCGATGCGGGGTCTGACCCCGGTCCGTCCCGCCGTCCGGTCGGCCCGCCTCGAGCAGGCCCAGCGCCTCCAGCGCGCGCCGGATCGCCTCCGCCTCCTCGGGCGTCGGCTCCGGCGTGACGTCGATCCGCTCGCCGCTCACAGCGGGATGTTGCCGTGTTTTCGGCGCGGCGGGTCGGCGCGCTTGCCGGCGCTCGCCTCGAGCGCCGCGATGAGCACGGGCCGGGTGCGGCGCGGGGCGATCACGTCGTCGACGTAGCCCCGCTCGGCCGCCGTGAACGGGTTCGCGAACTGCTCGCGGTACTCCTCGACCAGCTCCGCCCGGCGCGTCTCCGGATCATCCGCGCTCTCGAGCTCCTTGCGAAAGACGATGTTGACGGCGCCGTCGGGGCCCATGACGGCCACCTCGGCGGTCGGCCACGCGAAGTTGAAGTCGGCGCCCACGTGCTTGGAGCTCATGACGTCGTAGGCGCCGCCGTAGGCCTTGCGCGTGATCACGGCGAGCTTGGGGACGGTCGCCTCGCAGTAGGCGTAGAGCAGCTTGGCGCCGTGGCGGATGATGCCGCCCCACTCCTGGTCGGTACCCGGCAGGAAGCCGGGCACGTCGACGAAGGTGACGAGCGGCAGATTGAAGGCGTCGCAGGTGCGCACGAACCGGGCGCCCTTCACCGAGCTCGAGATGTCGAGCACGCCCGCCAGGGCCCGCGGCTGGTTTGCCACCACCCCGACCGGATAGCCTCCAAGCCTGGCGAACCCGCAGATCAGATTCTCGGCCCACCGGGCCTGCACCTCGAGAAACTCGGCGTCGTCGACGACGCGACGGATGACCTCGTGCATGTCGTAGGGCTTCGCCGCATCATCGGGGATGAGCTCGTCGAGCTCGGCATCCTCGCGCCCGGCAGGGTCGGACGGCGGCTCCCAGGGCGGGCGCTCGGCGTTCGACGGCGGGAGGAACGAGAGCAGGTAGCGGCAGTCCTCGATGAGCGCCCGCTCGTCGGGCGCGGTGAAATGCGCCACGCCGGAGCGAGAGGCGTGCGTGGCCGCGCCGCCGAGCTCCTCGAAGCTCACCTCCTCGCCGGTCACGGTCTTCACGACCTCGGGCCCGGTGATGAACATGTGCGCCGTCTCCTCGACCATCATCACGAAGTCGGTGATGGCGGGCGAATAGACCGCGCCGCCCGCGCAGGGGCCCATGACGAGCGAGATCTGCGGAATCACGCCCGAGGCCTGCACGTTGCGCAGGAAGATGTCGGCGTAGCCGGCGAGCGAGACGACGCCCTCCTGGATGCGGGCGCCGCCCGAGTCGTTGATGCCGACGATCGGACAGCCGAAGCGGACGGCCATGTCCATGACCTTCACGATCTTCTCGGCGAAGGCCTCTCCGAGGGAGCCACCGAATACAGTGAAGTCCTGCGAGAAGACGAACACCCGCCTGCCCTCGACCGTTCCGTGCCCGGTGACCACGCCGTCGCCGTACGGCCGGTTCTCCATCATTCCGAAGTTCGGGTTCCGATGCTGGACGAAGGCGTCGAGCTCGGTGAAGCTGCCGGGATCGAGCAAGAGCTCAACCCGCTCGCGCGCCAGGAGCTTGCCGCGCTCGCGCTGCCTGTCGACCGCCGCGGACGATCCGGCGTGCGCCGCTTCCTCGCGCAGCCGCTCGACCGCCTCGATCCGATCGCGGGTGGTTCGGGGCGTCATCGCGGCGGCAGCCTACCGAAGTCCTCCGGGAGCGGTAGGATGCCGACGGGGACGAGGTGGGGGCCGAAAGGCGTCCAAATGCAACGAATTGGTGAAAATCCATCTTGACTCGGCGCAAAGAGACGAGTACGTTCGACTATGCGAGGCAGACAACCGAGAAGGGTGGGCACCCTGTGGGCGAGCAGGTTCGAGCGGAGACGTCATCGGCCGTTAGGCTGGACCAGGACACGGTCAAGACCACCGTGGTCAGCGCACCGCGCCAGACCGCAACCGTGCACCGGATCCCCCGCGAGGCGCGGCCCACAGGCCGGGTTCGCAGAGGGATGGTGCGCTATGCGCTCGCTCTCGCCGACCTCGCTGGGCTGGTCACCGCCCTCGCCGGCGCGTACTTCCTGACGAGCGGCGGCACGACACTCGACCCCCTGCTGATCGTGCTTCCCGCATGGGCGGCGCTGTCGGGGTTCTACGGGCTCTACCGGCGCGACCGGGTCGGCGCCGACAACGCCACGCTCGACGAAGTGTGGCCGATCTTCCACTGCGTGACCGTCGCATCCTGGATGGTCTTCGGCGTCGTCCAGGTGCTCTCGCCGTCATCGCTCCACGGAGGCCGCGTGCTCGCCTTCTGGGCCGTCGCCTCGGTGGCGATCCCTGCCTACCGCAGCCTCACCCGATCCGTGCTCCGCCGGCAGCTCGCGCTCCAGCAGAACGCGGTCGTGGTCGGCGCCGGCCTGGTCGGCCAGGAGATCGCGCGCAAGATCCGGCGTTCGCCGAACTACGGCCTCGACCTGGTCGGCTTCGTCGACCAGAACCCGCTGCCGCTCCACGACGAGCTCGCCGACGTCCCCGTGCTGGGCTCGACGGACGAGCTCGGAATGATCCTTCAGACCCACGACATCGACCACGTCGTGCTCGCGTTCACGGCCGACCACGAGGCCGGGCTCGACGTCGTCCGCGTCTGCAACGAGCTGGGCGTGCAGGTCGACATCGTCCCCCGCCTCTTCGAGGTGGTCGGAAGCCGCGCCGGCGTCTATTCGCTCGAGGGCACGCCGCTCCTCGGCCTGACGCCGCCCGAGCTGGGCGCATCGCACCGGCTCGCCAAGCGGTCGATGGACATCGCGGGCGCCATCTTCGGCCTGGTCGTGCTGTCGCCGATCTTCCTCGCGACCGCCATCGCCATCCGCGTGAACAGCACCGGCCCCGTCTTCTTCCGCCAGACCCGGATCGGCCGCGGCCAGCAGCCGTTCACGATCATCAAGTTCCGCACCATGGTGCGCGACGCCGAGCAGCGCAAGGCCGAGGTGGCGCACCTGAACGCGCACCGCGACAGCGACGCGCGTATGTTCAAGATCCCCGACGATCCCCGCGTCACCAGCGTCGGCGCGTTCCTCCGCCGGTACTCGATCGACGAGTTCCCGCAGCTCTGGAACGTCCTTCGCGGCCAGATGAGCCTGGTCGGGCCGCGGCCGCTGATCCCGCACGAGCATCAGTTCGTGAACGACTGGGGCCTGCGCCGGCTCGACCTGACGCCCGGCCTCACCGGCCTCTGGCAGGTCTGCGGCCGGAGCGAGGTCACGTTCTCGCAGATGCTGGTGCTGGACTACCTGTACGTGACGAACTGGAGCCTTTGGGGCGATATCAAGCTCATCATGCGCACCGTCCCCGCGCTGATGGGCAAGACTCGCGGCGCCCTCTAGGAGCGCCGGAACCCAGGGGCGCCGGCGCCGGCATCGCTCGGCGGCGCAGGCGCCCCATTCGCACGCCCGCGGTGGCTACCGTGCGCGGCCGGCGTCATGGGTGCCCCAGGCGTCGCGCAGGACGCCGCACACCTCACCCACCGTCGCGCCCACGCGAAGCGCCTCGCGCATCGGCGGGAGGACGTTCAGGTCCGAGCCGGCTGCGTCGCGGACGGCCGCCAGCGCCGCCTCCCAGGCGGCCGGGTCGCGCTCCGCTCTGACCCGCCTCGTGCGATCGACCTGGCGCTGCTCGGCGTCGGGCTCGATCCGCAGGAGCTCGATCGGCTCGGACTCGCCGCTCTGGTAGCGGTTCACGCCGACGATGACCTCCTCTCCGGCCTGGACGCGCCGGTGGAACTCGAAGGCGCTCTGCTCGATCGACTCCTGCACCCAGCCCGACTCGACCGCTGCCACGGCCCCGCCGAGGCGGTCGACCTCCTCGATCAGCTCGCGGCCCTCGGCGGCGAGCCCGTCCGTCAGCGCCTCGATGTAGTAGCTCCCTCCCAGCGGGTCGGCGCTCGCCGTCGCCCCGGCCTCGGTGGCCAGGATCTGCTGGGTGCGAAGCGCGATCGTCGCCGAGCGCTCCGTCGGGAGCGCGAGCGCCTCGTCGTAGCCGTTCGTGTGCAGGCTCTGGGCGCCGCCGCAGACGGCCGAGAGCGCCTGCACCGCGACCCGCACGATGTTGTTCTCGGCCTGCTGGGCGGTCAGCGTCGAGCCGCCGGTCTGGGCGTGGAAGCGCAGCATCTGCGAGCGGGGGTCGCGGGCGCCGAAGCGGTCGCGCATGATCCCGGCCCACAGCGTCCGGGCCGCCCGGAACTTCGCGACCTCGGTGAAGAAGTCGTTGTGCGCGTTGAAGAAGAACGAGAGCCGCCGGGCAAACGCATCGACCTCGAGCCCGGCATCGACCGCGGCCTGGACGTAGGCGATGCCGTTGGAGAGCGTGAACGCCAGCTCCTGGGCGGCCGTCGAGCCGGCCTCGCGGATGTGGTAGCCCGAGATCGAGATCGTGTTCCAGCGCGGCAGCCGCTCGGTGCAGTAGCGGAACGTGTCGACGGTGAGGCGCATGCTGGGCCGGGCCGGGAAGATGTAGTTGCCGCGGGCGATGTACTCCTTCAGGATGTCGTTCTGGATCGTCCCTGAGAGCGCCTCCGGGCTGACCCCCTGCTCCTCGGCGACGAGCTCGTAGAGCAGGAGCAGGAGCGAGGCCGGCGCGTTGATCGTCATCGACGTCGACACGTCGCGAAGCGGGATGCCGTCCAGCAGGAGCCGCATGTCGTTGAGCGAGTCGATCGCGACGCCCGTCCGCCCGACCTCGCCGAGCGCGAGCGTGTCGTCGGAGTCGAGTCCGAGCTGGGTCGGCAGGTCGAACGCGACCGAGAGGCCCGTCTGGCCCCGGTCGAGCAGCAGCCGGAACCGGCGGTTCGTGTCCTCCGCCGACGAGAAGCCTGCGTACTGGCGCATCGTCCACGGCCGGCCGCGATAGCCCTCCGGGCGGACGCCGCGCGTGTAGGGGAACTCGCCCGGAGGCGGGCGGACGGCCGGGGCGTCTTCGGGGCCGTAGACCGGCTTCGTCATTGCGGGAACGATAGAGGGCCGGCGCAGGACGGGCAGCCGCGAGCCGGTACGCTGCCGGGCGTGCGGATCACCGTCAGGCTCTTCGCGGCGCTGCGCGAGCGGGCCGGCTGGTCGGAGCGCGAGCTCGACGTCCCCGACGGGGCAGCCGTCGCCGACGTGTGGCCGGAGCTCGGCCTGGGCGACGAGCCGCCCGGCCTCGCCTATGCGCGAAACCGCGAGTACGCGGCGCGGGCCGACGCGCTCGCCGACGGCGACGAGGTGGCGGTCATCCCGCCGGTGTCGGGCGGCGCGTTTCGCGTCCAGGCCGGACCGCTCGATCTCGACGCGGTCGCGGCGGAGGTCGCCGACCCGGGCGCCGGAGCGATCGCCACGTTCGTCGGGATCACGCGGCTTCACAGCCGCGGGCGGACGGTGACCCACCTGGAGTACGACGCCTATCCCGAGATGGCCGAGGCGGAGATGCAGCGGATCGCCGAGGCCGTGCGCGCCCGCCACGACGTCCTGCACGTCGCGATGGCGCACCGCACGGGCCATGTCCCGCTCGGCGAGGCGAGCGTGATCATCGCGGTCTCGGCGGCCCACCGCGGCGCCGCGATGGATGCCTGCCGGGAGGCGATCGACACGCTCAAGCAGACCGTCCCGATCTGGAAGAAAGAGGTCTTCGAGGGCGGCGAGGAGTGGATCGGACGCGAGGGATCGTGACGTCCGCGCACATCGCCATGCCCGCGGGCGCCGCTACTCTGAGTCCATGACGTACGACCCGTGGGAGCCGCGCGACGCGCCGGCCGGAACGCTCCCTCCGCCGCCGGCGGAGGAGCCACCCTTCCAGAGCCCGGTACAGGAGCATCGCGGCCTTCTGCGCCGGCTCGGGGGAGGCGCCGTCGGGGCCGGGCTGCTCGCGCTCAAGTTCCTGGGCCAGTTCGCGTTCCTGTTCAAGTTCAAGTTCCTCCTGAGCTTCCTGATCTCGGCGGCGCTCTACACGTGGGCGTGGGGGTGGCAGTTCGGTGTCGGGTTCCTCCTGCTCCTCATGGTCCACGAGATGGGCCACGTCATTCAGCTCCGCCGGGAGGGGATCGACGCCTCCGCGCCGATGTTCGTTCCGTTCCTCGGCGCGTTCGTCGCCATGAAGGAGCTGCCCGACAACGCCTGGACCGAGGCGAAGGTCGGCCTCGCGGGGCCCGTGCTGGGCAGCGCAGGGGCGCTCGTGGTGCTCCTGTGGGCCGAGCAGGTCGACTCGAACCTGCTGCGGGCGCTGGCCTACGTCGGGTTCCTGCTGAACCTCTTCAACCTCGTGCCGATCGTGCCCTTCGACGGCGGTCGCGCCGCCGCGGCGCTCCATCCCGCGTTCTGGTTCCTGGGGCTCTTCATGGTTGCGCTCTTCTTCTTCGCCTACCACAACGTCTTCGCGCTCATCGTGCTCGGCCTCGGTGGGTACGAGCTCTACCGCCGCTGGAACCGCCGGAACGAGCCGGCGTTTCGCGCCTACCACCGCGTGACCTGGCCGCAGCGGATCGCCGTCGCGGGGGTCTACCTGGGGCTCATCGCCGCGCTCGTCTACGGAATGCACGCGGCGTACGTCACGCCGCCGTCGTGACCGCCTGAACGTGTGAGGTGCACTCGTCGCTGAACGCGACGTGGAGCGCGTACGACGGCGACGCGTGGACGAGGTCGAGGATCGTGCCGCCGATCTCGAGCCGGGCCTCGAGGAACGTGGCCGGGCAGGCCATGACGCCGCACGAGCCGAGCAGCCCCGAACACTGTCCTGTGCACGTGCCCGGCCACGACCCGGCGAACGTGAGGGTTGGCGGCGAGCACCTCGGCGAGCCCGCGCCGGTCGTCCTCGGGAAGCCCTATCAGGTCGAGCGCCGGGATGCCGGTGAGGACGGGCGGATGGTGCATCGCGACGACCGTCGGGGTCTCGACGTCGGCGGCCAGCTCCGCCTCGAGCCAGGCGAGCCGGTCGGCCGACAGCGAGCCCTCGTCGAGGCCGGGCAGCGTGCTGTCCATCGCAACGAGCCGGATGCCGCCGACGGGCACCGAGTAGCCGTGCACGCCCGGTGCGCCGAAGTACGTGCTCAGGGTGTCGGCGTCATCGTGGTTTCCGGGCAGCGCGTAGACGGGCATCGGCAGGGGCGCGAGCAGCTCGCGGGCGCGCTCGTACTCGCGCCCCGCACCCGACTCGGCGACGTCGCCCGTCACCACAACGGCGTGGGGCGCCGGCCGCAGCGCGCCCACCGCGCTGACGGCGGCGGCGACGGCACGGGCCGCTCCGGCGTCGCCGGGGCCGACCTCGACGTGAAGGTCGGTGAGCTGGGCGAGCAGGGTCGGGGCGATCGCCTGGTCCTCAGCCGTCGTGCCGGAAGCCCCAGTCGAGCAGGCGGCCGGCGGTCGCGAATTCGTTGCCGTCGACATGCAGCAGGACCACCACGACGGAGTGCCCTCCCCGGCGCGCGGCCGCGGCGATGCAATTCCCTGCTGCGGTCGTCTGGCCCGTCTTGATGCCGATCGCGCCACGATAGTCCCAGAGCAGGGTGTTTCGGCTGACATATGACGAGGTCGGCCCGGCCGAGTACGCCTTCGCGCCCACCATCCGCCGCAGCAGCGGCTGCTCGAGGACGCGCAGCGAGAGCGTCGCCTCGTCCCAGGCCGACGAGCGGTTGCCCGCGTCGAAGATGCCCGACGGGTTCGAGTAGTGGGTGTCGTGGAGCCCGAGGTCGCGGGCATGGGCGTTCATGCGCCGCACGAACTCGGCGACGGAGCCGGCCCGGTGCACGGCGAGCGCGTTGGCGGCGTCGTTCGCCGAGGCGATCAGCGCCGCGGCGAGCATCCGCCGCTCGGTCACGCGATCGCCCGGGCGAAGCCCGAGCGTGTAGCCGGGGACGCCCGTCATCGCCGGGGTCACCCGGAACGGCGCATCGAGCTTGCGATCCATGCCGACCAGCGCCGTCATCAGCTTCGTGAGGCTCGCGATCGGGAGCCGGCGGTGCGCGCCCTTCTGGTAGAGGACGCGGCCCGTCGTCCTGTCGACGACGATCGCGGCGCGGGCGTCGACCCGCGACGGGTGCCCGGCCGGGCCGCCGTCGACGAGCTGCACCGGCGGCAGCGTGCCGGGGCCGCCGCCGCCGGCCGGGGCGGTGAGGCCCGGGGCGTCGATGGCGCCGGCGGCGCGGTCGGTCAGGGGCCACAGCCGGTGGGTCACGAACGCCGCCGTGGCGAGCAGGGCGGACGCCACGATCACCGCGATGGCGGGGAGGGGGCGCACCGGCGGCAGCCGCCGCGGCCGCTGGCGGCGGCCGAACGACTGCATCGCATAAAGGGTCGGGCGTCTCTGCCTCGGCACGTGTGGACATAGAATTGCACCATGGCCGATCATCCGCTGCGAGGCCTGCCGTCGGTCGACGCCCTGCTCCGGGATGAGCGCGCCGTCGGCCTGGCCGAACGCCACGGCCGCACGGCCGCCGTCGAGGCGATCCGCGCTGCGCTCGCCGACGCCCGCCGGAGCGGCTCGCCAGAGGACGCCGGCGACCTGCTCGCCCGGGCCGCGCGGCATCTCGACCGGCCGCCGAGCCTGCGGCCGGCGCTGAACGCCACCGGCGTCGTGGTGCACACCAACCTGGGCCGGGCGCCCCTGGCGGCCGCCGCCATCGAGCGCACGGCGCGTGTCGCGGCCGGGTACTCGAACCTGGAGTACGACCTCGCCGCCGGCGCCCGCGGATCGCGCCACGCCCACCTCGGCTCGATCCTCTCCGAGCTGACGGGCGCCGAGGACGGCATGGCGGTGAACAACAACGCCGCGGCGGTGCTGCTGGTGCTCGCGGCGCTGGCGGAGGGGCGCGAGGTGCCGATCAGCCGAGGTGAGCTGATCGAGATCGGCGACGGCTTCCGCATCCCCGACGTGCTCGCGCAGTCCGGCGCCCGCCTGGTGGAGATCGGCTCCACGAACCGCACCCGGATCGGCGACTACGCGGCCGTCCTCGGGCCGGACACCGGCGCCATCCTGCGCGTCCACCAGTCGAACTTCCGGATCGTGGGGTTCACTGACGCGCCGTCGCTCCGCGAGCTCGCCGACCTGGCCGCCGGGCACGGCGTCCCGGTCATCGACGATCTCGGCTCGGGCCAGCTGATCGATCTTCCCGACCTGGCCGACGAGCCGACCGCACGATCGAGCGTCGAGGCCGGCGCCACCGTCGTCTGCTTCTCGGGCGACAAACTGCTCGGCGGCCCGCAGGCCGGCGTCATCGTCGGGACGGCCGAGACGATCGCGCGGATCCGGCGGCATCCGCTCGCGCGCGCCGTGCGGATCGACAAGCTGTCGCTGGCCGCGCTCGAGGCGACGCTCGAGCTCTATCGCGACCCGTCCCGCGCGCTGCGCGAGATCCCGGTGCTGCGCGCGGTGGCGGAGCCCGCGGGCGCGGTGCGCGAGCGGGCGGCCCGGCTGGCCGAGCGGCTCGGCGGCACCGTGGTGCCCACGCGGGCCCGGGTCGGCGGCGGCGCGGTGCCGCTCCTCGAGCTCGAGAGCTTCGCCTGCGCCCTCGAGGGCGGAGACGGGCTGGCGGCGTCGCTCCGGGAGGGCGACCCGCCGGTCGTCGCGCGCGTCCAGGAGGGGCGCGTCCTGCTCGACTGCCGCACGCTCACGGACGACGAGTGCCTGCGGATCACCCTCTGACCCTCGGCACCGCCGGACACATCGACCACGGCAAGACGGCCCTGGTGGCGGCGCTCACCGGGATCGACACCGACCGGCTGCCGCAGGAGAAGGCGCGCGGCATCTCGATCGAGCTCGGGTATGCGCCGCTCGAGCTGCCGTCGGGCCGGAGGCTGTCCGTCGTCGACGTCCCCGGGCACGAGCGCTTCATCCGGGCGATGGTCGCCGGCGCGACCGGGATCGACCTCTTCCTGCTGGTGGTCGCCGCGGACGACGGCGTCATGCCGCAGACGCGCGAGCACGCCGCGATCGTGCAGCTGCTCGGGATCCCGGACGGCGTCGTCGCCGCTGACGAAGCGCGACCTGGTCGACGACGACGGGGCCGAGCTGGCGCGCCTCGGGATCGCCGAGCTGCTGGAGGGCGGCCCCTACGCGGGCGCCGAGGTGGTCGAGGTCTCGTCGCGCACCGGCCTGGGCCTCGACGACCTGCGCGCCGCCCTGGATCGCGACCGCCGGGGCGGCCCAGAGCCGGCCCTCCGACGGCCCGGTGCGGCTCCCGGTCGACCGGTCGTTCTCGCTCCGCGGGATCGGCACCGTCGCCACGGGGACGCTCTGGTCGGGAAGCGTCGGCACGGGCGACCGGCTCGTGATCCAGCCCGGCGGGCGCGAGGCGCGGGTCAGAAGCGTTCAGGTGCACGACCGGCCGGCGGAGCGCGCCGGGGCAGGCCAGCGGGTGGCCCTGGCGCTCGTGGGAGTCGAGCGGGCCCAGGTCCGGCGCGGGCATGTCGTGACGACGCCGGGCGCGTTCCCCGAGTCGTTCCGGCTCGAGTGCGACATCAGCGTGCTCGGGTCCGCGCCCCGGGGACTGCGAAACGGCGAGCCCGTGATGGTGCACCACGGCACGGCCGAGCTCCACGCCCGGGTCGCGATCCCCGGCGGCGGCGAGCTCGCGCCGGGCGCCGGCGGCCGCGTGCAGCTCCGGCTCCGAAGCCGTGCCGTCGCGGCGGCGGGCGATCACGTGGTCATCCGGCTCACCGGGCCCGGCGATCACCGTCGCGGGCGGAACGGTGGTCGACCCCGCCCCGCCGCGCGTGCGGCGGGCGGCGCCCGGAGCGGGCCGCCGCGCCCGAGCCGGCCCCGACGCCCGAGCCGCCGCCGGCCGAGGGCGTCGAGGAGCTCTACGCCCGCCTGGCCGCTTCGCCGCTCACGCCGCCTGCGATCGGCCCCGACGACGAGCGGGCGCTCGCGCACCTGGTCGCGGCCGGCCGCGCCGTCCGCGCCGGGCGCGACCTGGCCTTCACGGCCGACGCGCTCGCGACCGCCCAGGCGGCGGTGGTCGACCTGGCCGGCGAGACCGGGAGCGTCACGCTCGCCCAGGTGCGCGACCGGCTGGAGATCTCGCGCAAGTTCGCCCAGGGGCTCCTCGAGGCCCTGGACGCCCGCGGCGTCACCCGCCGCGTCGGCGACGAGCGCATCCTCCGGCGCCGGGCCCACGAGTGATCGCGGGCATTGCAACGCGAGAGAACCATGACAACGTCACGACCGTTTCGGGCCACTCGAGTGTCGGACACGCACGGGCGGACGTATGCTGCAGGTCTCGCCGCGCTGAAAGGAGTCGGGCACATGGCAATCGCGTCCTCATCCGACCTCGCCGCCATCGAGTCGATACTCGGTGACGACGCGGAGTCGCTGCTCTCACACGAGTGCACCACCATCCCCCGCGATCGGCTGCACCTCCCGGGGCCGGACTACGTCGACCGCATCGTCGCGGCCTCCGACCGGCCGATCCCGGTGATGCGATCGATCCAGGCGCTCATCGACAACGGCCGGCTGGGCGGCACGGGCTACCTGTCGATCCTCCCGGTCGACCAGGGGATCGAGCACTCCGCCGGGGCGTCCTTCGCGAAGAACCCGGACTACTTCGATCCGGAGCGCATCGTCCAGCTCGCCATAGAGGGCGGGTGCAACGCCGTGGCGACCACCCTCGGCGCGCTCGGGGCGACGGCACGCCGCTACGCCCACCGCATCCCGTTTCTCCTGAAGCTGAACCACAACGAATTCCTGTCGTACCCGAACGCCTTCGACCAGATCATGTTCGCGTCGGTCAAGCAGGCCCGCGAGCAGGGATGCGTCGCGGTCGGCGCCACGATCTACTTCGGCTCGCCCGAGTCGAAGCGCCAGATCCAGGAGGTCGCGGTCGCATTCGAGGCCGCCCACGATCTCGGCATGGCGACCGTGCTCTGGTGCTACCTGCGCAACTCGGGATTCAACACGTCGTCGAACGGCAGCGGGCACGACTACCACGTCGCGGCCGACCTGACGGGCCAGGCAAACCACCTCGGCGTGACCATCCAGGCCGACATCATCAAGCAGAAGGCACCCGAGACCGCGGCGCCCGGCTTCCTCGACCTGAAGTTCGGGAAGACCGACAAGCGCGTGTACTCCGAGCTCATGACCGATCACCCGATCGACATCACCCGCTACCAGGTTGCGAACTGCTACATGGGGCGGGCCGGGCTGATCAACTCAGGCGGCGCCTCGTCCGGCGCGAGCGACCTGCACGACGCCGTCTTCACCGCCGTCGTCAACAAGCGCGCGGGCGGTATGGGGATGATCAGCGGCCGGAAGGCGTTCCAGCGGCCGATGGACGAGGGCATCGCGCTCCTGAACGCGATCCAGGACGCCTACCTGTGCGACGAGGTGACGATCGCCTGACCGCAACCCGTGACGGCCGCCCCGAACCGGCGCTACCGTCCGAGGCATGATCGCCGCGCTCGAAGACTCACTCCCGGTCAGCGGAGACTGGCGCACGGCGCTGCTCATCGTCGGCTCGTTCGTCCTGGCCTGGATCGTCGCTCGAAGGCGATCCGGCCGCGTCGCCGAGGTCGTCACGCGCTGGTGGGAGCGCCGCCACGGCGACGCCGGGCCGTCGCCCGACGACACGGCGGCGCTGCGAGGCCTGAAGCAGCGCGACACCGCCGTCTCGCTC
The DNA here is from genome assembly GCA_963821535.1 of uncultured Actinomycetes bacterium. GTDB lineage: Bacteria > Actinomycetota > Thermoleophilia > Gaiellales > JAICJC01 > JAICJC01. Next base: position 156,820 of record CAWGEC010000003.1, on the reverse strand, counting down.
GTCCGCACCACCGTCCGCTACATCGCGTTCGGGCTCGCGCTCGTCTTCTCGTTCGTCCAGATCTCGGGCTTCTCGAAGGTGACGGCGCTCGCCGGGGCGTCGCTGATCGTCCTCCTGATCGGCTTTGCCGGGCCAGCGGTTCCTGACCGACATCATCGCCGGGCTTCCTGATGTTCTTCGAGGGCTGGTTCTCGGTCGGCGACACGATCACCGTCGAGCCGTGGGCGCTCTCGGGCGTCGTCGAGGAGATGTCGCTCCGCTCGACCACGCTCCGCGCGGTGACCGGCGAGACGATCCGCGTGAACAACTCCGCGATCTATGCGGCCCGCGTCCTGCCGCAAGGGCGTGCGCGAGGTCGAGATCGAGATGATGGCGACCGACGGCGACGACTGCCGGCGCGTGATCGAGGAGGTCGCGCGGATCGTCCCCGCCGGCCCCACCCGGTTCGTGCGCCGGCCCGAGGTGGTCGAGGTCGAGGTGCTCGACGACGACCTCGTGCGCGTCCTCGTCCACGCCAGCGTCGCCCACGGGCGCGAGTGGCTCGTCGAGAAGTTCCTCCCCGACCTCATCAAGGAGCGCGCACCCGAGGGCCTGATCGCGCACGGCCCGATCGTGATGTTCGTCGACGAGCGGGCGACGCGGCGGTTCGCCCGATCGCTGCCGGGCACGCGCGAGCGGCGGCCGCGCACGGGCGCCCGCGGCGAGTAGCGCGGCCGCCGTGGAGGTCGTCCATCCGGCCTACGGCGGCGGCTGCTTCGCCGATATCCCGGCCACGGTCGTCCGGCTCCTGACCGGCGAAGGCGAGGACGGCCTCGCCCCCGGCGTGCTCGGCCCGCTCGACCGGCGCTGGCGCGGGTCGTCCTGGTTGTCGTCGACGCCTTCGGCTGGTCGTGCGCAGAGCGCCATGCCGAGCACCCGTTCCTGCGCCGCGTCGCAGCCGACGGCACGCTCGCGCGGCTGACGTCGCAGTTCCCGTCGACGACGTCTGCCCATATGACGACGCTGCACACCGGCCTTCGCGGTGGGCGCCACCGGGATCTACGAGTGGTTCCAGCTCGAGCCGTCGCTGGACGCGATCATCGCGCCGCTCCTCTTCTCCTACGCCGGCGACGCCGAGCGCGAGACCCTGCGCACGTCCGGCCTCGATCCGGCCGCGCTCTACCCGCGCGACACCGTGTATGCGCGCCTTCCGGGCAGGGTGTGCGCTCGGCGGCCGTCCAGCACCAGAGCGATCACGGACACGACCTTCAGCCGGGCCATGCTCCGCGGCGCGGCGCTTCATCCGTTCGACGGCGGCGCCGGATGGGCCGGCGCGATCGTCGAAGCGCTCCGCGGCCCCGGCCCGGCCCGGTGTACGTCTTCGCCTACGTCGACGACGTCGACTCGACGGGCCACCACTTCGGCCCGGCGCTCCGACGCCCACGTCGCCGCCGCAACGGGCGTGCTCGACGCGCTCGCCGACCTCGCCGATGAGCATTCCGGCGGACGGCGAGACGCTCCTGCTCGTGACCGCCGACCATGGACAAGTGCCGGTCGACCCGGCCACGACCGTGTTCGTGAACGAGCGCTGGCCCGAGATCGCGACCCAGCTCCGCCGCGGCCGGAACGGCCGGCCGCTGGCGCCCGCCGGATCCGCGCGGGATCTCTTCCTCCACGTGCTTCCCGGGCACGTCGACGAGGTGGTCGTCGCGCCTCGGGCGGATCCTCGGCGAGCGGGCGTCGGTGCGGCCGACGGCGGAGCTCCTCGCATCCGGCGTGTTCGGCTCGCCGGGATCGCGGCTCCGCGAGCGGATCGGCGACTCGTCGTCCTCCCCGCGCCCGGGCGAGACCGTCTGGTGGCGAGAGCCCGGCCGGTTCGACATGGCAGTTCCACGGCCACCACGGCGGCCTCTCGCCCGAGGAGATGCTGATCCCGCTCGCGGCGCTGCCGCTCGGCTGACGGGCAGGGATCCGCTGCCGTGCCGAATCGTGGACCATGGAGTCAACCGATCGACCTCACCCAGGCAACCGAGATGCCGATCCTGGCCCGGATCGTCGTCCCGCTCACGGCCGTGCACAAGGAGGCGATCGGCGAGGTGCGCGGGATGTCGCGCGAGTCCTGCCAGGTCCCGCTGCCGCACGAGGCGCGCGTCGTCCAGGCCGAGCGGACCGAGGGCGCCTGGGTCGTCTGGTACGTCGAGAAGGTCGAGGCGATCTAGCCCCGACGGCGGGGCGAACCACCGGGGGTCACGCCGTCTCGTCGGCGAGCGCCGACCCGCCGACGAGCCAGCGCTGCCCGCGGTAGCGGAGGGCGCCGACCGCGGTGCGGATGCAGATGAACGACGCGAGGCCGATCCAGATGCCCGTGAGGCCCCAACCCTCCCGAGCCGTCAGGAGCGTGATCGGCAGGAAGCCCGCCGAGCGCCGCGAGGACCGTCACGTTCCGCATGAACCGCAGATCGCCGGCGCCGAAGAGCACGCCGTCGAGCGCGAACACCCACCCGTTCAGCGGCATCATCAGGACGAGCCACGGCCACAGCACGTGCGCCTGGTCGATCACCGACGTCATCCGACGTGAAGAGCGCCGGGATGACGGAGTAGCCGGCGCCGAGGACGGCGGCGAACCCGACTCCCAGGATCGCCCCGGCCCAGAGCAGCCGGCGCGCGAGCGCATGGGCCACGTCGACTGCGCCCGCACCCAGCAGACGGCCGATCAGCGCCTGGGCGGCGATGGCAGTCGCGTCGAGGAAGAGCGCGGTGAAGAACCAGATCTGGGCCCCGATCTGGTGCGCGGCGAGCGCGGCGTCGCTCGTTCGGGCGGCCACCGACGCCGCCACCGTGAACGCGACGAAGAAGGCGACCGTGCGAAGCCCCAGGTCGCGGGCCGATGCGAGCTGGCGGCGAATCCGCGGCCACGAGGGCCTGAGCGGGGCGCCGCGGCGGACGAGCAGCACGAGGAAGACGCTCCCTGAGGCAGTCTGGGCGACCACGTTGGCGACGGCGGAGCCGCGGATCCCGAGGTCGAGCCCGAACACGAGCACCGCAGAGAGGCACACCGAGGCGACGTTCGCGATGCCGATCACGTAGAGCGGTGTCCGGGTGTCCTGGAACCCGCGCATCCAGCCCTGGGCCGCCGCGGTGATGAGGACGAACGGGGCGCCCAGCGCCGCGATCCGGATCCACTCCAGCCCCTGGGCGGCGGCCGGCGTCGACCCGCCGGCCATGGCGTGAAGCGCCGGGGCGGCGGCGAGCTCGATCACGACGACCAGAGCGAGCCGAGGCCGAGCGCGAGCCAGGTGGCCTGGACGCCGGCGTCGAGGGCGCGCTCGAGATCGCCGGCGCCGTAGAGACGCGCCGCCCGGGCCGTCGTGCCGTACTCGAGGAACGTGCAGAAGCCGAGGATCTCCGACAGGAGGAGGCCGGCCAGCGCCAGCCCCGCGAGCGGCACGGTGCCGAGGTGGCCGATGATCGCGGTGTCGCCGAGGACGTAGAGCGGCTCGGCGACGAGCGCGCCGAGGGCCGGCAGCGCCAGCACGAGCACCTCGCGGTCGGAGGGCATCCGCGTGTCCACGCTCGGTAGTCTGGCTAGCCCGAGCTGGAGGACGGCGCGGGTCGCCTCGCCCGAGCGCACGGCGGCCACCGCGTCGCTCGCCTCGTCGAGCGTCATGCGGTGCGAGATCAGCCGCTCGAGCGGCAGCCGGCCGCGCAGATAGAGGTTCAGGATCTCGGGGAAGTCGCGGTCGGGGCGCGACGACCCGTAGATCGAGCCGAGCACGCGCCGCTCCATGCGCGGGATCGAGATGCCGGGGAGCGAGATCTCGGCGTCGCCGCGCGGCACGCCCATCATCACCACCGCGCCCCGGGCCCGGGTCGAGAGGAACGCCGCCCGCACCGCCGCCGGCCTCCCGCGCGACTCGAACGCGTAGTCCACCCCGCCGCCGCTCGCCTCGACGACCGCGGCCGCGACATCCTCCGGCGCGCCGTCGAACGCGACGGTCGCGGTGGCGCCCTGCCTCGCGGGCGCGCTCCAGCCGGTCGGGGCGCGCGTCGACGGCGACGATCTGCGACGCGCCGGCGACGACCGAGCCCAGGACGGACGACATCCCGGTGCCGCCGAGGCCGAAGACGGCGACGCGCTCGTCGGGCCGCACGCCGGCCGTCCGCCAGACGGCGCCGACGCCCGACGTGACGGCGCAGCCGACGAGCGCCGCCACCTCGAACGGGACCTCCTCGGGGATGCGGACGCAGGAGCGCTCGGGAACGACCGCCCGCTCGGCGAACGACGACAGGAAGCAGTAGTGGTGGACGGTCGCGCCGCCGAACGAGAGCCGCGTCGTCCCGTCGAGCAGGCCGCCCGCCAGCATGAGCGGCCATGCCGTCCCGCACAGGTGCGGGCAGGTCGCGCAGGCACTGCTCGCAGGTGCCGCAGTAGGGCGCCCACGAGAGGGCGACGTGGTCGCCCGGCGCGAGGTCGCGCACGCCCTCCCCGATCTCCTCGACCACGCCCGCGCCCTCATGGCCGGGGACGACGGGGCAGGGGATCTCGACCGATCCGTCGATCGCGTTCAGGTCGTCGCCGCAGACGCCGCTCGCATGCAGGCGCACACGCACCTCGCCGGGCCCGGGCGGCGCGAGCTCGAGCTCGACCACGCGAAGCGGCGTGCCGGCGGCGGGCAGCAGCGCGGCCCGCGTCGTCACCGTCTCAGGCATGCGCCGCCCCTCCACGAGCTCCTCCAGACGGCGCTCGAGGCCGCCCTCGCCGACGTCGCGCTCCTCGAGCGGAAGCCCCAGCTTCGCCGCGGCGCGGGCCGCCGCGGCGCGCAGCTCGGGCGTCGGCCGCTGGGCGAGGTAGACGACCCGGCGGTAGTTCTTGAAGTACGCGTCGCGCAGGTCGGGATGGCGGTCGAGGCCGAGCGACCGCCACACCGTGCGGTCGAACGTCCGGGCCAGGAAGTCGGTCAGGAAGTACGTGCCGGGCTCCTCCTCCATCGCCTGCCGCACGTCGTCCCCGGCGAAGACGTCGTAGCAGTGCTCGCCCGCGAGCCGCTCGACGCCGAGCCGGTCGATGGCGCCCATGCTGCCGCAGTCGGCGTAGGCGACGACGACGCGGTCGTAGCCGCCCTCGAGCTCGCCCGCCAGGTCGGCCACCGCCGGGGCGATCAGCTCGGGCCGGTTGTGCAGCTCCGGCGGCAGCGGGTGGACGTCGACGTCCCACCCCCGCCGGCGAGCGATCGCCTTCACGTGCAGGGCGAGCGCGCCGCAGGCGATGACCCCGACCCGCGTCATCCCGGGAACGCCAGCTGGTCGATGAACATGTCGTTGAAGTCGGCCCGCCCGGAGAGCTCGACGTACTCGACCTCCTCGAGGATCGCGTCCGCAGCCGCGCGCTCGCGGAGCGAGAGGGCCGCCATCTTCGCGCCCTCGCCGGCGACGTTCCCGGCCGAGACGATCCGGGGCAGCGGCAGCTTGGGCACGAGGCCGATCCGGACGGCGCTCGCCGGCGACAGGTAGGAGCCGAAGCTCCCGGCCAGGAGCACCTGGGTGATGTCGTCCGCGGTGACGCCCAGCTCGCTCAGGAGGATGTGCCAGCCGGTGGCGATCGAGGCCTTCGCGAACTGGAGCTCGCGGACGTCGCGCTGGGAGAGGTAGATCGAGTTGGCGGGGTCGTCGCCGCGCCAGGCGAGCACGAACACCCGCTCCTCGCCCACCTTCACGAGCCGCGTCGCCAGGCCGGGATGGATCTCGGCCGCCTGCTCGTCGGGCACGAACCGGCCCGAGTGGTCGAGCAGGCCGGCGGACACGAGCTGCGCGACGGCGTCCACGAGGCCGGATCCGCACATGCCGACCGGCGGCGCGTCGCCGATCACCTCGAGGTCGAGGTCGTCGCCCGCGATCTTGACGCCCTCGATCGCCCCCTCGGCCGCGCGCATCCCGCAGCGGATCTGGGCCGCCTCGAACGCCGGGCCGGCCGGCGCGGCGGTCGCGACGACGCGCTCGTTCGACCCGAGCGCGATCTCGGAGTTGGTGCCGACGTCGATGAAGAGCCGCAGGCGGCGGTCGCGGGTGAGGCCGGTGGCGAGCATCCCGGCCACGATGTCGCCGCCGACGTACGCCCCGAGCGCGGGGAAGACGAACGCCGGCGCCCGCGGGTGGATGCGCACGCCGAAGTCGAGCGCCGTCACCGGGGGAAGCCGGCGGGCGGTGACGATGAACGGCGCCACGGCCAGCGGCTCGGGGTCGATGCCGAGCGCGATCTGCGTCATCGTGACGTTCCCGCACACCACCATCTCGTAGACGGCCTCGGCGTCGACGCCCGCCTCGGCGCACACCTCGCCGGCCAGCAGGTTGAGCGTCTCCTCGGCGCGGGCCTGGAGCGCCTCGAGCGCGTCGGGGTCGAGCATCGTCGCCGACACGCGCGAGATCACATCGGCGCCGAACGGCTGCTGGCGGTTCAGCACCGACCGCACGGCCAGGGGCTGGCCGGTGTCCAGGTCGAGCAGCGTCGCGACGACCGTCGTCGTCCCGAGGTCGAAGGCGATCGCGTGCCGCCGCTCGGTGGTGTCGCCCGGCTCGACGTCGATCACGAGCTCGTCGCAGACGACGACCGTGACGTCGAAGCTCGACGCCCGGAGGGTGCGGCCGACCGTCCGCGCCACGGCCGGGTGGAACTGGAGCTCGATGTCGTCGACCGCGGCCGCGATCCGCTCGAGGTCGGAGACCTGGTCCTCGAGCGACGGCTCGGCCAGGGTCACGTAGCGCTTCTGCACGGACGGCCGCAGGATGACGTGGCGGCCGACGCCGACCAGCGCCGCCTTGGGCCGCGTCTGGAGCGGCGGGACGTCGATCTCGAGGTCGCCGGCCGCCATCGCCCGGCAGGCGAGCCGCCAGCCGTCGCGGAGCTCGTCCGGGCTGAACGCGCGCGGGTCGACGGCGTCGATCGGGACGTCACCGGAAGCCACGCGCACCTTGCACTTGCGGCACGTCCCGTGCCCGCCGCAGGTCGAGTCGATCGCGATGCCGTTCCAGGACGCGGCGTCGAACACGGTCGTCCCCGCGGGGACGCGCACCTCGCCGCCCTCGGGGCGGAAGCTCAGGCGGACGCGCCCGGTCCCCGACTCGACGGCGGCGTCGGTCACCCGTGCGCCGCCGCCTGCTTCGCGCGATGCGCCGCGATCCAGCGCCCGCCCCACTCGTCGTGGCCGAGCAGGAAGTCGGCCGCGCGGACGCCCTCGACGCAGACCGGCGAGCGGGCGTCCATGATCGCGCTCGTGAGCCCGTGGCTCGCCGCGATCGCCAGGAAGCCCGCGCCGAGGACGTGGCGGCCGGGAAGGCCGAACGAGGTGTTCGACGCGCCGCAGGTCGTGTTCACGCCGAGCTCCTCGCGGAGCAGCCGGAGCGTCTCGATGAACAGCGTCACGGCCCGCGGCTCGGCGCCGACGGGCATCGCCAGCGGATCGATCACGACGTCCTCGGGCGGGATGCCGTAGTCGCCGGCGACCGAGACGATCTTGCGCGCGACCTCGAGCCGCCGCTCCGGCTCCATCGGGATCTCGTCGTCGTTGGCAAGGCCGATCACGGCGGCGCCGTGGCGCGCGACCAGCGGCAGGATCGCCTCCAGCCGCTCGTCCTCGCCCGTCACCGAGTTGACGAGCGCCTTGCCCTCGTAGACCGCCAGCCCGGCCTCGAGCGCCTCGATCACCGACGAGTCGATGACGAGCGGCAGGTCGGTCAGGCCCTGCACGCGCGGCACGGCCGTGCGCATCAGCTCCACCTCGTCGGCCAGCGGGTCGCCCACGTTCACGTCGAGCATGTCCGCGCCGCCGGCGACCTGCTCGGCCACGTCGTCGTCGAGCTGCGAGAGGTCGCCCGCCTGGAGCTGGGCCTGGAACGCCTTGCGGCCGGTCGGGTTGATCCGCTCGCCGATCACGCAGAACGGCCGCCCCGCGCCGATCGTGACGGTCCTAGACCGCGACTGGAGAACCGTATCCATGCTCGACCCTTTCGGCGTACGTCGGGATGCCAAGGCGGCGGCACGTCTTGGCGATGCCGGCGTCCTTCCTGAAGCTGATGAAGTGCAGGCCGGCGACGCCCGGGAGCGACACGGCGTGAGCCGCCTGCTCGTATGCCAGGTCGAGGCACGCCTCGAGCTGGTCGGGTGCCGCCTCGATGCGCTCGATCACCGCGGCCGGGACCGAGATCCCGGGGACGTGGGCGTCCATGAAGCGCAGCGCGGACGACGAGCGCAGGATGGTGATCGACGGGAGGATCGCCACGCGCTCGGCGAGCCCGGTGCGCACGGCCTCGGCCATGAACGCGTCGAGCCGCTCGGGCTCGAACGAGATCTGGAGCTGGAGGAAGCGGGCCCCGGCCGGCGGCCTTCTTGTGGGCCCGCGCGACGCGGTACTCGTACGGCGGCGCTCCCGGGTTCTCGACGCAGCCGATGAAGAGCGGCGGCGCGGGATCGAGCGTCCGGCCCGACAGGTAGCGGCCCTCGGCGATCCCCTGCGCCGTCGCGATCAGCGTGGGCGCGTCGAGGTCGAACACCCGGCGGGCCTGCGGCTCGTCGCCTGCCGTCACGTCGTCGCCGGTGAGGCAGCAGATGTTCTCGATCCCGTGCATCGACGCGCCGACGATGTCGGCCTCGAGCGCGAGCCGGTTCCGGTCGCGGCAGACGAGCTGCATGATCGGCTCGACGCCCTCCTCCCGGAGGGCGATCGCGACGGCGAGCGGCGACGCGTGGGCGTGCGCGGCGGTGTTGTCGGTCGCGTTGGCGGCGTCGAGATAGGCCCGCATCGGCTCGAGCTGGCGGCGCACCTCGTCGCGGCCGCCGCCGTCGATCGTCGGCATCTCGGCGGTGACGACGAACCGGCCCGCCGCCAGCGACTCCGCAAACCGGCTCACCGCTCGCTCGCCGCCCATCCGGCCGGGCGCTCGCGGTCGCGCTTGGTCGCGAGGTTGAGCCACGACGACGAGCCCTGAAGGCGGTTGTCGACCGGCGGGCGCAGGTGGTTGAACTCGTCGCGCCACGCCCGCGGCAGGAGCGGAAGCGCCTGCGAGCGCTCGTAGCCCTTGAGCCAGACGCAGCGCATCTCGGGCTTCACCTCGCAGCCGCCGTCTGCGCGGACGCCGCCGCACGGGCCGTTGCGAAGCGTCTTCGGGCACGTCATCGGGCACGTCATGCCCGTCGAATGGAGCACGCACTGGCCGCACATCCGGCAGCCGAAGACGCGGTCGCTTGACGGCCGCCTCGAGGCCAGCGACCACGCCCATCAGACCGCCGCCGGCTCCCGCCGATGCTCGATCAGCTCCTTGGCGAGCCGCACGGCCGTCGAGGCGTCGGCGGCGTAGCCGTCGGCGCCGACCGCGTCGGCGTACTCCTGCGTCACCGGAGCCCCTCCGACCATCACGATCACCTTGTCGCGCAGGCCGGCCTTCTCGAGCGCGTTGATGTTGGCCTTGAACATCGGCATCGTGGTGGTGAGGAAGGCCGAGAAGCCGACGATGTCGGGCTCGTGCTCCTGGATCTGCTCGACGAACTTCTCGGGCGCCACGTTCACGCCGAGGTCGAAGACGGTGAAGCCGGCGCCCTCGAGCATGATGTTCACGAGGTTCTTGCCGATGTCGTGCACGTCGCCCTTGACGGTGCCCATGACGAACGTGCCGATGGGCTTCGCGCCGGTCTCGGCGAGGAGCGGGCGCAGGATGTCGAGCGCGCCCTGCATCGCCCGCGCGGCGATCAGCATCTCGGGGACGAAGAAGTCGCCGCGCTCGAACCGCGCGCCGACCTCCTCGAGCGAGGGGATGAGGGCGTCGTAGAGCAGCGTCTCGGGATCCATGCCCTCGGCCAGGCCGAGCTCGGTGAGCTCCTTCACCGACGGTGCGTTTCCCACCAGCGTGTCGTCGTACAACCCCTGAAGGATCTCGTCGTGCGTCATGCTGCTCCTTGGGTCGTGGTCCTGTAGCCGAGCCGGGCCGAGAGCCCGTCGGCCCCGGCGACGAGCACCGGGGCGAGCTCCGCGATGCGGGCCGCGGTGAGGCGGAGGTCGGGGCCCGAGATCGAGAGCGCCGCGACCGTCTCGCCGCTCGCGTCGCGGACGGGGGCGGCCATCGCCGCCAGCCCCGGCTCGAGCTCGCCGACGGCCGTGGCGAACCCGCGGGCCCGGACGGCGTCGAGCTGGGCCTCGGGCAGGGCGGGCTCGAGCGCCGCGGGCGCGGCGCCGAACGCCGCGAAGACCTTGCCGACCGCCGTCGTCGAATAGGCGACGCGGCGGCCGAGCCAGTTCGTGCTGCCGATGAAGTGGCGGCTGTCGACCTGCGCGAGGTGCTCGACGCCGAGCGGCGTCGGGACCGCGAGGTTGATCGTCTCGCCGCTCGCCTCGCCCAGCGCGCCGAGCACCGGCTCGGCGAAGTCGACGAGGTCGGCGTCGGGGACGCCGCGGCGGGCGAGGCCGAGGAGGACCGGGCCGGGCCGCACTCCGCGACGGGCGCCGTCGCGCTGCAGGAGGCCGCGCCGCTCGAGCGCCGAGATGGCGCGCGAGACCGTGCTCTTGGGAAGGCCGCTACGCTCCGCAAGCTCGCCCACGCTGGAGGCGCCGTCGCCCTCCACGACGAGGACGAGAAGCTGGGCGGCACGGTCGATCGACTGGGCGCCCGTCATTGCATTTCGCCCCGTCATATGAAACACTCGTTCCACATACAGGAATCTTAGGGGAGCGCGGGGATGTTCGTCAACAAGATGCCGCGGTACGAGATCCTCTCCGAGGAGGCGATGGCCACACTCGACCGCGGATGGCGCCGGATCGTGTCGGAGATCGGGGTCGAGTTCATCCTGCCGGAGGCGGTCGAGGTGTTCGCCGCGGCGGGCCAGCGGACGGAGGATGCCAAGGTCTGGCTCGACCCGGACTTCGTGATGGAGCAGGTCGGGAAGGCGCCCGAAGGAGTTCGACCTCCAGGCCCGCAACCCCGAGCAGAGCATCCACGTCGGCGGCGAGGGGATGGCGTTCGGGTCGGTCTACGGCCCGCCGTTCGTGCGCGAGGGCGACGTCCGCCGCGAGGCGACGATGGCCGACTTCGAGAACTTCTGCCGCCTCTCGCAGGCCTTCCCGCAGCTCGACTCCGCCGGCGGCACCATCTGCGAGCCCAACGACGTCCCGCTCGACTCCCGCCACCTCGACATGGTGTACGCCCTCCAGACGCTCACCGACAAGCCCTACATGGGCTCGGTGACGTCGGGCCCGAACGCCGCCGACACGATCGCGATGACCGAGATCCTGCTCGGCGGCCGCGAGGCGATCGAGCAGACGCCGGCGGTCATCTCGCTCATCAACGTGAACTCGCCGCTGCGCTACGACGACCGGATGCTGGCCGCGATGTTCGAGTACGTGCGCGCCGGCCAGCCGGTGGTGCATCACGCCGTTCCTGCTCATGGGCGCGATGTCGCCGGTGTCGGTCCCGGCGTCGCTCGTGCAGCAGATGGCCGAGGCGCTGGCCGGGATCGCGCTCGCGCAGCTCCTGCGGCCGGGCTGCCCGGTCGTCTTCGGGTCGTTCCTCTCGAACACCGACATGCAGTCGGGGTCGCCCAGCTTCGGCACGCCCGAGTCGGCGGTCGGGCTGCTTCTGCACCGGCCAGATCGCCCGCAGCTTCGGGCTGCCGTTTCGCTCCGGCGGCGGGCTGACCGCCAGCCAGACGGTCGACGCCCAGGCGGCGTACGAGGCGATGATGACGATGCTGCCGACGTTCCTCGCCGGGGCGAACTGGGTGATGCACTCGGCCGGCTGGCTCGAGTCGGGGCTCGTGTCGTGCTACGAGAAGTTCGTCGTCGACATCGAGATCCTGCGGATGCTGCAGGAGGAGTTCACGCCGCTCGAGGTCGACGAGGCCAGCCTCGCGTTCGACGCCCACGTGGAGGTGGGCGCGGGCGGCCACTTCCTCGGCGCCGCGCACACGCTGGAGCGGTTCCGCGACTGCTTCTACCGGCCGCTCCTCTCATCGACCGAGAACTTCGAGCGGTGGAAGCGGCTGGGGGCGCGCGACGCCACCGAGCGGGCCGGCGAGATCTGGCGGGCGACGCTCGAGGAGTACGAGCAGCCGCCCCTCGACGAGGGGGTGCGGGCCGAGCTCGAGGCCTACGTCACCCGCCGCCGGGCGGAGCTCGGCGACTAGGAACGGAGGACGGATCATGCGACTCGCGGGGCATTACGAGCGGCTGGGAACCGAGCGGGCCTTCGAGGTCCTCGCCCGCGCCAGGGCGCTCGAGGCGCAGGGCCGGAACATCATCCACCTCGAGATCGGCGAGCCCGACTTCGACACGCCTCGCGCACGTGGTCGAGGCCGGAGTGCGCGCGCTGCGCGAGGGCCACACCCACTACTGCCCGGCGCCGGGGCTGCCCGAGCTTCGCGAAGCGGCCGCGGAGCACCTCACCCGGACGCGCGGCGTCGCCGTCGACCCGGCCCGCGTGCTGGTCGCTCCCGGCGCGAAGTGGTTCCTCTTCTTCGGCGTGTTGGCCGTGGCCGGAGAAGGCGACGAGGTGATCTACCCGAACCCGGGCTACCCGATCTACGAGTCGGCGATCAACTGGTCGGGCGCCACGGCCGTCCCGCTCCCGATCACCGAGGAGACCGGCTTCGCGTTCACCGCCGACGACCTGGCGGAGCGGCTCACGCCGCAGACGCGGATGGTCATCCTGAACTCGCCGGCCAACCCGACGGGCGGTGCGCTCGACCGCGAGCTCAACGTCGAGATCGCGCGCATCCTCGCCGATCACGACTGCTGGATCCTGAGCGACGAGATCTACTCGGAGCTCCTCTACGAGGGCGCCCACGACTCGATCGCCGCGCACGGCCTGCTCGACCGCACGATCCTGCTCGACGGCTTCTCGAAGACCTACGCCATGACCGGCTGGCGGCTGGGGTACGCGGCGGTGCCGCCCGGCCTGGTCGATCCGCTCGGGCGCTTTCTCATCAACTCAGTCGCGTGCACGGCTCCGGCGGTGCAGCTCGCAGGGGTCGCCGCGCTGACGGGCCCGCATGACGCGATCGACGCGATGGTTGCGGAGTTCGTACGGCGGCGCGAGATGCTGGTCGACGGGCTGAACCGGCTTCCCGGCGTCTCGTGCGTGATGCCGCGCGGGGCCTTCTACGCCTTCCCCAACGTCACCGCGACGGGGATCGACGAACGCACGCTCGCGACGCGGATGCTCGACGAGGCCGGCGTGGCCGTGCTCGCCGGGACGGACTTCGGAGCCTACGGCGCCGGGCACATCCGGCTCTCGTACGCCAACTCGCTGGAGCACCTCCACGAGGCGCTGGAGCACATGGCGGGCCTGCTCGAGGCCGTCGCGGTCTAGCCGGTGGCGGCGCGGATCGTCGTCACGAGGCGGATCCCCGAGCCTGCGATCGAGCTCCTTCAGGGAGCGGGGGACGTCTGGCTCTCGCCCCACGACCGGCCGCTCGAGACCGGCGAGCTGCACGAGGCGGTGGCCGGCGCCGACGGCGTGGTGACGCTCCTCCACGACCGGGTCGACGACGCCTTCCTCGACGCCGCCGGGCCCGGGCTTCGGATCGTCGCGAACGTCGCGGTCGGGTACGACAACGTCGACGTGGCGGCGTGCGCCGGCGGGGCGTGGTGGTGACGAACACGCCGGGGGTCCTGACCGAGGCGACGGCCGATCTCGCGTTCGCGCTGATCCTGATGGCGACGCGGCGCCTGGGCGAGGGCGAACGGCTCATCCGGGCGCAGACGCCATGGTCGTGGAGCATGTTCTTCATGCTGGGCTCGGGGATCCAGGGCAAGACGCTCGGGATCGTCGGGCTGGGGAAGATCGGCCAGGCGACCGCGCGCCGGGCGCGGGCGTTCGGCATGGAGATCGCCTATTCGGGCCGGCGGCGCGCTTCGACCGAGGTGGAGGCCGAGCTCGGGGCACGCTTCCTCTCCTTCGAGGAGCTGCTCGGAGCTGCCGACGTCGTCTCGCTCCACTGCCCGCTCAGCGCCGAGACGCGCCACCTGATCGATGCCGCCGCGCTGGATCGGATGAAGCCGACGGCATTCCTGGTCAACACCACTCGGGGGCCGGTCGTCGACGAGGCGGCGCTCGCCGCAGCCCTGCGCGGCGGGGCGATCGCCGGGGCGGGGCTCGACGTCTTCGAGCGCGAGCCGGAGGTGCATCCCGATCTGCTCGGCCTCGAGAACGTCGTCCTCATCCCCCACCTCGGCTCAGCGACGGTCGAGACGCGAACGGCGATGGGGGTGCTCGCGGCGCGGAACGTCGTGGCGGTGCTCGCGGGCGAGGCGCCGCTCTCCCCCGTGGCCTGAGCGGCTGGAAAATTCACCCATTTGGGCGCAATTCCCGCGGTCCCGCGCCGATCTCTGGGAACGCGCGCCACGCGCGCACATGTTTCCATGGAGGGAGCTCGATGGGCCAGGGAAGGACCCAGCGCGGGCGGCGCGTACGCGCCGCCGCTCGCTCATTCGTCGTGTTGGCTGCGCTCGGCGTGTTCTACGCCGCGGCGGCGTACGCACACGGCGGCCACCTGAAGACCGGTCCCAGCGGCTCCCTCCACGTCGCGATGTCGGGGGCGCTCGGTCTGGGCACCGATGCAACGACGCTCGCCGCAGGGGATGTGGTCGCCCGCACGGCGACCCTCGAGAACCGCGGGCAGGGTGCGATCGGAGCGATCACCCTCACCGTCGAGATCACACACAGCTCGGCGCTCGATCGCGATTCGCGCTCGGGCCTCCGCATCCGCGTCGACCGCTGCTCGACGCCGTGGACGAGTGGCTCCGCGCTCCGCTGCACGGGCCGCCTGTCCGAAGTCGTCGGCTGGCGTCCCCTCGCCGCCAGCCGATCGCCCTGGAAGCTCGGCAGCCTGGCGGCGAAGGCAACAGAGTGGCTGCGAGTGTCGCTCCAGCTTCCGGACGACGCCGAGTCAGAGGTCGCGGGCCGCCGGACGACGATCCAGTACCGCTTCACGGCCCAGTAGTTCCGACGCCCGGCCATCTGCGGCGGCCTCCGAAGCTGAAACACCGGCGCCTGTCGCCAATGTTTCATCTCGAAGCCGTCTGCTGAGGGTGGCAGGAGACACCCCCACCACTGCCGCGATCTGGCGCAGCGAATAGCCGTAGATCCGGTTGGCAGTGGCTATCTCGCTCACTGTCCCTCTGGCGACGAGCAGTTCGAGCTGAGGGCGCTCCTGAGGCTCATCCACACCCTCGTCGACGTAGCAGCGGTATCTCACGGCGGCGGCGGCGGCGCCTCCAAACCAGCTTCGCACGGTGTCCACGGTCAGAAATGGAGGACATTGCGCCAGACCGGCTGTGGCGGCATGGCTCGACCACAACCACGACTCCGGCGCCGGACAAAGGCCAGCACGGACTGGATTGCGAACGATGTAGCGCACAGCCTCCATCTGCCGGCCTTGGCCGCGCAAGATCCATGACCGATACCGACGCTCGAACAGGTGGCCCTCGGAACCATGCTGGAGGTTGAACCATTGGACGTAGCCCGAATTGATGCGATGCATCGCCTTCCCGAGATTCGCATGTGGCGTCTCGACGAGCAGGTGGTAGTGATTCCCCATGAGGCAGTAGGCGTGGCACACCAAGCCGTCTCGGTGGCACGCGCGTTCCACACGACCTAGGAAGCGCCCTCGACCGTCGTCCGTCAGGAAGATCGGCGCACGCAGATTCCCGCGGGATGACACGTGGTAGATACACCCGGCCAGCTGCTCACGGCGACCCGTTGGCACGTAAGCGAAGGTACGGCACGACGTGTGGACGTGCGCGCCCTGACCGCAACGAATCCGCCGCGAAATACCCGAGGGGCAGGTTCGCGTGAAACATTGGCGACAGGCGCCGGTGTTTCACCGTTCAGTCTGTCAGGTGCCCGTTGGCGCGAGGTCGAGCGCGGCGCGCATCGCGGCCACGTGCGCCGGCGTCGAGCCGCAGCAGGCGCCGATCACGCCCACGCCGAGCTCACGCATCCGGACGGCGTACTCGGCCATGACCTCGGGCGTGCCGTCGTAGTGGAACTCCGAGCCGTGCAGCTGCGGCATGCCGGCGTTGCTCTGCGCGATCAGGTGGACGCCCGAGGGGCGGCATTGCGCCATCTGCGTCATCACCGGGCCGATCTCGTGCGGGCCGTTCCCGCAGTTTCCTCCGACGATGCGGGCGCCCAGCGACGCCAGCGCCTCGGCGGCGCGCTCGGGGCTGACACCCATCATCGTGTGGCCGTGCGTGTCGAAGGTCAGCGTCGCCGCGACCGGCAGGTCGGGCGCGACCTCGGCAGCCGCGCCGACGGCAGCCTCGACCTCGGCCAGGTCGCTCATCGTCTCGACGAGGATGACATCGGCGCCGCCCTCTGCCAGGGCCGCGATCTGCTCGGCGAACATCGCCTTGATCTCGTCCGGCTCCACCAGGCCGATGGGGGCGAGCAGCTCGCCGGTCGGCCCGACGTCGCCCAGCACCCAGCCGTCGAACCGGTCGGCGACCTCGCGGGCGATCCGCGCGCCGGCCACGTTCAGCTCGCGGACGCGATCCTCGAGCCCGTGGAGCGCGAGGCGCGCGCTCGTCCCGCCGAAGGTGTTCGTCGTGACCAGGCGGGCGCCGGCCTCGGCGTACTCGGTATGGATCGCCGTGATCGTGTCGACGTGATCGACGTTCCAGAGCTCGGCCGCGCCACCGGGCTCGATGCCGCGCGTCTGGAGCAGCGTGCCCATCGCGCCGTCGCCCAGGACGACGCCCCCGCGATCGAGCAGCTCGAACAGCTCTTCGGAGCGTCCGCTCATCCGTCCAGCATCCCTTCGAGGCGGTCCTGCGGGTGGTCCTGATCGAGCTCGGCCGCCACACGGCCGGCCACCACGTCGGCGCTTCCCTCCGCGTCTCGCCACTCGTCGTGGTGCCATTGCTCGAGATACGCGTCCGAGCCGGCCATCCCCCGCCGCATCGCCGCGTCGTCGATCGCCTCCTGGAACCGCTGCGGCAGCTCGACCTTGGCGGTGCCGCCGGCCGCATCGCGGGCGGTGACGAGCGACGGGATCTCGGCCCAACGGGTGACTCGGTACTCGGCCATGTCGGCGCAGTCTACGTCGATCCGGCAACGATCCGGTAGCCCAGATCGAGCTCGGCCAGGTCGAGCAGATCGGCGTGCCGGCGAGACCACTCCCCCGACTCGAGGTCGGCCGCCAGGCGCTCGAATGCGGGGGCCAGCGCGTCGCCGAAGTGGGCCAGGTTCGAGATGCCCGCGCGGACGACAGGATCGAGGTACGCCTCGGGCCGCCTCCAGAAGGCGCCGAAGAAGCCGTCGGTGCAGTCGTGCGGCACCGGGACCGGCGTCACCGTCGCGTCGGGGCCGATCAACCGCCTCACGGACTCGAGCGACGGGCAGCGGGCGACGTCCCACTCGACGGCCTCATCCGGCAGGTACTCGCGGGAGAGCCAGAACGCCCGCGCGAGATCGGGATCCCAGGTGACGACGACGACCCGCCGCGCGACCCGGCGCATCTCGGCGAACCCTCCGGCCAGATCCGGCCAGTGATGGATGGTGAGCACGGCGAGGGCGGCGTCAACCGCGCCGTCCTCGAGTGGGATCGCCTCGGCCGTCGTCTGCACCGCCGGAGCGAGGCCCGCCGGCCGCTGAGCGATCATCACCGCCGACGGCTCAACCGCGAGCACCGTCTCGGGCGGCTCGTACGAGCCCGATCCGGCGCCGACGTTGACGACTGACCGGGCGCCGCCGAGCGCCCGCCGGATGGCCGCGTCGATCCGGGCATCGGGGCGGCGGGTTTCCGCGTACGTGACGCCGATGCGGTCGTAGACGGCCATCAAACCACCCTAGCGCCGGCCGATTACAAGCGGATGCCCTACGACTACGACCTCCTGGTGATCGGCTCCGGGCCAGGCGGACAGAAGGCCGCGATCCAGGCCGCGAAGCTCGGGCGGCGCGTCGCCCTCGTCGATCGTCGCGAGATGATCGGCGGCGTCTGCACGAACACCGGCACGATCCCGTCGAAGACGCTGCGCGAGGCCGTCCTCTACCTCACCGGGATGAGCGAACGCGGCATCTACGGCCAGAGCTACCGGGTCAAGGACGAGATCTCGTCGCACGACGTCTTTCACCGGACGCAGCACGTCGTCCAGCGCGACATCGACGTCGTCCGCGCGCAGCTCGCGCGAAACCACGTCGCGCTCCTGAACGGGCACGCGCGCTTCGCCGACCCGCACACGCTGAACATCACGGCGGCGTCCGGCGAGGAACGGCGGGCGACAGCCGCGCGGATCGTGATCGCCGTCGGCACGCGCCCGGCGAGGCCGCGGACGGTCGAGTTCGACGGCCACCGCATCCTGAGCTCGGACGACGTCCTCGGGCTCGACTGGCTGCCCAATTCGCTCGTGGTCGTCGGTGCCGGCGTCATCGGCATCGAGTACGCGTCGATGTTCGCCGCGCTCGGCTGCAAGGTCACCGTGGTCGAGCAGCGCCGCCGCCTGCTCGAGTTCTGCGACTCGCAGATCATCGAGGCGCTCCAGTACCACCTGCGCGACCTGAACGTGATCTTCCGCTTCGACGAGACGGTGACGGCCGTCGAGAAGCACGGCTCGGGCGCGGTGACGAAGCTCGCGAGCGGGAAGCTGATCCCCGCCGACGCCGTGCTGTACTCGACCGGCCGCCAGGGCGCGACCGACTCGCTCGACCTCGAGAACGCCGGGCTCCAGGCGGATGACCGCGGCCGGATCGCGGTCAACGACCGCTACCGCACGGCGGTGAAGCACATCTACGCCGTCGGCGACGTGATCGGGTTCCCAAGCCTGGCGGCGACGTCGATGGAGCAGGGCCGGCTGGCCGCGTGCGACGCCTTCGGCGTCACGGGGCAGACGATGGGCAAGGTGCTCCCGATCGGGATCTACACGATCCCCGAGATCAGCTTCGTGGGCCGCACCGAGGAAGAGCTGACCGACGCCGCGGTGCCGTACGAGATCGGCATCGCCCGCTACCGGGAGCTCGCGCGCGGGCAGATCCTCGGCGACTCGCACGGGATGCTGAAGCTCCTCATCTCGGCGACCGACCACACGCTGCTCGGCGTCCACGCGTTCGGCACCGGCGCGACCGAGCTCGTCCATATCGGCCAGCTCCTGATGACGACGGGCGGGACGGTCGAGGTCCTCGTCGACACGATCTTCAACTACCCGACGCTCGCCGAGTCGTACAAGGTCGCCGCGCTCGACGCGATGAACCGCCTTCGGGCCGTCGAGCGCCTCGCCGCCTGACCCTCTACCCTGCCGGGATGGCCGAGGTGCATCGTGGCGGGTGTCTGTGCGGCGCTGTTCGCTACCGCGTCGAGGGGCCGCTGCGCGACGTCATCGTCTGCCACTGCGGCGTGTGCCGGCGAACGCACGGAGCGCCGGCGGCGTACACGGCATGCCCGCGTGAGCAGCTCGAGCTGGAGCGCGCCGATGACCTGAGCTGGCACGAGCACGACGGCGCCCGCCGCGGCTTCTGCTCGGTCTGTGGATCACGGCTCTTCTGGGATCGGGGGAAGGCGACGATCTCGATCGCGGCCGGAAGCGTCGACGAGCCCACGGGGCTCACCACGAGCCACCACATCTACACCGCGTCGGCCGGCGACTGGTACGACGTCCCGCCGGGCCGGCCGGCGGCGTCCGCCGGCTGAGCTTCAGGCCGCCGCGGAGAGGGCGGAGCGGACCGGCACAGCGACCGGCCCCAGAATGTTGCGCAGCGCCGTGATGCAGTCCGGGTCGAACTGCGTCCCGCAGTGGCGCCCGAGCTCCTCGATGGCCTCCTCGACCGGGCGCCGCGGGCGGTACGGCCGGTCGGACGTCATCGCCTCGAAGGCATCCGCCACCATGATGATGCGCGACTCGAGCGGGACGTCGTCGCCACGCAGACCGTCGGGGTAGCCGCGGCCGTCGAGGCGCTCGTGGTGGTGGAGGATCCACCCCGCCTCCTCGTAGAGCTCGGCGGCCGAGACGATGTGGGCGCCGAGATCCGGGTGCGTCCGCATGATGGCCGCCTCCTCGGCGGTGAGCGCCGCGGGCTTCTGGAGGATCGCATCGGAGATGCCGATCTTGCCGACGTCGTGCAGCAGCCCGGCGATGCGGATCCGCGCCACGCGCTCGGCGTCGAGGCCGAGCTCGCTCGCGATGAGGACGCACAGCTCGGCGACCGTCTCGCAATGGCTGCGGGTGTACGAGTCCTTGGCATCGACAGCCCGTGCCAGCGCGGTGGCGAGCGTGCTGAGGTGGCGCTCGTCGGGCGGGAGGTCGATGCCCGCCGTCAGCTCCATGTCGGCCGAGTACACGAGCACCTCCCGGTGGGTGCGCTTCGCCGAGATGAGCGCCAGATCCGCCCGCCGGATCAGGCCGTGCTTCTCCTCGTCGGGGCGGCGCTCGGCGACCCCCACGGTGGCACCTGCGACGCGTTCGCGCAGGTCCTGTGCCACGCCGAAGGCATCGATCGCCGTTCCGCCCTCGATCACGAGGGCGAACTCGTCGCCGCCGATCCGGAACGCGCGACCGTCCGGCGACACCACGGCCAGCGCGCGGGCGAGACCTTCGAGCAGCTCGTCGCCGGCCTGGTGCCCGCGCGTGTCGTTCGTCCGCTTGAGCCCGTCGAGATCCACGATCGCGAGCGCGAAGCCGGCGTCGGCCGCGACGAGGCCGTCGAGGCGCTCATGGAACGCGCGGTGGTTGGCGAGGCCGGTCAGGCTGTCTCGCGTCGCCGCATCGCGGAGCCGGTCGATCTCGACCCGGCGAACATCGTCGAGCCGGCGCTTGAAGCGGAGCACGGCGACGACGGCGCCTGTGAGGAGCAGTCCCAGGACGAACATCACGAGCGTCGCCCGCAGCGTGACATCCTGCGAGCGGCGAGCGCTCGAGAGGCCTGCGGAGAACCCGGCCCGGTGGGCGGCGGCAGCCGCATTGACGGTCGCCTCGATCCGGCTCAGGTGGGGTGCCACCTCGACGCGGTTCAGCCGGTCGACGCCGACGGCATCGAACGACTCGGCGGCGGTCATCAGGTGGCCGACCCCGACAGCCGTCGCGTCGATCTGACGGCGCAGCTCGGCGGCGACCACGTGGTCGCGGCGATCGCCGTTTCGGTCGATGGCCGGAAGCGTGGCCCTGAGCGCTGCGACCGCGGCGCCCACGCGCCGCCGGTTGCGCGGCGTCGGCTCGAGCTGGTCCTCGCGAACCGCGAGCTCGAACTGGGCTACGGCGTAGCGCGCCTTCCCGTACGCCTCGCTGAGCTGGCTCTCACGCGCCGCATCGCCGGTGGAGGCGTCGGTCGAGATGGCGGCCCATGCGCCGAACCCACCCAGCGCCGCGAGCGACGCCGTCGTCGCCGCCATGATCGCAAACCTCGTCCGTCGCCCGATCGGTCGCATTCTCGGGGACGTTGCCTCCACCCCGCAGCCTCAGGCGTAGTACTCGATCGTTGCCGACAAGATGTCTGACCGGCCCGCATCGTCCTGCGTCACGGTGACACGAAACTGGGTCTTGCAGGTGCGCTTTGCGCTCACGGTCGCACCGTGGAGGGCGCCGTTCACCTGCCACGTGACGCTGCCCGCCGTCTTGGGGAGCGTGAATGTGTACGTGGCCTGTGTCTTCCCACGCGAGTCGTCGCACTTCAGCACGAGGTCCATGACGAGCCCGGCCGTGGCGGAGCATGAGCCGGTCGACGTCCTCGAGCTCGTCTGGACGCCGGGCCGGGTCTGGCCCGTGTGATGCTTGGGCGCGGCACCGGCTGATGCCGGAGCAGCACCGACTAGGGCGATGACGAGAACGAGAGGAGCGCTGAACCGCAACAAAGGAGCCACCGAGGGGTCGGTAACGGACGGAGTCTCATCATCGCTCTTTGCGGAGGTCCCGGGCGTCCCCCGAACGGGTCAAAGCACCCGCCTAGCGGCGCAAAAGCGGCTTGTATTTGATCCGGTGTGGCTGGTCGGCCTCGGCACCGAGCCGAGATCGCCGGTTCTGCTCGTACTCGTCGTAGGTGCCCTCGAACCAGACCACCTCCGAATCCCCTTCGAACGCCAGCATGTGGGTGGCAATCCGGTCGAGGAACCAGCGATCGTGCGAGATCACGACGGCGCATCCGGCGAAGTCGACGAGCGCGTCCTCGAGCGCTCGCAGCGTGTCGACGTCGAGGTCGTTCGTCGGCTCGTCCAGCAGGAGGACGTTGCCGCCCGAGCGGAGCAGCTTCGCGAGGTGGAGCCGGTTTCGCTCCCCGCCCGACAGGTCGCCGACCCGCTTCTGCTGGTCGGCACCGCGGAAGTTGAACGACGCGGCGTAGGCGCGCGAGTTGACCTCCCGTTTCCCGAGCGCGATCGTGTCCTTGCCGCCCGAGATCTCCTTCCAGACGGTCGTCGCGGGATCGAGGTCGGAGCGGGCCTGGTCGACGTATGCGAGCTCGACCGTCGGCCCGATCGCGAGCTCGCCCGCGTCGGACGACTCCTCGCCCGCGATCATGCGAAAGAGCGTCGTCTTGCCGGCACCGTTCGCACCGATTACGCCGACGATCCCGCCCGGAGGCAGCGAGAAGGACAGGCCGTCGATGAGCAGCACGGTCGCCGTAGCCCTTGACGACGTCGCGGGCCTCGACGACCAGTTCGCCGAGCCGCGGCCCGGCCGGGATGTGGATCTCGACCCGGTCCAGCTTGACGTTCGCCTCCTCGGCGAGGAGCTGCTCGTACGACTCGAGCCGGGCCTTCGACTTCGCGTGCCGGGCCCGTGGCGCCATCCGCACCCACTCCAGCTCGCGGGCGAGCGTCCGCCGCCGCGCGGACTCCTGCTTCTCCTCGACCGCCAGGCGAGCCTGCTTCTGCTCGAGCCACGAGGAGTAGTTGCCCTGGAACGGGATGCCGTGGCCGCGGTCGAGCTCGAGGATCCAGCCGGCGACGTTGTCGAGGAAGTAGCGGTCGTGGGTCACGGCGAGCACGGTGCCGGCGTACTCGGCGAGGAACCGCTCGAGCCACGCGACCGACTCGGCATCGAGGTGGTTGGTCGGCTCGTCGAGCAGCAGAAGGTCGGGCGACGACAGGAGGACGCGGCAGAGCGCAACGCGGCGGCGCTCACCGCCCGAGAGGGTCGCCACGTCGGCATCGCCGGGCGGGCAGCGCAGGGCGTCCATCGCGGTGTCGAGCGTGCGGTCGAGGTTCCAGGCGTCGGTGCGTTCGATCCGGTCCTGCACCTCGCCCTGCTCCTCGAGGAGGGCCGTCATCTCGTCGTCGGACATCGGCTCGGCGAAGCGCGCCGAGATCTCCTCGAACCGCTGAAGGAGGTCGCGCTTCTCGGCCACCCCGTCCTCGACATTCCCGCGTACGTCCTTGGCCGGGTCGAGCTCCGGCTCCTGCGGCAGGAGGCCGACGGTCGCGCCGGGAGCAAGCCGGGCGTCGCCAGAGGACGGCTCGTCGAGCCCCGCCATGATCCGAAGGAGCGTCGACTTGCCGGCGCCGTTCGGCCCCAGGACGCCGATCTTCGCGCCCGGGAGGAACGACAGCGAGATGTCGCGCAGCACCTGCCGGTCGGGGCCGTGGAACTTCTGGGCCCGGTACATGGAGTAGATGTAGGCCTGGCTCACGGCGGCGAAGGATAGGCGAGGCGCTCGTGATCAGGCGCGCCGCGACGCGAAGACGACGCCGAGCATCACCGCCGCGGCGGAGCCGGCGGCGCCGGACAGGATCGCCACGACGGGGCCGCCGCCGAGGTCGTGCACGGCCACGATCGCGGGCGCAGCGACGAGAAACACCGGCGCGAGCACGATCAGGCGGTCGCGCCAGAGTACGCGCGGTCCGGAGCCGAACCGGAAGAAGCAGGCGACCCCGAGCACCACGGCGAGGAGGACGACCACCGTGGCCGCAGCCGTCTCGGACACGAGTCCCGAGCCGTCCCACTGCAAGCACCGCCAGGGCGACGAGCGCAGCGGCAGCGGCAGAGCCGGCGACGAGCACATCGCCGTGGACCAGCCGCCGGAGCTCCTCCTGTCCGATGGCCGGGGAGGGCCGGCCCGGCGCCTTGCCGGCCGGCCCTCCTCGTTCTTGTGTCACAGCGTCCCGGGCGCCGCCTGGGCCTCAGGCGGTGCGAGCGCATCCGCCCGGTGCTCGGGCAGGATCTCCATGCGGTGGCGCTGGTAGCCGTAGTACAGGATGAGCCCGGCAGCGACCACGACGACGACACCGGTGATCGGGCCGTACTGCTGATACCACTTGGGGCCGTAGAACTCGTCGCGCGGCCAGGCCAGGTTCACCGCCATCGCAATGCCGTAGAAGACGGCGATGCCGTTCGTGAGGATCGCGAAGCCTCCGAGGTTGAAGAGGCCGCGGTTGGCGTCGGGGAGGTTGCCCGGCCACCCGGCCAGCCGCTGTCGCAGAAGCGGGATCGTCACCCCCAGGTACGCCAGGTACATGAAGATGATGCCGAGCGCGATGATGATCTCGAACGCGTACTGGTTGTAGACGTTGAACGCGAGCACCAGCATCGCGATCGCCCCGACGAGGATGGCGGGAAACACCGGCACGCGGCGGACGCCGGACACCGACGCCAGCCGCGATCCGCCGGGCAGGTTGTTGTCGCGGCCCATGGCGAACAGGATCCGCACCGACATGGCGTGGATCGCAAGGCAGCAGACGAAGATCGCAAGCGCACAGTCGGCGAGGAAGACGTTCCCCCAGGTGTCGCCGAGCACGTCCTTGGTGATCCCGGCGAGCCCGAGCGCAGTCGGGTCGGCATACGCCTTGTCGCTCACCGCCATCGTGCCGGACACGATCAGGAGGAAGCCCATCACGCCCGCCGTTGCGAGCGCCTGGAGCACCGCCCGCGGCGCACGCCGGCTCGGCTCATCGGTCTCCTCGGCCAGCGAGCCCGCGGTGTCGAAGCCGTACATGACGTAGAGCGGCATGATCGCCCCGATGAGGAGCGCGCCGAAGTACCCCCAGTCGTGCCCGGCGCCCGTGCCTGCCGTGTTGGTGAGGACGTCCGACGGGCTTCGGTTGGCATTGATCAGGAACAGGATGATGAGGCCGGCGGCCCCGATCAGCTCAGAGGCGACGCCGATGTTGTTGATCCGCGAGAGCACGCTGACTCCGGCCACGTTGATGATCGTCGTCAGGCCGACCATGATCAGGCCGAGGATCACCGCGTTCGCGGCGAAGTCAGTGGTGAAGGCATTCCCTGAGTTGGCAGCGTCGCCGTAGATCTGGAAGTGCGGCGAGATCTGCGGCAGGATGATCTGCCAGGCGAGTGCGACGGCGGGCACCGTCACGATCTGGGCGCACAAGTACATCCACCCCGTGTTCCACGCCCACGCCCTCCCGGCGACCTGCTTCGACCACTGGTAGACGGAGCCCGCCAAGGGGTAGTGCGCCGAGAGCTCGGCGAACTGGAGCGCGACCATGAACTGCCCGAAGAGGACGACCAGCCAGAACCATGCGAACGCCGGTCCGGCGAAAAGAAAGCCGAGGAACGACGTCTGGAACATGCCGGTCAGGATCGAGATGTAGCTGAATCCCGCCGCGAAGGACGAGAAGCTCCCAAGGG
Source organism: uncultured Actinomycetes bacterium (assembly GCA_963821535.1). Classification (GTDB taxonomy): domain Bacteria; phylum Actinomycetota; class Thermoleophilia; order Gaiellales; family JAICJC01; genus JAICJC01. The sequence continues at coordinate 131,297 of CAWGEC010000003.1, read as the reverse complement.
TGCGGTGCAGCTCCTGCTTGTACCCGAACTGCGCCAGCTGCTGGGCGTCCGAGTTGGCGGACTCCGACATACGCGCTCCTTTCGGCGCCCAGCTGGGCGCGGCGGTCTAGACCGGACGATCTTCCCGCACGCGCCGGATGTTGTCAACGACCGCACCGGGCCGGCGGGAAAGCCCGCCGGCCCGGCACGCGAGGCCGCTACTCGACCGGGATCTCGGCGTTGATCCGGGCCACGTCGATGCCCTCGCGCTTTCGGGCCCAGCGGGCGGCCGCGTAGACGACGAGGGCGAGCACATAGAGCGCCGCGATGTAGATCAGCGACTTGTGGTTGTTGACGTAGTAGACGTCGTCCTGGAACCACTTCAGGAAGATGAACGCCAGGAAGGCCATGAACACCACGCCGGTGGCGGTGATGAGCGGGACTCCCGCGATGTCGTACCGGGCGATCGGCGAAGCCCGGTAAAGCTCGGGCTTCGTGAACGGCAGGATGATCGCGGCGAACGTCGTCGCGAAGAACGTCGCGGCGATCACGAGCGTCGCGTCGAGGGTGTAGCCGTAGAACGTCGTCGAGTACGCGTAGAGGGCGCTCACGATGATGCCCGGGACGAACATGAGCACGAGCGCGCCGAGCGGCACGTGGGTCCGGTCGTCGACCTTCGCCGCCCACTCGGGCAGCATCCGGTCGAAGGCCGCGGCGAAGACCATCCTCGTCGACGAGAGGAAGAGCGTCCCCGCCCAGCCGAGGAACCACAGCCCGAGCAGCCAGATGATGATGAGCTGGACGAGCTCGTTCGAGTAGAAGAAGGCGGCCAGCGTTCCCGGGTAGGGGAACATGTAGAACGGCTCCTTCACCACCGTCAGCCAGTACTCGCCGCTCAGGATCCCGTAGAAGTCGAGCCCGACCGAGTGGGCCATCGCTCCCAGGGTGATGACCGTGATCACGGTCATGAACACGAGCGCCCCGCCCATCGCGTAGATGTTCTTGCGGAAGTCGCTCGCCCCGCGAACCTCGCCGTAGAGCGTCGCGCCCCAGTTCGGCCACAGGTTGTAGAAGACGATGAACGGCAGGAGCAGGAACGTCTCCTTGACCGGGAACGAGCCCACGCCCGGCGTCGAGAAGCCGCCGCCGGCAGCGACGGTCTGGTGGTAGGCGTCGCCCTTCACGCCGTACAGGTTGTGGGCTGAGTTGTTGTAGGCCGTGATGAAGTCCTGATGGGAGTGGGTCAGGAAGATCAGGATCATCAGCACGAGGCCGACCATGCCGCCGTAGAAGCAGTACTTCTGGATCTTGGCGTAGCTGCGCATGCCGAGGGCGATGATCACGCTCGCCAGGATCGCGGTCAGGATCGAGGTGAAGAAGATCCCGTTCCCGTCCGTGGCCGAGTACGGCCACCAGTCGGCGTGGAACGCGCTCGTGCCGGTGTACCCGAGGATGGTGAGCGTCGGCTGGATGACCTCGACGGCCAGGATGTTGGCGTAGATCGGTACCCAGTGCGAGAGGATGAACCACCAGCCGGTCGCTGCCATCACGAACCCGATCCCGCCGCCGAGGATGCGGGTCTGCCAGACGTAGTCACCTCCCGCGCGCGGCATCACCGCGACGAGCGACGCGTAGACGAGGACCTCGAACACGATGAAGAGTGCGGACAGGACCACCGCGGCGACGAGGGCGCTCTCGGGGAGCACCGCGATGCCCGTGAACGCGTAGCCAAAGCCGAGCGTGATCAGGTTGATGGAAAGGGTGGCGTAGATGAATGCGTCGAAGACCGACCACCCTTTGACGAGGCCCGTGGCCTTGCGCACGAACATCGTGCGCTCCACGGGCATATCTGCACTTGCCAAAGCCCCTCCCTTCCTAGCCGGATGTCAGCACGAACTTCTTGACCTTCTTGCCGTCGAGCTCGATCAGCGCGCCCAGGAGCTCGCCCTGCTCGTAGGCGCTCCCGGGGTTGATGCAGAGCGTGTCGCCGATGCGCGTGTGCCCGCGGGCCTCGTGGATGTGGCCGTGCAGCGCAAGCGCGGGCTTCGTCTCCTTGATCGCCTCGCGCACGGCCTTCGAGCCGACCGGCTCGGGCGCGTGGCCGCCGTGCTTCGGCGTCATGTCCTCGTTGAGCCCGGGCGCATCGTCGAGACCTGACGCGTACGGCGGGCAGTGCAGATTCAGGATCACCCGCTCATGCGGGTTCGTGAGGTGCGAGGTGACGCTCCTGATCCGCTCGAGGAGGACGTCCTCCGGCTCCTCGCGGTAGGTGTTCCACGGGGTGGGATTCGACCAGCCGGTCGACGCCATCTGGTAGTCGCCGACGTCGACGACCCGCCCCTCGGCCAGCTCGACCCGGGTCGCGGCGGCGAGGATCTCGTCGACCTCGAACTGGTCGTCGTTCCCCGGGCACACGAACACGCGCTGCGGCTGCGCGGCCAGCTTCTTGGCGGCCATCGCCATCCAGCGCTCCACCGTTCCGAGCATCTCCTTGTGGAAGAGGTCGTCCAGGCGGTCGCGTGTCGGCCTCGAGCTCGGCGAGCTCGTCGGGCGTCGTGCGGAACGGGTAGTAGCCGCGCCGGACCACGTCCTGCTCGAACGCGGCGACCTCGGCCTCGCCGGAGAGCTCGCGCCGCTGCTCCTGCAGCGTCCCGTGCCAGCGTTCGCCGCCGTCGTGGACGACCGGCACGAGCGCCTTGCCGGTCATGTCGCCGCCGAGGATCATCACATCTGCCTCGTAGTGCGTGCCGGAGTTCAGGAACTTCCGCCAGCACGTCTCGGAGCCATGGATGTCCGTCGCGAAGAAGACCCTCACGATGCCGGAGATTGTCCGTCACGGGGAGGACGGAATCAAGGAGGCGGGTCGCGCACCTCGCTGTGGAACGGGACGGATGTCCCGTCGACGATCATCGCGCCGCCGTCCACCGGGATCGAGGCGCCGTTCACGTAGCTTGCGCCCGGCCCGGCCAGAAACGCCACCACAGCAGCGATCTCGGCCGGATCGGCCGGCCGCCGAAGCGGCGTCGAGGACGTCGTGAGCCGGTAGGCGCCGTCCCGGTCGGTACCCCAGCGGGCGGCGATCTCATCCATGTCGTCGTCGGCCATGGGGGTTCTCACCCAACCGGGGCAGACGCAGTTCGCGCGAACGCCGCGCGGGCCGTAATCGTTCGCGATGCTGGCGGTGAGCATCGCCAGGCCGGCCTTCGACGCGCAGTACGACGCCCACCCCGGCCCCGCCACCCAGGCGTTGGTCGACGCCACGGTGACGATCGCGCCTCGCCGCTCGACGAGGTGGGGAAGGGCCGCTCGGGCGACGAGGAACGCGCCGGTGAGGTTGACGCGGACAACGGCGTCCCAGCCCTCGGGGGTCTCCTCGCCGGCCGGGGCCGAGCCGCCGACCCCGTGGGCCAGCACGAGCACGTCGAGCCCGCCGAGCGCGGCGACGGCATCCGCGACGGCGCGCTCCGCCTGGAGGGGGTTCCCGGCATCGGCGGGCAGGGCCACGGCGCGGCCGCCGCCCGACTCGATCTCGCTCGCCGTCTGCCGGAGCGGGTCGGGGCGGCGGCCGACCAGCGCCACCGCGCACCCCTCGGCCGCCAGATGGCGCGCGACCGCAGCGCCGATCCCGGTCCCGGCGCCGGTGACGAGAGCTGCGCGCGCGCCGGTCACGCGCGGGAGTTAACCACGAAGGACAAAGGGGTCCAGGCAGCGGGAGCGTATCGTGCGGACGCGCGTGGAGCACCCGGCGCTCACCTACACGTCCTACCTGCACCTGGACGAGCTCCTGGCGTCCCAGGAGCCGCTGTCCGACGGGCCTGAGCACGACGAGCTCCTCTTCATCGTCATCCACCAGGTCTATGAGCTCTGGTTCAAGGTGCTGCTGCACGAGGCGGCGTATCTCCAGGGGGCGCTCGAGGCCGGCGACACCGCGACGGCGCTCGCAGCGATGAAGCGGATCCTGACGATCCTGAAGACCGTGGTCGCGCAGGTCGACGTCCTCGAGACGATGACGCCGCTCGCTTTCCGGAGCTTCCGCGGCCGGCTCGAGCGCGCGAGCGGCTTCCAGTCGGCGCAGTTCCGCGAGCTCGAAGCGGTGCTCGGCCGGCGCGACGCGGGCGTGCTCGCAGACCACCCGCCGGGGCCCGGCCGCGACCGGATCACCGCCGCCATGGAGCGGCCGAGCCTGTACGAGTCCTTCCTCGCGTACGCCGGGCTCGCCGGCCGTCCGCCGGCGGAGGTGCAGGACGGCCTGGTCGATGTGTACCGCACGGACGCCGCCCGAGCCCAGGTCTGCGAGCGGATGGTCGACATCGACGAGGGCATCCAGGAGTGGCGCTACCGGCACGTCAAGATGGTCGAGCGGACGATCGGCGAGCTACCCGGCACGGGCGGGTCGGCAGGGGTCGCGTACCTGCGCTCGACGCTCTTCCAGCCGGCGTTCCCCGACCTCTGGGCGATCCGGGCGCGGCTCTAGGTCGACGAAGGCCTACTAGGGAGCGAAGGCGAGCCGCACGACCGGCGACGGGACGGTGCCGTCGGGAACCATCCACAGGCCGTCCGGCGCCCAGCCGATGGCCTCCGACGCGATGAGCGGCGAGGCCGTGCAGGGTGCGGCCGGGCTGGCGGCGAACGTCGCCTCCACGGTCGCCGCCCCGTTGCGCGGCCAGATGTAGCCGGTCGTCCCCGCCTTGAGCGCGATGTCGCCGCTCGGCGAGATGTCGGCCGACACGTATGTCTTCGCCGTGGTGGTCAACGCCACCTTGCGCGCGACGTTGATCACGCCGTTCTGGAGCGGCTGCTGGAGGCGGAACACCCAGTTCTGCTTCACGTTGCCGATCGTCTGCACCTTCTTCTCGACGACGTAGACGTCGTGCGTGATCGGGTCGACCATCAGCGACTCGGAGTTCCGAGGTGCGATCGGGGTGCCGTTCGCGTCGGCGTATTGGTAGACGAACGTGTCGAACCCGGTGATCGTTCCCGTGACCTTCGGCCCGGTGGCCGAGACTGTCGGCTCGGGGAACCGGTAGAGACGCACGCGACTCCTGCCCGTCGTGTTGCTGCCGTCCCGCGTGCCCTTGTTGTCGCCGATGTCGCCGACGTAGAGGTCGTCCGTCCCGGCCCGGCGGTCGATCGCGAGGTCTTCCCAGTCGATGTCCTTCGTGCCCTGGATCGTGAACACGCCGACGATCTGGCCCGTGCCCGTGACCGCGTAGACGTTGTTCGGGTTGCTCGAGTCCTCCTCCGTCCAGAACACCCCTGGGTTGTCGGTGCTCGCGACGAAATCGGAGAGCTCGTTCAGGCTCGTGTCCGGGACGTGGCCCATGACCTGGTTCGAGCTCGCGAACGTCGGGCAGGCCGCGTGCGCCACAGCAGGCTCGAGACCCGCCAGAACCAGGGCCAGAATCGCGATGCCAAACGTCCGCCTCCCCATCTCCACGGTGAGCTTACCAGTTATGACACTGCGATGAACAGCCCACGGCCCGTCCACACCTGGCCGTCCCCGACCGCCGCGCCGCTGATCGCCGTCTCGGTGCCCGGCACGGGACCGCCGGCGGTGAAGTCGACCGCGTACAGCGAGCCGCCGCGCACGTAGTAGATGTGGCCCCCGGCGGCCGTCATGCCGCGCACCCCGTTCCAGTCCAGGTTGCCCGAGGCGACGAACCGCTGGGCGCCGATCAGCCGGCCCTGCGGCTCGAACCAGCGCCAGAAGAGGTGGCGGTCGCCGTTCACGGTGTAGTACAGCCGCCCGTCGGCGAAGAACATCCCCGTGAGCTTCGACACCGGCAGCCGGCCGGCGGTGAGCCCGTGCAGGTCGATCGTCTTCGCCGCCCCGACGGCGGCCCCGTCGAAGCTGCGCACGTCCATGTGCCCGTCGCTCCAGCCGAGGTACAGCTGGCCCGAGAGCATGAACGCGCCGCGGATGGCCGCAGAGGCGAGGTGGAGGCCCGTGACGGGCGCGGGCGCCCCGGCGACGGCCCCGTCGAAGCTGCGCCGCATCGACGTCGCTCCGTCGCCGACCGTGTAGAGGTCCCCGGGGAGGACTCCCGGCGTCGCGGGCGGGATGCTCTTACCGCCGGCCAGGGGCAGGAGCGCGAGCCGCGGGTGGTAGGCGAAGTCGACGTAGTCGGTGTCGCTTCCGACCCACAGGCCGTCCGCCGTTCCGAGGAACGCCCACACGCCGGAGCCGCGCGGATAGCGGCCCGGGTTCCACGTGTAGGGGAGGCCGTTCTCGGGATCGAGGGCGGCGATGCCCATTCGGCCGATGGCGCCCGGCCCGGCGGTGTCGGCGGCGAACGGGTTGTTCAGGTAGCGCTGGTGCCCGCCGACGTAGATCGCCGATCCGGTTGCGGCCACCTGCGTCAGGCTGTCGCCGCCGGTGTAGTCCACCCATGTCGGGAGCTGGCCGGGACCGGTCGCGCCGGTCTCCCACCGCTGGACGGAGTCGCACAGGACGCCGGCGTTCGCGCCGCCGAACCAGGCGCCGGTGTCGGCGACGACGAAGTACGAGCCGTCGGGCGCGAAGCTGACGTCGCGGATGTACGTGTCGAACTGCGCCGCGCAGGCGGGCTTGAAGGAGTCGGTCTGCCACGACGACACCGACGCCGGAGTCGTCGACAGGTCGATCATCGCGATCTGGGCGCGATCGAGGCCGTCGACCTTGGTGAACGTCCCGGTCGCAACCAGCTTCGTGCCGTCGGGGCTGATGTCGAAGTGCGCCACGCGCAGCTTGCCGGCCCGCTTGTCGGTGAAGTTCACCGCGACGTTCGGATCGACGGCGCCGGTCGTCGCGTTGAGGGCTGCGAACCGGCCGCGCGCGACGCCGTTCACCGAGGCGATCGCGCCGCCGATGTAGAGCGTGTTCCCGCGCACGTCGGAGTCCTCGACCCAGCTCCCCATGAGCGCGGCCTGGAAGCCGGAGACGATCGAGCCGTCGGCGAGGCCGAGCTTGACGAGCCGCTTCTCGGGCTGTCCGTTCACGGTGTCGAACGTGCCGCCGGCGAACACGGACCGGCCGTCCGGCCCGACCGAGAGCGTGCTCACCAGGCCGTTTGCGACGGTCGGGGCGAACGCCGGGTCGACGAGGCCGGTGGTGGCGTCGAAGGCGAAGATGTCGGTGCGGGGCAGGACGTGCCCATCGGCCTGCATCACCCGGGTGAAGTCGCCGCCGACGATGACCGTGTTCCCGGCCTGCGCAACCGCGTTCACGACGCCGTCGAGCACCGCCGGTGTCCCCTCCGCCGGGATCTTCGAGACAATGCCCGGCTGGGAGGCATTGAGCGCAGCCGCAGGCGAGGCACCGACGAGCAGCACCCCCGCGGCGATCGCGAACAGTCGGCGGAACATCCAAGGTCTCCTGAAGGCGGCGTCGTCCAGCACTCGCTCATTCGAGCGTACTTGTGCTTTATTCAGCGCGCTAGTGAACGACTTGCAACGTGGGGGTGCTTGCGCAATGATCGCGGCTCAGCCACGAGAGGAGCGGGAATGGCCACGCAGGACGCGACTCAGCTTCGATCGAACTCGATCGGACTCATCGACGTCGTCTTCCAGTCCGTCACCTACATGGCGCCCGCCGCGGCGACCGCGTTCTCGATCGCGATCGGTCTCGGCTTCGTCGGCACGGCCCTGCCGCTGTCGGCGATCGTGGGGCTGATCGCCTGCACGTTCTGCGCGGTCGCGATCGGGCAGATGGGCAAGTTCATCCCGACCGCCGGCGGGCTCTACACGTTCGCGGCCCGCGGTCTCGGACCGATCACGGGCTTCTTCGTCGGCTGGCTCTACGTCGGCTTCTCGCTCTTCCTGCCGCCGTTTCTCTTCATCCTGAACGGCTGGTTCATCGACACGACGTTGAAGACCCAGGGCTGGTGGACCGGCTCTCCCGGCTGGTGGCTCTGGGGCGGCCTCACCGCACTCGCCGTCTTCTGCCTCACGTACTTCGACATCCGGCTTTCGGCCAAGGCGGGCATCATCCTCGGCCTCATCGAGATCCTGGTGTTCGCGGGGCTCTCACTCTGGATGATCGGAAGCGGCGGCAACTCGACGGCGCCGTTCCATCCGGGCGAGTCGGCCGGAGGCACTCGCGGGATCTTCCAGGCCTCGGTCTTCGTCATCACCGCCTTTATCGGGTTCGAAGCGGCGACAGCGCTCGGCGAGGAGTCGCGCAACCCGCGCCGGAACGTCCCGCGCGGCGTCGTCTACTCGTGCATCGCCATCGGGCTCTTCTACGTCCTCAACACGTACGCCTGGAATGTGGGCGCCGACATGAACATCGTCGGGTACCACGAGAAGACCGGCGGCAACGACTGGGTGGAGCTGGGCAAGCAGTACTGGAACGACGGCTGGGTGCTGATCTTCTTCGCGCTCATCAACTCGGTCATCGCATCGGCGACGGCGGCCACCAACAACTGCAGCCGTGTCTTGTTCTCGATGGGGCGGTCGGGGTCGCTGCCGGCGATCATGGGCCGCGTCCACCGCACCCACCGGACGCCGCACATTGCCGTCATCTTCACCGTCGTCGGCTCGTCGATCGTGTCGGTGCTCGCATCGTGGAAGTTCGGCTCGGCGCTCGCCTGGGGCGTCGTCGGCACCGCCTTCACCGTGCTCGCGATCATCGTCTACATGATCTCGTGCGCCGCCTGCATCGGGTTCTTCCAGGGCGAGGGGCGTGAGCACCGCAACGTGCTGCTCCACGTCGTCGTGCCCATTTTCGGCATCGTGGTCTTCGCAGCGCCGCTCTACGCCCAGTACTTCAGCCTCGACAAGCTGTTCGACTACGTGCTCGTCTACCCGTTCAACTGGGGCGGCATCGGCGCGCTGCTGTGGGTGGTCGTCGGGTTCGGGGTGACGGCGTTCATGGCGATGACGAAGCGCGAGGCGCTCGACGCCGCCACCAAGGGGTTCGGAGGGGAGGCGGCCGAGGGCGTCCTCTAGGGCGTGTTCCTCGAGGCGCTTCGCAGGCGAAACCCTGAGCTCGTCCAGGCGGCCGTCTCGCTGCACCAAGCGGGAGCGATCCCGCCTGCCTGCTACGTCATCGACCTCGACGCGGTCGAGGGGAACGCCCGCCTGATCGCAGCGGAGGCGGCGCGGCTCGGGCTCGAGGTCTTCGCGATGACGAAGCAGATGGGCCGGAGCCCGGCCTTCATCGAGGCGGTGCGGCGGGGCGGGATCGACGCCGGCGTGGCCGTCGACATGGACTGCGCCCGGGCCGTCGTACGCGGCGGGATGCGCCTGGGGCACGTGGGCCACCTGGTGCAGGTGCCGCGGCACGAGGCGAATGAGGCGGCCCAGATGGAGCCCGGGAACTGGACGGTGTTCGAGCGCTCGAAGGCGGTCGAGGCCGCCGGCGCCACGCGCCAGCTGGGGCGGGAGCAGTCGCTCCTGGCCCGCATCGCCGACTCGGGCGACACGTTCTATCCCGGCCACGAGGGCGGCTTCCCGGCGCACGACGTCGTGCAACTCGCCGACGAGCTGGACGGCCTCGACGGCGGCCGGTTCGCGGGCGTGACCACCTTCCCCGCGCTGCTCTACGACCGCGAGCGGCGCGTCGTTCGCCCCACCCCGAACCTGGCCACGCTCGAACAGGCCGCCGAGCGCCTGCGCGCAGCCGGGCGAACGGGCGTCGCGGTCAACGCACCGGGAACGACCTCGGCGTCCGTCCTCGGCCTCCTGGCTTCCGCCGGAGCCACCCAGGTGGAGCCCGGACACGGCCTCACGGGCACCTGTCCTCAGCACCTCTCCGAGGACGAGCCCGAGCTGCCCGCGGCGCTCTACGTCAGCGAGATCTCGCACCACCATGCGAGCCGGGCGTATTGCTACGGCGGCGGGCTCTACATCGATCCGGTCTTCCCGGCGTATCCGCTGCGGGCGCTCGTCGCGCCCGGCCCCGACGCCGCCGACGCGATCGAAGTCGGAGCCGAAATCCCGCCGGCCGGAGCGATCGACTACCACGGCATGCTCGAGCAGCCGCGCGGTGCCGACCTGCCCACCGGCGCATCGGTGGTGTTCGGGTTTCGCATCCAGGCGTTCTTCGCCCGCTGCCCGGTGATCGGCGTGCGCGGCATCCGGCAGGGCGCGCCGGAGGTCGTCTAGAGCTTCTCGATCCAGTCGCCGACGACGTGGTTGAAGCGGTCTGGCTCCTCCCACATCGGGCAATGGCCCGAGCCCTCGAAGAGCACAAGCTCACCCGGGATCCGCTCGGCCAGCCACTCGCCGCTCGCGACCGGGATGAGCTTCTCGTCGCGGCCCCAGGCGAGGAGCGTGGGGAGCTGGTAGCTGCCGACGACGTCGCGATAGTCCTGGAGCGACTGGTCGAGCAGGATGCACGTCCCCGCGTTCGCCCCGACCTTCTGGGTCTCGCCGACGAGCAGCTCGAGGTCGGCGGCCGACGGCTCGTCCATCAGCATCGCCGGCACGAACCCCTCCATCACGCCCCGGTAGTCGGCCTGTGCGGCAGCGAGCGTCTCGTGCAGCTCCTCCATGCTGAAGGCGCCCAGCTCCCAGCCCTCCTTCTTGAGATCCGACGGCCCCTGCGAGACGACGACGTGGCCGGCGAGGCCGCCCGTGCCGAACTGCCGGATCATGTCCCACACGACGAGCGATCCCATCGACCAGCCAACGAGCACGGCCGCCTCGAGCTCGAGGCCCTGGACGAGATGGCGGATGTCGCGGGCGTACTGGGCGACGGTGTGCCCGCCCTCGTGCGCAGGCGACTCGCCGTGGCCGCGCAGATCGACGTTGATCACGCGGAAGCGCTCCGCGAGGGCGGCGACGTTCCGCTCGAAGAACCTCCGCGACATGGAGACGCCGTGGATCAGGACGACGGGCCGGCCGGATCCGGCATCGTCGTAGGCCATGCTCGCCCCGTCGGGAAGCTCGTGCAGGTGCGCCATCGTGCGATCCTATTTCACACGTGCCAGAATGGAGGCATGACGATCCTCGAGGCGCCGCTGCGAGGGGCGGCCCACACCGAGATCGGCGGCCTTTCCGTCGACGACGTGACCGTCGGATCCGGCCACCTGAAGCGACTGGTCTACCCGCCGGGCTGGCGATGGTCGACGCACATGCGGCCCGTGACGGGCGGCGACCTGTGCATGCACGCCCACGTCGGCATGCTCGTCCAGGGCCGGATCGCGATCGAGTACGGCGACGGCTGCCGGGAGGATTTCGAGGCCCCGGCCGCGGTGGTGGTCGTTCCCGGCCACGACGGCTGGGTGGTCGGCGACGAGGCGGCGGTGCTCATCCAGTACGACTGCGGCGCCGACACGGTCGAGCGCTTCGGGCTTCCCTCCGCACACCGGCACGACGCCTGAAGACCCGTAGGAACTACGGACGCGGATCCCTCAACCGGGGGACGTTGGGCGCAACGCTTTTCCGCCGATAGCTACCTCAACGCGGCCCCCCAACCCGCCTAATCGTCGTTCCACTCAGGAGAGCATCATGACTCGTCGTCTCGGCTGGGCGTCTGCCCAGCGCCGCAAGTTGCTCGTCTCGCTTGCGGTCATCTCGGCTGCGGCCAGCATCGCCGGCCTCGGCACCTTCGCGACCTTCACGAGCTCCACGAGCGCCAGCCAGAGCGTCTCGTCGGGCACCGTCACGATCGCGCTCGGCGCCACCGGCGCGTCGACCAACCGGCTCACCGTCGGCGCGTCGAACATCGCCCCCGGCGACACGATCCAGCGCAGCGTCGACCTGATCGACTCCGGCTCGATCGACCTGGCCAGCATCACGCTGACCACCAACGCGACGACGAGCTCGCTGCTCGACACCGACGCGACGAACGGCCTTCAGATGGTCATCGACCGCTGCTCGAACGCCTGGACGGAGGGCGGCGTCGCGCCGGCCTACACGTACACGTGCTCCGGCGCCACGTCGACGGTCCTCGCCAGCCGCGCGATCGTCGGCACGAACCTGGCCCTGAGCAACCTGTCGGCCCTGACGAACGGCGTCACGGACCATCTCCGCGTCACGCTGAGCTTCCCGTCGGCTGCGCCGAACTCGTTCCAGAACCAGTCGTCGACCATCCAGTACACGTTCACCGGCACGCAGCGCGCCGGCACCAACAAGTAGGCAGGTAGCACCGAACCGAGGCGTGGCGGCTCCGGCCGCCACGCCTCACCGGTGAGCCACGCGCCGTGCACACCGACACCCCCCGCACCCAGCCCGGCCCGACCCCCACTCCGGTGGTCATCGCCGTTCCCGCCGCGGTCGAGACGGCGCCGGCCGATGAGACCGCCCCTCGGCGAAGCATCGCCCGCGCGGCCGCCGGGATCGCGACGTGGCTCCTGCTCGGACTCGCCGTCCTCGTGCTCGCCACCGTCACGCTCGGCCCTCGCCTGGGCTTCTTCCAGGTCGAGACGGTCCTCTCCGGCAGCATGGAGCCGCGCTTCGAGCCCGGCGACCTGCTCGTCGTGGTGCCCGAGCCGCTCACAGACGTGCGGGCCGGCCAGGTCCTGAGCTTTCACGCCCCGACGCCCGACCACCGCGTCGAGACGCACCGCGTCGTCCGGGTCATCCATCCGGGCGCGCACCCGATCATCGTGACGAAGGGCGACGCGAACTCCGCTCCCGATCCGTGGCGGGCTCGGCTGCACGGCACGACCGCCTGGCGGATGGCGGGCGTGGTGCCGCACGCCGGCTCCGTGATCCGAGCGCTCCGGGAGCCCCGGGTGCACGTGATCGCCGTGCTGCTCGTGCCGCTCCTGCTCGCCGCCGCGGCGCTGCGGTCGATCTGGCGTCCCCGGCCGCAGGCCGACGAGGCCGGATGATGCGCTCCGCCCGCATCGCCACGGCCGCGGTGGCGCTCATCCTCCTGGCCGGCACGGCCTCCGCAATCGCCGCGTTCACGAAGACGGCGTCGGGGTCGCAGACGGTCTCGAGTCGGAACCTCGGCGCGCCCACAGGGCTTACGGGGGCAGCGTCCGGCCACAACGTGAACCTCTCGTGGACCGCCGGGACGAACGGCAGCGGCTACGCGATCGCCGCGGCGGGGAACGGCACGTCGTCCAACTGCACGGCGGCCTCGTTCGCGGCGCTCACGACGACCGCGGGCACGAGCATCACCGACACCGGCCGGTTCACGCCGCAGGGCACATTCGAGTGCTACCGCGTGACGACGACCTTCGGCACCTGGTCGAGCCAGACCGGAAACCCGACCGTCGCCGTTCGGATCGGCGTCGTCGCCCAGTCCGTCGTGATCACGAACGGCGGGACGGCCGGCCGCCTGGACGCCGGAGACACCATTGTGATCACGTTCAACCAGGCGATCACGACCGCCAGCGGCCCGGTCGCCGGGAACAACGTCTGCACGAACACCGGCGGCACGATCATGCTGGGTGTGACCGGCACGGGCGGAACCTGCTCGACGGCCACAGCGACGACGGTCGGGACGTTGACGTCGCTCACGATCAACCGGGCCGCGCGCTACAACACGACGTTCGCCTGGTCGGCGGGAAATACCGTCCTCATGCTCACGATCGGGTCGCGGTCGGCGGGCGCGCAGGATCCGACGATCTCGGGCACGGCGGTCTACACGCCGACGACCACGGCCACGGGGCTCCTCTCCGCGACCGGCTCGTTCCATGCGTGCAGCTCGAACTCCGGCGGCGGCAACTGCACGCCGACGGCCACCGGCAGCTTCTGAGGCGGCGCTACCCCACGAGCGCGACGCTGTAGTCGCGCCCGCCGGCGACCTCCTCGCCGGTCGTGACGTTCGCGACCCGCACGGGCGCGCGGCGGTCGGTCTTCGTCCCGTCGCCGAGCTGGCCGAAGTCGTTGTCGCCCCACGCCCAGACACCGCCGCCGGACCCGACGGCGAGCGTGTGCAGGCGCCCGGTCCCGATCGCGACGATGCCGGCGATCGAGTCCAGCCGCACCGGCGTGTGGCGCTCGACGCCCGTGCCGTCGCCGACCTGCCCGAACGAGTTCTGGCCCCACGCCCAGACGCGGCCGGAGCGGTTGAGCGCCACGCTATGGTCGGCCCCAGCCGAGATCTTGACGATTACGACCGTCGTCGGAAGGGCCACACGGACAGGCGTCGCCCGGTTGGTGGTCGTGCCGTCGCCGAGCTGGCCGTAGCGGTTCCAGCCCCAGGCCCAGACGCTGCCGTTCTGCTTCACGGCCAGCGAGTGGTCGCGGCCGCCCGCGATGGCGACCACGTTGGTGAGGCCGGTCACGCGCACGGGCACGCTGCTCTGCCCGTCGGAGCCGTTTCCGAGGTTCCCGAATTCGTCGTCGCCCCAGGCCCAGACCGTGCCGTCGGACTTGAGCGCCAGCGCGTGGTCGCGGGCGCCGGCGATCTGGATGACGCTGGTCAGGTTCTTCACGCGCACCGGGACGTGCCGGTTCGTCGTCGTGCCGTCGCCGAGCTGGCCGAAGTGGTTCCAACCCCAGCTCCACACCGTGCCGTTCGTCTTGAGCGCCATGCTGTGGTAGTGGCCGGTCGAGATCTGCTTGACGTCGGTCAGCCCCGACACCTGCACCGGGACGTTGCGGTTGGTGGTCGTGCCGTCGCCGACCTGGCCGTAGTTGTTGTGCCCCCAGGCCCAGACGGTGCCGTTCGTGCGCAGTGCGATGACGTGCTCACGGCCGCCGCGGAGCTGCTTCACGTTCGCGAGGTTGTGGACGGCCTGCGCGGTCGTGTGGGCGGTGAACGTGCCGTTCCCGAGCTGGCCGTCGGCGTTGTCGCCCCACGCAACCACCGTGCCAGGCGCCGCAGCCTGTGCGACCGTCCCCGGTAGAGCCGCCAGCGCCGCCACGGCGAAGCCGAACCCCAACGTCCTACGCATCCTGCCGTAGCGCATAGCCGCCCCTTCCCGCTCCCCAAGCGGGAGCTACACAGACCAAGTAGAGGATAACACGGACGGTCAAACAGCAAGCTCGCCAAGGATCCCTGCGCATCCGGTACCATCCGCTTTCGGATGGTGAAGCCGCCCCCGATCGCGTGACGCGGCTCGCCGCCACCCGGCTGATCGATCAGCTCGTGAAGGGAGCGCTGGAGGCCGACTCGGTGCGCCTGCACGGTGCAATCGTGGCCGCGTTCGAGCTCTTCCCCGGGACGGCGGCGGCGGATCTGGTGTTCGAGCCGGCCCTGGCGGCGCTCGGAGGCAGCGTTGACGCGCGCGAGCGGGCGGCCGCCGCCATCCGCCGCCACCGGCGGATCTATGGTGGCAGATGAGCGCGCGAGACGACTCGGGTCGCGGTCGCCTTCCAGATGGCGACCATCTCGGCGCCGGGGCGGATCGCCAGCCGCTCCACCGACTCCGGCGTCACCTCGGCGACGAAGGTCCCCAGCGACACCCGAGCCCGATTCCCGACGACGACGACCCGCTCGACCCGAACCGGAAGACGGTTGAGCGCCGAGTCGCCGTCGCCGCCGGGATCGCCGAGCGCGAGCGTGATCTCCCACGGCGCGACGAGCACGGCGACGGGCCCCTCCGCGGGATCGCTCGTCCGCACGGTCTGTCCGCCGTCGAGCCGGACCGTCGTGCCGGCGGCCGTGCCCGCGAGGTAGTTGACGCCGGCGAACTCGGCGACGAACGCGGATGCCGGCGCCTCGACGACCTCGGCGGCGCGGCCGTGCTGAACGATCGCGCCCCGGTCCATGACCGCTACCTCGTCGGCGAACATCACGGCCTCCTCGTAGGAGTGGGTGACGACGATGGTCGGCACCGAGGCGAGCTCGATCACACGCGCGAGCTCGGCCGCCACCGCCGAGCGCGTCGACGGGTCGAGGGCCGCCAGCGGCTCGTCGAGGAGCAGCACCTGCGGCGCGATCGCCAGTGCCCTTGCCAGAGCGACCCGCTGGCGCTCGCCGCCGGAGAGGCGCCCCGGCCGCGCGCCGGCGAGATGCTCGATCCGGAGCCGCTCGAGCAGCTCGTCGACGTCGGTGCGAGCCTCGAAGGCCACGTTGGCGCGCACGGACATGTGCGGGAAGAGGGCGTAGTCCTGGAACACGAACCCGACGCGCCTCCGCTCGGGCGGGACCCAGACCCCGGCGCCCAGCCAGCGGTGGCCGTTGCACTCGATCTCACCGGCCGCCGGCCGTTCGAGCCCGGCGATCAGCCGCAGCAGCGTGGTCTTCCCCGCACCTGAGGGGCCGATGACCGCGAGCGTGCCCGCGACCTCCACCCGGGCCTCGAGGGTGAAGTCCCGCAGCGGATGGGTCAGGTCGGCACGAAGCGCGGCAGCCTCCCGCGGGCGATCAGCTTGGCCGTGAGGAGAACGGCGCCGCTGATCACGACGAGCACGGCGCCGAGCCCGTAGACCTCGCTGAAGTCGCCGCGCTCAAACCCCAGGTAGATCGCGATCGGCGCGGTCTGCGTGACGCCCTGGAGGCTGCCGGCGAACATGATCGTCGCACCGAACTCGCCAAGCGCACGTGCCCAGCCCAGGGCGGCGCCGGCACCGAGCCCGGCCGATGCCAGCGGCACCGCCACCCGCAGGAACACCTTGCCCGGGCCGGCGCCGAGCGTTCGCGCAGCTGCGAGCAGATCCTTGTCGACCGCGACGAAGGTGGCCTCGGCCTGGCGAAGGTAGAGCGGCCCCGCGACGAAGGTCATGGCCATCACGACGGCCGCCGGCGTGAACGGGATCTGGAGCCCCAGCGCGTCGAGCTCGGAGCTCAGGATGCCGGTGCGGCCGAACGCTGCGAAGAGGCCGAGGCCCGCAACTGCCGGCGGAAGCACCAGCGGCAGCTCGAACGCCGTCGACAACGCGGCCTTCCCCCGGAACTCGTGCGTCGCCATCCAGTAGGCGACCGGCGTGCCCACGAGCACCATCGCGGCCAGAGAGACCGCCGACAGCTCGAACGAGATCCGAAGTGCGGGCTTGGCGAGGGGCGAGCTCAGGCTCGACCCGATGTCCCCCTGGCGGAGGATCCCGATCAGCGGCAGCACGAAGAACGCGGCCGCAAGCACGACCGCGGCGGCCGTCGCTACGTGGAAGGCGGAGGCCCGAAGGCGAGATCCTGAAGCACCTTCTGGCCCTCCGTCCCCGTTACGAGGTCGATCCACTGTTGGGCTGCCTGTGTTTGCTTGCTGCTCGAGACGATTCCGATCGGATACACGGCGGTCGCCTCGGCCGCCGCAGGAAGCTGGAGCTGCTTCACCTTATCCCCCGCGGAGAGGGCATCCGTGACGTAGACGAACCCGGCATCGGCCTCGCCGAGCTCGACCTTCGACAGCACGCTCTTCACGTCCTGCTCCTTGCTCACGATGTTCAGGTCGGAGTCGGAGATCCCGAGGTTCTCGAGAACGGTCTCGGTATACGCGCCGACCGGGACGGCGGGATCGCCGACCACGAGCTTCGCGCCCTTCTTCAGGTCGTCGACCGACGTGATGTGCGCCGGGTTGTCGGGGGGCACGATCAGAATCAGCGAGTTCGTCGCGAAGTTCGTCGTGTCGCCGAGCAGGTTCTTGCCCTGGAGCTCCTCCGGGTACTTGGGGCTAGCCGCGGCGTAGACGTCGGCCGGCACGCCCTGCTCGATCTGCGCGGCCAGCTGGTCAGACCCCGCGAAGTTCAGCCTGACCGTCCAGCCCGCGTGATCAGACTGATAGGTCTGGGCGAGCTGGGTGAACGCCTCGGTCAGCGATGCCGCCGCGAACACGTTCAGGGTGCCGCCGGCGGGCGTCGACGAGCCGCCCGACCCGCCGCCCGACGAGTCTCCGCCTCCACACCCAGCCGCCGTGAGAACGGCGGCGATGAGGATTCCAAGCATGGTCCTTCTGCGCATCGTCACGGCCTCCCGATCATCACGGACGTCGCTTTCACCGTCGCCACCGCCGGAACCCCCGGCGCCAGCCCGAGCTCCTCGACCGCGTCGCGGGTGACGATCGAGACGACCTGATACGGGCCGGCCTGGATCACGACCTGGGCGACGACGCCCGTCACCTCGACCGACTCGACGATGCCCTCGAACCGGTTTCGGGCCGAGAACGCGTCACCCGCGCGCGTGGGGAGGTGCCCGCCCAGCCGCTGGATCTCGTCGACCGACACCAGCCGCCGGCCGCGGCGGTCGCGCTCGGTCCGGAGCCGGCCCTCGCGGTCCCACCTGCGGAGGGTGTCGAGGCTGACGCCGAGCGCCTGCGCGGCCTCGCCGATTGGCATGACCTTTGCCATGGGCGCAGAACCCTAACGCATAGGCATTGCATATGCGACGCCCATCTCCGTACGGGCTGCCGCGCCGTCGTCTACCGTGGGCGCCATGGATCGGCTCGCCGCCGTCGTCGATCATGCCGCAGGGCGCCACCGGCGCGCCGGCGTGGTCGGGAGCATCGTGGCGGTGGCAGCCGTCACGGGCGCCATCGAGCTCCTCCAGATCGCCGTGCCGGTCCTCAGCCTCGGAGCGCTCTACATCTTCGCTGTCCTCCCGATCGCCGTGCTGTGGGGCACGCGATTCGGGATCGGCGTTGCGATCGCCTCCATGCTCGCCTTCAACTGGTTCTTCCTCCCGCCGGTGCACACGTTTACGCTCGCGGACTCGCGCAACTGGTTCGCGCTGGCGGTGTTCGTGGTGACGGCCGTGGTGGTGAGCGAGCTGGCGGCGCGGTCGCGGAGACGGGCCACCGAGTCCGAGCTCCTGGCCGGGATCGCGACATCGCTCCTGGCTCGCGGCGAAGTGCGCGGGGAGCTCGAGCGGATCGCCGCCGAGGTCGCCCGCGTCCTCCAGGTCGACCGGGCGCGGATCGAGCTTGGCGACGGGACACCGGGCGACGGCACGGCCTACCCGCTCGTCGCCGGCGCACGGCGGGTCGGCGTCATCCACCTCGACGATCCACGGCGGCGCGGAACGGCCGCCCGGCGGCGGCTGATCCCTGCGCTCGCCTCGCTCCTCGGCGTCGCCGTCGACCGCGAACGGCTGGCCCGCGATGCCCTCGAGGCCGAGGCTCTCCGGCGAACCGATGCCATGAAGACGGCGCTGCTTCGCGCGGTGAGCCACGACCTCCGCTCACCGCTGATGGCCATCCTGACGTCCGCGTCCGCCCTCGCTCGCGACGACCTCGAGCTCGATCCGGACGACCGCCACGAGCTGCTGGCGACCATCTCGGCCGAGGCCGCCCGGCTCGACGGTTTGGTCGCCAACCTGCTCGATCTATCACGGCTCCAGGCCGGCGCCGCGCGCCCCGAAGCCGAGGTGTGCGCGGTCGAGGATCTCGTCGGGCACGCGCTTCGGGAGCTCGGGGAGGCCGGATCGCGGATCGACGTCTCGCTGCCTGACCAGTCGCCGCCGGTGCGCGCCGACTTCCACCAGATCGAGCGTGTGCTCGTCAACCTCATGGAGAACGCCATCAAGTACTCGCCGGAGGACGAACGAGTGGCTGTCCGTGTCTCGAACACGTCGGGTGAGGTGATCGTGCGGGTGATCGACCGCGGACGGGGCATTCCGGCGCCCGAGCTCCAGAGCATCTTCGAGCCGTTCCAGCGCGGATCGTCCACGACCGGTGTCGGCGGCGCCGGCCTCGGGCTCGCGATCGCGCGCGGGTTCGCCGAGGCCAACGGCGGGCGGGTGTGGGCGGAATCCCGCGCGGGTCAGGGTGCGACGTTCGTCCTCGCCCTGCCGATCGCGGCCGCGGTGGAGGCGATGGTGTGAGCGCAGGCGCGCGCATCCTCGTGGTGGACGACGAGCCGCAGATCCTGCGCGCCCTGCGCACGAGCCTGCGCGCCGCGGGATACGTCGTCGAGACGGCAGACACGGCGCAGGGAGCGCTCGCCGAGGCGGCGATGCGCCCACCGGATGCCGTGATCCTCGACCTGATCCTGCCGGATGGGACGGGAACCGAGGTCTGCCGCGAGTTCCGCACGTGGAGCACGGCACCGGTGATCGTGCTGTCCGCGGTCGGCGACGAGCACGAGAAGATCGCCGCGCTCGACGCCGGCGCCGACGACTACGTCACGAAGCCGGTGGGGATCGACGAGCTCCTGGCCCGGCTGCGCGCAAGCCTCCGGCGGGTGACGCCGACCGGCGAGCCGGTCGTCGAGATCGGCGACCTTGTGGTGGATCTCGAGAAGCGCCTCGTCACGATCGCCGGCGAGGAGATCCACCTGACCCCCCACCAGTTCGACATCCTGCGCTTCCTCGCGAAGAACGAGGGCAAGCTGATGACGCACCGGTCGATCCTGCGCGAGGTGTGGGGGCCGGGGTACGGCAGCGAGTCGAACCTCCTCCACGTGCACATGTCACAGCTCCGGAGGAAGATCGAGCCCGACCCGGCGCGGCCGCGCTACCTCGTCACCGCGCCCGGAGCGGGCTACCGGCTCGTGAACCCCGACCGGTAGCGCTCAGCGCTCGAGGACGGGCCGGCCGTCGACCGGCTGCGGCCGGCGCGCGCGTCGCCGCTCCGGGACGACGATCATCGGGGCGAGGCCCCGGATCGCCCGCCGCAAGCGCCACGGCGCCGAGCCGGCGATGACGATCTCGATCGGCGGACGCTCGCCGCACAGCGCGGCGATGGCGGAGTGCACGCTCCGACAGGGAACGATCTCGACGGAGCCCTCCAGGCTCAGAGCAACCATCCGTGCCCTCGCCGCCTGGCGCAGCTTGGTGACCCGATCAAGAATTCGAGCCGGCGCGGCCCAGATCGGAAGGGTGGCGGGAAGGACCGCGGGAATCACGACCGCCACCGCCGCATCGTCGGATGCCGCCGCGTCGATCGCCTTCTCGAGCGTTCGAGCTGGGAGATTCGAGCTCGCCGTGACGACGAGCCTGTATGGGGTGTTGTTCGTTGCTGCCATTTCGCTCTGCTCTCAGGGTAGGCCCGAACGCATCACGGAAGCATGAACGCCGGGCGCCCGCGTCTGAAGATTCCATCACTTAAGGCGGCCTTCAGAATCGCGGCCAGAACGTTCGCGTTGGCTTCAGCCGATCGCCCCTACGCTGGGTTCTGAAGGAGGTGAAGAACATGTTCAAGACAATCATCCTTGCACTCGACGGCTCCGAGCCGAGCTCCGGCCCGGCCCGGTACGCGACCAAGCTCGCGAAGGACTTCTCCGGCCGCGTCGTCGTGGTGCATGTCAAAGAGCTTGTCGCAGGCCGCGGCGCCGGCCCGGTGTTTGCCGACGAGACCGAGCGCCTCGCACACATCCGCGAGCAGGTCGCCGAGATGGCGAATGCGGGGGTCGAGGTCGAGCTCGTCCGGACATCGACCGTGCGCAACGCCGCCGTCGGCATCGCCCAGACGGCGAAGGAGCTCGCCGCCGACGTCATCGTCACGGGCGCGAGCGCGCACGGCCCGCTCGTGGGTGCCATCACGGGCAACGCCCCCCAGGCGCTCCTGCACCTCGCTCCGTGCCCTGTCCTCGTCGCGTCGTCGCTCATTCGCAGCGACAGCCGACCCGAGCGGATCGCAGCGTGAACACCACGGGGGAGGCGGCATCACCGCCTCCCCCGTCGGCGTTCAGGCGGACTTCAGGACGGGCGTTCAGACCTTAAGCCAGCACTCAGCCTCTTCGGACTAGGGTGGTTTCCATGTATGACGTTTACGCAGTACTCATAACAGCAGGATGCTTCGGCTTCTCATACCTGCTTCGCTACGTTCTGGAGAGGATCTGATGTCTGCCGGTGACGTGTTCGGGTTGGTCGTTTCGATCTCGATCTTCGCATATCTCCTCTTGGCCCTCTTCCGTGGGGAGCGGTTCTAGATGACATTCCAGGGTACAGCACAACTGATCTTCTACGCCGTCGTCCTGACGGGCCTTGCATATCCGCTGGGCATCTACATGGCGCGCGTCTACGAGGGGAAAATCGGCCTCGTCAACGGCCGACTGGCCGTCGGTGAGCGCTGGTTCCTGCGCCTCGTCGGGTCGGATCCCGAGCGCGAGCAGAACTGGAAGCAGTACGCCGGCTCGACGCTCGTCTTCACCATCGTCTTCGCGGTGCTGCTGTTCCTGCTGCTGCGATCGCAGGGGCATCTTCCGGTGAACCCGGACGACCTGCCGGGCGTCTCCGCCCCGCTCGCGCTCAATACGACCGCCAGCTTCGTCACCAACACCAACTGGCAGTACTACGGCGGCGAGTACACGATGTCGTACCTGTCCCAGATGGCGGGACTGGCAGTGCAGAACTTCGTTTCAGCGGCCGTCGGCATGGCCGTGCTGGCCGCCGTGATTCGGGGATTCTCCCGCCGCACGACCAGCGATATCGGGAATTTCTGGCGCGACCTCTACCGGTCGCTTGTCTACATCCTGCTCCCCCTGGCCGTGGTCCTCGGGATCATCCTGATCAGCCAGGGCGTGCCGCAGACATTCGACAGCCACGCCACGGCGACCACCCTCCAGGGCGGGCACCAGGCGATCGCACGCGGCCCGGTGGCCTCGCAGATCGCCATCAAGCAGCTTGGGACAAACGGCGGCGGGTTCTACAACTCGAACTCCGCCGTCCCGTTCGAGAACCCCAACGGATTCACCAACTTCCTCGAGGACATCGCCATCCTCCTCATCCCGATGGCGCAGGTCTTCATGTTCGGCAGGATGATCGGCCGCATGCGCCAGGGCTGGGCGATCTGGGGAGCGATGTTCGTCCTCATGGTCGCCGGCGTGGCGATCGCCTACCCCGCCGAGGGGCACGGCTCGCAGGTCCTGCGCGACTCCGGCGTGAACATCACCGCAGACTCGCAGCAGAGCGGCGGCAACATGCAGGACAAGGAGGTGCGCTTCGGGATCGCCGATACGGCTCTCTGGGCCTCGACGACCACCAACGCCTCCAACGGCTCGGTGGACGGCGGGCATGACGCGTTCACGCCGACCGGCGGCGCGGTGCCGCTGGTGAACATCTTCTTCGGCGAAGTGATCTGGGGCGGCGTCGGCTCAGGCCTCTACGGCATGTTCTTCTACGTCCTGATTGCGGTCTTCGTGGCCGGGCTCATGGTCGGGCGCACGCCCGAGTACCTGGGCAAGAAGATCGAGGCGCGCGAGATCAAGATCGCCGCGGTGGGGGCGCTCTTCGTGCCCACGATGGTGCTCGTGTTGACGGCGATCTCGGTCGTCACCCACGCCGGACTGGCGTCCGTGTTCAACAGCGGCGCTCACGGCTTCACCGAGGCCCTCTACGCCTACACCTCGCAGACGAACAACAACGGCAGTGCCTTCGCCGGATACGGGGCGCTTCCGTTCTCCGAGAACCTGGGCAGCGTCGGCCTCTACCTGGGCCGGTTCGTCCCGCTGCTCGCAGCGCTCGCCGTCGGCGGGACGCTCGCCGCCAAGAAGACTCATCCCGAGTCGGCGGGGACATTCCGCACCGACGGCCCCACCTTCGCGCTGCTGCTCGTCGCAATCATCATCCTGACCGCCGGGCTCATGATCTTCCCGGCGCTCACGCTCGGCCCGATCGTGGAGGCACTCTCGTGATTCGCTCAGTCGTTCGATCCATCGTCGCTGTCGTTGTATTGACGGTCGCGTTCGGACTCATCTATCCGCTCGTCATGACCGCGGTCGCCCAGGTGGCGTTCAAGGACAAGGCCAACGGCAGCCTGATCACGCGCGACGGGCATGTGATCGGCTCCCGACTGGCCGCGCAGGAGTTCACCAAGCCTGAGTACTTCCACGAGCGGCCGTCGGCGACGGTGCCGGCGTACAACGCGATGGGCACGACGTTCTCCAACCTCGGGCCGACCAGCCCCGAGCTCACCGATCAGGTGAAGAAGCAGATCGCCGCGATCATGAAGCTGGAGGGCCCGTACAACCCGGGCCTCACGGTGGGCGACATCCCGGTGGATGCCGTCACGACCAGCGGCTCGGGCATCGACCCGGACATCTCGCCGGCATACGCACATCTCCAGGCGCCCCGCATCGCGTCCGTACGCGGGATTCCGCTCGGAACCGTCGAGCAGCTGATCTCGGACTCGACCGACGGCCGCAGCCTCGGATTCCTCGGTGAGCCGGGCGTGAACGTGCTCGAGCTCAACCTCGCACTCGACCAGACGAAGGGACAGTAGTGGCACGTCGATCGGAAAACATCTTCTCGCGGGACCTCGTGATCGCCGCGGTCAAGGACTCGTTCCCGAAGCTCAACCCGCGGAACCAGATCCGAAACCCGGTCATGTTCATCGTCGAGGTCGGAAGCGTCATCACGTCCGGGATCTTCCTGCTCGACCTCGCCCGTGGCCACACCGGCAGCCTCTGGTTCGTCGGCGTGATCACGTTCTGGCTGTGGCTGACCGTGCTCTTCGCGAACTTCGCCGAGGCGATCGCCGAGGGCCGCGGCAAGGCGCAGGCCAGCGCGCTCCGCGCCACGCGCACGACGACGACGGCGCACCGCCGCGGCCTCGACGACACGCTCGAGGACGTGCCCGCCCCGGAGCTCGCGCGCGGCGACGTTGTCATCGTCAACGCCGGCGAGGTGATCCCGGCGGACGGCGACGTCATCGAAGGGGTCGGCTCGGTCGACGAGTCGGCGATCACAGGCGAATCGGCACCCGTCATCCGTGAGTCCGGCGGCGACCGCTCGGCCGTCACGGGCGGCACCCGTCTCCTCTCCGACATGCTCGTCGTAGAGGTGACCCAGGAGCCGGGACAGTCGTTCCTCGACCGGATGATCGCCCTCGTCGAGGGCGCCGAGCGGCGGAAGACCCCGAACGAGATCGCGCTCAACATCCTGCTCGCAGGGCTCACCGTCACCTTCCTCGCCGCGGTCGTGACGCTGCGGCCATTCGCGATCTACGCCGGCACTCCCACTTCGCAGACGGTCCTCATCGCGCTGCTCGTCGCCCTGATCCCCACCACGATCGGCGCGCTGCTCTCGGCCATCGGCATCGCCGGAATGGACCGTCTCGTCCAGCGAAACGTGCTTGCCATGTCGGGCCGGTCGGTGGAGGCCTCGGGCGACGTGGACGTGCTGCTGCTCGACAAGACCGGCACGATCACGCTCGGAAACCGCCAGGCGGCCGAGTTCGTTACCGTCGACGGTGTCGACGAGAGCGAGCTCGCCGAGGCTGCCCAGCTCTCCTCGCTCGCCGACGAGACGCCGGAGGGGCGCTCGATCGTTGTCCTCGCCAAGGAGCGTTACGGGCTGCGGGAGCGCGAGCTCACCGGGACCGACGCGACGTTTATCCCGTTCTCGGCGACGACCCGCATGAGCGGCGTCGACCTCGACGGGCGCCGGCTGCGCAAGGGCGCGGCCGATGCGGTGAAGCGGTTCGTCGAGGAGCAGGGCGGCAACGCCCCGGCCCGGCTCGACGAGGAGGTCGACAAGATCGCCCGAAGCGGCGGGACGCCGCTCGTCGTCGCACAGGACAACTACGTGCTCGGCGTGATTCACCTGAAGGACATCGTGAAGGGCGGCATGCGCGAGCGGTTCGACGAGCTGCGGCGCATGGGCATCCGCACGATCATGATCACCGGCGACAACCGCGTGACCGCAGCCGTGATCGCCGAGGAGGCCGGGGTCGACGACTTCCTGGCCGAGGCGACGCCCGAGGCCAAGATGTCGCTCATCAAGGAGGAGCAGTCCAAGGGCCGGATGGTCGCCATGACCGGCGACGGCACGAACGATGCCCCCGCCCTTGCCCAGGCCGACGTCGGCGTGGCCATGAACACCGGGACGTCCGCCGCCAAGGAGGCGGGCAACATGGTCGACCTCGACTCGAACCCGACCAAGCTGATCGAGATCGTCGAGGTGGGGAAGCAGCTCCTCATCACCCGCGGCTCGCTGACGACGTTCTCGATCGCCAACGACGTCGCCAAGTACTTCGCCATCCTGCCGGCGATGTTCGCGTTCACCTACGCGACCAAGCCCGGCGAGCGCGGCCCGCTGGATTCGCTCAACGTCATGCACCTGGGGACGCCGAAGAGTGCGATCATCTCGGCGATCGTGTTCAACGCCCTCATCATCCCGGCGCTGGTCCCGCTGGCGCTGCGCGGCGTCCGCTACCGCGCGATCGGGGCAACGGCGCTCCTGCGTCGCAACCTCCTGATCTACGGTGGCGGCGGCGTGCTCCTTCCGTTCGTCGGGATCAAGCTCATCGACCTCGTCGTGCACAACCTGCTCGGCGCGTGAGTGAGAGGCCACTACCGGATCCTGCTCGGCATGGCCGCGGGAGTCGGCAAGACCTACCGGATGCTCCAGGAAGGGCGCCAGGCGCAGAACGACGGGCGTGACGTCGTGATCGGCTATCTCGAGCCGCACGACCGGCCCGAGACCGCCGCCCTCGCGGACGGCATCGCGGAGGTGCCGCGCCTGCGGAGCGAGCACGGTGACCTCATCCTCGCCGAGATGGACGTCGATGCCGTCATCGCCCGCAGGCCGGAGCTCGCACTCGTCGACGAGCTGGCCCACTCGAACGCGCCGGGGATGCGAAACACGAAGCGCTACGAGGACATCGACGAGATCCTGGCAGCAGGCTCCGACGTCATCTCGACCGTCAACATCCAGCATCTCGAGAGCCTGAACGACACGGTGGCCGAGCTCACCAACGTCCGTGTGCGCGAGACCTTCCCCGATCGCATCCTGGACGAGGCCGACGAGGTGGTGCTCGTCGACCTCACGCCCGAGAGCCTGCAGGCCCGGATCCGGGCGGGCAAGGTCTACAAGCCCGACCGCATCGAGACGGCCCTCTCGAACTTCTTCCGCGCCGGACCACCTGAGCTCGCTTCGCGAGCTGGCGCTCCGCGAGGTGGCCGAGGACGTGGAGGAGCGCGCCTCGCGGGTCGGCGTCCTCGGCGACCTCAGCCGCCAGGCGGTGCGCGAGCGGACGCTCGTCCTCGCCACGCCGGACCCGCGGTCGCAGCGCGTCGTCCGGCGGGCGTGGCGCTCGGCGCAGCGCCTGAACGCCGACCTCGACGTGCTCTGGGTGCGCAAGCCCGGCCGCGAGCTCTCGGAGGACGAGGCCACGGCGCTCGCCGCGCTGCGCCGCCTGGTGGTCATCCTCGGCGGCCACTTCATCGAGGAGCAGGGCGACCGCCTCGTCGAGACGGTCAAGCGCGTCGCCGACGAGCGTGGCACCACCTACGTCTTCCTCGGCACGCCGGACGAGCGTCGCCGGACCGAGATCCTCCGCGGCTCGCTGGTCTCGTCGCTGATCCGTGAGCTGCCCGGCGTCGACATCCGCGTGGTGGCGAACCGCGCCGACCGCCGGGTGCGCCAGTGATCGAGTTCGCCGTCATCGTCTCGCTCATCGCGGCGGCGATCGCGGTCGCCGCGTTCGTCGTCGCGCACCGGAGGTCGCCGGGCAAGCCGCTCCCGGCCGGGACGCGCCGCATCCTCGTGCCCTTCACAGGCGGCGAGCTCGACTCACGCGTGCTCGACGCCGCGATCCGCGTGAGCCGGGCCGAGAATGCGACGCTCGTCCCGGCCTACCTCGTCATCGTGCCGCTCAGCCTCGCGGAGGACGCACCTATGCAGGGCGACGTCCACGTCGCGCTCCCGCTGCTCGAGGCGGTGGAGCATGCAGCGCTGCGGGCCGGCATCCCCGTCGACGCGCGGATCGAGAAGGGCCGCACGCCGACGCACGCGCTGCGGCGCATCTGGGAGGCGGAGCGGTTCGACCGGATCATCGCGCCGGCACCGCCCGACCACGGCGGCGGGTTCACGCCGAAGGACCTCACCTGGATCCTGACGCACGCGCCTGTCGAGACGCTCGTGCTCCGCCCCACGCCCGAGGCCGCCGGATGCGTCCGCTACGCGGCGTCGCGGAGCGGCGCCGAGCGGTCGGGACGAGCGTCGAGCTCGTACCGGATCCGCGTGAGCTCGCGCCCGAGCCAGGCCTGATCCGCCTCGTAGAGCGCCGAGCCGTACCCGCCGGTCGCAAGCCGCTCGACCATCACGATCGCGCGGACGGATGCGTCGCGGTCGCGCAGATCCGCGGGCGATCTCCCGGATCGGCGGCCGCATGGGCGGGCAGGTTGCGGACGCCGTAGCGGCGGCCGCGCGGCCGGCATGAACTCGTGCCAGCGCTCGCCGTCCGCGAGTGCCCTCTCGAGGGCGTTCGCCAACCCGCGCCGGTGGTCGTCGCTCTGCAGACGGCGCACCTCTGCGCGGACGACCTCCAGGTCGGGCACGGTGCCCCCGACGATCATGTCGTGGATCCGCTGGCGCCGCAGCGATCGAAGCCCCAGGAGCGCGAGGCCGGCGCCGGCCTCGACCAGCACGGCACTCGCGACCGTGGCGACCCAGGCATCGCGGCCGGCGAGCAGCATCGCCGGTGACCCGGCGATGAGCGCCAGGCACACCAGCGCCTGGTTTCGGACGGTCGCGAGCGACTCCTCGACCCGCGTGAGGGGGTGGCCTTCACCCAGGAAGCGCCGTGTAGCTGTGCTGGTTGACCGCATGGCCGCAGACCTCGTGATCTGACCGTAGCCGCGGGCGCCTCAACCGATCCTGCGAGTTTCGGCCCTACGCTGAAGACGCCATCACGGCGCAGGCGCCTGCTCCGCTACGCTCACCGCGGAGCGCCGGGAAGCCTGGTCGGCAACATGCCGTGACGCGCCTTCCGACCATCCTTGTCCTCGTTGTCTTCGCCGGCTCCCTGGCGCTGGCGCTGGGCGCGTCGATCGTCTTCGCCCGCCGGCTCGATCGCCTGGGCAGCCGCTTCGGCTGGCCGGAGGCGCTGGTCGGGCTCCTGACGGCGACCGCCGCGGACGCGCCGGAGCTGAGCTCCGCGGTGATCGCGATCGCGCACGGCAGCGGCGCGGTCGGCGTCGGCGTCGTCGTCGGCTCGAACCTGTTCAACCTCGCGGCGATGGTGGGTGCCGTCGCGCTCGTCGCCCGCTTCCCGATCCGGATCGGCCGCCGGGAGCTCGTGCAGGAGGCCGGCGTGGCGCTGGCGGTGACCGCCGCCGCGACGCTCGTGCTTGCGGGAGCACTGCCGGCGTGGATCGGGCTCGCGGCCTGCGGCCTCGCGGCCTTCTTCTACATCGAGGGCCTCGACATCCCGCTGCGCCCGCCGGGATCGCTCCGCACGCGGGCGCGGGCGGTCGGGATCGCCGCGCTTGAGCTGCCCGCGATCGCGCTGGTCGCCCTCGGGAGCCTTGGAATGGTGAACGCAGCGCTCGTGCTCGCCGACCGATGGAGCGTGTCAGACGCCGTCGTGGGAATGGTGATCCTCGCCTGGCTCACCAGCCTGCCGAACGCGTTCACCGCGTTTCGGCTCGGGCTCACGGGGCGCGGCGACGCGCTCGTGAGCGAGACGCTTCACTCCAACAGCATCAACATGGTGGGCGGGCTCGTGATCCCCGCCCTCTTCGTGACGATCACCGGCGTGTCCGCCGGCGGGCTCGCGCTCCTCTTCGGGCTGACGGCGCTCACGCTGGCGCCGCTGGCACGCAACGGCAGCCTCGGCCGCCGCGGCGGCGCAGCGATCGTGATCGCCTACGCGGCCGCCGCGGTGGTGCTCGTCTCGGGCGGCGCCTAGCTCAGGTCACAGCCGCGGCGTGCAGCGCCTCGGTCACCTCGTCGCTCGTCATCGGCTGCGAGAACATCGGGTAGTCGCGCGCCGTCGCACCCGCTGCTCCTCGCCGCACGTCGTGGCGCGGGGAACCCAGGGTTCCCCCGGCCCTCCTTAACGGCTGGCGGAGCGTTTGCCACGCTCCGGCGAAGAGCGCGGTCTTCGCCGGAGCCCCGATCGTTCGGTGCAGATGTCAGGCGACCGCGGCCGCTTGAAGCGCTTCCGCCACCTCGTCGCTCGTCATCGGCTGCGAGAACATCGGGTAGTCGCGCGCCGTCGCGACCCGCTGCTCCTCGCCGCTCGTCGCCGCGGTGCAGTCGGTGAGCGTGATGACGTCGTAGCCCTTCTCGTACGCCGTCCGCATCGTCGACTCGACGCAGCAGTTCGTGAGGAAGCCGCCGAGGATCACCGTGTCGATCTCGCGGCTTCGCAGGACGAAGTCCAGGTTGGTCGTCGCGAACGTGTCGAGGCCGCGCTTGCCCTCGACCACGATGTCGCCCTCCTGCGGCGCGAGCTCGTCGCAGATCTCGACGCCCCACGTGCCCTTCACGAACGAGTTCGAGTCGATGACGCCCTTCAGGATGCCGTACGCCTTCGCGGGGTCGCCGAGCTCGCCGTAGCCGGGAGCGAACGAGATCGGAGCGTGGATGATGGTCGCTCCGGCCCGCCGCGCCTCCTCGACGACGCGCTGCGTGTTCTCGATCATTCCCGGTCTCGTCCATGACCTCCTTGACGGCGTCGTGGAGGGATCCGCCCTCCGTCGTGAAGTCGTTCTGGTACTCGATCAAGACCAGCGCTGTCTTCGCGGGATCGACGTCCATGGCGCACCTCGTGTGGTCGGGAGATGGGCCTCCAATGGTACTCCCGCGCGCACGCGGAAAATTCATGCGCGTTTTCCAGGCTAAAGGCGGCGCGTGCGCATGCCGATTCCCTTCATCGTGGACCCCCTCCGCGAATCCGGAACGCGCGGCGCTGCGCGCGGTGATCGGTGGATCGATCGTTGGCTGGCCGCCTGTGCGGATCTGGCCGAGTTGAAGCGCTCGAATCCGATGACCGACGCCGTCATCGACGAGATCGACGGTCGCATGATCCGGATCGGCGATCAGTGGCTGGCCGACTTCGCGTCGTGCAACTACCTCGGCTTCGACCTCGACGAGGAGATCATCGACGCCGTGCCGGAGTACCTGCGCCGCTGGGGCACCCATCCCAGCTGGTCGCGGCTCCTGGGCAGCCCGGTGCTGTACGAGCAGATCGAGAGCCGGCTCACGGAGCTCCTCGGATGCGAGGACTCGCTCGTGCTGCCGACCATCACCCACATCCACATGTCGGTGATCCCCGTGCTCGCCGCCGGCGGCACGATCTTCCTCGACAGCCGGGCGCACAAGACGATCTACGACGGCTGCCAGGTCGCCCGGGCCCGCGGCGCCACGGTGAAGCGATTCGCGTTCGAGGATCCCGACGACCTCGCCCGCCTGCTTCGCGACGACCTCTCGCACACGCGCATCGTCTGCATGGACGGCGTGAACAGCATCACCGGCAACGCGCCCGACCTGCGCGCGTTCGCCCGGGTCGCGCGTGAGCACGGCGCGCTCCTCTACGTCGACGACGCGCACGGGTTCGGCGTCATCGGCGAGCGGAGCGCGAACGAGACCTCGCCGTACGGCATGCGCGGGAACAGCATCGTCCGGCACTTCGGCGAGTCGTACGAGGGCATCGTCCTCGTCGCCGGCTTCTCGAAGGCGTACTCGTCGCTGGCCGCGTTCATCGCGTGCCCGACCGAGCTCAAGGACCTGCTCAAGACCGCAGCGCCGCCGTACCTGTACTCGGGCCCGTCGCCCGTCGCGTCGCTCGCGACCGTGCTCGCGGGCTTCGACGTGAACGACGCGCGCGGCGACCAGCTGCGCTTCGCGCTCTGGCGGAAGACCGAGGCCGTCCTCAAGCGGCTCGCCGAGCTCGACGTCTACACGCCAAACCATTCCGGATACCCGATCATCGAGGTGCCGCTCAGGCGCCACGAGGAGATCGGCGAGGTGGGCCGCTTCCTGTTCGACCGCGGCGTCTACGTCACCCTGGCCGCATACCCGCTCGTGCCGAAGCACGAGGTCGGGTTCCGCGTCCAGGTGACCGCCGCCAACACGGACGCCGAGATCGAGCGTCTGACGAGCGTCATCGCTGAGCTGGCCGCAGCGGGCAGGCTGCGGCTGCGCTCCGATGCCGACGCGGCCCGGGAGGCGGCGTGACCGTCTCGCGCGCGATCAACTCGGCCCGGCTCTCGCGCCAGAGCGCCTGGGGCTGGTACATGGCGGCTGGGCGCGTTCGTCACCCTGCTCTACGCCATGGTTCCGCCCGTCGCCGGCAACGGCCGGGTGATGAACGCGCTCGGGCTCTCGTCCTCGGTGGCGATCGTGCTCGGCATCGTGCTCCACCAGCCGCGGCTCCGCAGGGCATGGGTGTTCTTCCTGGTCGGCCAGCTCCTGTTCTTCCTGGGCGACGTCTACACGTACAGCCCGAACGTGCCGTTCCCGTCGCCCGGCGACGCGCTCTACCTGACGGTGTACCCGGCGCTCATGGCCGGCCTCGTGCTGCTCGTCCGGCGCCGAAACCCGATCTCCGACCGGGCCGGCCTGATCGACTCGCTGATCCTGTCGCTCGGCATCGGCCTCCTGTCGTGGGTCTTCCTGATCGCGCCCTACATCAACCTGAGCGGCATGACCGACCTCGCCAAGGGCGTGTCGATGGCCTACCCGCTGGGCGACGTGCTGCTGCTCGCAGCGGCGATCCGGCTCGCGGTCGACACGGGCCGCCGGCAGCCGGCGTTCTTCCTGCTCGCCTCGAGCATCGTCTGCCTGCTGGTCACGGACTCCGTCTACAACTACATGCTGCTCAAGGGCACGTACGACCACCAGGTCCTGCTGGACGTGGGCTGGATCGCGTACTACCTCCTCTGGGGCGCCGCGGCGCTTCACCCCTCGATGCGGACGCTCGAGGAGCCCGCGCCCGACCGGCGCGTGCGGCTGACGCGCGTGCGGCTCGGGCTGCTCGCCGTCTCCTGTCTCATCGCGCCCGCGATCCGGATCGTCCAGGCCGACCGTACTGCCGAGATGCTCGTCGTCACCTGCGCGTCGATGGTGCTCTTCCTGCTCGTCGTCGCGCGCATGGCGGGCCTCGTCCGCCAGGAGGAGCGCGTCGTCGCCCGCGAGCGCGCCCTGCGCCACGCCGGCCTCGCGCTGGTGGGCGCGACAGGGCTCGAGGAGATCTACGCGGCGACCATCGAGGCCGTCCAGTCGCTGGTCGGGCAGGGCGGTCGCGGTGTGGGTCGTCGACGTCCAGGAGGACGGCTATCACATCGTCGCCTCGTCCGACGGGCCGCGAACGGATCCGTCACGGCTCGATGTGCTCGCGACCGCCTGGGTCGCCCGCCGCGCCGCGTCGGGCTCGGCTCCGGCTCAGCGAAGCGCCGCCCGAGCTCCGAAGCGCACTGGGCATCCCGGACGACTCGGTCGAGGCCGACGACCGGCTGGTGCTCTCGCCCCTCTCGGGGCGGGGCGAGGCGCACGGCTACGTCGTGGTCGCCGTCGACAAGCACGACGTCGCCCTGCTCATGCCGCCGCTCGAGGCGCTCGGCTCGCAGGTCGCCCTCGCCGTCGCGAGCGCCCTCCTCTCTGAGGACCTCCACCGCCGCCAGAGCGAGGCCCGCTTCCAGTCCCTCGTCGCGCACTCCAGCGACCTCATCACCGTGCTCGACGCCGGCGGCGAGATCAGCTACCTGAGCCCCTCGGTCGAGCGGCTGCTCGGCTACGCGCGCCGAGGAGCTCCACGGCACGACGTTCCTGGCCCTCGTCGCCCCCGCCGACCGCGGCCGCATCGCGCACATCCTCCAGCCGTCGGGGCTCGAGAACGACAGCCACACGCTCGAGTGCACGCTCGTGCACCGCGACGGCACCCAGCTCGAGTTCGAGATCCGGCACTCCAACCTGATCGACGACGAGCACATCCGCGGCATCGTCCTGAACTCGCGCGACATCAGCGAGCGCAAGGCGTTCGAGCGCCAGCTCGCGCACCAGGCCTTCCACGACTCGGTCACCGGGCTCGCGAACCGCGCCCTCTTCGCCGACCGCGTGGCGCACGCGCTCTCGCGGCGCTCGGACGAGCGGACGCCGATGGGCGTCATGTTCATCGACCTCGACGACTTCAAGACGATCAACGACAGCCTCGGCCATCCGGTCGGAGACACGGTCCTGCGCGAGGTCGGCGAGCGGCTGCTCGCGGCGCTCCGCCCGACCGACACCGCCGCCCGGTTCGGCGGCGACGAGTTCGCCGTGCTGCTCGAGGAGATCGAGGGCACCCAGCACGCCGCCGACATCGCCGAGCGGCTCAAGGAGGCCATCGAGCGGCCCGTCACGATCGAGGACAAGCAGCTCTTCGTGCGGGCGAGCATCGGCATCTGCCTCACGCGTGCCGGCGAGGCGACGAGCCCCGAGGACCTTCTGCGAAACGCGGACGTCGCGATGTACATGGCCAAGCGCGACATCAAGGGCAGCTACCGCATGTTCGAGCCGGCGATGCACGAGAGCGTCGTCGAGCGGCTCGAGCTGCGCGCCGACCTCCAGCGCGCGATCGACGAGCACCAGCTCGAGGTGCACTACCAGCCGGTGGTCAGGCTCGACCGGCGCGTGGTCTACGGCCTCGAGGCGCTCCTGCGCTGGCAGCATCCCGCCAAGGGGACGATCTCGCCCCTGCAGTTCATCCCGCTCGCCGAGGAGACGGGCCTCATCATCCCGATCGGCCGCTGGGTGCTGCACGAGGCGTGCAAGCAGGGAGCGGCCCTTCAGCGGGCGTTCGGCGGGGAGCAGCGCCTGACGATGAGCGTCAACCTGTCGGTCAAGCAGCTCCAGTCCGACACGATCGTCGCCGACGTCGAATCCGCGCTCGCCGAGTCCGGCCTCGCGCCCGACGACCTCGTCCTCGAGATCACCGAGTCGGTGATGATGCTCGACACCGATCTGGCCGTCGAACGGTTGAAGGCGCTCAAGAATCTCGGCGTGCGCGTGGCGCTCGACGATTTCGGCACCGGGTACTCGTCGCTCAGCTACCTGAGCCGGTTCCCGATCGACATCCTGAAGATGGACCGGTCGTTCCTCCAGGCCGGCCGAGCGGACTCCGGACTGGCCGCGGCGATCGTCAGCCTGGGCGAGACGCTCGACCTCCAGGTGGTCGCCGAGGGCATCGAGATGCCCGAGCAGCTGTCGCATCGCTGCTCGGTCTCGGCTGCGAGCTCGGACAGGGCTTCCTCTTCGCGAAGGCGATGCCGCTTCCCTCGGTGGTGGAGTACCTCGGATCGGCGGCCGCGGACGAGCCGCAGGCCGACGAGACCGACCGCCCCGAGCGCGATGCAGCATAGTTACGAGGCGCTCGACCGCCCGGGCGGGTTCTCGCGTGTGAACCTGCTGCATCCGCTGCGCCACCGCAGGTTCCTGCTCCTCTGGAGCGGGATGACCGTGTCGCTCTTCGGCGACGGCATCTTCCTCGTCGCGATGGCATGGCAGGTGTACGAGCTCTGGAACGCACCGGCGGCGCTCTCGGTGATCGGGATCGCGATGACGGTGCCGACGATCGCATGCCTCCTCCCCGGCGGCGTCGTCAGCGACCGCCTCGACCGCCGGACCGTGATGCTCGCCGCCGACGCCCTGCGGGCCGTCGTCATCGGCCTGCTCGCGGTCCTCTCGGCGACGGGCGCGCTCACGCTGTGGGAGCTCGCGGTGCTGTGCGCGGTGTACGGCGTCGGAACGGCGTTCTTCAACCCGGCCTTCGATGCCGTGGTGCCCGACATCCTCCCCGCCGACCAGCTCGCAGCCGCCAACTCGCTCGACCAGTTCGTGAGGCCGCTCGCGCTCAGGCTCGCGGGCCCGGCGGCGGCCGGGTGGCTCATCGCGTCGCTCGGCCTCGGCCTGGCCTTCGCGGTCGACGCCCTCAGCTTCTGCGTCTCCGCCGCCGCGCTGGTCGCGATCGGAAGGACGCCCCGGCCGCGCCAGGGGCCGAGCCCGTCGGCCGTCGAGGACGTGCGCCAGGGCTTCGAGTTCATCCGCCGGCGCGTCTGGCTCTGGGGCACGCTGCTCTCGGCCGCGGTCGCCTACCTGGTCTTCCTCGGGCCCGACCGAGGTGCTCCTGCCGTACATGGTGAAGAACGTCGTCCACGGGTCCGCCGAGTCGCTCGGGCTCGTCTTCGCAGCCGGAGGCCTCGGTGCGATCGGCTGCGCGCTCGTCATGGGCCAGCGGGGGCAGCCGCGCCGTGGGGTGCTCTTCATCTACGCCACCTGGACGCTCGCGACCGTCGCGGTCGCCGGCTACGGGCTCGCGACGGCGACGTGGCAGCTGATGCTCGCATGCCTCGTCTTCAACGTGCTCGAGACGGCCGGGACGATCGTGTGGGCGACGCTGAAGCAGACCCACGTGCCGGCGGAGCTGCTGGGCCGGGTCTCGAGCCTCGACTGGCTCATCTCGATCGGGCTCCTGCCGCTGTCGTTCGCGCTGACCGCGCCGGCGGTGGCGCTGCTCGGGGCCGCGGACGACGCTCGTCGCAGCGGGCGTGATCGGCGCCGTGGTCACGGCCTCTGCCCTCCTCCTGCCCGGCATGCTCGACCTCGACCGGGCCGAGCCGGCAACCGCCGCCGCCGACTCCGACGTCGATGTCGTCGTGACGCGGATCAGCATGCACGAGAGCGACCCCTCGCCGCTTCCGCGCCCGCGGGCGTAGCGCGTCCGGGACGCGGGCAGAACGCTCGGCCGTACACGCGGCATGATCTGGGGGATCCGAGTCCTCGCGACCGCCGCGGTGCTGGCCGCAATCTCGTGCGGCACCTCCGGCGGCACACCTCACCACGCCGTCCGCGCGCGGCCGCCGGTCGGCGCCGTGGTCGAGCCGTGGGGATGGATCGGGCTCCGCGGCGGACACGCCGTGCTCCGGTATCGCGGGAGGCGATGGACATCGGCCGGTGGGTTCCACCGGCCCCCGGAGTGGATCTCGAGCGCTGCCGTCGACGGATCGCACGTCGCGTTCGCCGTCGAGGGCCGCGGGCTGTTCGTGGCCCGGTTCCCGGGCGCCGAGCGGCGGGTCCCGGGAGCGGGGACCGAGAGCGCGCTCACGTGGGCCCCGGCGGGTGACCTCCTGGACGCCGACCGCAGCGGCCACGTCGTCGCAAGGAGCGCCGCCGGGGCCCTTCTCCAGCGGTGGCGGGTCAGAGCGGGAGGGATGGCCGTCGAGCGGTCAGGCGGACTGCTGTACCTGACTCCTCCGGGCGAGCTCGTCCGCACCGACGGCAGGCGGACGTTCCCGCTGGTCGACGCGAGCCGCGTCGTCGCCGACCCTCGTGTGGTCGACCCGCTCGCGGACGGCTCCGTCGCCGTGTCCGGCACCCGCCGGCTGGCGATCTTCTCGTCGACCGGTCGTCTGACGGCGTCCGCGGGCGTGCCGTCGCGACGCATGGTCCTCCAGGACGTCCGCGCCGCGCCGGACGGGCGCGGGTACGCCTACGTCCGCACGATCCGGCGGGCCAAGGGCGGGATCGACCGGATCGAGCTGCTCCTCCCGGGAGACCGCGCCTCGCGAACCCTGGCGACCGTCCACGTCTCGCTGAAGGGATGCGGCTGGGGCTCGGAGCTGCGGTGGGACGGCGGGCGGGTGCGGTACCGGAATGCGGACGGCCGGCAGCTTTCGGTCGACACGCAGGCCTGACCACCTGCGCAAATTTGTGCTCATAGTTGCTTGCACCACCGTTCGCGGCTAAGGTCGCGTCTCGACGGACCGGGGGCCTGACCGGTCTGCCGCGGGCCAACGGGCATGGCGGCGGCTTGCAGGAACTCCCTCGGAAACCTTCGATCAGGGAGGAAGAACGTGCCAAGGAAGATTGTGGCGGCGCTCGTCGTCGCCCTGGGAATGCTGGCCTTCGCCGCCGTCGCGTCGGCGGAGCCGAAGGTCGACTCCAGCCAGAGGCTGCGGGTGCAGGTCGACCCGACCGATTCCGGCTGCAACTCCGTCGACTCCCTCGCCGGATGGGTCACCGGCTCGGACTCTCCGAGCGACTCCAACAGCCGCCTGTTCCATACGAACGTCGGCACCGGCGATCGGCTGTGTGCTCCTGTTCTCGAACGCGAGCTTCAATCGCCACGTCGCCGTTGGGAACCAGAAGAACATCTCGATCCAGCTCACGTCCGGGTCGGTGTCGCTCGGCCTGAACTACATGGTGGCCGAGGTCTCGACCGACGGCAACAACTCGACGACCGAGGACACGCTGTTCCTCGATCCGGCCGATTGCAACCATCCTGTGGGCAGCAGCACGACATGGGTCCGGGCCGATTTCACGGGCTTCAAGGGCGACGACACCTGCACGATCGTCGTCGACTCCCCTGAGAGCGCGCAGGTTCTCGTCCGACGCAACCCACTCGGCGTTGCAGAACTACGCCGCCGCCCACCCCGGAGCGGTCGTGATCCACAAGTACGTCGTGATCGCGAAGTCGGGCGACAGCCGGTTCGACCGGATCGCGCTCGGCGCCGGCAAGATGTACGACAACGACAGCTCGCACGCCGTGAGCTGCACGACGGAAGCCAGCTGCTCGTAGCGGTATGAGGTAGAGCCGGGGCCGCCTGCAGCGGCCCCGGCTCGGCTCAGTCGGGCGCGTGAGCGGACCCTCCCCCGTCGCCGGCCGCCGGGAACCGGACCGTCGCCACGGTTCCGCCGCCGGGCGCGGCTTGGAGCTCGAGCTCGGCGCCGTGACGCTCGCAGACGGCCCGTGCGATGGCGAGGCCGAGCCCGCTGCCGGGAACGCCTGCCGACGCCGAACCGCGGTAGAAGCGGTCGAGGGCCCGCTGCCGATCGGTCTCGGAGAGGCCTGGTCCGTGGTCGCGCACGGCGAGCACCGGGCCGCCCGCGTCGCAGACCGTGACCGTCACGGGCATGTCGGGCGGGCTGTATTTGAGGGCGTTGTCGACAAGGATCCGGATGAGCTCGCCCAGCCTCCCCGCATCCGCCCGGACAGTGACCTCGGCCAGCTCCGTGTCGATCGCGCGCCCATCGTGGAAGGCGCGCATCTCGTCGCACGCGTCGCGGGCGGTCGCATCCAGCCGCACCGGCTCGAGCGGCCGCTCAGGCCCGCCGCTCTCGGCGAGCGAGAGCAGCTCCGAGAGCGTGCTGGCGAGCCTGCGCGACTCGGCAACAACGACCTCGGCGGACTCGCGCGCCTGCTCGAGGTCGCCCCGGTCGATGGCGCGAAGGACGATCCGGGCGTGACCCTGCAGCGCGGTGACGGGCGTGCGCAGCTCGTGCGACGCGTCGGCGACGAAGTGCTGCTGCTCCGCGGTCGCCCGCTCGGCACGGGCGAGCAGCCGGTTGAACGCGCGGGCGAGGCGGCCGAGCTCGTCGGAGCGCCCCTCGGCGATCCGCCGGTCGAGCTCGGCGCCGGAGATGTCGTCGACCTCGCGCCGCATCCGCTCGACCGGGCGCAGAGTGCGCGCCGCGAGGACGACGCCCAGAAGCGCCGACGCGACGATGACCGCGGCGCCGACGGCGAGGAGCGTCCGCAGGAGCGTCGAGAGCGACGACTCGATCGTCCGGTTCCTGACGAGCACGATCGCGACGCCTCCTCCCGGCCGCCGCCATCGCGCGGACGTCGAGCCGGACGGCGCGTGCTCGATCTCCCGCTCGGCAGCGGCCGCCGTGTCGTCACGCCGCGCCCGGGGAGCTGGATGCGATGACGGTGCCATGGGCGTCCGTCAGCCAGATGCGGTCACCGGGGCCCGCGAGGCGGTCGAGCTCGCCCTCGCGCGGCTGCTCGCGGGCGGCAGCGCGGGCGACCTGACGGGCGTGACGGCGGGCCGTGTCGCCCAGGCTCGATCGCACCACGAGGTAGGTGGCCGCCGACGTGGCGACGACGAGCACCGCCATCATGAGCGAGAACCCGAGCGCGAGCCGTACGCGGAAGCTCACGCCCGGATCGTGTAGCCGACGCCGCGCACCGTCCGGATCACCGACGGGGACGAGTCCGCGTCGAGCTTGCGCCGGAGCGCCGAGACGAAGAAGTCGATGACCTTCGAGTTGCCGAGATAGCTGTACCCCCATACGCCCTCGTAGATCTGATCGCGGGTGAACACCCGGCCGGGGGCGTGCATGAGGTAGGCGAGCAGGTCGAACTCGCGGGCGGTGAGCTCGACCGGCCGGCCGTCGATCGTGACCCCGCGCGAGTCCGTGTCGAGCCGCAGCGGCCCGGCCTCCAGGATCGCCCGGTCGGATGTCGCTCGCCGGGTCAGCGCGCGCAGCCGCGCCAGCAGCTCCTCGATCGCAAACGGCTTCGCCAGATAGTCGTCGGCCCCTGCGTCCAGACCGATGACGCGATCTCCGACCCGGTCGAGCGCCGTCAGCATCAGGATCGGCATGGAGTGGCCGCTGCGGCGAGCCTGGCGGCAGACCGAGAGGCCGTCGATGTCGGGGAGGCGGACGTCGAGCACGACGACCGCGGGCTCCTCCCGCTCGATCGCGGCGAGCCCGGCCGCGCCGGTCGCCGCAAGGTCGACGTCGTAGCCGGCGTCCGCCAGCTCGACC
The DNA here is from genome assembly GCA_963821535.1 of uncultured Actinomycetes bacterium. Classification (GTDB taxonomy): domain Bacteria; phylum Actinomycetota; class Thermoleophilia; order Gaiellales; family JAICJC01; genus JAICJC01. The sequence continues at coordinate 91,360 of CAWGEC010000003.1, read as the reverse complement.
TCGAGCAGGCGGGCGATCGACGGGTCGTCCTCGACCACCAGCACGCGCTTCTCCGAAGGTGCCACGCGCCCACGATAGCGACCCACGGACGTCCTCTCCGAAAACTTACGAAACCCTGGACGAACCCTGGAGCGGCGCTCGGCTGCCGCTCAGCGGCGGCTCCTACCGTGAGTGTCGTACCACCATCGGAATCGAGTGGAGATGCTCACGGACAAACGACAGATCCTCGCAACCGCCGCGGTGATAGCCGGAATCGTCATGACCGCCGGGACGGTCGCCGCCGATTGGCGGCGCAGCCTACCCCGGCAGCGCACCCGGCGAAGGTCGCGGTTTGGCAGCCGCCGGCCGTCCCGCCGGCCCCGGCGGGCGCACAGCACATCGAGGACGGTGAATCCACATGATGCGCCGCATCTGGGCCGCCATCGCGGCGACCGTGTCGGTCGTCTCGGTCTTCGCCGTGCTCGCGCTCACGCAGCGGCCGTTCCAGGCCGCCGCGCCCCAGACGACCCAGACCGTGCTGGCGCGTGCCGCCAACGGCGCGCTCGTCCCGTCCCGGTCGCCGCGGCCGGATCGGTCCACGCAACCACCCAGACCTCCCCCGCGGCGGCGACCCCGGGGCAAGCCCGGCCGGCCAGCCGGTGACCTACGTCAAGACGGCGTCCGGCAACTTCGTCCCGGTGCGCCTCGGTCCACCCCGCAAACCCACGCCACGACGAGGACCTCATGACGCGCTTTCTCGAACACCACGCCTTCCGCGCCATGGGCACCGCCTGCGGCGTCGGCGTGACCACCACGCTCGCCGAGCTCCCGACCGCGCACCGCGCAATCGCGGCAGCGGTGGCCGAGGTGTCGGCGTGCGAACGGGCGCTGTCGCGCTTCGACGCCGAGAGCGAGCTCTCGCGCCTGAACGCCGCCGGCGGAGCCTGGACGGACGCCGGCCCCCGGCTCCTCGGGGCGCTGGCAGCAGCCGTTGACGCGCGAGACGAGACGGGCGGCCGGTTCGACCCGGCCGTGCTGCCGGCGCTCGTCGCCGCCGGCTACGACCGGTCGTTCGAGCGGCTCGAGCCGCGCGGCCGCCAAGCCCGCGTTCGGGTGGCGCGCGGGCGCCGCCGTCGAGGTCGACCACGCCCGCGGCCGCGCTCGGATCGCGCCCGGCGCGGCGGTCGACCTCGGCGGCATCGGCAAGGGCTTCTCGGCCGACCGCGCGGTGCGTGCGATGATCGCCGCCTGGCCGTCGATGCCGGGCTGCCTCGTCGACCTCGGCGGCGACATCGCCGTCTGGGGCGAGCCGCCCGGACGGGGCACCTGGCGGATCGCGGTCGCCGATCCGCGGCACGGCGGCAGCCGGCTGAGCGTGCTCAGCCTGAGCGCCGGCGGAGTCGCGACCTCGGGACGCGACCGGCGCCGCTTCGGGCTCGACGGCGAGCTGCACCACCTGATCGACCCCGCCACCGGCGAGCCGGCTGTGCCCGGGCCGCTGGCGGTCACCGTGGTCGCGCCCAGACGCCGCGACCGCCGAGGCGCACGCCACGGCGCTCGCGATCACCCCGGTCGCGGAGTCGTCGCGCTACGTTGCCGCGCGGCCGCACATCTGTCGGCGCTCGTCGTGCCCGCGGCCGGCGCGCCCGTTCATCGCCGGGGACCTTCCGGCCGGCGTGCCCGCATGGGCCGGGGACGTGGCGTCATGAGCGCGGCAGCCGCCCTCCCCATCGCGTGGCTCGTCGCCCGCGCGGCCGGGCTCGTCGCCTTCGGCATCCTCACGCTCTCGACCTGGCTCGGGCTCGGCATGAGCACGCGGCTGCTGGGGCCGAGGTTCCAGTCGAGGCTCCTCGGCTGGCACCGGACGCTCGCATGGACGGGCCTCGCCATGGTCGGGCTCCACGTGGGAGCCCTGCTGCTCGACCCGGTGATGCGGTTCGGCCCGGCGGCCGTGCTCGTGCCGTTCGCCGCGCCGTTGCGGCCGGCGGCCGTCGCGGCCGGAGTCGTCGCCGGCTGGCTGATGCTGATGCTGACCGTGTCGTTTCGGATGCGGCGGTGGATCGGCCAGCGTGGCTGGCGCCGCCTGCACTACGCGAGCTTCGGCGCGTTCGTCCTCGCCCTGATCCACGCGCTGGCATCCGGCACCGACCCCGCCGGCATCGGCGGCCCGATCCTGGCGCTCGTCGCCGGCGGCCCGGTCCTGTGGCTCGTGCTCGTCCGCATCCTGCAGCCCGCGGATCCGGCGAACGCCGGTCGCCCGCCCCAGCCCCACGACCTGACCCAGCTTCCAACCATTCGACGGAGGACACCATGACCTACCGAATCATCATCGACCGGGGCGCCTGCAGCGGCTTCGGCTCCTGCGTGGAGACCGACCCCGAGACGTTCGCGATGGGTGCCGACGGCCTCGTCGAGACCCTCACCGAGACGACCGACCGCACGGCCGCGATCGAGGCGGCCAGGTCGTGCCCGATGGGCGCGATCACCGTCCTCGACGACAGCGGGCAGCGTCGTCCGATGACCGTCGAGCGCACCGACGTCCTGATCGTGGGCGCCGGGCTCGCCGGCGCCCGCTGTGCCGAGGTGCTGCGCGCCGCGCGGCTTCGACGGCCGGATCCTGGTCGCCGGGCGACGAGCCGCATCCGCCGTACGAGCGCCCCGCGCTGTCGAAGGAGCTCCTCGCCGGCAGCCGGGCCGCGAGCGGACCTGGCGCTCCGCGAGCCCGGATTCTGGACGGCACACGGGATCGAGCTCCGGCTGGGGACGCGCATCGACAGCGATCGACGTGCGCGCCCGCCGGGCACGTCTCGGCCGCTGCGTCGATCCGCTGGAGGCGGCTCGTGCTCGCGACCGGCGTCCGCGCCCGCCGGATCCCGCGGCCTGGACGGCATGGCCGGCATCCACCACCTGCGCACCCTCGACGATGCGGAGACCCTGCGGGACGCGCTCGCGCCGCGGCGCTCGCCTCGCGATCGTCGGCGCCGGCTTCGTCGGCCTCGAGGTGGCCTCGAGCGCCCGGGCGCTCGGCCTCGAGGTCACCGTGGTCGAGCCGGCGACCGGTCCCGTTCGAGCGGACGCTCGGGCCGACGGTCGGCTCGCTGCTCGCCGAGCGTGCGCCGGCGCGCCGGCGTCGACCTGCGGCTGGGCACGCCCGTTCGCGCCGCCGTGCGCGGTGGCGACGGCGTGGTCGCGCGGTGGAGCTGGGCGACGGCACGCGGCTCGCCTGCGACGCCGTGCTCGTCGGCGTCGGCGCACGGCCGAACGCCGAGCTCGCCGCCGGCCTGCTCGACGCTCGCGCCGGACGGGGGTATCCCGACCGACGCCTGTGGGCGCACGGCGGCCGACGGGGTGTTCGCCTGCGGCGACGTCGCAAGCGTCGCGCACCCGTACCTGGGCCGGCCCGTCAGGCTCGAGCACTGGAGCGCCGCCGCGGCGACGGCCCAGGCCACCGCCGGCGCCATCCTCGGCCGCGCGCCGGGACGCTCGCCCGTGCCGTTCTTCTGGTCGGATCAGTTCGGGTGGCGGATTCAGGCGGTCGGCCACGTCGACCCGGCGCTCCGCGTGAGCGCCGACGGCGACGGCGAGCGCTTCGTGGCGCGGTACCGAGACAGCCGCCGGGCGGCTACGCGCCGCGGTCGTCGGCAACCGGGCCGACCTTCTCCCCGAGCTGCGCAGCGAGCTGGCCGGCGCCGACCTGGCGCTCGCGAGCTGACGAGATCAGGGGCCGTGCCGGATCGCGGCCGGGTTCGGCCTCCCGCCGGGCGTCACCGGCACGAAGTCGAACCCGTCCGGGACGTGCAGGTAGCCCGGCCCCGTGCCGCCGACCGCCGTGTGGCCGTACTGCCAGACGATGCGCTTCGACCGCGGGTCGATGATCACGATCCGGTCGTTGTAGTCGTCGACGACGATCACGTTGCCGTTCGGCAGCATCGAGGCGAGGCTCGGGTGGTCGAGCTCGCCGGGGCCCGAGGTCGGCCGGTAGCGCCAGAGCAGGCGCCCGGTCCGGCGGTCCAGGATCACGACAGCGCCCGGACGGGAGTAGTCGGCGAGCAGGATGTTGCCGCGCCGCGTGACCTGCGGATCGGACGGATAGCTGACCGGCGCGTGAATCGCACGAACCAGGCGGCCGCCGAGCGTGAGCTCGTCGACCCACGACCCGGTGATCTCCGACACGAGCACGTGGCCGTTCGCAAGCGGCGTGTCGCCGTTCGGCGACGCCGAACGCGCGCGGCGGGTCGTGCGTGCACGACGCCGGGCTTCCGATCGAACGGACGACACGATGCCCGCGGATCTCGAGCAGCCGGCAGTTGCGGTCGTCCGAGACGATGACGAGCCCGCTCGCGGAGCCTGTACGCGTCGTCCGGGGTGTTGAGGTAGCCGGGCGCGACCCCGGGTGTCCCGAATGCCCGTAGCGCCACACGATGCGGCCCGCCGGGTAGCTGATCTCGACGATGTCGTGGTTGTCCTCCTCGTTCGAGATGATCGCGTGCCCGCCCGGCGTGAAGAACGCGTCGTCGTCGAAGTAGAGGCGCGGCTGGCCCGGCCGGCTCGGGTAGCGCCACAGGATGTGGCCGGCCGGATCGATCATGAGCATGCGGTTGTTCCCGCGATCGGCGATGAGGAGGTCGCCGGGCAGCGGGCCGCGGAACCGGCGCGGCAGGCCCGCCGTGGCGGCCTGCGCACGATGCGGCCGGTGCACCGGCCCGTGCCGGTCGCCGCGATCGACAGCACCGCCCGCGTGGGCCCCGCCCCTCGCTCCCGCCGATCACGAGCAGCCGTCCCGGCAGGCTGGCCACGCCGGCATCCGAGAGCGGGCGCGGAAGCGTTGCCGCGCGATTGACGTCTCCGCCGGCGCCGACGGCGAGCACCGACGACACGGGAGCTCCGGCGCCGCCGATCCCGCCGACGACGTACATGCTCCGCCGAGCGCGCCGGCCGACGCATGCATCAGCGGCTGGGGCAGCGTCCCGATCCTCGCCACGGAGCCGTCAGCAGGCGTGAAGCGGTAGATCGCGCGGCTCGGCCCCGCCTCGGTCCGGCCGCCGGCGATCACGACGGCGTCCCCAAGGCCGCCACCGCTGCGTAGCGAAGCCCGATCGGAAGCCTGGCCACCCGCCGGGCTTGCCCGCCGTCGACCGAGACGATCCCGTCCGACCACGCGGCGCCGGTGAAGCCGCCGACGGCGTATGTCGTCCCACCCACCGTCGCGACCGAGAGGTCGGAGAGCGGCGTGGGCAGCCGGCCGACGATTCGCACGCCCCCGGTCGCCGGGTCGAACGCGGCGATGCCCGCGTAGCTCGCGACCTGGCCGCCGCCGAGGACGACGAGCCGCCCCCGCCCGCCCGGGGCCGCAGCAGCGTCGTGGATCGCGAGGGGGAGGCGCCCGGCCGACCTCACGGACGAGCCGCGAACGACCGAGACTGCGGTCGTCGAACCGCCGCCCGAATCGAGGCCGCCGAACGCGTAGGCGCGGTCGCCGATGACCGCCACCGCGGCATCCTGGACGGGGGCCGGGAGCTCCGCGACCTCGCGGATGCGAATCCGCGCCGCCCCGGCGCCGGAGGACACCGGCTGCGATCCGAGGGTCGATGCCTGTGCCCGCGGCGGCCGGATCTGTCGTGGAGGCCGCCGCTGCGGGTCGGCGGAGGACCCCGAGTCGCGGAGCTCATGGACCGACCCCGGCGACGGCGACCGCAGCGAGGACGACCGCGCCGCCGCCCGCTCGGCGCAGCCGTGCCCGCGCTCTGCGCCGCCGCCGATCGCGCCGTCGGGAGTCCTTGGCGGCGGCCACGGCGGCACGGTACGCCGCTCCGATGAGGGCCGTCTTACCGGCGCCGCCGGTCGGGGGCGCTATCCTCTCGCGCCGTGTGTCACGACCCCGACTCCGGCCCGCCGATCCCGCCGATCGCAGGCGCGTCGGTCTCGCACGACGACCTCGTGCTCGAGTCCGCCGACGGGACGCGGTTTGCGGCGTTCGCGGCCGGGCCCGACACGCCGGCACGCTGCGGCGTCGTCGTCCTTCCCGGACGTCCGCGGCCTGCACCACTTCTACGAGGAGCTCGCCCTCCGGCTCGGCGAGCAGGGTGTCGCGGCCGTCGCCATCGACTACTTCGGGCGCACGGCCGGCGTCGGAAAGCGGGACGAGGACTTCCCGTACAGGACCACGTCCCGCTGACGACGTCCGCGGGCATCCAGGCCGACGTCGCGGCGGCGGTGGCGCACCTGCGATCGCAGGCCGGCGTCGAGGCCGTCTTCACGATCGGGTTCTGCTTCGGCGGGCGGCACTCGTGGCTCTCGACGGCCGGCGGGCACGGCCTCGCCGGGCGCGATCGGCTTCTACGGCTCGACCGGGCCCCGAAACGGCGAGGACGGCCCGATCCAGCGAGCCGCCGAGCTGCGGGCGCCGATCCTCGCGCTCATGGGCGGCGCCGACCAGGCGATCTCGGCCGCCGACGTCGCGGCGTTCGACTCAGCCCTCGCGGATGCCGGCGTCGAGCACGAGGTCGTCATCTACGACGGCGCGCCGCACAGCTTCTTCGACCGAAAGCAGGAGCAGTTCGCCGACGCGTCGGCCGACGCATGGCGGCGCGTGCTCGGCTTCCTCGAGAAGCACACGCCCGCCTGACGGGCGCCTACTCCTCGGTCGGGCTCTGCTGCGCCCCGCCGTCCCTGCCGAGGATCCGGCGGATGCGATTCCACGCTCGATGCGACTTCGGGCTCGACCTCGGCCACGGCTCGCCCTCGGCCTCGGCCATCGGCTCCGGCTCGGGCTCGGCTCGGCTCGGGCTCGGCGACTCGGCTCGGGCTCCGGCGATCGTCTCCGGCTCCGGCTCGGCTCGGGCTCGGGCTCGGCCACCGGCCGCGGCCGGCTCCTCGACCGTCGCCGCGCGCCGCAGCGCCTCCCTGTCGGCCATGCGCCGGAGGCGCTCCGAGTAGCGCTGCGCGCGCTCGCCGACGGCGTCGCCCTCCCGCTCGGCCGCGGCCAGGATCTCGCTCGCGCGCCGCTCGGCGTCACGCACCATCGCCTCGGCCTCCCGCGCTGCTGCCTCGCGCTCGTGGCGAGCCGCGGCCGCGACCTGCGAGACCTGATCGGCCAGCATCCGCTCGAACGACGCCAGCGTCGCCTTCGTCCTGGCGAGGGCCGCGTTCGCATCCTCGGCGTTCTCGGCCGGCGCATCGCCGGCTTCGGCCTCCTCGTCGCCCGTCCTGGACGCGGTCGATGGCGGCGACCAGCTCTTCCACGCTCATCGAGACGGCGTCCTCCACGCCGAGCGCGGTCGCCATCCGGAAGAGCCGGACGCGGTCGGCGACCGGATCGGCCGTCTCCTCTGCGACCTCCTCCTCGAGGCGAAGCGGCGTCACCGACACGACGTCGGGAACCGGTGCGTTCGCAACCTCGGCCAGCGCGGTCGACGCGGTCGATGCCTCGGTCACCCGCCGGAGCCGCTCGACGATGCCCTGTGCCCAACCGCTCGGCATCGCATCGGTCTCGGCGTCCGAGTCCGCCGCCGGCTCGGCCGCGGCCTCGGGCGCAGCCCCGTTCATCGGGCGTCTCGCCCGCACGCTCGACCATCCACGACCGAAGCTCGGCCATGTACGAGTCGACGTCGGGCCTCCAGTAGCCGAGCGAGACGACGCCGAACGTCTGCCGCGCCGAGGCGCTCGACCTCGTCTGTGCCAGTCGACGTCGGCCGAGTCGACCCGATCGGCCAGCTCGCGCAGATAGCGATCGACGTCGTCCTGGTTGTATCCATGCGCGCCGAACGAGAACGTGCGATTCCTGATGTCGTGAGCCTCTTCCATGCCATGCACCGCCCTCACCAGATTCCAGGTTCTTCCTATCGCGAATGTACGTGCGATCGGCGCGAGGTCAATGCCCGCGCTCCCTATTGACGCCGGTCCCGACCGCCCGTATTCGTCGAATGTGATGTCAGATCAGCGAACGACACTCATGGCGAAAATGGCGGCCGCCCGGCGCAGGCTGTGGATTGCGGCCGTCGTCGCGATCGTCGCCGGAGCCGCCGCCGCGGCGCTCGCGTCGGCCCAGGCGCCCACGTACGCAGCGTCCGCGCAGGTCGGGTTCGGAACGACCACGCTCCCGGCCCAGGCATCGGTCGCGCTCACGCCCGCGATGGCCCGGGCCACGCTCCACCGGGCACATGTCACCAGCCTCTCGGCGCGCGACCTGCTCTCGAGCACGACGATCAACGTCGACTCGCAGTCCGGCGTCGCTGTCATCCGCGTCACCGACTCGCGCGGCCCGCGGGCGCGACGGCTCGCGAACGCGTACGCCCAGACCCTTGTCGCGGCCCGCAGGCACCAGATCGCCGACGGCGCCCGGCGCACGAAGGCGCGGCTTCACCGCCAGCTGGTCGCAACCACATCGCAGCCTCCAGACGGCCCAGGGCGTCGAGCAGGTCTCGATGCGGGCGCAGTACGGCACGCTCGTGCGGCTGTGGCAGGCCATCGACACGCGCACCTCGATCGCGATGGACGGCGTTCAGGCTGATCGGCCCCGCCGCGGCGGCGAGCGCCGAGGACCAGCACGTCGTGCGCGACGCCGTCCTCGCCGCGATCGCGGGCGCACTCGTCGCGATCGTGCTCCTCGTCCTGACCGCCAGGCCCGGACGCGGACGTGCCCGCTCGGCGCGCGAGCTCGGCCGGGCGCTGCGCATGCCCGTTCTCGGCACGCTCGGCGGCACGGTGTCGGACGCGTGGGAGGGCATCGGCCAGGTGCGTGCGCGCATCGCCGCCGTCAATCTGCCGCGGCCCGCGGCCATCGCCGTCTCGGGCGCCGGCCACGAGGACGCCACGTCGGACACCGTCGTCGGGCTTGCGCTCGCCGTCGCCCGCCAGGGCCGCAGGGTGACCGTCGTCGACCTCGACGTCGCACGGCCGCGGCTTCACCGCCGCCTCGGTGCGGACGGCGCGCCCGGCGCGGCCGACGTCGTCGCCGGAAGGATCCGCATCGACGATGGGCTGATCACGTTCGATGACCGCGGCATCCCCGTGACCGGACGCGCCGTTCGCGGCCGGATGCGTCAGCCTGCTGCCCGCGGGAGCGCTCGACGGCAGCCTGTGGGACATGCTGTCGTCCCCCGCGCTGCGCGACGTCTTCCGCCGCCTCCGGCGCGACTCCGACCTGATCCTGGTGGCGTGCCCGCCGGCGTCGGAGCCCGACGCTGTGGCGGCCCTCGCCGATCTCGCGGACGGGCTCGTGGTCGTGGCGCGGCTCGGGTCGCTCCGATGGGACGACGCAGCGGCGCTGCGGTCGTCGATCGAGAGCATCCCGATGGCGAAGCTCGGGGCTGTCGCGGTTGCCGGGCGAGCCGGCTCCGGCGCAGGCCTCGTTCGCACCGTCCGGGCGCGCCGGCGCCCGCGACGGGCTGACCCAGGTCACGGACGCACAGCGAGCTCGGCCGCGATCCGGCCGACCAGCTCGGCGGCGGGCTCGACGGCGGTGACGAGGCCCACGCCCTGGCCGGCGTAGAGGCACATCGCCTCCAGGTCGCCCGTGGTCGCGCGGCGGGGCTCGTCCGCGGCATAGCGCTCGATCTCGATGCCGCCGTTCTGCGCGACGACCTCGCCCTCGCCCGGCCGCGAGCCGGCGGGCGGGCGGCCGGCCTCGTCCCAGCGCCGGTAGGTGCTGTTTCGAAGGACCCTGTGGGGCGCGTCCGGCCAGCCGCCGTCGAAGAGCCCGGTGAGCACCGTGTCGGCCGCCGACGCCGCGACCAGCCGCGCGGCCCAGTCCGGATGGACGTCCGCCTCCGGGGTCGCGAGGAACCGCGTCCCCATCGCGACGCCGGCCGCGCCGGCCGACATCGCGGCCCGCGCACCGCGTCCGTCGGCGATGCCGCCGGCGGCGATGACGGGAACTGCGGAGCGAGCGCCGACAGCTCCCCGACCAGCGCGAGCACGCCGATCTCGCCCTGCACGTGGCCGCCCGCCTCGATCCCCTGCGCCATGATCGCATCGCAGCCCGCCTCGGCGGCCGCCACGGCCTCCGCGGGCGTCCCGGCCTGCGCGAGCACGAGGCAGCCGCCGGCGTGCGCGCGGGAGACGAGGTCGGAGCGGATCCCCCACGAGAACGAGATCAGCTCGACGCCCTCGGCGACGGCGATCTCGAGCCGCTCCTCCTGATCGAACGCGAGCACGAGGTTGACGCAGAACGGCCGGTCGGTGGCCTTCCGGATCTCGCGGATCTGGGCGCGCAGGACGGCCGGCTCGGTCCACGATGCCCCGAGCGACCCGATGCCTCCGGCCTCGGACACCGCGGCGGCGAGGGCCGGCGTGGCCGCCGGCCCGATCGGAGCCTGCATCAGCGGCACCCGCCACGGAAGCCGGCTCTCGGTCGGGCGACGGCACGCCGGCGATCGTACCGGGCCTCTACGGGACGACGACCTCGTGATGTCGCGGGGGTTCCTCGGGTTGGTGCAGCGTGCCTGGCTGTAGTAGACGTCGGTGCCGCTCGTGGTAGTCCGGGACGCCCTGGGTCTTCGAGAAGATGTGCGGCCCGGCCGGAGGGAGAGCACCACCTCCTGCGGCCCGCCCAGGGGTTGCCGCACGAGACGGACGTTCTGGCCGCACGCCAGCCCCGAGTGGACGAAATAGACCGTGCCGTCGGCCGTCACCGAGGGCCGGTACTGGTACCGCCCGCGAAGCGTGGTCGGGATCCGAGTCGTGGTGCCGGCGCCGATGTCGTGCCGGTAGACGTTACAGACCCGCCGGCACACGTCCCACACAGCCCAGTTGCCGCTGACCTGCCCGGGGAAGATCACGAATTGCCCGGTCCTGACGGTCGCGAGCACAACGGTCTCCCCGGTGGCGGTGTTGTGGAGGAGTGCGCGGTCGGCATGGCGCCCGAGGCGGCCGTAGAGGATCCACGGGCCCGACTTCGTCGGCCAGTACTCGCGCGCCTCGGTGTTGACCCCCTGCGGGATCGAGAAGGTCTGGGTCGCGGCGTTCCAGATCCTGATGCCGCTGCGGCCGCTCTGGTTCGCCTGGTCGAAGATGACCTCGTCGCCGTCCACGCCGCCCGCCTCGGCGTAGGTGTGGGGCGGGTTCAAGCGCACGGCACCGCCGCCGCCGACCTCGACCCAGATGTTGTCGACGCCGGGATGGCCCGCCGAGTTCTGCGACCACGCGAAGATGGCGCCCCCGGCGGCGGGCAGCTCCTCGCGCAGGGGCGTGTGCTTCACCGGCACCGGCTGGAGGGCCGCGGCGGCCGTGCCTCCGAGCGCCGTCAGGCACACGATGGCCAGACCGGCGACCGCGATCAGAGCGATGGGTCATGACTGCTCCTTCCTCGAGACCGACATGGATCCGAGGCTAGGAGCGGGCGGCGCCTCGTCGCGTCCGGGAATCCCCTCGGCGTGACCCTACGGATCGGCGAGCGCGGCGGGCCCGGGCCTCCGGGCCGCGAGCTCGGCGCGGTTCCGCACGCCGAGCTTGCGGTAGATCCGCGACAGGTGCGCCTCGACGGTCTTCTCGCTCATCCAGAGCGCACCGGCGATCTCCTTGTTGCGCTTGCCCTCCGATACGAGGCTCGCCACCTCGAGCTCGGCGGGCGTCAGCTCGTCGCGCTGGGTCGCCTCCCGCCGCAGCACCTTGCCGCTTCGGGCGAGCGCCGAGGCGGCCTGCTCCTCCCACAGCGTCGCGCCGAGCCGCTCGAGCCCGGCGCGCGCATCCTCGAGGAGCTCGCGGGACTCGACGCGCCGCCCGCCGCGCGCGAAGCGCGTCGCCCCACGCCAGCGCGGTGCGGGCGGCGGCGAACGGGTCGGCGGCATCGGCGTGCAGCTCCGAGGCCCGGGCGAAATGCGCCTCGGCGTCGTCGCCCGACACGGCCAGCGGCGCGCTCCGCCACCGCGAGCGCCGACGCGCGGCCCGACCGGAGCGCCTCGGCGTGGAGCGCGCTCGCGGCCGCCACGCGCCTCGCCGCCGCGGCCGCACCGAACGAGCGCCTCGGCGAGGTCGGCGCCGATCACCGGGTGGGTCGTCGCGTCGGCGATGCCGCACTCGCGCTTGATCGCGAGCGCCAGAGCGAGGTGCTCGGCGGCGGCGTCGGCGACCCCCGAGGCGAGCGCGTGATGGCCGCGGCAGGCGTGCACGCACATCAGCTGATAGGGCAGCTCCAGCCGTTCCGAGAGCTCGAGCTGATGGGCGAGCGCCTCGTCGTCGAGGCGGCCCTGCGCTGCCGCGATCCAGGTGAGGATGCTGAGCCCCCAGCACTCGTCGTTCGCACGCCCGAGCTGGCGGGCCAGGCGGACGGCGCGCTGGCCGTCGGCCTGCGCGCCCTCCCACGCGCCGGTCGTCCGCCGAAGCCAGGCGCGGCTGATCAGCGGGTAGGTGAGCGCCCCGGGTGCCGACTGCTCGCACTCGTCGATGAGCTCGTCGAGCGTCTCGGACGCCGCCCGGATCCGCTCCGCGAACGCCAGCGTCATTCCGAGATACGCGCGCAGCTGGAGGTCGTCCTCGACGGACGGCGTGTGCGCGACGTCCTCGGCGACGGCGTCGATGTCGCGCTCGGCGGCCGCAGCGTCGCCGAGGAAGACCAGCGACGCCGCCCGGGCGATGCGCGCCAGGAGGCCGAGCGGATCGCCTGCCGGCGCGAGCTCGAGCGCCCGGCCGGCGGCGTCGAAGGCCTCCTGCGGCCGGCCGGCACGGATCGAGCGGGTCGACGCACTCGATGTAGAGCGTCGCGGCGGCGTGGGCGTCGACCTCCTCCAGGCGGCGGGCGGCTCGCAGGAGCCGCGAGCTCGCGACGCGGGTCGAGCTGCTGCGGGCCTCGATCCGCCCGCGCACGAGCTCGACCCGGGCGACGTCGCCGGGCGGCGGGCCGTCGCGTTCGATCTCGGCGAGGATCGCCTCCGGCGGCCCCCGCCTGGCCGCCCGCCTGGGCCGCATCCGCCGCGGCGAGCAGCCGGCGGAGCCTGGCCTGCGGCTCGACGCTGAGCGCCGCCGCGCGCTGGTACCACTCGACCGTCGCGATCGCCCCGCCCCGCAGGCGCACGTCCGACGCCAGCCGCTCGACCGAGTCGGCGAGCTCCTCGTCGGGCTCCGTGGCGGCAGCCGCCCGATGCGCGACGCGCTCCCACTCCAGCTCCGGCTCCACGCATGCCGCGGCGAGGGCGTCGTGGGCACGGCGCCGGTCGGGCCCGCGTCGCCGACGCGTAGACCGCGGACCGGATCAGGGGATGGCGGAATCCGAGCCTGCCCGGCTCGAGCCGCACGAGCCCTTCGTGCTCGGCAGGGGCGAAGGCGTCATCGGTGAGCCCGGCTCCGGCCAGCGCTCGGCGGATGACGACGGCGCGATCGGATCGGCAGGTGGCGAGCAGGAGCAGCGCCTCGCGGCACGAGTCCGGGAGGGCCCCGACCATGCGCGCGTACGCCTCCTCCAGGCTGGAGTGGCCGGGCTCGAACCGCCCGTCCTCGCTGCGCGCGAGCTCGAGCAGCGCGAGCGGGTTTCCGGCGGCGTCCCGGACGGTGCTCTCGAGCCCGTCGGGCGCGAGCCCCTGCTCCTCGAGCAGCTCGCGGGCCTGTTCGGCGGTCAGCGGCGCCGGGCTGACGAACGGAAGATCGGCGTGGCCCTCTCGAGCGCGTCGCGATCAGCAGCGCCACGCGGTCTGCGGCGATCCGCCGGGCCGCGAACGCGATCGCCTCGGCCGAGGCGGCATCGAGCCAGTGGGCGTCGTCGACCAGCGCCAGCACGGGCTGCTCCTCGGCGGCGGCGCAGAGCAGGTTGAACGCGCCGACCAGCACGGCCAGCCGGTCGACCGGCTGCGTCGGCCCGATCGCGAGCGCGCTCCTGAGCGCCTCGGCCTGCCGCCCGGGCAGGTTGGGTGCGAGGTCGGCGAGCGGCGTGAGCAGGTCGACGAGGCCGACGAACGGCACCGACGCCTCGGTCTCGACGCCGCGGGCGCGCACGATCCGCATGTCTCCGCTGCTGCGCCGCCGCGTGCTCGAGGAGCGACGTCTTCCCGATGCCGGGCTCTCCAGAGACGACGAGCGCGCCGCCGTGCCCGGCGCGCGCGTCGTCGAGCAGACGATCGATGCGCAGGCACTCCTCGCCCGGCCCACCAGCATGGCTGCGAGTGTACCGATTGTCGCAACCTCGCGGATTCCCGCGCGGAATCGGGGTTTCCCCGACGCCACGGCCCGGCCGGCCTCCTAGCTTGGGATGGTCATCTTCGGAGGAGGCGATTCACGTGGGAAGCGCACGGACATCCATTCGGTGGGCCACGGTCGGGACGGCCGCCGCCCTCGTCGCCGCCGCGGCCGGTTGCGGCGGCGGCGTGAGCGGCGGCGCCGGCGGTCTCGGCGAGTACGACGCCGTCCGAGGCGAGCACGTCCACGACGACGTCGACCGAGCCGACGGTCGACCCGGCGGTCGCGCACTGGGCGAAGGCGTGGAGGCGCAGGATCGAGCTCCCGATGCAACGGGCGACGACGCGGCTCGCGGCGAACGTCGGGCCTGCGCTCGCCGGCAGCTCGTCGGCGGCGTATCGGCTCACGCCCGGCCTTCAACGCGCTCTCGAACTGCCGAAACCCGCTCGACGTCGGCCTCGCCCAGACCCCGCCCGAGCTGGCCAGGGCCCGCAGGCAGACGATCCACGCCTGCCGCCTGATCTACGTCGGCACCGACCGTGTGATCTCGGGCCTGAACACGCTGAGCAGCACGACCGCGGACGCAGGGATCGCGCGCGTGCGCCGCGGCGTCGCCATGCTCCGCCGGATCGGGCACGAGGTGAGGCTGGCGGCGCGGCCGCAGTGACCCGCCGCCCGCATCGCCACGCGGTGCCCCGGGCTACGACCCGTTGCCGTGGTCGCCGAGCCGCCGTGCTTGTGCCCGTTCCCGGCGCCGGTCGAGTGGTCGGGGTGGTCCGGCCTGTGCGATCCGGCCCCGTCGCCGCCCTTCTTGGCCTGGCCGGGGGGTTGCCCGGCGTGGCTCTTGCGTCCGCTCGCGACCACGGAGATGATCTTGCCCTTTCCCGGTCCGGGCGTGCTGTGGGCGAGTTCCGAGATCGTCTTGCCCTTGCCGTGCTCAGTCGAGTCGGGCGCCCCCGAGCCCTCGTCAGCCCCGCCGGTATCGCCGGTAGCCTCGCCGGTGCTGCCGCTCGGGTCCGTCGGAGCCGCCGGTGTCCCCGGCCGGGTCGTCCGCCGTCGGCGCTCCGGGACCATCGTCTGTGGCCGAGCTGTCGTGCGGACGCCGGCGCCGTGACGCCGACGCTTGCCAGAACGTCCGACGCGACGCCCTTGTGCGGCGCCGGGAAGCGCGCCCGCGTAGGCGAGGCCGCTCATTGCGGTGAGCGCAGCGCCGGCGAGCGCTGCGCGGTCAAAGAAAGACGGAAACGACGAGAAGCCACTGAAGACGCTCCGATCGTGTCGGCTGTGCCGGCCGCCTGTACGGCAGCGGCGATCCGGGCCACCGACCGCGCCTCGCCCGCAGCTCGATCGACCAGTCCGGGCCGGCGAAGCGTCGTCGAGCATCTCGGCGAGAGGGTCTGCGCCTGCCGGCTCGGTCGATTCCGGCCAGGCGCGCCCCTCCCCGGGGATTACGCGGAAAGTGACTCATCCGCTCTCCAAGACGCGCGAGGCGCGCGCTTCGTTACGCGCTCTTCGGCGAGCACCGCCGCCAGCTGCTCCAAGCCTCGGTGCTGGAGCACCCGGACGGTCCCCGGGCGCTTTCCCAGGATCTCGCCCACGCCGTCGGCATCGAGCCCCACGACGATGCGCAGCAGAATCACCTCTGCCTGGTCTCGAGGCAGGCGCGAGAGATGGGCCAGCGCGGCGTCAGGGCGAGCCGGGCCTCGAGGCCCCCGTCACTCGGTGGCGAGCAGCCTTCCAGCGCGTCGGGCGCGACGGGATCGGTGCGGCGACGGCTCGCGCGCCGGCCCGCGTCGATCACGCGACGCCGGCAGATCGTGAACGTCCACCGGAGGAACGCGTCGCGATCTCCCGCGAATCGGCCCAGTCCCGCCGCGACCTCGAGCCAGACGTCCGATGCGATGTCCTCGGCCCCGGAGCCGGGAACGGCGACCTGCAGATAGCGAAGCAGGCGCGGATGGACGTCCCGCCAGAGAGCAGCCACGGCCCACTCCTCGCCCAGACGAGCCGCGGCCAGGACGCCGCCGAAGGTGGTCTCGGTCAGATCGCTCACGTTGTGCCCCACACACCCATCGGCCCGTGGACAGCGAACGTGAGTCAATCGGCCGTCAGTCGCTCCACCAGCCCTGGGCCATCTCGACCTCGCTGGGGTCGTCCCCGGCACCGAACGCCAGGTACTCGACGCCGTCCGGCCCGGCCTCGACGTCGCGCATCGTGTCCTTGTCGATCCGGATCGCGTCCCACTGGCCGAGCTCGACGATCTCGTCCTCGACCTTGATCCTGGCCGAGCCCCTGGTCACGACGTAGACCTCCTCCTGGCCGACGTGCTTGTGGCCGAAGGGGATGCGGAAGTTGGGTGCGAGCCGAAGAGGCTGAGGCCGAGCTCCCGGCCCTCGAGCGGCCTCCGCGCGAAGCGCGCCTCGAGCTCGTCGGGCATCCCGAAGTTGGGAGCCTGGTTCTCGACCTGCGTCAGGTTCTGCTTCGTGTAGCCGCCCATGGTTGGCCTCCTCGTTGGCACCGTCCAGCGTGCGGTACCCGCGGCTGCGGGGCTCGCAAACTAGATCGTTGATTCCCATTCGTGATGTCCTGGGCGAGTGCGAACCAAGCAGCGCAAGGACGCAGGAAGCGCCGATATCGGGAATATCGGCGCGACCGAGGACACAGCGATGCGACGGTTCGCAGCCGCAGCCCCACCGCGACGGGCCTGCACGAGCAGCGGTACGTCCAGGCGCGCGGAATTGGGAATCACCGATCTAGCCGTGTGGCGCGGGGTCGCGCGGGTGCAGCGAGGGTCGTGATGGGCGGCGAGGCGCACGAGCAGCGCGTGCAACGCCTCGCGCTCGCTCGAGTCGAGGGGCGCCAGGAACTCGTCCTCGAGCTTGCGCACGATCGTGCGCAGCTTGCCGAGCGCCTTGCGGCCGTCGGCCGTCATCTTGACGACGTGCCGGCGGCGGTCGTCCGGGTCGCGCTTGCGCACGACCATGTCGCGCTCCTCGAGCTCGTCCAGCAGCCGCACGAGGTGGCCGCGGTCGTAGCCGAGCGCGTCGGCGATCACGGCCTGCGTCTCGCGCGGGTCCTCCTCGAGCAGGGCCAGCACGGCGAAGTGAAACGGGCTGAGCCCGGTGCCCTCGAATGCGTCGTGCGAGTGATCCTTGGCCGCGAAGCCGAGCCGCTTCAGCAGGAAGGTCGTGCTCGAGAGCAGCTCCTTGGGCGGACCGGCCATGACCGGCCGACCTCACGATATGCGGTTCCGTCACGTTCACCACGTAGAAGTGTAGCGCGTCCAAGCGTTCATGTGTGCTATCGTTGCATCCATCCACGATTCATTGGAGCAATAGATGACACAAGCCTCGATCACACCGCCAGACGCCCGCCGCAAGTGGCTTGCGCTGGCAGTCGATCGTGGCAGCGCAGTTCATGGTCGTGCTCGACATCGCGATCGTGAACGTCGCGCTGCCGTCGATCAAGACCGACCTGCACTTCGCGGAAGAGAACCTTCAGTGGGTGATCAGCGCCTACGCGATCCTCTTCGGCGGCGCGCTGCTGCTCGGCGGCCGCCTGGCGCGACATCTTCGGCCGGCGGCGGCTCTTCATGCATCGGCCTCGCCCTCTTCACCGGCGCGTCGCTGCTTGTGCGGACTCTCCTGGTCGGAGGGCTCGCTGATCGGCTTCCGAGCGCCTTCAGGGCCTCGGCGGCGCGCTGCTCGCCCCGGCCACGCTCTCGATCCTCATGACCACGTTCGCCGAGGGTGCCGAGCGCAACCGCGCACTCGGGATCTGGGGCGCGGCCTCGGGCAGCGGCGGCGCCGTCGGCGTGCTCCTCGGCGGATTCCTCACGTCCTACCTCAGCTGGCCGTGGGTCTTCTTCATCAACGTGCCGGTCGGCATGGCCGTGATCGCGGCAGCGCCGTTCGTCTTAGCGGAGAGCCGCGGCCAGCACGACCATCGCCACTTCGACGTCGCTGGGGCGGCCTCCGTCACCTCCGGCGTGATGCTGCTCGTCTACGCGATGACGCGCGCGACCCAGGACGGCTGGGGCAGCCGGCCCACGCTCGTCGCTCTTGGCCGGCTCGACTGCGCTGATCGCCGCGTTCCTCGTCGATCGAGCTGCGCTCGCCGGCGCCGCTCCTGCCGATTCGGATCTTCCGGCTCCGCGTCGGTCGCGGCGGCGAACGCCGCCGCCGTCATGATCGGCGGAATCGCGCTTCTCGCAGTTCTTCCTGCAGACGCTCTACATGCAGGACGTGCTCGGCTACTCCGCCGTCCGCACGGGCGTCGGCTTCGCGACCATGGCGTTCACGATCATCGTCGTCTCGAACGTGGCCCAGCGGCTCGTCACCCGGGTGGGAGCCCGCCCGGTGCTCACCGCCGGGCTGCTTCTGGACTCGGCCTCGCTGGCGTACTTCACGCAGCTCCCGACGGATGGGCACTACTTCTGGAACCTGTTCCCGGGCATGTTGATCGGCGGGATCGGGCTGGCGCCTCTCGTTCGTGCCGATGACGATCGCCGGTCTGACCGGCGTCAGCCGCGCCGACGCGGGCATCGCATCCGGTCTCATCAACACCAGCCGACAGGTGGGCGGCGCGGTGGGCCTGGCGGCCGTCTCGACGATCGTGACGTCCTACGCGCAGAGCGGCTCCGCCGCGGCCGTGAACGACGGCCTCACGCAGGGCTTCCACGCGGGCTTCCTGGTGCTCTCCGGCATCGCGCTCGCCGGCGCGGCGATCGCCGGCCTGATGCTCGCGCCGCGGCCTGAGCCGGCCGACGTCGCGAGCTTCTCTCATGACAACCCGAACCGCTCGAGGAGGCGGCTTGATGACGATGATGCACATGCCCAGCCACTCCGGCGACCGAGACGTGCTGCTCGGACGCGAGATCGACGACCTGCTCCTGCGCCTGCGTGGGCTGGTGCTGGTACGCGACCTGCTCGCGCAGCGCGGAGCGACCGCGGCCGAGATCGACGAGCATGCCCGGGAGGCCGACCGGGTGCGCTCGCGGCTCGCGGCGCTGATCGGCGGCGGCGAGGAGGCTGCGGCGGCATGACGCAGGTGGTGCTCGTGACGGGGGCGACCGACGGGCTCGGCACGGCCGTGTCCATCGAGCTGGCCCGGGCCGGGGCGACGGTTCTCGTGCACGGGCGCACCCGCGATCGGGCCGAGGCGGCGGTGGCTGAGATCCGTGCCGCCTCGGACAGCGAGCTTCTGCGGGCCTGCGTGGGCGACCTGGCGTCGCTCGCGCAGGTCCGCTCCCTGGCCGAGAGCGTCGCCGCGGCCGAGCCGCGGCTCGATGTGCTTGTGAACAACGCCGGGATCGGGACGGTGGAGCCGGGAGGAGGGGCACGGGTGGAGAGCGCGGACGGGCACGAGCTGCGGTTCGCGGTCAACTATCTGGCGCCGTTTCTCCTGACGCGGCTGCTCGAGCCGCTGCTTCTCCGGTCCGCCCCGGCGCGGATCGTGAACGTCGCGTCGGCGGGTCAGGCGCCGGTCGACTTCGACGACGTGATGCTCGAGCGCGACTACGACGGCAGCCGGGCCTACAGCCAGAGCAAGCTCGCAATGGTGATGATGACGTTCGACACCGCGGAGCGGCTCGCCGGAAGCGGCGTGACGGCGACGTGCCTCCATCCGGGCACCTACATGCCGACCAAGATGGTGCTCGCGGCCGGCGTCCACCCGATCGACTCGCTCGAGTCCGGTGTTCGGGCGACGCTGCGGCTGATCGCCGACCCGGCACTCGACGGCGTCACGGGCCGGTACTTCGACCGGCTCGAGGAGGCGCGGGCCCGGCCGCAGGCGTACGACCCGGACGCGCGGGCCCAGCTGCGGGCCGTCAGCGAGCGGCTCGTCGCGGCCGCCGAGTAACCCGTACCCTCCCGTCGCATGGCTGCGCGGATTCGCTCCCGCTTCGCGCCCGGGTACGAGGTCTGGGGCCGCTTCCACATCTACGAGCCTCTCGTCGGGCTGGGCGTCGGCCGCGCCGGCGGAAGACTGCGGCGGACGGCCGTCGAGGCTCTGCGCCTCCGGCCCGGCCGCTCCGCCATCGACATCGGCACGGGCACGGGGCTCACGCTGCCGTACCTCGCGGCGGCGGTCGGGTCCCGAGGCCGCATCGTCGGCCTCGACCGGTCGCCGGCGATGCTGGCCGGTGCGCGAGCCCGGGCGCCGTCGCCCCCGGTCGAGCTCGTCGAGGCCAACGCCACGGCGATCCCCTTCGACGACGCGACCTTCGATGCGGCGATCTCGACCTACGGCCTGACGGCGATCGCAGACGTGGACGGCGCGATCGACGAGATGATCCGCCTCGTCCGGCCGGGCGGCCGGCTCGTCATCGCCGACGTGCACTTCGTGAACTGGCCGACGCCGACCCCCTTCAACCGCGCCGTGACGGTCGCACTCCGTCCGTTCAACACGTGGTACACCGACCGCGACTTCCCAGCGCTCCTCGCCCGGCGCGGCCTGCACGCGGACGCGATCCCGACGTCGCGCCCCGCGCTCAGCCTGACCGTCGCGGAGCGGTGACGCGGCAGGTCCGTGGTAGCATGCGGACCGTCAAGAACGTTCGTTCGGTTGCGCATCCGCTCTTCCTTACTCGTTCATTCAGTTTGGGGGAGGTGTTTATGTCAACCGGAACTGTGAAGTGGTTCAACGACGCGAAGGGCTACGGCTTCATCGCGCCTGACGAGGGATCCAAGGATCTCTTCGTCCATCACTCCTCGATCGCCGGCGACGGCTTCAAGTCGCTTGTCGAAGGGGCGAAGGTGGAGTACGAGAGCCGTGAGGGTGCCAAGGGCCCCGAGGCGACCAACGTCGTCCCCGTGTCCTAGGCCGTAGGCATCGGCCGTGCGGCTGCGCCTCGCGCTCCCGCACGGCCGGCCTAGGCCTACCGCGCCAACTCCGTCGGCGCCATCCCCATCTCCCGCAGCCAGCGCGTGTGCGAGCGGAGCGCCGCCCGGATGGTCGGATGCGCGTTGTAGGCGATGCCGCATTCGACCGAGGTGCGGCGCACGATGTCCGCCAGCTGCGGGTGGAGCGTATGCGGCACGCGCGGGAAGAGGTGGTGCTCGATCTGGTGGTTCAGGCCGCCGACATACCAGCCGATCAGCCCGTTCTGCTGAGCGAAGTCCGCGGTCGCCTCGACCTGGTGGACGTGCCACTCCCGCCTCACGGGCGGGCCCTCGGACGGAGCCGTGATCGCCTCCTCGAGGCAGTGCGAGAGCTGGAACGTGACCGTCAGGGCCAGCGATGCGACGGCCGAGACGCACAGGAACACGAGCAGCACGTGCGCCGGCGTGTGCAGGAACAGCGGAATCGCGACCGCCCACGTTGCGAAGAGCGCCTTCCCGGCCACCAGGCCGACGAGGTCCCACCCACGCGGCCGCTTGAACCGGGAGCGGCCCACCGATCCGCGCGCCAGGAAGCTCGCGTCCGTGAACCACTGCCAGCGCAGGGTCACAAACGCGTAGAGCACCCACATGTAGACGTGCTGGTAGCGATGCCATGCCCGCCGGCGCTGCGTCGGCTCGAACCGGGCGAAGGGCAGCGCATCGATGTCGGGGTCGTGGTCGGCGACGTTCGTGTAGGTGTGATGGGCGAGGTGCTTCGCGGCCCAGACGTACGACGAGCCCCCGATCAGGTCGAGCGAATGCGCGGCCACGCGGTTCACGGCGCGGCTTGTCGAATAGCCGCCGTGGTTCGCGTCGTGCATGACGCAGAACCCGATCGCGGCCGCCGCCAGGCCGAGCGAGATCGACGCGGCGACCACGGGGACCGGCGTCGAGACGACGAACAGCAGGAGCAGGTAGGACGCCACCGCCCAGGCCATGACGAGCGCCGACTTGGCCCACAGCGCTCGGTAGGCGCGCCGCATCGTGGCGGCATCGCCAAGGACGATCTCGGCACGCTCGTTCAAGAGGCGTGAAAAGTCACCTGCTCCGTGGAAGCGGATTCGCTCCTTCACCTGGTGCCGAGCAGGGCCGCCACACTGTTTGGGCTCCCCGATCACACCACCCTAGCAGCGAACAGGGCCTGGTCCCGTGCCGCGAGCGCCAGCCGCCCGCTGCTAAGGTGGCAGGAGAGGCTCCGCCACAGGCAGCGTTTGGGCCACGCCGGCTCGTGTCCGGCGAGACGCATGCCAGGGAGGAGCAAACGGGCGCCCCGCGCCGGCGCACCCCACCCACGAACGGAGGAGCGCCCACATGGAGTTCACCGTCGAACTGCGCTACCAGAGCGGCTCGTCGACCGTCCTATCGACCGAGGCCGACACGGCCGACGAGGCGCTGCAGAACGTCCGCGACCAGCGCCGCCCCCTGGTCGGCATCCACATCACCACGCCGAGTCTGGCCGGTGAGGATGCACCGCCCGAGCCGCGCCAGCACGCGACGTTCGCGGCCCGGCGGGTGCAGGTGCAGCACCGCCCGTCGCGCCGCCGCCGCTGAGCGCCCGCCGAGGGCGTGAGCTCATCGCGGCCGGTGCGGGTACTCCGGCTCGCGGTTCTGGAAGGAGAGGATGCGGGGGTTCTGGACGACGCCGTCTCGGATCTCGATCGCGCGGCGGATCGTCTCGCTGCGCTCCCATCCATCGGGGCCCGACATGACGGTGCCGAGGTGCGCGATGAGCGCCGAGCTGATCTCCCACGTGGCGGAGTTCCACAGGTACGTCGGGCTGTGGTCGACGGCGTAGTAGTGGACGCCCGGGCCGACCGTCGAACATCGGCTCGTCGAAGGACGTCGGCCGCGCCCACTCGAACCCCATCCCCTCGTCGCACGAGACGTCGACGATGAGGCTGCCGCGCTGGAACAGGTCGAGATCCTCGTCGGTGACGAACATCAGCGGATCGTCCGTGTCCTGGAGGATGCAGTTGACGATGATGTCGTGCTGGGCCAGGTACTCGGACAGCGAGCCGCGCTCCGGCTCGACGAGCGCCGGCCGGCGGGCGGGGTGCGCATCGTCGCGGTCGTAGTGGACGAGACGGGCCGGCGGCATGGGCGAGGCGACCGCCGGGACGTTTCGGTGCGTCAGCACGGTGACGTCGTGGACGCCGAGGGCGAGGAGGGCGGAGACCGCGCCCCGCGCCGTCGCGCCGAAGCTGATGACGGCGGCCCGCAGGCGAGGGCCGAAGTGGCCCGACGTGCCGCGCAGCTGGAGTGCATGCAGGACGGAGCAGTAGCCGGCGAGCTCGTTGTTCATGTGGAACACGTGCAGGCTGAAGGCCCCGTCGGGCGTCCAGTGGTTCATCGCCTCCCACGCGATCATCGTGAGCCGGCGGTCGATCGCAAGCTGGGTCAGCTCGGCGTCCTGGACGCAGTGCGGCCAGCCCCAGAGAACCTGCCCCGGCCTGAGCGCCGCGACGTCGGCGTGGAGCGGCTTCGGGAGCACGACGACGTCGGACTCCGCGATCAGCTGCTCGCGCGTGCGAAGGCCGCCGACCTGCGCCTCGAGCTCGTCGTCGGCGTAGCCGTGGCGCAGCCCGTAGCCGTGCTCGAGGAAGATCCGGCGCCGGAGGCCGGCGTCGATCCGCTCCAGGTGCCGCGGATGGATCGGCAGCCTGCCCTCGTGCTCTTTGCGCGACGTCGCAATAACGCCGAGCGACAACTCGTCCACCCGCCCTCCAATCCCCGCCGGCGTACGAGTCTATAGGCGGTCGCCGACCGGCCGCGGGCCTCGGTGTACGGTGCGGCGGCCTCACGCCCGGAGATGCCATGAGCACGTCCACCGAAATCCGCCGCTCGAGCATGCGCAGCTCAGCGCAGGCGGCGCTCGTCGTGGGCGCGCTGGGCGTCGTCTTCGGCGACATCGGAACGAGCCCGATCTACACCATCCAGACGGTGTTCAACCCGGGCGACCCGCATCCGGTCGCCGTCTCAAGCGAGAGCGTCTTCGGCGTCATCTCGTTGATCGTTTGGTCGGTGACGATCGTCGTCACGCTGCTCTACGTGCTGCTCGTCATGCGCGCTGACAACGACGGCGAGGGCGGGATCATGGCGCTCATCACCCTCATCCGCGGCCGGAGCGTGCGGGGCGGCCGGCGGACGCGGCTCGCACTGGCCGCGCTCGGGATCTTCGGTGCCTCGCTGTTCTTCGGCGACAGCATGATCACACCCGCCATCTCGGTGCTGTCGGCCGTCGAGGGCCTCAAGGTCGTGGAGCCGTCGCTCGGGCACCTCGTCGTCCCGATCACCGCCGTGATCATCGTCGTCCTGTTTGTAAGCCAGCGGATCGGCTCGGCGGCCGTCGGCAGGCTGTTCGGCCCGGTCATGATCGTGTGGTTCCTGGCGATCAGTGCCTGCGGCGTGGGCGGAATCGTCGACCACCCGGGGATCCTGAAGGCACTCTCGCCGACGTACGCGGTCGGGTTCCTCACCGGGCACTTCTCGACGGCGTTCTTCTCGCTGGCCGCGGTGGTGCTCGCAATCACCGGGGCCGAGGCGCTGTACGCCGACATGGGGCACTTCGGCCGCACTCCGATCACCCGTGGGTGGCTGCTGCTCGTGTTCCCGGCCTGCATCACGAGCTACATGGGACAGGGCGCGCTTGTGCTCGCGAACCCGAAGGACGCGATCAGCAGCCCGTTCTTCCTGCTCGTCCCGGATTGGGGCCGCCTGCCGATGGTGCTCCTCGCGACCGCAGCGACGGTGATCGCCTCGCAGGCCGTCATCACCGGCGCCTTCTCGGTCGCCCACCAAGCCGTTCAGCTCGGCTACCTGCCGCGCCTACGGATCTCTCACACCTCGGAGCAGACGATCGGCCAGATCTATGTCCCGTGGATCAACTGGGCGTTGATGGTCTCGGTGCTGACACTCGTGTTCGCGTTCAGGACGTCGACCGCCCTGGCGTTCGCCTTCGGTATGGCCGTCACCGGCACGATCACGATCACGACCCTGCTGTTCTTCTACATCGTGCGCCACCAGTGGGGGAAGCCGCTCTGGCTGCTGGCGGCCGGCGCCGGCGGCTTCCTCGTCGTCGACTTCCTGTTCCTTGCGGCGAACCTGACCAAGCTCACACACGGGGCGTGGCTCCCGCTGCTGATCGGCGTGGCGGTCTTCACGGTGCTCATCACGTGGCAGCGCGGCCGCTCGCTCGTCACGAAGCTGCGAGAACGCGACGAGGGGTCGCTGCGGGCGTTCGTCGACGAGCTCCACCGCCGGCGGCCGGCGCTTGTGCGCGTCGCCGGTACGGCCGTCTTCCTGAACCGCGGTAAGCGCACGACTCCGCTGGCGATGCGCGCCAACGTCGAGCACAACCACATCCTGCACGAGCACGTGGTGATCCTCTCGATCGAAACCCTGCCGGTGCCGCACGTCGCCACGACCGACCGGCTCGCGATCGACGACCTCGGCTATGCCGACGACGGAATCACTCACGTGAGCGCCCGCTTCGGCTACATGGACGAGCCCAACGTCCCGGCCGTGCTGCGCCTGGCCGCAGACGCGGGTCTGGAGTGCCCGCTCGAGGTTGACGAGGCCTCCTACTTCCTGTCCACGATCGAGCTCCATGTCGGCTCCGAGCCCGGCATGAGCCGGTGGCGCAAACGCCTGTTCGTGGCGACGTCGCAGATCACCGCCGACGCTGCGGAGTACTTCGGCCTGCCGCGCGAGCGAACCGTCATCATGGGCTCGCGGATCGACGTGTAGCCGAACAGGCATCGCGGCCCCGGCTGGTACCGTCGCATCCGCGATGAGCAACCTCCCTCGGAAGGCGATCCTCGCCGCCGCGACCGATCGCCGGACGCGCACGTTCATGAACCGGTACGGCATGCGCCTCGGCGCGGCCCGCTTCGTGGCGGGCGAGACGCTGGACGATTGCCTGGCCGTGCTGGCCGACCTGAACGCCAAGGGGCTTCACGCCAACACGACCCTCCTGGGCGAGGACGTCGAGTCGCGCAAGGAGACCGAGGCGGTGGCCGCCGAGTTCCGGACGGTGCTCGACCGGATCCGCGAGCGCGAGCTGCGGGCGAACCTGGCCGTCAAGCTGACGCACCTGGGCCTCCTGATCGACGAGGAGCTGGCGTACGAGAACGTGGCGGCGCTGGTGGACCACGCGGCGGAGCGGCAGAACTTCCTGCGGATCGACATGGAGCACTCGAGCGTCGTCGACGCCACGCTTCGCATCTACCGCCGGCTCCGTGAGAGCGGGCGCGAGAACGTCGGCTGCGTCTTTCAGGCCTACCTCTACCGGACGCCGAGCGACCTCGAGGCGCTCCTCCCGCTCGCCCCGAACCTGCGCCTGGTGAAGGGCGCCTATCTCGAGCCGCCCGACATCGCCTACCCGAAGAAGGCCGACGTCGACGACGCCTACCGGCGGCTGCTCGAGCGGGCGCTCGAGGGCGGCGCCTACGTCGCGGTCGCGACCCACGACGAGCGGCTCATCGACCACACGATCCGGTTCACAGGGCAGCATGGGATCGCGACCGACCGGTTCGAGCTGCAGATGCTCTACGGAGTGCGGCCGCAGCTCCAGCGCGACCTCGCGGCACGCGGCTTCAAGGTGCTCGTGGCGACGCCGTACGGCCCCGAGTGGTACCCGTATCTGATGCGCCGCCTGGCGGAGCGACCCGCGAACCTGCTCTTCCTGGTCCGGAATCTCTTCGCCAGGTAGCGGCGCAGAAGAACAGCGCCCTCAGGCCCAGAAGGCCTTGACGGCGCTCGGGTCGCCGACGAACTGGTCGACGCTCTGCACGCGGTCGCCCTCGACCTTGAACAGCAGGATCTGCGGGTTTTCGAAGGCACGTCCGTCGGGGCGGGTGGCGCTCACCCGCACGAATACGGCCACGTTCCCCTGGCCGTCGCCCATCATCGCCTGCGGCTCGGCCCGGAGCGTGCCGGCGGTCAGCTGGGCCGACTCGCCGATGAACGCCATGATCCCGTCGCTCCCCTGGTGGATCCCGCCGAGGCGGTCGTCGTTTCGGTGGTTCCAGGTCGCGTCGGGCGCGAACATGTCGGCGAAGCCGGCGACGTCGCCGTTCGCAAAGGCCTCGAAGCCGGCGCGGACGACGGCGACATCGGTGATTGTGGTGGTCTCGG
Organism: uncultured Actinomycetes bacterium; assembly: GCA_963821535.1. Taxonomy (GTDB): domain Bacteria; phylum Actinomycetota; class Thermoleophilia; order Gaiellales; family JAICJC01; genus JAICJC01. The sequence goes on along the minus strand of CAWGEC010000003.1, from coordinate 64,259 downwards.
TGGTCATACTGGCTCCTCCGTCGGGTGCTCTCGACCCAACCGTAGGAACCGGCCGCGGGCCGGACAATCGACTGTTCAGTCGATCTTCGCGACCGCGGGCTGCGTGGCCATGGCGGCGAGCCCGTGCTGCATCGCGAACATCGCGAGGCCGGCCCGCGTCGAGACGCCGCACTTGCCGTAGATGTGCACCGTGTGGGTGTGGACGGTCGACTGGGAGATCACGAGCTCCGCGGCGATCTCGCGCTTCGTCCGCCCGGCGACGAGCCGGCGCAGGACGTCGAGCTCGCGCTCGGTCAGCTCCGCCGGAAGCGGTGGCAGGTCGGGCGGCGGCGCGCCGGCGGCGTCGAGCACGGCCCGGATCGCGTCGCGGTCGAGCTGCATGCCCGAGAGGACGCGCGAGGCCTCCGGAGGATCGAGCGCGGGCCGGTGCGGCCGCGGCTCGCCGAGCGCGTGGAGCACGTCCGCCGCGGCGAGCAGGCAGGCGGCGGCGTCGAGCTCGGACGCGCGCACGCCGGCGGGATAGCCGGATCCGTCGACCCGCTCGTGGTGGCGGCTGGCGATCGGCCCCAGCGGCGCGAGGACGGGCGAGCGGTCGAGGATCCGGCCCGACTGGTAGGGGTGCAGGCGCACGAGCTCCCACTCCTCCGGCCGCAGCGGCCCGGGCCGCTCCCAGATCCCGGTGGGGACGGCGACCCGGCCGAGGTCGTGCACGAGGCCGGCGCGGTACACGAGGGCCGGGTCGACGGCCGCGAGCCGCCCGGCCGCCGCCCGGGCGAGCTGTGCCACGCCGCGCGAGTGGCCCTGGAACCAGGGCGTCTTCAGGTCGGCCGCGTCGCCGAACCCGGCGAGCGCCTCGTCGAGGGCGGCCTCGTCGCGGAACGTCCGCCGCGGCGGCGGCTCGGCGTCGACGACCGCCGCCCACAGGTCGTCCGGGTTCGAGATCTCGAGCAGCTCGGCCGGCGCCTCGGCGAAGATCGCGGCGATCTCCGGGTCGAGCGCGCGACCCGACCAGCGCGAGACCATCTCGGCCGCGGCGTCGCCGCCGCCGACCGCGTCGAACATCACGGCTGTGTAGGCGACGGCCGCGAAGCGCGCCGGCTCGGCGACGTCCGCGCCGGCCTTCCCGGCGGGGGCGCCCTTGCCGTCGAACCGCTCGAAGCCGTCGAGGACGGCGCGGCTCACGGCCTCGGGCAGCCTGAGGCGGCGCGTCAGGTCGGCGCCGACCTCGCAGTCCGCGCGCGCCCCGGCCGCGATGAACTTCGGCATGCCCGGCGCGCGCCCCAGGATCCGCAGGCGCTCCGCGCCGTGGCCCAGCCCGGCGAGGAGACGGATCGCCTCCGCCGGCCGGGAACCGTCGATCAGGTCGCCGCGCGACCGGACGGCGATGTCGTCGCCGCCGAGCGTGGCGGCCATCTCGTGCGACGTCGCCGCGCACCCGGCGTAGCGAAGAAGGGCCGTGTAGTAGACGTCGCACCGGCGCGGCTCGTCGAGCCCGGCCCTGCGGGCGAGCTCGGTGGCGAGCAGGCAGGCCCGCATCGCCTCGCCGGGCGGGTGACCGCGGGTGAGATCGCTCGTGACGGAGAGGGCCGCGGCGACGCCCCCGATGCCGATCGGGTCGGGCACGCGCGCAAGTCTACGGTCGCGCGATCATGCCGGCGCGTACGGCGGGCCGGTCATGTACTTGAAGCCGCTGTCGACGGCCAGCGTGACGACGACCGCGTCCGGGCCGAGCTCCGCAGCGAGGCGCCGCGCGCCGACGACGTTCGCCCCGCTCGAGACGCCCGCGAAGATCCCCTCCTCGCGGGCGAGGCGGGCGGTCATCTCGATAGCCTCGCTGTCCTCGATCGTCCAGACGTCGTCCACGGCGGCGCGGTCGAACTGCGGCGGGACGCTCCCGACCCAGCCCTGCATCGCGAACGACCCGGCGGGGCCGCCGCCCGTGATCGCGGGCGACCCGGCCGGCTCGAGCGCCACGATCCGGACCGCCGGATCGCGTGACCGCAGCGCCTCGGACACGCCCATCAGCGAGCCCGACGTGCCGACGCCGTGGCAGAACGCGGTCACCCGCCCGGCGGTCTGCTCCCAGATCTCGCGCCCCAGCGTGTCGCGGAAGCCGGCCGCGACGTAGGGATTTCGGAACTGATCGGTGGCGTACGTGCCCGGCTCGGCCGCGAGCTCCGCCGCGCGGTCGACCATGTTCTGGATGTCCTTCGCCGTCACGCGGCCGCGGCCCTCGACGGCGGGGATGACGTCGACCTCGGCTCCGAGCGCGCGCATGAGCTGCATCCGCTCCTCGCTGAAACAGGCCGAGATCACGATCCGCGCGCGGTAGCCCTTCGCGCCGCAGACCAGCGCGACGGCGGGCCCGGTGCTCCCGCCCGTGTACTCGATCACCGTCGTCCCGGGCTGGAGGAGGCCGTCCCGCTCGGCGCCCTCGATCATGGCGAGCGCCATCCGGTCCTTCATCGACCCGGTCGGATTCAGGTACTCGAGCTTCACCCACAGCTCGGCGCCGTTCTCCGGCGCGAGCGCTCGGAGCCGGACGAGCGGCGTGTTCCCGATTGCAGAGAGGATGGTGGCAGGGGCCATCCGACCGAGACTAGCCGAGCGGGGGGAGCGCTTCGCCGAGGTGCCGTCGAGGCTCAAGCATCCCGCGTGCTCCGGCCGCGCCGACATTCAACTCGAAGGACGGATGGCGTAGAATCCACACCGCGGAGCGGGCGTCGGGGTCGCGTCTGAACGCCGCGAGGCCCGCGACATAGCGGACGAGGGGGCACGCGATGAGTACTCGCCGGCAGCTGATCGAGCGTGGGCTGGTCGCCGGGGTGGGAGCGGCGGGCCTGACGCGGCCGGGAATCGCCGAGGCACTGGCCGCGGCGGGCCGGAAGCCGCTGGACGCCGACACGATTCCCCAGTTCGTGACGACCCTGCCGGAGCTCGAGGTGATCGAGGCCGGCCAGGGGCGAATCGAGCTTCGGATGCGTGAGTTTCGGACGCAGGTGCTGCCGGCGGGGATGCCGCGCACCTGGGTGTGGGGATACCTCCGGCCGGGCCAGGAGGGGCGATCCTCGTACCTGGGCCCGGTGATCGTGGCCGAGCGCGGTATGCCGACCGAGGTGAAGTGGGTGAACGATCTCGGAGGGACGGGTAGCACGCACCTGCGCGCATGGGTCGCCGCAACCGACCAGACGGTCCATTGGGCCGATCCGCTCCACGGCGAGGCAAACACGTGCGCTGAGGCGGTTGAGGCCGGGAGGCCGGCGACCGGCATGTGCGCGCGCCACTATCGCGGCCCGATCCCGGCGACGGCCCATCTGCACGGCGGCGAGGTGCCTCCCGTCATCGACGGGGGCCCGGACTCGTGGTACACGAGTGACGGCCGCTTTACCGGGCACGGCTACTACAGCAGAAACGGCTCCGCGCATGCCGATCACGCCGTCTACCGCTACCCGAACGTCCAGGAGGCGGCGCCCATCTGGTTTCACGATCACACGCTGGGGCTCACCCGGCTGAACGTGTACGCCGGCCTGGCGGGGGCGTACCTGATCACCGATCCCGCCAACCCGCCGCCGAGAACCCTGCTCCCGCCGACGCCGCTTGTCATCCAGGATCGGATGTTCGACACGGACGGGCAGCTCGTCTTCCCCGCCGGTGTGCCGTTCATCCCCAACCCCGAGCATCCCTACTGGGTGCCCGAGTTCATCGGCGACTCGATCCTCGTCGACGGGAAGGTGTGGCCGTTCCTCGAGGTCGAGCCCAAGCGCTACCGGTTCGTGATCCTGAACGGCTCCAACGCGCGCGGATACGAGATGTTCCTCCAGCACCGCCACAGCCACCGACCCGGACCGGCCATCTGGCAGATCGGCACCGACGGCGGATACCTCGACACGCCGGTGAAGATCGACCCGAACGCGGGCGACACCGAGCTGCGGCACCTGCTCATGCTTCCCGGCGAGCGCGCGGACGTGATCGTCGATTTCGCGGGCCTCGCGCCGGGCAGCCGGCTCGTGCTCCGCAACGTTGCGAACGCCCCGTGGCCCGGCGGCGACCCACCCAACCCCGAGACGACAGGCCGGATCATGGAGTTCCGCGTGACCCGGCAGACGAGCCCCGACACCAGCTACGACCCCGCGCGCGGGGCGCCGCTCCGGCGGCCCATGGTGCGGCTCGTCGATCCGCGATCCGGAACCGTCGCCCGGGGTGTGAGGGTGCAGAAGACGCGGCAACTCACGCTGAACGAGGTGCTTGGCGATCCCACGAGCATCGGCGGCGTCGACTATCCCGGCGGCCCGCTTGAGGTCCTCGTGAACAACACGGACCTTCCGGGGACCGACCGGCCGGACTTCACCCCGATCACGCTCCGCGGCATCACCAGCTACTACTCGGAGCTTCCCCGCGAGGGAGAGACCGAGGCATGGGAGATCGTGAATCTGACGGCGGACGCCCATCCCATCCATCTGCACCTCGTGCAGTTTCAGCTCATGAACCGGCAGCGCTTCGACGTCGACACGTACGGAAAGGCCTACGCCGCCGCCTTTGCCGGCGGCGCGTATCGTCCCGGCGTGGGGCCGCCGCTCGACTATCGCCATGGGAACCCCCGGGCGTTGGGCGGGAACCCTGACATCGCGCCCTTCCTCGTCGGCGCCGCTCGGCCGCCCGCATCGAACGAGGCCGGATGGAAGGACACCATCATCAGCCCGCCGGCCGAGATAACCCGAATCGTCGTTCGCTGGGCACCCACCGATCTGCCCGCGACCACGCACCCGCATGACGCGTTCTACCCGTTCGACCCCGGCGGGAAGCACGGATACGTCTGGCACTGCCACATCATCGACCACGAGGACAACGAGATGATGCGGCCGACGCACGTCACGAGGAACCCGGCCGCGGTCCGCACGTACGTGGAGGAGCGCGACTACTGAGGGGCCGTCGCGAGAGCTGTTCGCACAACGCGGTCAGGCCAACCGTAGAAACGGATGAAGGCACAAGCAACTGCTTTGCGCCCGTTTCACCCCCTCGGGGCGATGCGGCGTGCGCTGCACGGAGCCATCGTCGCCATATGCCCCGGACTCGTTCCGATGGTGAGACCGCGTGACCGGGAATCCGGTCGCGATGAGCGGGGCTCGGGCTCCCGGGCGGGCGGAGATCTCGCCGCGGAGATTGATCCTTCCGCTGGCGCTCGCCCAGTTCATCTGCAGCTTCGCCGGCTCGAACATGAATGTGATGATCACCGACATCAGCAAGGACCTGAACACCGACGTGCAGGGGGTGCAGACCGCGATCACGCTGTTCCTGCTGATCATGGCGATCCTGATGATCCCGTGCAGCAAGCTGACCGACCGGTGGGGCCGGAAGCGGTGCCTCATCGGAGGCCTCACGCTGTACGGGATCGGCGCCATCCTGAGCGCCGTCGCCCCGAATCTCGGCGTGCTGATCCTCGGGAACTCGGTGTTCGAGGGCGTCGGGACCGCGTTTCTGATCCCGCCGGTCTACATCCTCGCGACGCTCTGGTTCAGCGACCTCACCAAGCGCGCCTGGGCCTTCGGCGCGATCAGTGGGCTCGGCGGGATCGGCGCGGCGGCCGGGCCGTTGATCGGAGGCGTGATCGCGACGGGGATCGACTGGCGGGCCGCGTTCGTATTCCAGGCCGTGGTCGTCGCGACGATCATCCTGCTGAGCCGTCGCCTAGTCGATCCGCTCCCGCCGGACCCAACGCAGCCGTTCGACGCCGTGGGCGCGATCCTCTCGGCCGTCGGCATGTTCTGCGTGGTCTTCGGGATCCTCCAGGCCGGCACCCACAACGCACTCTTCGCCGTGTTCGTGGTGCTCGGACTCGCCTTCCTCGCCGGGTTCTACTTCTACATCCGGGCCCGCGAGCGGGCGGGCAAGGAGCCGCTCCTGTCAACCGGGCTGTTCAAGAACCGCACCTGCAATCTCGCCCTTGTCACTCAGAACGTGCAATGGCTGCTGCTCATGGGGACGTCGTTCGTCGTGTCCGTCTTCCTCCAGACCGTTCGGGGATACAGCGCGATCGGGACGGGCGTCGTCTTCACCGCCGCGACGTTCGGCGTCCTCGTCTCGTCGTTCGCCGCGGAGCGATTCGCCAAGAGGCGCTCGCAGCGGACGCTGATCGTGGCCGGCTTTCTCATCACGCTGGCGGGCATCGGGCTCTTGCTCGCCTTCGTCCATGCCTCGTCGAGGGTCGTCGCGTTCGTGCCCGGGCTGCTGCTCATCGGGTTCGGCCTCGGCGGGATGCTCACCCCTTCGGTCAACGTCGTGCAGTCGAGCTTCTCCGAGGCGCTCCAGGGCGAGATCTCCGGCCTCTCGCGGAGCGTGTCCAACCTGGGCTCGACCTTCGGCACGGCGATCGGCGGCACGATCCTGGTATCCGTCGTCGCCACCGGAAACCGGTCCTACGCGATCGCGATGATCGTCCTCGCCGGGTTCGGGCTCATCGGGCTGGGCGCGGCCTGGCTCCTCCCCAAGAAGCTCGAGCATCAGGAGGGTTGATGCGATGACGGACGCGACCACGGAGTTCTTCGAAGAGCTCGCGGCGCGTGGGCACGAACCGGCGCTGGCGAAGGTCACGGGCACGCTCCGCTTCGACCTCAGGGACGGCGGCGCGCGCGCGGAGCGCTGGCTGATCACGATCGACGAAGGGCGACGTCGCCGTCTCGCACAAGAACGCCAAGGCCGACTGCGTCGTACGCGTCGACCGAACGCTCTTCGACCGCATCGCGAGCGGTGAGACGAACGCGATGGCGGCGTTCCTCCGTGGAGCGGTCGAGATCGAAGGCGATCGCGGGCTCTTGCTCGCGTTCCAGCGTGCGTTTCCCGGACCGCCAAGGAAGGGCGCATGAACACCGATCTCGTCACGATCCTCGACGGAAACACGTTCGTGGTCAGCGACTCGTGCGGCGACATCGAGGCGTCGCTCACCGATCCGACCGGCCTGTTCTCGTTCGACACCCGCTTCCTCTCCCGATGGATCCTGACCGTGAACGGCGAGGGGCTGAATCCGCTCTCGGTCGACGACCTGCAGTACTTCGAGACGCGCTTCTTCCTCGTACCGGGGACCGGCACGGTGTACGTCGACGCGAAGCTGTCGGTGATCCGCCGGCGCGCTGTCGGCGACGGATTCCACGAGGAGCTCACGATCCTGAACCACGACGAGAAGCCGGTCGATCTCACGGTTCGCGTCGATGTTGGCAGCGACTTCGCCGACCTGTTCGAGGTCAAGGACGCGCTCGAGAAGAAGGGGCGCTACTCCGCGCGGGTCGAGAAAGGGCGGCTGCTGCTCGGATACGAACGAGACACATTTCGACGTGCGACCGCGATCTCGGCGAGCGCACCGGCCAAGATCGACGAGAACGGCCTGACCTTCGCCGTTCACATCGAGCCCGGCGGCGAGTGGACAACCGACCTCGACGTAGTCCCGGCCGCCGGTGCGAGCGGAACGTACGCCCGGCCGAAATACGCGCGCGGCGAGAGGCGGGCCCGACCGAACATGGAGCGCAGCTTGGAGGGCTGGCTCGAGGATGCGCCCCGCCTCGAATGCGACCTGGACTCGCTGAAGACGACCTACCGGCGGAGCCTCGTCGACCTCGCGGCGCTGCGCTTCTCACCACCCGTTGCCGGACGGGGGAAGTCGCTTCCGGCCGCCGGTCTCCCGTGGTTCATGACCATGTTCGGACGCGACAGCATCTTCACGAGCCTGCAGGCGCTCCCGTTCACGCCGGAGCTCGCGGCCACGACCCTCCGTGCGCTCGGAGACTGGCAGGGAACCCGAGTCGACGACTTCCGCGACGAGGATCCCGGCCGCATCCCCCACGAGATGCGCTACGGCGAGATGACCGCCTTCGAAGAGCGCCCGCACTCGCCGTACTACGGCGCCGCCGATGCCACGGCGCTCTATGTGGTGCTCCTTGACGAGTACGAGCGCTGGACAGGCGACACACGGCTCGTGCACGAGCTCGAACGCGAGGCGCGGGCGGCTCTGAACTGGATCGATGAGTACGGCGACCTGATGGGCAACGGATACGTCTCGTACCAGCGCCGGAACGAGGAGACCGGCCTCGAGAACCAGTGCTGGAAGGACTCGTGGGACTCCATCTCCTACCGGGACGGGCGGCTCCCGGCCTTCCCGCGCGCGACCTGCGAGCTCCAGGGCTATGCCTATGACGCGAAGATGCGAGGCGCTCGCCTGGCACGGCGCGTCTGGAAGGACTCCGCCCTCGCCGACGGTCTCGAGCGGCAGGCGGCCGACCTCAAGCGGCGGTTCAACCGCGACTTCTGGGTCGAGGAGGGCGAGTACTTCGCCCTCGCACTCGACACCGAGGGCAACCAAGTCGACTCGCTGACGTCGAACAACGGCCACCTGCTCTGGAGCGGCATCGTTCAGAAATCGAAGGCGAAGGCGGTCGCACGCCACCTGCTCGGGCCGAGGCTCTATTCGGGCTGGGGCGTCCGTACGCTCGCCGAAGGAGAGGGGCGGTACAACCCGATCGGCTACCACGTCGGAACCGTCTGGCCGTTCGACACCTCCTTCATCGCATGGGGATTGCGGAACTACGGCTTCAAGGAGGAGGCAGCGCGGCTGGCTGCCGGGATTCTCGACGCGGCGACGGTCTTCAACGGGCGTCTCCCGGAGGCGTTCGGGGGCTACGAACGGGGCGTGACCAAGTACCCGGTGCAGTATCCGACGGCCTGCAGTCCACAGGCCTGGTCGACCGGAGCCCCTCTGCTGCTCTTGCGCACGATGCTCGGCCTGGAGCCTCTGGGCGACCACCTCGTTGTCGATCCGGCGCTCCCCGAGAGCATCGGGCTACTCGCCCTGCTCGACATCCCGGGGCGCTGGGGCCGTGTCGACGCGTTCGCGCGCGGGCGTCTCCAGCTCAACGCGCGGCTCTCCGGCGGGATCCGCGCCCGCCAGCGCGTGTAGTCGAGCGGACGGCGTCCTCGCCCCCACCGTCCCGACGACGCCTCAGAACGCGTCCCACGGCACCTCGGCATACACCCGGTCGAGAGCGGCCATGAGGTCGTGGTCGATCGCGAGGCTCACGTCGTCGATCCGGCCGACGGGGGCGATGCCGCGGGCGTTCGTGACGAATGCGGCCGAGCACGACGGCAGGTCAGCGAGGTGCACCGGCCGCCGCCTCGTCGGAATGCCGGCGCCGTCGAGGCGCGGCGCGACGAGCTGCATCGTGATCCCCTGGAGCGCCGGGGCGCTCGGCCACACCACCTCGCCGTCGCACAGGAACCCGATGTTGGCGATGCTCGTCTCGGAGACGGCGCCCGTATGGTCGGCGAAGAGGGCATCGTCAAAGCCGGCACGGCGCGCCATGCGGCCGTGGTGCCCCTGTCCAAAGCCGCCGATGTGCTTCACATGCGCGAGCGTCCGCTGGTACGCCACAACATGAAGGGCCTGGGGAGCTCGCGAGACACCGCCGGGTGGCCGCAGGGTGATCATCACGGCCAGCTCGCCGGGCACATCCGACTCGAAGACGATCACCCGGAGCGATGCGTCGCGGACCTCGCCGCCGAGGGCATGGCGGGCGAGGGCACGCACCCGCTGCCCGTCGAGCGCAGCGCCGAAGAGCTCGCGCGATCCCTCGTCGAGCCGGGCGAGGTGCAGTTCGAGCCCCCGCACGCATGCGTCGCGCACCTGCATCGCGGTGAAGTGGCCGGAGTGGTCGAGGGCCAGCCGCTGGAGCGCATCCATCGTCGGCCGGCGGCCGTCGATCTCGACCCGGATGATCCCCTCGGCCGCCGACACGGACGGGGACGATAGCCCCGCCGCCCGCGGCGCACGCTCAAAGCCGCGATTTCAACTTGAGAATCCGTGCGTACGAGGCCTTGAGGTCGACAAGGGAGATCGTGCCGGAGCGGGCCGCGCGCAGCACAGCGTCGTATCCCGCCTTCGAGCTCGCGCCCGAGCCGGTGCCGCGATCGCGAGCCGTACCGGTATCCGGAGGAACCGCCTCAGCGCGCGGCCCATGCCCGCAGGCTTGACGCGGCCCGGTCTCGCCGCATCGGCGCGAACCCCAACCTCGGCTTGGGAGAACTACGCGAGTTTCGCCGCCACGAGCGCGAACTTGCGGACGCGCCCCGACTCGAGCCAGTCGCTCCAGAGCCGGTGGGCAGCCAGCAGCTCGTCGAGCCCCCGGCGTCCGATCTGCGAGGCGATGGCCGTCCGATCGTCGGCGAACGCGGCGACCAGCCGGTCGGCCATGGCACGGTGGGACTGGGTGCAGTCCTCCTCCCAGCGGACGATCAGCCCGGCCCGCTCGAGCAGCGTTTGCATCTCCTCGAGCGGGGTGAGCCAGACCGTGTCGGCGTCGGGCATCTGCTCTCGCTCTGCGGCGGTGAGGGGCCGGCCCTCCTCCAGGGTGAAGGCGAACCGCCCGCCGGCGGCGAGCGCGTGCGAGATCGCAAGGAGCAGCGCCTCCTTGTCGGGAAACGCCAGCATGGTCTCGAGCAGGAGCACCACATCGAACGTGCCGGGGGGAACCGGCGGGACCTGCGCGACCTCGAAGCGGCAGGGGAGGCCGCCGGCGCGCTCGCGGGCGATGTCGACCGCGCTCGCGCTCTGGTCGACCCCCAGGTAGTCGCACCCCAGCTCCCTGGTGATGAACCGCCCCGGCCCGGCGACGCCGCAGCACAGGTCGAGCACCGAGACGCCGGGTGCGATGCCGGCCCGCTCCGCAAGCGCCCGGATCTCACCCGCGCGCATGAAGCTCTCCTGCTCGACGTACTCGCCCGGGGCGTAGGCCGCCTCCCGGGCTCGCCGGAGGGCCCGCACGAACGGCATGCGGTCGTCCTGCCTCACGGCGTCATCACAAACCGGTTCACGGCGTCCACGGTAGTTCCCTCAGATGTTTACGCGCGGAGCGAGGCTGCGGGCGGTTCGAGGCCCTGCGACCGGCCTGGTCGCCCAGCTGCTGCTGCTTGCGGCCATAACGGCGACGGTCGGCGTCGGCGGTGCCGGCGCGGTCGTCGGGGCCGCGTGCGCGGTCACCCTGGACGCGGCGCTGGCGCGCGGCCTGCTGCGCAACCCCGCGCAACGGCTGGGCCCGGCGGGATGGGTGACGCTCGGCCGAGCGACGCTCGTCGTGGGCGTCGCGGCGCTGGCCGCGGACTCCTTCGAGCGGGATGTGCCGGTCGCGATGGTGGTGGCGCTCGCGGCCGTCGCGCTCGTGCTCGACTACGTCGATGGATGGGTCGCCCGCCGCACGCGGTCGGAGTCGGCGCTGGGTGCCCGCCTGGACGGCGAGGTCGATGCGTTCCTGATCCTCGTCCTCAGCGTGTACGTCGCCCCCTCGGCGGGCGCGTGGGTGCTCGCGATCGGCGCGGCGCGCTACGTGTTCCTCGCGGCCGGGTGGCTCGTCCCGTGGATGCGCGCGCCGCTGCCGCGCCGCGACTGGCGCAAGGTCGTCGCGGCGACGCAGGGAATCACGCTCACGATCGCCGCGGCGGGCATCGTGCCACAGCCCCTGATGCGCGCGGCCCTCGCCGTCGCGCTCGCCCTGCTTGCCGAGTCGTTCGGCCGCGACGTCTGGTGGCTCTGGCGCCACCGGCACGCCTCTGAACGTCCCGTGGCGGCGGCTCGGGGTCGCGGGCCTCAGGCGGCCGTCCTCACGGTGCTTGCCCTCCTCGTCGTGTGGGTCGCCCTCGTCGCCCCCAACCAGCCGAGCCTGCTCACGCCCGGCGCGTTCGTCAGGCTGCCGCTCGAGGGGATCGTCGTCATCGCGCTGGCCCTCGTCCTGCCCGGCACCGCGCGCCGCGTCCTGGCCTGGGTGGTCGGGCCGGTGCTCGGCCTGCTGGTCATCGTGAAGCTGCTCGACCTGGGCTTCTTCACCGCCTTCGACCGGCCGTTCAACCCCGTCGACGACTGGCGCTACACCTCGATCGGTATCGAGACCCTGCGCGACTCGATCGGCCGGACGGACGCGAACCTGGCGCTGGTCGGCGTGGCGCTCCTCATCGTCGCGGCGCTCGTCCTCCCCACCCTGGCGGTCCTTCGTCTGACCCGGGTCGCATCCCACCACCGCCGGTTGTCGCTTCAGACGGTGGCGGCGCTCGGTGCCGTCTGGGTGCTCTGCTGGGCGTTCGGCGCGGAGCTCGTCTCCGGCGCGCGGATCGCATCCGTGAGCGCCGCGGACCTCGCCGTCCAGGAGGTGCGGGCGGTGCAGGCCGGCCTGCGTGACGGAGCGCTGTTCGCACGCCAGATCCGCCGCGACCGCTATCGGGGCACGCCCGGCGGCCGGCTGCTGACGGACCTGCGCGGCAAGGACGTCCTGCTCGTGTTCGTGGAGAGCTACGGGAAGGTCGCCGTCCGGGGATCCTCGTTCTCGCCGCGCGTCGACGCCGTCCTCGACGCCGGTTCGCAGCAGCTCGGGGCCGCCGGCTTCTCGTCCCGGAGCGGCTGGCTCACCTCGCCGACGTTCGGCGGCACGAGCTGGCTCGCGCACTCCACGCTCCAGTCGGGAACCTGGGTGAACAGCCAGGGCCGGTACGACCAGCTCGTCGGAAGCGATCGCCTCACGCTCAGCCAGGCGTTCGAGCGGGCCGGATGGCGGGCGATCGACGACGTGCCGTCGAACGACCGCTACTGGGCGCAGGGGTCGTCGTTCTACCACTACGACAAGGTCTACGACCGCCGGAACGTCGGCTACCACGGCCCGACCTACGCGTACGCCTCCATGCCCGACCAGTTCGTCCTCCAGGCCCTGCAGCGCCGCGAGCTCGCGAAGACGCACCGCCCCCCGCTCTTCGCCGAGGTCGACCTGGTGTCGAGCCACACGCCGTGGACCCGCATCCCGCCGCTCATCGCGTGGAACAGGGTCGGAGACGGCTCGATCTTCAAACGGCTCCCGGTCGACGAGTCCGGCCTGAGCGACGTCAAGCAGGGCTACGGCAGGTCGATCGAGTACACGCTGCGCTCGCTGTTCTCGTTCGTGGAGCACTACGGCCGAAAGAACCTGGTGCTCGTCGTTTTGGGCGACCACCAGCCCGCCACCGTCGTTACCGGATACGGCGCGAGTCACGACGTGCCCATCTCGGTCATCGCCCACGACCCGGCGGTGATGCGCCGGATCGCCGGCTGGGGCTGGGCGGATGGCATGCGCCCCGGCCCAACGGCGCCGGTCTGGCGGATGAGCGCGTTCCGCGACCGCTTCCTCGGCGCATTCGGCTCCCAGCCGGGGACGCGGTAGCGCGCCGTGAACGTCGACCTGCAGGGTGCGGCCCGGGTTCGCGCCCCCCAGCCGGCGCCGGCCGCCGCGCCCGCGGCGCCCGCTTCGCCTCCGCAGTGGCTGGCCGGGCTGGACGGCATCCGCGGCCTGGCCGCGCTGTACGTGGTGTTGAACCACATCTTCCTGCGGGCGTTCCCCGGCTACCCGGCGGCCCGGGCGCCGTTCTGGGCCGGCTGGTTCATCTACGGGCGGTTCGCGGTCGTGGTGTTCATCGTGCTGTCCGGCTTCTCGCTGGCCCTGTCGCCGGCCCGGCACGGCTGGCGGCTCGACAGCCTCTCGCGGTTCGCGCACCGGCGGATCCGGCGCATCGTCCCGGCGTACTGGGCCGCCCTGGTCTTCAGCCTCGCCGTCGCGTGGCTGATCGTCCCTCCGCCGGGGCAAGGGGCGCCGGATCTGAAGTCGGTCGTCGTCAACGGCGCCCTGGTGCAGAACCTCATCCATGCGCAGAGCCCCAACCGGGCGTTCTGGTCGATCGCGGTCGAGGCCCAGCTCTACATCCTCTTTCCGCTTCTGCTGCTGATGGTCCGCCGCCGGGGCGCGATCCTCATGGCGGCCGCAGTCACGCTCGTCGTGGCGGCGGTCGGCATCGTCGGCCCGCACGTCGCCCACCTGGACTTCATCGTGATCCAGTCGCCGCCCGATCTCGCCGCGCTGTTCGCGGTGGGCATCCTGAGCGCCGGCATCGTGGGCGCGGGCACCGCCCGCAGGTCGTGGCCGTGGGCCTGGCTCGCCCTGGGAGCGGCGGCGCCCGTGCTCGCGGCGATCTGGTGGCAGGGCTCGGTGTGGACGCTCGACCACCTGTTCTGGGTCGACCTGGCGCTCGGCCCGGCCGTCGGGTGCCTGCTGGCAGGGCTCGCGACGGGCCAGCCGGCGCCGCTCCTGCGTCTCCTCGACACGCGGCCGCTGCGCAGCCTCGGCTGGTCGTCCTACAGCCTCTACCTGACGCACGGCCCGATCGTCGTCGTGGTGTACGAGCGGGTCGTGGCCGGCCGGGTCAGCCCGGGCGTGCCGGCGTTCCTGGTCTCGCTCGCCCTGATCGTGCCGCTGACGATCGCCTTTGCGCGGGTCTTCGCGGCGGTCTTCGAGACCCCGTTCCGCAGCGGCCGCAGCATCGGCCTCCTGCGTCAGTCGCTCCGGAACCGCGGCGAGAGCGCGTAGCGCAGCAGCACCACGTCGCCGATGCGGCGGACGTCGGCGAGCGTCGCGCGCCGGCCCGAGTTCCAGGGGAACACGCCGTCGCGCACGAACCTCGGAGCCTCGGAGTCGCCGACGAACACCGGAGCGACGACGAGCTGGAGCTCGTCGGCCAGATCGTCGGTCAGAAACTGCGTGTGCACCTTGCCGCCGCCCTCGACCATCAGCCGCTCCACGCCGCGCGCGGCGAGGTCGGTGGTGAGCGTCCGCATCTCGATGGTGTGGCCGCCGTCGACGACCGTCGCGACCGGCCCGAGGCGCGCGCGGGCGTCGACCACCCTCGGGCTGGCGCAGTAGACGATCTTCTCGGCCTCGCCGGCGGTGAAGAAGTCGGCGCGCGCATCGAGCTCGGCCCGCCGGGTCAAGGTGACCTTCATCGGCGTCGGCGCGAGGCCGCGGGCCGTCCGCTCGGCGCGGCGCTTCTGCGAGCGAACCAGGAGCCGCGGGTTGTCGATCCGCACGGTCGCCGCGCCGACCAGGATCGCGTCGCAGGAGGCGCGGACCGCGTCGACCCGGTCGAAGTCGTCGTCGTTGGAGAGGAGCAGGCGCGACGCGGCGTTGCCGATGTAGCCGTCGATCGACACGCTGCACGAGAGCAGGGTGTACGGGCGGTCAGCCGTCCCGGACTCCTTCCCGCCGGACCGGAACCGGAACCGTGCGCGGACGCGGCGCCTCGGGCCGTCGGCGAGGCCGGGCGCGCGGGAGCGCACCTCCCGCGAGGACGAGCGCCCCCGGCAGGCTCGCAACGAGCGACATGACGCCGTAGACGACGGCCGTGGCGACGCCGAGATCCGCGCCGAGGCCGGCCGCGCCGAACGCCCACGCCGTCGCCCCTTCGCGCGGCCCCCATCCGGCCACGCTGGGCAGCACCATCGCGAGCATCGCGAGCAGCGCCAGGGGCAGCATCCGCGACGGCGGCGCGGTGGCACCGGCCGTCCGCGCGGCGATCAGGAACGTGACCGCGTGCCCCGCGACCACCACCGCGGACGCGACCACCACGACCGGCAGCGCCCTGCGGTGAAGCACGGCATCGCGGAGGTCGCCGGCCAGGGCGTCTCGGAACCGCGCCCAGCGCGAGCGCCCGCCTCTGGAGCGCAGCCGCCCCACGAGCACGACGCCGATCACCGCGGCAGCCAGGGCGAATGCGGCCACGGCCATGTGCGACCGCACCGGCGAGGGCAGCGCGAGCAGGACCGCGACGGTGAGGACGGCCTGGACGACCTGCCCGGCACCGCGCTCCCACGCGACGGCCCGCAGGCCGCGGCCGACGTCGTCCGCATCGCGCCCGTGGCTCACGCCGCGGTGGACGTCTCCGACGACTCCGCCGGGGAGCGTGAGGTTCAGGAAGAGCGAGCGGTAGTAGGCGGCGACAGCGTCCCGCAGCTCGAGCGGCACGCCCAGCCCGCGCGCCACGACCGTCCACCGCCACGCGCAGCAGACTGTCGTGACGACGCCGATGCCCGCCGCAGCGGCCAGCGCGCGGCCGTCGACCGCGCTCAAGCCGTCGCCGAACGGGCCCGTGCCGAGCCGCCAGAGGACGATCGCCAGGACCGCCATCGCCCCGGCGAGCCGAAGCACCCGTCTCCAGCCGATGCGGCCGAGGCCGGTCACGGCAGCACCAGCAGGTCGGCGTGGTCGACCGTCACGGCGAGCTCCCCGGCCCGGGCCTCGGCCAGCCGGCGCTCAGCGTAGGCCGCGGCTTCGGGAGCCAGCCCCGGCTCCTGCTCACACGCCGCACCGACCCAGCCCGTGAGCCACTCCGCCGCGAGGTCGAACTGGGCGAAGCCGAGCCGCCAGGGGCTCGGCCGGACGAGGACCTCGGCGCCCAGCCGGCGGAACTCCCCCTCGGCGAACGCCACAGCGTCGGGGCCGAGCAGGCGGCCGCGCCGGGTCATGCGGCGCTGGTGGGCGTCGAACGCCGCCGCCACACGAGCGTCGAGCGGATCGGCCGGAGCCAGGCGGACGCGGCCGGTGACGGACAGGGTCAGGAGCGCCGGGCAGCCGACCCCGGCGCAGAGGCCGACCAGCCCGGCCAGCTCGTCCTCCGTCAAGATGTCGAGCAGCGCCGAGGCGGTGATGAGGTTCGCGCCGGCGAGCTCGCCGGGATCGAGCCGCGTGATGTCGGACCGCCTCGTCTCGACGGCGACGGAGGCCCCGTCGGCGGCCGAGCCGGGGGGTCGACGGCGGCGACCTCGAGCAGGTCCGTGTCGCGATCGTGCATGACCCAGTGCTGCGACCCCGGAAGGAGCGGCGCGAGCCACCGGCCCATCGACCCCGTGCCGCAGGCCAGGTCGTGGACCACCCAGCGGCCGGTCGCCGGAAGGCGCGGCTGGAGGTGCTCGACGAGGTCGCGGGCCCGGGCCGCGGCGTCGGCAGGCTCGCGGAGGTCGAGCCACCGGGTGCTGACCCGGATCTCCTCGACGGTCATGGCGCGGCTCCAGCCAGGACGCCGTCAAGGACGGCCGTGGTGACGGACCATCGCGAGAGCGACGCTCGCCGCTCGCGGGCGGCCCGGCGCAGCCGCTGTCGCAGACCGGCATCGCCGAGCCACACCCGGAGCGCGGCGGCGAGCGCAGCCGGGTCGCCCGGCGGCACGAGCAGCCCCGGCCGGGTCCCGTCGTCGCCGTGGCCGAGGGCCTCCGGCACCCCGCCGACCTCGGTCGCGACGACCGGCACGCCACGGGCAAGGGCCTCGGTGACGACCATGCCGTAGGTCTCCGCGCGCGACGCCAGCACGACCAGGTCCGCGGCGCCGTAGCTGCGGGCGAGGTCGGCGCCGCTCAGCGGCCCCGGGAAGCGCACACGCCCGGCCAGCCCGTCGTCCCGGGCCCGGCGGCGGAGGCCCTCGGCGAACGCCGGGTCGCGATCGAGGCTCCCCACGCACACGCAGGCCCAGCGAAGGCCGCTCACCGTCGCGAGCGCATCGAGCAGCACGTCCTGGCCCTTGCCGGGGATCACGGCTGCCACCGAGAGCAGCGACCCGGCCGTCTCGGTGCCCGGTGCGAGATCGGCCGCATCGACGCCGGGCTCGGCGACGTGCACCCGGCCGCCGGGCAGTCCGTAGAGCTCGAGGAGCGCTCGCCGGGCCCACCGGCTGGTCGTGACGACCGAGGCGGCGGCCGTGAGCACCGCGCCCTCCCGCGCCCGGTCGTCACCTCCGCCCTCGTGGCCGAGCGGCATGTGGACGAGCGCGACCAGCCGCAGCCGGCGCGCGTGCGGCACCAGCACGTCCGGGGCCGTCGAGGCGACCAGCCCATCGAGCAGCACGACGGCGCCGTCTGGGAGCCCCTCGACAACGCCGGCGAGGGCGGCGTACGCCGTCGCGGCAGGCCGCGGCCACGACCCGGGCACGGCGTGGACGCGCACCGACCACCCGGCCTCGGCGAGCCCGTCGCACACCCGGCGGTCATAGGCGTTGCCGCCCGACGGCCGCGCCGGATCGTCGATGCCGTCCGGCACCACGACGTGCACCGCCGTCACAGCGCCCTCTCGTAGCTCGCCCAGGCGACGTGCGACTCGTGGAGCGTGACGACCAGCCCGTCGATTGCGCGGGCGGAGTCGCCCAGCGCGCCCGCGTGCACGCGCTCTGCGAGCCGGTCCGCGATCACGCGGGCCAGCGCCTCGGTGGACGTGTTCATGCCCGCGAGCGCCGGGTCGTCGTCGAGGTTCGAGTAGGTGAGCTCCGCCACCACCGCGTGCAGCTCCTCGGAGGCTCGGCCGATGTCGACCACGATGCCGTCGGCGTCGAGGTCGGCGCGGCGAAACGTGGCGTCGATGACGTACGTCGCGCCGTGGAGCCGCTGGGCGGGCCCGAACACCTCGCCGCGCAGGCTGTGGGCGATCATCATGTGGTCGCGGACGGTCACGCTGAACACGGCCTACGCCTCGCCGTAGGTGATCGTGTGGCAGAGCGCCGGCAGGCTCCCCGCGGCCAGCCGGGCCATGACGTCGGGCAGCTCGTCGAAGCGCGACTCGCCGGTGAGGAGCGCGTCGAAGGCGGGGTCGCGCAGCAGGTCGAGCGCGAGCGCGAGCCGGTCGGCCGTCGTGTGGCGCCCGCTGCGAGCCGGGGAGACGGTGCCGACCTGGCTCGAGCGGATGCCGAGCCGCCCTGCGTGAAACGCCCCACCCAGCGAGAGCCGCACCTCTGTGTCGCCGTACCAGCTGAGATCGATGACCGTGCCCTCGGGGGCGAGCAGATCGAGCGACCGCTGGAGGCCCGCGGACGTCGCGCTGGTATGCACGACCAGGTCGCGGCCGTCGGACGCTTCGGCCGGGAGCGCGAAGTCGACGCCGAGGGCGGCCGCGACGCCGGCCCGCCCGGGATCCACGTCCACGAGCGTGACGTCGAGGGCCGGGAACCGGGCCAGCAGGCGTGCGACGCAGCAGCCGACCATCCCGGCGCCGACGACCGTGACCCGGTCGCCGATCAGCGGGGCGGCGTCCCACAGGGCGTTGACGGCCGTCTCGACGGTGCCGGCGAGCACCGCGCGGGCGGGCGGCACGCCCTCCGGCACGACGCAGACGGCGCCGGCCGGGACGACATACGCGGTCTGGTGCGGGTAGAGGCAGAAGACGGTGCGGCCGCGCAGCTCCGGCGGCCCCTGCTCCACGGCGCCGACGCTCAGGTAGCCGTACTTGACCGGCCCGGGGAAGTCGCCCTCCTGGAACGGCGCCCGCATCCGCGCGTACTGGTCGGGCGGCACGCCGCCCCGGAACACCAGCGCCTCGGTGCCGCGGCTGACGCCCGACCGCACGGTGCGCACCACCACGTCGTCGCGCCCCGGCTCGGGCAGCGTCACCGGCCGGATCTCACCGCAGCCCGGCGCACGCAGCCAGAAGGCGTGCGCGATCCCTCGATCGTCGATCATCGACGAGATATCGCCGTGCACATCGCGGACATGTTCGCACGCTCCTCCCACCACGGTGCTCTCCGGAACTACGCGTAAACGCCACCCTCGGATTCGCCGCCTGCCGACCGCACGTCGATAATCGCGCGCACATGCTCCTTCGCGCACGGTCGTTCGTCGCCAGGAACTGGCCACCGCTGGTCGCCGGCGCCGCGACGATCGTCTATGCGACGGCGACGCTCGGCTTCGGGCTGAACTTCCGGCCGCTCCACCACGACGAGGGCGTGACGCTCTCGGTCGCCTCGCAGACCTCCGCGGCCGATGTCCTCCATACGGCGATCGACGTTCGGCACGGCCCGCCGCTGGACTACCTCGTCGTGCATGCCGCCCTGTGGTGGCGCGGCGATGTGCTCGGGCTGCGGCTGCCGTCCGCAGTGCTGGGGATCCTGGCCGTCGCCCTCGCCTACGGCACCGGCAAGGAGCTCCTCGATCGCTACGGCGGCGCGGTGATGTCGGTCGTCGTGGCGGGCTCGCCGACGATGATCCACCTGGGTCAGTTCGCCCGTGGCTACACGGCCATGATCGCGGCGGCGTTCGGCAGCCTGTGGCTCTTGCTCGTCCTCCTGCGCACGCGGCAGCGGCGCTGGGTCGTGCCGTATGCGCTCTCTGCGCTGCTGCTCGTCTCCGCGCACCCGTTCGGCCTGTTCGCGCTGGCGTCGGAGGCGTGCCTGATGGTCGTGTTCGGGCTGGCGCCGGCTGTGCTCGCCCGAGACCGTACGCGCCTTCGCCGGCAGGCGCTGATCCCGGTCGGGGCCGCGCTGATCTTCGCGCTGGCCGCTTTCGCCGCGCTCCACGCCGTGTACGCGCCGCTCCAGACGAAGTACGGCGTCGGGAAGGGCGACCCCGTGGTCGACCTGAGCTCGACGCGATTCTGGGATCGCATCGGCGGCTACACCTTCGGCTCCGACGTGCACAACGCCGCCCTGCTCCTCGGGATCGCCGTGATCGCCGGCGTGGGGGTGCTCTGGATCACGAACCGGCGGGCGGCGGTGGTCGTGACGGTGTGGCTGACTCTGCCCCTGCTGGCGCTGCAGGTGCTCACCGCCTCATCAACGGAGTTCGCGCCCGAGCGGCACCTCAGCTTCCTGATGCCGGGATATGCGGCGGCGATCGCCGCCCTTCTCGTCGAGATCGGGCGGCGCGGGCGGTCGTGGTGGTTGCTGGCCGCGATCGCGCTGGGCGCCGGCCTGCTCGCTCCAGGCGTCGTGGCGGGGTCCAACGAGCTGCGCACCTTCAGCACGGGCCTGCGCGACGCGAGCCTCGCGCTCGAGGCCGGCTTCGAGGGCAACGACGTCCTCCTCGCCAGCGCCGGGACAACCCAGCCGGGCGAGGAGGCGCGCCTCTACGCAACCTACGCGGTGCTGGCCGCAACGGACAGCTCCCCGCTCGGAGGCTGGCGCGAGACCAACCCGGTGCCCGGGTGCGGCCTCGTCCGACAGGTCGAGCAGCGGGCCACCCCGTCGCGCGTGTGGATCCTGGCGCGGCCGCACGATCCCGCCGCGCTCGCCGCCGGCCTGCGCGCCGCCGGCGCGACCGCGCAGCTCTACGGCGCGTTCGTTCTGGCATCGGTGGACGCGCCGCGGATGACGCCGAAGAACGCGCTCTTCGTCGGCGCGCGCCTCTGGACTGCGGCGGCCCGGGCGCAACCCGACGTGCCCGACTTCCGCCGCACCGCGGCCGCCTACCGCGCGGCCCGGCGGCTCGACGGCGAGGGGGTGTGCTGACCGCTCAGCGGCCGGGCGTCTGCAGCGCGTACTGCGTGTGGTCGATCATGACGAGCGACGCGGCGCCGGAGTCCACGAACTCATCGACGGCCCTCGTCACGCCGTCGTCCCACCAGCCCTCGAGGCCGTAGTCGTCGCCGGCGATGACGCCGCCCGGTCGCACCTTCGGCGCCCAGGCCTCGAGATCGGCCCGCACGTACTCCTCGTAGTGGTTGCCGTCGATGTAGACGAAGTCGAAGTACGCGTCCGGGAAGCGTGGCGCGGCCTCAGCCGAGCGGAGACGGTGAATCTGGACGATTCCGGCATCGCGCGCCGGCGCGAACCGGTCGAGCACGCTCCGGTGCACCGCATCCATGTCGCGCTGGCCGTGCTCGAGCATGCCGCCGTACCAGGCGTCCTCGTAGGCATCGTCCTGCATCGCCCGCCAGGGATCGATCAGGTGCAGCTCGGCCGGATCGACGGTATCGAGGATGCGCTGGGAGAAGTCGCCCTTCCAGACCCCGATCTCGGCGCAGATGCCGCCGGCCGGCACGAGGCACAGGAGGCGCGAGCGGCCACGCGCCACGTTGACGCCGTCGATCCTGCTCCTGATGCTGTCCAGGACCCTCACCAACGCACTCCTGCTCGGGCTGGCCCTTCCAGGTGCTGATGATACGCCCCGGACCTACAGGAGCGTCCGCGGGGCTATCGCCTGAGGCGGATCGCGTTCAGATCCTGCTCGCGCACCTCGTCGATCCGGGAGAGCAGGTCGTCGAGATCGTCGTGCTCGGCGTGGAGGTAGCGGCCGGCGAGCGCGTCGTAGCGTCCGGTCGCGAGCGCGGCGACGAGCTGCGGAGCCAGCTCCGGCGGCGTCCAGGGGAGGTCGTCGGACCCCCACGAGGTCATGTCGGTGCGCACGAGCCCCGGGCTGAAGAAGAACACGGGGATCCGGCCCTCGAGCTCGCCGGCGAGCGACTCGCCGTAGCGGCAGACCGCCGCCTTGCTCGCGGGGTAGGCGGTGCTGGTCTGCCCGGGCAGGTAGGCCGCGCCGCTGCCGGTGATCACGATCCGGCCCGATCCGCGCTCGAGCATCCCGGGGATCACCGCGCGGCAGCACAGGTGGACGCCGAGGATGTTGACCTCGAACGTCCGCCACCAGTCGTCGGGCTCGATCTCCCAGGTGGCGCCGCCCCGGTTCGAGATGCCCGCGTTGGCGACGAGCAGGTCGACCGGGCCCGCATCGGCGACCGCCCGCTCGACGGCCTCGCGGTCGGTGACGTCGAGGACGACGCCGCGGCCGCCGATCTCGTCCGCGACCGCCTCGACCTGCGCGGGCGTGCGCGCGGCGACGACGACCTCCCAGCCGTCGTCGGCCAGCTTGCGGGCGATGTTGGCCCCGATCCCCCGGCCTGCGCCTGTGACGAACGCGATCACGCCGGGAACGCTAGATGATTGCGGGCATGATTCCGTGCGGTGGCGAAGCTGGACAAGGCACGCTGGTGGGCGATTCGCCCGGCGCGGAACATGAAGCCGGCGACCTATCGCTGCCCGCTGTGTGGCTACCACCTGCACGCCATGACGAGCCACATGCTGATCGCGCCGGAGGGCGACGCCGGCCGGAGACGGCACGCCCACACCGAATGCGTCCACGCCGCACGCCAGGCCGGGCGCCTGCCGCTGCTGGAGGAGTGGCGGAAGACGCAGCCGCGGGAGCCTTCGCTCCTGCGGCGAGTGCTTCGGCGTTCCTGAACGAGCGGGCACCATCGGGCGACCGGGGCACCGAGGATCATCCGATCCGAGTGAAGCGCCCGTCGCCCTCTGCGCCGGACACTCGTGCGGATGGGCGGAACCGGCGCCGGTCGCGACAACGCCGTCGAGCCGCAGGTGCTCGAGGCCGCCGCGCGGGAGCTGCGAACGCCCGCTGCGGCCGGAGTGGCCGGCCTGGTCTTCGCCGGCCTCTTCACCGCATCGGTGGTCCTGCTCTATCCACAGCCGGCGAGAGGCAGCAGCGCCGCCGAGGTCGCCGCCTGGTACGCCCGCGGCCACGCCCGGACGCTGAGCCTGGTCGGCCTCTATGTAGTGCCGTTCGCCGGGATCGCCTTCCTGTGGTTCGTCGCGGCCGTCCGCCACCGCATCGGCGCCTACGAGGACCGGTTCTTCGCCACGGTGTTCCTGGGAGCCGGGATCCTGTTCGTCGCGATGCTCTACGCGGCCGCTGCGGCAGCCGGTGCGCCGCTGGCGGCGGTCAGGTTCCAGGACGCGCCTCCTCCGAGCGCCGACGTCATCGTCTTCGCGCGCGGCCTCGGTTACACGCTGCTCTACGTGTATGCGATCCGGGCCGCGGCGGTCTTCATGATCGTCAGCTCGACCATCGGGCTGCACACGGCGACGCTGCCGCGCTGGCTCGCGCTGCTCGGCTACGCGGTCGCACTCGTGCTCCTGCTGAGCGTGTCGTACGCCCGCGGGTTCGTCCTGATCTTCCCGGCCTGGGTCGTGCTGGTCAGCATCGAGCTTCTGCGCCGAGCGCGATCGGAGCACCTCCGGCCCGCGCGGGTGCCGTGATGCAGGCCGGAGCCGGGAAGGGGGAAAAGCGCTGGCCGATGGCGCTGGCCGTGCTCGTGGTCGGAGTCCTGCGCGTGTTCCTCCCGCCCGAGCTTCGGGTCAACGACGTGTCGGGGCTCTTCCTCGCGGTCGTCGGCGTGATGGTCGTCGCGTTGATCCTGGGCGACCCGGGTCGGATCGATCGGCAGGCGACGTGGCTGCGCGTCCTCACCGGCGCCCTGATCGGGCTCATCACGCTCGTGAACGCGGGCTCCTCGGTGCGGCTCGTGGTCAGCATCATCTACAGCGATCCGTTCACCCAGACGGCGCGCGTCCTTCTGGCGTGCGGCGGCATCATCTGGCTCACCAACGTCATCGCCTTCGGGCTCTGGTACTGGGACCTCGACCGCGGCGGGGCGGCGGCACGCGCCGCGGGCTCGACGGCGAGGCCGGCGTTCCTCTTTCCGGAGATGACGAACCCCGAGTACGTGGGCGAGGACTGGTCACCGGCGTTCGTCGACTACCTGCACCTGTCCTTCAACACCGCGACGGCCTTCAGCCCCACCGACGTGTCTCCGATCAAGCCGTGGGCGAAGGTCATGATGATGTCCGAGGAGGCGATCTCGCTCGCCGTCGGCATCCTGGTCGTCGCCCGGGCCGTGAACATCCTGACGTAGCGCCTCGGGCGCCGCCGGCGCCGTGGTCGGCCGGCGCGCTCCTCGGCTAGTCTGGGGGCACCGCCCCGGGAAGTCGAGCTGGTCCCCCCGTTGGACTCCGTCCCTCCCGGCGGAGTCTCCCGATGAACCCGTTCGACCCTGACGACTATCCCCTGCGCCCGACCGTCCGCCGCCTGTCGCACCTGTGGTGGGGCGAGCGCCGCCTGGTCGTGATCGGGCTGGTGTGCGCGCTCGCCTACACCGCGCTCACACTGACCGTCGCGGTCGTCATCCAGCGGGCCATCGACCACGCGATCGTGCCCAGCCATCCCGCGGCGCTCTGGCCGTACGTGCTCGCCATCCTCGGCCTCGGCCTGGCACGGTTCTGGATCAACTTCACCCGCCGCTACGCCACCGCGCGGATCGGCGTCCGGATCGAGGCCCAGCTGCGGGAGATGCTGTACGCGGGCTACCTGGGCTTCCCGCGCGCGTTCTTCGACCTGCACCCGACCGGCCAGGTGGTGTCGCGGGCGACCAACGACCTGTTCCCGATCCGCTACTTCATCGGCTGGGGCGTCGTGCAGGGCGTCGCAGAGCGCGATGATGATCATCGGCGGGGCGATCGTGCTCGCGCTCGTGAACCCGCGCCTGACCCTCTACATCGGCGGTGGCGACGCCGCTGATCGGCTTCGTCGCCTGGCGGTTCGCACACCTCGTCATGCCGATCTCGCGCCGCGTGCAGGCGGCGCAAGGGCGACGTCACCGAGGCCGCCGACGAGGCCGTCGTCGGCATCGAGATGGTGCAGGCGTTCGGCCGCGAGGACGACGTCCGCGAGCGCTTCGGCGCCAAGGCGAGCCTCGGTCCGCGACATCGTCGCTGCAGCAGGCCGGCGTCGAGGCCCAGCACCTGCCCGGCGCTCTTCTTCCTGCCCACGCTCTCGATCGCCGCCGTCGTCTTCTTCGGCGGCCGCGACGTCATCGACGGCGACCTCACCATCGGCCAGTTCGTCCTCTTCAACACGATCCTGCTGCAGCTGGCCTGGCCGCTCGAGGCGCTCGGCTGGATCCTGAACCTGGCGCAGCGCGCGCTCGCGTCGGCCGGGCCGCACGTTCGCCTGGCTCGAGGGCTCGTGCAGCGGCTGCCCGAGCCCGAGCACGCCGCCGAGCCCTGCCCGCCGGCGCGCTCTCGGTCGCGCTTCGAGGGCGTCCACTTCGCCTACCCGGACGAGGAGGAGGTGCTGACCGGAGTCGACCTCGAGCTCGATGCCGGGCGAGATCGTGGCCGTGTGCGGCGCCACCGGCTCCGGCAAGAGCACGCTCCTGAACCTGGCTGCCGCGCCTCTACGACCCGACCGCAGGGCGCGTGCTGCTGGGCGGCGTCGACCTGCGCGACCTGCCGCTTGCGGACGTGCGCGCGGCCGTCGCCGTCATCACCCAGCGGCCGATCCTGTTCTCGATCACCCTGCGCGAGAACCTCATCGCCGGCCGGCCGGACGCGCGACTGGGACGAGGTGGAGGCGATGTGCGACGCCGCCGGCGTCGCCGACGTTCGTCGACGACCTCCCGAACGGCTACGACACGCTGATCGGCGAGCGCGGCGTGAACCTCTCCGGCGGCCAGCGCCAGCGGGTGGCGCTGGCCCGCGCGCTGATTGCGGGCACGCGCGTGATCGTGATCGACGACCCGCTCTCGGCCGTCGACACGCACACGGAGCACGACCTGCGTCAGCCGGCTGCGTCCCGCGCTCGCGGGCCGCACCGTGATCGTCGCCACCCAGCGGCTGTCCACCCTCGCGCTGGCCGACCGCGCGGCGGTGCTCCGCGACGGGCGCGTGGTCGAGGACGGCCGGCCCGCCGACCTGCTCGAGCGGCGCGCCGTCTTCGCCGGCCTCTTCGGAGACGAGATCGGTGTCGCATAGCCCGCACCGGCCTCACCCGCCTCGGCCGGTACCTGACCGGCCGCTGGGCGCTCGTCGCCGGCCTGGTCGCTCGTCGCCACCGGCGAGCGCGGCCGCCCAGTCCGGCGGCTGGCTGCTCGTCCGGGCCGCGATCGACGACGGCATCGCCAAGGGCGACGAGCACACGCTGACGGTCGTCGTCGATCTTCTACCTGGCGCTGAACGCGGTCGGCTGGGCCTGCCAGCGTCACGCTCATCCGCGGGCTCGCCGGTCATCGGCCAGGGGATCGTGCTGGGGCTGCGGCGCGACCTGTTCGACCACCTGACCTCGCTCTCGCTGCGCTACTTCTCGGAGCAGCGGGCGGGCTGGATCATCGCCCGCCTGACCAGCGACGTCGACGCCATCTCGGACGCGCTCTCGCAGGGCCTGCCGACGCTGGTCGTCGAACATCGTCCTCCTGCCGACGACGGTGATCGTGCTCTTCATCGTCGACTGGCGGCTGGGGCTCGTCGCGATGGTGATCCTGCCGCCGGCGCTGGTGCTCGACGCGCTGGTTCCAGCGCAAGTCGGCGGTCGCCCAGCTCGAGGTGCGAAACCGCATCGCCGCGGTCACGGCCCACGTGGCCGAGTCGGTGGCGGGCATGGCGATCGTGCAGGCGTTCAACCGCGAGCGCGCAGTTCCAGGGCGCAGTTCGACGAGCTGAACGCGCGAGAACCGCACGCGCCAACGTCTACGCCCAGACAGCTGTTCTCGGTGTTCTTCCCGTCGATCGAGCTGCTGGGGGCGATCTCGACCTGCGCCGTGCTCGTCGTCGGCGCGCGGTTCCTGTCGGAGGGCACGCTCACGATCGGCACGCTGATCACGGCCATCTACCTGCTGCAGCTCGTGTTCCAGCCGCTGCAGGAGCTGTCCGACGTGTACGGCCAGATGCAGTCGGCGGCCGCCGCGATGGTCAAGATCAGCTCGGTGCTCGACGCCGAGCCCGAGATCGGCGATCGCCCCGGCGCCGTCCCGATGCCGCCGATCGACGGCCGCCGTCGATCTCGACGCGGTCCGCTTCGCCTACGGCGAGACGGAGGTGCTGCACGACGTCTGATCCGACGTGCCGGCCGGCGGCTGCATCGCCCTCGTCGGCCAGACGGGCGGCGGCAAGTCGACGCTGGCCAAGCTGATCGCGCGCTTCTACGACCCGCGCGAGGGCAGCGTGTCGGGTCGACGGCATCGACCTGCGCGACGTGCAGCTCGGCAGCTACCGCCGCCAGCTCGGGCGTCGTGCTGCAGGACCCGTTCCTGTTCTCGGGCACGATCGCCGACAACATCCGCTTCGCGCGGCCGGAGGCAACCGACGAGCGAGGTGCGCGAGACGGCGGCCGCGATCGGCGTCGACCGGCTCGTCGGCCGCCTGCACGGCGGGCTCGACCACGAGGTGCGCGAGGGCGGCGCCGGGCTCTCGGCGGGCGAGCGCCAGCTGATCTCGATCGCGCGGGCGCTGCTGGCCGACCCGCGCATCCTGATCCTCGACGAGGCCACCTCGAACATCGACCGGCCGACCGAGGTCCTGATCGAGCGGGCGCTCGACCGGCTGCTGCACGGCCGCAGCTCGGTCATCATCGCCCACCGCCTGGCCACCGTCCGCCGCGCCGACGAGATCCTCGTCGTCGAGCGCGGCCGGATCGTCCAGCGGGGAGCCCCGGCCGAACTGCTCGCGGCCGACGGGCCGTTCCGGCGGCTGGCCGGCAGCCGGGATCTGCGGCAGGCTCGGCCGATGCTCCGGACGGCTACAGCTCGTCCCGCCTGATCTGGTCGTCCCAGATCGCGCCCAGCGGCCGCTCGAGATGACACACCGCGATCGAGCGGCCGCGCTCCTCGTTGTCGAGCCGCCAGCGGTTCTCGATCGTGGCGACGACGTGCTCAGCCGAGCAGATGCCCCGCAACACCGGCTCGTCGTAGCCGACGGCGAGGACGACCCGCTGCGGCAGCCTCGCCGGCCGCCAGTACTGCCAGCTGAGGTGGCCGGACAGCGGCGGCGGCAGCCCCAGGGCCGGCCCGTATCGCGCCAGCGCGCCGGCCTCACCGTAGTTCTCGGCCAGGATCGCACCGCCCCGGCGCTCGGCCGCCGGTAGCGACCGCCAGGCGGCCGCCGTCTGCGCGACCAGCTCCGGCCACCCGATCTCGTCCTTGTAGAACGTGTCCTTCCAGACGCCCGACTCGACCATCCCCGCCGTTGTCCGCACGGGCACCACCAGCGGGGCGGCGACCGCCAGCACCGCGAGCTGGATGCCCACCAACGCCGCCACCGCCGCCGGCCGGTGCCAGCGCCGCGCCGGCCGCCAACGCTCGATCGCCACGGCCCCCGCCGCCACGCAGAGCACGAGCGCCGGAAGCGGGTAGTACGCGCGGCCCTGCTCCAGGCCGAAGCCGACGACCACCAGCGCCGCCGCCCAGGCAAACGGCCGAAGCGGCGGCCGGCGCCACATCCACACGCCGCCGACCACGGCCAGGGCAGCACCAGCGGCCAGGAAGGCCACGGCCTCGGCCACATAGGCCGGCGGGGGCGTGTCGTCGGCCGTCTGGACGCGTTGGCTGGACGCGAAGCTGGCGCTCGGCCAGCCGTGATCGATCTGCCAGACGACGTTCGGAAGCAGCAGCACGGCAGCGATCCCGATCGCAAGCCACGGCCCCCGCGTGCGCAGCACGCGCCGCTCAGGCGTCAGCGCGAACCCCGCCAGCAGCGCCAGGAGCAGCGTCGCAATCGTGTACTTCGCCTCCAGCCCGAGCCCGGCGGCGACGCCCACCAACGGCCACAGCCGCGGCATCGGCCGGGTGGCGGCGACGAGGACCAGCCAGAGCGTGACCGACTGCGCGGCGAGATCGAGCATGGTGGGATGGAAGATGCTCGCGGAGCCGAGCGCGAACGGGCCGGTCGCCCACACCAGCGCCGCGCCCGCCTGTGCGCGCAGGCCGCCGCCGAGCTCGCGGGCGCACAACGCCACCACCGGGACGCTGATCAGGGCAATCGCCATGGTGGTCAGCCGCAGCGCATCGAGCGAGGCGCCGAACGTGTCCACCACCAGCCGTCCGACGACGGCGATCAGCGGCGGGTAGTCGACATAGCCGGCGGCCAGGTGATGCGACGCGGCCAGGAAGTAGAGCTCGTCGCGGTCCCACCCGTACCGACCCAGGAACGCGATGCCGATCGCGGCCGGCACCGCCGCCGCACCGACCCCCACCAGCAGGGTCGAGCGCAGGCGTGTCCGCCTCAGCCGGACGGACGCGCCTCGATCTCGCGGATGCGCTCGACCAGCGACTCGACGAGCGCCCGGCACACCGTCGGCTCGGCGTCCAGCAGGTCGAGGAACGTCTGCCGCTTCAGCTTGAGCACGATCAGGTCGGTCTCGGCAACCACGGTCGCGTTTCGACTTGCTCCGTCGATCAGCGAAAGCTCACCGAAGAAGTCACCCTCGGCGAGCATGACCTTGTGGCCGTCGGGACGCCGCACGCATGCCCGGCCGCCCGCGATCGCGAAGAAGGCCTCCCCGCTGAAGCGCTCGCGCACCACCGGTTCGCCCGGCCGGTAACGGAGAACCTGACAGCGACTCGCCAGCGACCGCACGTGGCGCTTCCCAATCCCCTTGAACAGCGGCACCTGCCGCAGCAGGTGCTGCACGGTGGCGGCATCGTTGGCGTGCGAGTCGCCCGGCCCTTCACGGGCGATTGCCTCGGCCAGGTCGATACCGCCGGCCTGCGAGGCGCCGGAGTGCCGAACGTCCCCGCTCACGCCCCACTTCTATCACGTTCTGGGCCGCGGGCGGCGGCCGGCTTGGCGCTCGAGGCGGAGCCCGAGACCACCGCGGCGATCTGGCTCTGCGTCAGCGCCCTGCTGTACACCAGGAATCGCGACATCGTGCCGTTGAAGAACGCCTCCGCGATCTCGTGGGTGCCGCTCCCGCCGGGGCCGTGCCCCTTCCGGTGCTTGGCGCCGACCACCAGCTTCTCATCGATGCCGGTGATGGTCGCGCCCGTGTTCAGAGTGCCGGTCTGCGCAACGCTCCTGTCGAGGGCGAGATGGGTGCCGTCCCCGCGAGCGACATATGTACGCAGATGCGCGCCGTCGTAGGTGGCGACAGCCCAGGTCGGCGTATTGCCCGGGATGACGCGTGTCCCGGTGAAGGTGTCGGTTGAGCGGCCGTTGAAGAAGCCGCCGACCCGAAGGCGGTACCTGGGGCTCGTGTCCTCGCGGACGTTGAACCAGAAGCTCCCCGCCTTCTCCATGAGCTCGTAGCGCTGGTGTGCGGGATCGGTGTCGACCGACTCGTTCAGCGTGAACCGCACGAGGATGGAGAAGTGATTGACGTCGAGACTCCCCGCGCGGTTGGGAATCTCGATCCGCTCTTTCTGCCTGCCGGCGAAGACGACTGCCGTATGACCCTGAGAGTCCGTCCTCGTGCCCGGGCTCCAGCTGGTCTCCGACCCGACGGCTCCCTTCTTCCCCGCACCTCCGTTTCCGTGTCCCGACGCATCCGGCACCGTGGATCCGGAGATGTTCGCGAAGGCGAGGTCGATGATCGGCTTCGTGGCGGGCGGAGCGCGTCCGGCGGCTGCACCCGCGGCGACGACAACCCACATGCAGGCCGCCACGAGCCCGATGCGTCGTCTCACCCTTGCCCCTTCCTCGCCCTAGCCGCGCGTTGGTGACGATCGTAGCATGGTGCTCGTGGAGGGCCAGGGTCGCGCCGCTGGCGCCACCCGCAGTTCCAAGCTATACCTGAGCTGATGATGCGCCTGCGAAACCTCGGCCGGCCGCCCCGACAGGTCGTCGGCATCTTCATCGCCGGGCTCGCGCTGATCGCAGTCGGGCTGCTCGTCATCCACGGCACTCCGACGACCTACACCCACATCCCCGGCGAGCACGGCCGCGTCGCGGTGAACGAGACGGGCCTGCGCGACATCATCCGCCTGGTCCTCGCCATCGCCGGCGTGGTCGTCATCGGCTATGGCTTCGTGCGCTGGAACGACGCCCGCGAGCAGGCGACCAACGCCGATGAGGAGACGCGTCGCTACGGCGACTCGATCGTCGACGTGCGCACGAGCATCGATCCGGCGATCGGGATGCGCCCGGTCGACTCCGAGCCTCCTCGGCACTAGTTCCGAGCTACTCCTGCGGGGCCATCACGCGCGGCACCCTGCCCCGTTGCGCCCAGACGACGGACGCGATGACGGCCAGCGCGACGAGAACGGTCGTCGCCGTCACCTGCTCGCTCAGGAACAGGGCCGACCACACCAGCGTCAAGAGCGCCTGCAGCTGCTGCACCTGCCCGCCGCGGGCGATCCCCGCCAGTGACAGACCGCGGTACCAGGCGAAGAAGCCGAGGTACATGGACGAGACGCCGAGCAGCACGAGGGAACCCCACTCGAGGGCAGTCGCGTCGCGGACACCGCCGGACCACCACAGGAGCGCTGTGGCCGGGATCGTCACGGGCAGCGCAAGCACCACGACCCACGAGATGACCTGCCATCCCGGCATCGCGCGCGTGACGGACGCCCCCTCGACGTAGCACCACGACGAAGCGAGCACCGCGCCGACGACGAGCCCGTCGGCCACGAGATCGCCGCCGCTCCCGCCTCCACGCGACAGCGCGAAGGCGACCAGCGCCGCAGTGCCCGTGCCGGCCGCCGCCCAGAACTGCCAGGTGACGCGCTCGTGCGTGCGAAGGACGGCGATGAGCGCGGTCGTGAGCGGCATGAAGGCGGCGATCACCGCGACGTGCGCGGAGGTCGTGCGCTCGAGGGCGAGCGCCAGCAGGATCGGCCAGCCGAAGACCGCCCCCAGCATCGTGAAGAACAGCGGGCGCCGATGGGGCGCGGGCGGCAGCGGCACCCGCCGGACGGCGAGCAGCGCCGCGGCCAGGGCGCCCGCGATCACGGCCCGGCCCGTCGCGGTGAGGAACGGGCTGAACCCGCCGACCGCCTCTTTGGTGAGCGGCACCGAGAACGAGAACAGGAGGACGCCAGCGAACGCCCAGGCCAGGCCCTCGCGGCGCACCGAGGCCGGTGCGACGACGGCCGCGGTGGTGGTCGCCTCCATCGGCCAGAGCGTAGCGACCGCCCGGCCGGGCGCCGCTTCACTATGCTCTCCGCCGGCGGCCGACGGCCGCCGCGAACGGAAGGAGCGTTGGGTGTCGGACGAGCTCGCCGGCCGAGGCGCCGGCCTGGGAGTGGGGTCGTCGGGGTTCGTCGCGACCCACGGCCTCCACAACGAGGCCCAGCGCGACGCCGCCGGCGCGGTCGTACGGCAGATCCAGGAGCTGGGCCTGCGCACCGTGCGGCTGATCGTCGTCGACCAGCACGGCATCCCGCGGGCGAAGTACCTGTCGGGCGACGCGCTCGCCTCCGCGTTCGAGAACGGCTCCGACTTCTCGGGCGCGATCTACAGCCTCGACTCGGCCAACGGCGTCTTCCCGCCGGCGTTCGCCGCGGGCGGCGGCTTCGGCATCGAGGAGATGACGGGCTTCCCGGACGTCACGCTCGTCCCCGACCCGGCGACGTTCCGGGTGCTGCCGTACGGGAGCCGCACGGGGTGGATCCTGTCCGACTCGTACTTCGCAAACGGCAAGCCGGTGCCGCTCGACGGGCGCGGGCTCCTGCGCCGCCAGCTCGAGCGCCTGGCCGAGCGCGGGCTCCAGCTCTACGCCGGCATCGAGGTCGAGCTCTACGTGACGCGGCCGGTGAACGCGTCGGTCGGGTTCGACGAGACGGGGCAGCCGGGCGCGCCGGGCAAGCCGCTCGAGGTCGAGCCGATCGAGCGCGGCTACCAGTTCCTCTCGGACAGCCGCATGGACGCCTTCGCCGATACGCTCGAGGCGATCCGCGATGGGCTCGTGGGCGCCGGCATCCCGCCGCGCTCGATCGAGAACGAGTGGGGGCCCGGGCAGATCGAGATCACGTTCAGCCCGATCGAGGGCGTCGCCGCGGCCGACGCCATGATCCTCTTCCGCAGCACCGTGAAGGCGGTGTGCGCGCGCCTCGGCCTGCACGCGACCTTCATGTGCTGGCCGAAGCTCCCGAACTTCTTCCCAAGCGGCTGGCACCTCCACATGTCGCTCCTCGAGGCCGAGGGCGGCAGGAACGTCTTCATGGACGACCGCGAGCTCCTGTCGCAGACCGGCCGCCAATTCGTCGCCGGCCTCCTCGACCACGCGCGGGAGATGGCCGTCTTCGGCGACCCGACCACCAACGCCTATGCGCGCTTCCGCCCGTACTCGTTCGCGCCCGACCGCATCTGCTGGGGCGGCGACAACCGCGGCGCGCTGGTGCGCGTCCAGGGCGGCCCGGGCGACCCCGGCACGCATGTCGAGAACCGCCTCTCCGAGCCGGCCGCGAACCCGTACCTGTGGCTCGCCGCGAACATCGCGGCCGGGCTCGACGGCATCGACCGCGGCGCCGAGCCGCCGGACCCCGTCGAGGGCGATCCCTACGCAGCCGAGGCGCCGCCGCTGCCCATGTCGCTCGCCGAGGCCGTCGACGATCTCGAGCGAAGCGCGTTCTACCGCGAGGCGTTCGGCGATGCGCTCGTCGACTACCTCGTGATGATGAAGCGCTTCGAGCTCGGCCGCCACGACGAGGCGGCGGGCGACGGGTCGGACGAGTCCGCGCGGAGCGCCTGGGAGATGCGCGAGTACTTCGAGCTCTACTGATGTGCCGCCTGCTCGCGCACGTCTCCCGGCGGCCGCTCACCGTGGCCGAGGCGATCGGCGACGCCGACCTCGCCTCCTTCGCCGACCTCGCGCCGCGCCACCCGGACGGCTGGGGCATGGCGTGGTGGCCGTCGCTCGACACGGCCGTCGACGGCGCCGTCCCCGACCGCCGGCGGGCGGTCGGGAGCGCGGGCGAGAACCCGGAGTTCACGGCGACGATGCGGAGCGTCGCCGGGTGCGCGAACGTCGTCCACCTGCGCGGCGCCACGCCCGGGCTCACCATCGAGCTCGAGAACTGCCACCCGTTCGTGCGCCCCGGGGCGGCCTTCGCGCAGAACGGCGCGATCCACCCGCAGCACCGCCTGCCCGAGCTCCTGCCGGCGCGCCTCGAGGCGGAGGTCGTCGGCTCGACCGACAGCGAGCGCCTGTTCCTCTACCTGTACGACCGGGCTCGAGGGCGGCCGGCCGTTCGCGGAGGTTGTCCGCGACGCGCTCGCGCGAGCTGCTCGAGCACTTCACGTCGCCGGTGCTCAACTCGATGTACCTGACGCCGGGCCACCTGCACGTGATCAACGCGCACAACCCGACCGCGCTCCCGTACCCCGGCGACCCGCACGACCTCTTCGCGCTGCGCTTCCGGGTGGATGACGATCTCGTCGTCGTGGCGTCCTCCGGCTTCGACCAGCCCGAGTCGCGGGGCTGGCACACGCTCGACAACATGACGATCCTGACGGTCGCGCTCGACACGCTCGAGCTCCGCATCGACGCGCTCGACGGCGTGCCCGTCCCCTCCTACGACTACTCGGAGAGCACATGAGCACGGAACGCCAGCGCGTCGTCCTCGTCACCGGCGCGGCCGGCGGCATCGGCGCCGCGACTGCCCGCACCCTCGCCGCGGAGGGAGCCGCCGTCGTGGTTCACGACCTGCGACGCGCGGGGCGGCTGGAGGGGCTCGTCGCGGAGCTCGGCGACTCGGCCCACTCGCTCGAGGCCGATCTGCGCAACCCGGCGGCGGCGGACGCGCTCTGGCACGAGGCGCTCGCCTGGCGCGGCCACGTCGACGTCCTCGTCAACAACGCGGGCATCTACGAGGCCGCCGATCCCGACGCCGACCTCGCCACCTGGCAGGCGTCGTGGGAGCGCACGCTCGCGATCTGCCTCGTGTCGCCGGCGGCGCTCTGCCGCGCGGCGATCGCGACCTTCCGGGAGCAGCCCGGCGGGGGCATCATCGTCAGCCTCGCAAGCCGCGCGGCCTGGCGCGGCGAGGATCCGGAGTACTGGCACTACGCGGCCGCCAAGGCCGGCGTCGTCGCCATGACCAAGACCATCGCCCGGCAGTACGGCCGCCAGGGCGTGACCGCCTTCGCAGTCGCGCCCGGCTTCGTCGACACGCCCTTCAACGCGCCGGCGGTCGCCGAGCACGGCATGGAGCTGTTCATAAACGACACCGCCCTCGGCGAGGTCGCCCAGCCCCAGGACGTCGCCAACGTCATCGCGTTCCTCGCATCCGGGAAGGCGCGGCACGCGACCGGGGCGACGGTCGATGTGAACAGCGCCAGCTACGTGCGCTAAGGACGGCGGCCGCGCAGGTCGGGCGGCGGCCGGAAGCACGCACTCACCGCATCAATCGTCCTCGATGGCACCACGGGCACGAGCGATGAACTCTCGCTGAGCGGCCCGTGCCGCCTTGAGGTGCTTCATCGCCTCGGCCATGCCGCGATCCTCGAGGGCGTCAATCGCGCTCGAGAGGCTCGAGCTCGTGATCTCGGCATGGCGAATGGTGGTGTCGTCGAACAGCAGCATCACGGGTCCGAGCAGGTCAGATGACTGCCCCAGGTGGTGCTGGGTGTTCGTTCGTGCGCCTTCGTCATCCGGGTGGTCGATCGCGTACTCGAGTGAGTGGATGGTCCCGCGGATCTTCGCTACCAACGCTCCGGCGGTCTCGAGACGTTCCGTGTGCCGCGTCTGCGCCCGCGTGTTCTTGGCGTTCAACCACGTTCCCAGCCCGGTGCCGACGAGCACGGCCGTGCCGGTCGCGATCGACGCCGCAATGGGAGTCCAGTCGATCATCACGCCCTACCCGGTCAGACGACGTCGCGAGTCTACTCCTCGCCTCGGATCTACTGGCGAGACGTCACGCGTGCGCCTCGGCGGTGCGGCGTGCGGTCGCCTCGGCCCAGCGCGTCGTGGACACGACGGCAAGCACGAGGACGACGGCAACGTCGACGAGGATCGTCCACCACGCCGGCCGTACCGCGGCGGTGAAGCCGGCGGCGGCCCCACCGTCGAGCGCGGCGCTCCCGCCGGCGATCGCGCCCGCCAGCGCAACTCCCATCGTCAGGCCGACCTGGCGGCTGGTCGAAGCCACGGCGGCGGCGACGCCGGCCTGCGAGGCGGGCACCCCCGAGACGGCGGTGTTGGTGATCGGCGGGTTGACGAGACCGAAGCCGACCCCGAACACCGTGTAGGCGATCAGCACGTAGGCGATCGAGCTCGAGGCCTGCACCTGGGTCAGCAACGCCACGGCGGCGGTCAGCGCGACGCCGGCGGCGAGCAGCGGCGGCCGCGGGCCGCGGGAGCCGACGAGGCGACCGGAGAGCGGTGCGAAGATCAAGACCATCGCGGCCATCGGCAGCATGCACAGGCCGGCGCGAAACGGAGAGAGCCCGCGCACGTCCTGCAGGTAGAGCGTGTTGAGAAACAGGAACCCCCCGAGCGCCGCGAACGCGCAGACGGCGATCGCGCTGGCGCCGGAGAACGGGGCGCTGCGGAACCAGCGCACCTCCAGGAGGGGCTCGCGCCGCCGAAGCTCGTACGGGATCAGGGTGGCGAAGGCCAGCGCCGACACGGCGAGCGCCGCCACGATGTCGATCGAGGCCCAGCCGTGGTCGGGCCCCTCGATGGTCCCGTACGTGAGCGATGCCAGGCCGACGATCACGAGGATCTGACCGACGGGATCGACCCGGCGCGGCCGCTCGGCACGCGACTCGGGCACGAACCGGTGGGTGGCGAGGACCGCCAGCGCGCCGACCGGCACGTTCACCAGGAAGACGGCCCGCCAGCCGACGGCGCCGACAAGCATGCCGCCGAGCACAGGCCCGAGCGCGATGCTGAGCCCGAACATCGCCGCGTAGACGCCGATCGCGCGGGCTCGCTCGGCCGGATCGACGAACACGTTGCGGATGATCGACATCGCCACCGGGCTCAGCATCGAGGCGCCGATCGCCTGAAGCACCCGGGCGGCGATCAGCACACCCAGCGTGGGCGCAAGCGCGCACAGAAGCGAACCGAGCGAGAACACCAGCAAGCCGAGCTGGAACACGCGCTTGCGCCCGACGCGGTCGGCGGTGGAACCGGCCAGCATGAGCAGGCTTGCCAGCACGAGCGTGTACGCGTCCACCGTCCACTGCAGCCCCGCCAGCGAGGAGCCCAGCGAGCGGTGGATGGCGGGCAGCGCGATGTTCACGATCGTCGCGTCGAGCCCGACCATCAAGAGGCCCGTGGAGCAGATCACCAGCACCAGGTGGCGAGAACGGGTCGGGGTGATGTCAGTCACTGTCGTAGCCTAGCATACGATGACAGCCACTGACGTCACTACAATCGGCCCATGGCTCGCTGGCAGCCCAACGCACGCGGCCGCCTCCGGCAGGCGGCCCTCGAGCTCTACGGCGAGCACGGCTTCGACCAGACGACGGTGGCGCAGATCGCCGAGCGGGCCGGACTCACAGAGCGCACGTTCTATCGCCATTTCACCGACAAGCGCGAGGTCGTGTTCTCGGGCGAGGTGCAGCGCGTCCTCGTGAGCACGCTCGGCGAGGCTCCCGCGTCGATGACCGCGATCGAGGCGGTCACGGCCGCCCTCGACGCAGCCGGGGCCGTGCTCGACGAGCGCCGCGACATGACCCGCCGGCGGCAGGCCGTCATCGCCGCCAACCCGAGCCTGCAGCAGGGCGAGCAGATCAAGTACGCAGCCCTCGCCGAGGACCTGGCCGAAGCCTTGCGCGGGCGCGGCGTCGAGCCCCTGTCCGCCCGCCTGGCCGCCGATGCCGGAGTCGCCGTCTTTCGGGCCGCGTTCGAGCGCTGGATCGACGAGGACGAGCACCGCGATTTCGGCCGACTCGTCCGGGACACGATGGACGAGCTCGCGGCGGTGATCAGCGGCTAACCGCCGCGGAGGTCTCGAGCGGAGCGACCGCGAGTTACGTGCGATGAGGTTCCGTCCGCAGCGCACCGTCACCCGCCGCGGCGGGCCATGCGGTGACCGGGAAGAGGAGCGGACGGCCGGGCGTCCAGCGGGACACACAAGCGAACAATCTCGGGCAGGAGGTTGTGATGGCGATTCCCGGGCAACGTCGCAGCCCGATGAACTGGTTCCGGAGGTTTCGACCGACGGCGGTCCTGCTGCTGACGCTCCTTCCCGGGCTCGCGGCAACGTTCAGTGTCGGGCTCTACATCGCGCGAGCGCGTTGGATCGGATGGTTGAACGACGGAGGGCCCCGTGCTACTTGGTGGGAACAATTGCGGCCGTGATCGCATGGTTGGCCCTTTCCATCATGGCGAGAGGGCTTGCGACCCCTGCCGGAGGCAACAGATCAGCCTACGGAAGGCTCCAAGAGGAGCTTGATGATCTGTCTGCGCTTGCTAAACACCTCACCCCGACCGCAGGGCAAGATCCCGCCTTGGACGCCGCTGCACGGTCCGTTGAATTGCATCTTGAGCGCGTGCGCTCTTCCTTAGGTGACTCTGGCGAATGTGGGCGAGCATGGGTCGATGGAACGGGATATGTGGATCTCTGGCGGCACCTCCATCGCGCCGAAGAGGCGCTGCTGATGCTGCGACCTGCCGCGGCGCTCATCGGTACGGCTGTTCATGACAGCCTCCGGCTCGTGGGCTCCACGATCCCCAAGCGGGACCGCCTGTGCGCCGAGCTCATGTGCGCCATGACCGCGCTGGCTCCGGAGGCAAGCGCCTGTTTCATGTCCATCGCAGGACCGCAGACGCCCATGCCCCTACCCAAACTGCCGACTCGGTCGACCCAACCGGACGGCTATGACCTCACCTGCCGGTCCGTGCTGCGTGTGGTCCGTCATGCCATCAATGAGTACCGGGACGACCGGCGCGCGGGCTTAGTACGGGCCCGAAACCACCTCTTCGCCACGGTGGCCGCGACCGGGCTCGTCACATACGCATTTCTTGGTATCGCGTTCCTTCTCGAGGTGCCCGTGAGCGCCGTGGTCGCCTTCACGGCGTTCTATCTCACCGGCGCGGTTGTCGGCCTGTTTCGTCAGCTCCAGGCCGCGTCGGTCCGTGACACGATTGCCGAGGACGATTTCGGATTGTCGTATGCGCGCTTGCTTCATGCCCCTCTGTTCGCGGGGCTTGCGGGCGTTGGAGGGGTCGTGCTGACCGCGTTCGCATCTGAGCTCACGGTGGCGACCGGCAACCCGAAGGCAGCCGTGCCCACCCTTGGGCAGATCTTCGACCTGAGCGTGAACCAGGGCGGGCTCTTGTTCGCGGCCGTGTTCGGACTCACTCCCACTCTCTTGATCACCCGGCTCCAGTCCCGGGCGGAGTCGTACAAGGCCGATCTCAAGAGCTCAGAGCCCGCCGAGCAGAGTCCATCGCAGCTGGCGACTCGCTGAACCCGGCCGCCCGAGGCGAGCTGCCGATGGCAAGGCCCGTGGCGGCGGGACCGATCGGCCGGATCGCTATCGTGATCGCTCGTGGCCGCCCGCGCCGTGATCGAGACGATCGACCTGACCAAGGTCTATCCGGGCGGCGTGACCGCGGTCGACGGGATGAACCTGACGGTCCACCAGGGAGAGATCTTCGGGCTCCTGGGACCGAACGGCGCCGGCAAGACGACCACGGCCAGCATGCTCACGACCCGTGTCATCCCCACGTCGGGCCGGGCGCTCGTGGGCGGCATCGACGTCGTCCGCCAACCGGCCGTGGCCAAGCAGCTGATCGGCGTCGTCCCGCAAACGAACACCCTCGACCGCTCCCTGACGGTGTGGGAGAACCTCTACTTCCACGGCCGCTTCTTCGGGATGGGCGCCCGCGCGTCGCGGGCCGCAGCCGACGACCTGCTCGTCAAGTTCCGGCTCACCGAGCGCGCCGCGGCGCCCGTCATGGCCCTCTCCGGCGGCCTCGCCCAGCGCCTGATGGTGGCACGCGCGCTGCTCCACAACCCCGCCATCCTCTTCCTCGACGAGCCAACGGCCGGACTCGATCCCCAGAGCCGGATCGGCCTGTGGGAGATCGTCGGTGGGCTGCACGAGACCGGCCAGACGGTCGTCCTCACCACCCACAACATGGAGGAGGCCGATCAGCTCTGCGATCGGATCGGCATCATGGACCGGGGCCGGATCCTCGCTCTCGACACGCCCGAGGAGCTCAAGCGAGCGGTCGGCGCCGACACGATCGTCACCGTCACGAGCGAGGGCGACCTGGAAGCGCTTGCGGCGAGCTTGCGCAGCACGATCGACGGCGTCGATGCCGCGAAGGTGCTCGACGGCTCGGTGCAGGTGGCGGTGCGCGGAGCCGACCGCGTGCTCGTACGCGTGATCGATGCCGCCGAGGGCGCCGGCTTCGCGGTCCGCGATGTGCAGGTCGCGCCGCCGTCGCTCGAGACGGTGTTCATCGACCTCACCGGAAAGGACCTGCGCGACTGATGGCTTCGACCACGTCCGCCGACGCCCTCTACCAGACCCACTCGGCCGTTCGCTCGAGCCGGGTCGCATTCGGCGCGCTGCTCCTACGCGACCTGGTGGTGCTGCGAAAGCACCTGCGCGAGTTCGTGCCCCGCACGATCGTGCAGCCGCTCTTGCTCTGCTTCGTCTTCCTCTACGTGTTCCCCACCATCGGCACCGGCGTGGGCGCCGGGCGCGGCCGGGTCGGCGAGTCGGCCTTCGCGACCACGCTGGTCGCGGGCGTCATCGGCCTCTCGATCATGTTCCAGGGGATCCAGGCGGTGGCGCTCCCGATGGTGCAGGAGTTCGGCTACACGAAGGAGATCGAGGACCGGGTGCTGGCTCCGTTGCCCGTGGTGCTGGTGGCGCTCGAGAAGGTCGTCTTCGGCGCGCTTCAGGGCCTCTTGGCAGCGTCGATCGTGTTCCCGATCGCCGCGGTGGTGCACTCGAGCGCGATCCACATCGACCTTCAGGTGCACTGGCTCACGCTGATCACGCTGGTGCCGTTGGCGTGCATCACCTGCTCGGCGCTCGGTCTCACGTTCGGCACGATCTTCGACCCGCGAAACGTGCCGCTCATGTTCGGCATCGTGATCCTGCCCCTGACCTTCCTGGGCGGCACCTACTACGCCTGGACGACGCTCGAGCCGGTCAAGCTGGGCGACGTCTCCTGGCTCCAGTATCTCGTGCTCATCAACCCGCTCGTCTACATCAACGAGGGCTCACGCGCGGCGCTCACCTCGTCCAGCCACATGTCGCTGTGGGCCGTCTACCCGGCGCTGGTCGGGTTCAGCGCGCTGTTCCTGTGGGTGGGCGTGCGGAACTTCCAGCGCCGCGTGATCAGCTAGCGACGCGTCCAGCGCCGTCAGATCCGCGACTTCAGCTTGAGGATCCGGGCGTACGAGGCCTTCAGGTCGGCGAGGGGGATGGCCCCGGAGCGGGCTGCGCCGAGCACGGCGCCGTAGGCTGCCTTCGAGGTCGTGCCGGGGCCGGTGACGAGGAGCAGGTCGACGCCGACTCGCGCGCTTCGGACGGCCAGCGCGCTCGGGCTGGTTCGGCGGACGGCGGCAGCCGTGGTGAGCGAGTCGGTGATCGTGACGCCGCGGAACCCGAGGTCATGGCGAAGGAGCGTCCGCGCGATCGCCCGTGACCATGCGGCGGCGCGGGGTGAGTAGGCCGGATAGATCGCCGTCGAGAGCATGACGACGGGGCGCAGCGACCTCCTGAGCGCGACGTCGTAGGGAAGCAGTCCGTGGACGATCTGCCTCCTGCTCTCCCGGATCCGGACAAGCCCTTCGTCCGTCGAGACGGCACCTGCGCCGCCGAGGCCCGGGAAATGCTTCAGCGCCGGCAGGACGCGCCCCGCCTCCAGTCCCCGGCTGAAAGCTGCAGCATCCGTGGCCACAGTGAACCGGTCGGTGGCGAAGGCTCGATGCTCGGCCTCGATGAAGTTCGACCGTGAACGCGGCACGTCGGCCACGGGCGCGAGGTCGAGGTTGACACCGGCCGCACGGAGCGCCATGCCGGCCCGGCGGCCGACCGCCTCGACGTGTGCCGTCGATGTCGCGCCGAGCGCCTCGGCTGACGCCCTCGGCGGCGCCCACGGGAGGCGCCTGACCAGCCCGCCCTCCTGGTCAGCCGCGATGAGCAGCCGCGGCCGGCCCCCCGCGCGGGCCGCCGCCTGGAGCCGTGCGGTCAGGCGGGTGAGCTGGGGAGCGCTCCGAACGTTGCCCGAGAAGAGGATCACACCGCCGATCTGGCCGGCCCTGATGCGGGCCAGGAGGGCCGGCTTGGCCGTCGTGCCGCGGAAGGCGACGATCATCCGCTGCCCGACCATCTGCGCCCGAGTCGGGGCTGCCGCGGCGTCGGAGCCCAGGGCCGGCGTCATCGCGCCCCCCGGGAGAGCGGTGCAGCCGATCAGCGCGAGTCCGAGGGCGACGGGGAACGGGAGCCGTTTGGACAACGATCGCATCATACGGACGCTCCAAAAGGCTCGCGGACAAGCCGCATTCCGGATGCGCGTCGGCGCCGATGCGCGCCGCCCACGACCGGTCTAGCGTGGCAGTGATGGCGCAACGGCTATCGGTTCGGAAAGCACGGCTCGCGCTGATCGTCCTCGCAGCGCTCACCCTGGCTGCCTGCGGAGGGGCGCCCACTGGCCAGGCATCTCGTGTGCCATCGGCCGCGGCGATCACACACGCACACGCTGCCCCCGCGGGTCGGTGGCGAGCGGTCGTCGACGTCTCGGTGGCGACGCTCTGGGCGAAGCCGGCCGCGCTTCGGCCGATGGACCGGCCGTCGGCCGCGAACCCGGTCGACATCCCACTGTGGTTGTCGCGGATGACGACCGGCGACCGGCGATGGCTCGTCGGCCGCGTGCAGACGCAGGCCCTCTACGGATCGGTCGTCACGGTTCTCCGCCAGCACGGACGGTGGAGCTACGTCGCCGTACACGGTCAGGCCACGCCGCTCGACCGGCGCGGCTACCCGGGGTGGCTTCCCGACGCGTCAGCTCACGGGCAACCTGTCGCTGCTTCGGCTTCGCGCGTCGAACCCGGTCGCGGTCGTCCGGGCCAGGACGGCGTGGCTCCGCGATCCCGTGACGCACGCACGCAGGATCCAGGTCTCGTTCGCCACGCGCCTCGTGGTCGTCGGCCGGTCGGGCGCGTACGACGTGGTGGCCACGCCGCGCGGAGGGCGGCTCGCGATCCGAACCCGGAGCGTGGCCGAGTACCGATCGGTCAGTGCCATCCCAACCCCCACCGGCGCGGCCGTCGTCCGGGTCGCCAGGCGCTTCCTCGGCCTCGCCTATCTATGGGGAGGCACGTCCGGCTTCGGGTTTGACTGCTCCGGATTCACCTACAGCGTCTATCGCCGTTTCGGGGTCGAGCTGCCGCGCGACGCGGATCGCCAAGCCGTGAACGGCGCCCCGGTTCGCGCGCGGCATCTCCGGGCCGGCGATCTCGTCTTCCTCGCCGGCCCCGGTGGAACCGGGCCCGATCCACCACGTGGCGATCTTCATCGGCTCGGGAGACGTCATCGAAGCTCCGGCAACCGGCCTGACGGTCAGGATCATCCCGCTCTCGGCGCTCGCCGCCGAGTATGCAGGCGCCCGGCGCTACCTGTGAAGCTCAC
Source organism: uncultured Actinomycetes bacterium (assembly GCA_963821535.1). Classification (GTDB taxonomy): domain Bacteria; phylum Actinomycetota; class Thermoleophilia; order Gaiellales; family JAICJC01; genus JAICJC01. Next base: position 20,585 of record CAWGEC010000003.1, on the reverse strand, counting down.
GGCAACCGCCAGTGGTACAGCCTGCGACAGGCGAACACCGTCGCCCGATGCCGCTTGGCGGCGACGACGTGCAGGCCTCGCGGCCTGAGACATCGCACATGGTGGAGCGCGTGGAAGCTCCCCCAACGCAGCTCCACGATCCCGCGTGCGCAGCCATGAGGGTCGGGACACGGCTCCGCCGAGATCCCACCGACGAGCGTGACCGTGACGCGCTGCTGATTGAGGACCACCCGTGCGTTGGCGCTGCCGGCAGATGCCAGCCCGAGGAGTGCTCCGATCACGAGGAGCAGCGGCGTGCGGAAGCGTTGCGTCGTGACCTGGCGCATCACGAGCCGGAGGATCCACGCTGCCCGCTGGCGCCGCATCCGCGCGAACCCCGAACTTGCGCTGCGGAGAACTACGCCACCGACACGTCGGCCCGTCGCCGGTTTGCCTCCACAACTGCTGTCGGCCACAATCGCGGCATGGCGACACCGGAGATCCGGTACGCGCGAAGCAGCGGCGTCGCGATCGCGTACCAGGTCGTGGGCACGGGCGACACCGACCTGGTCTACGTGCCGGACTACATGTCGAATCTCGTCTTCGGGTGGGAGTATCCGAGGTGGCGGGACTTCTACCTGCTCTTGGCCGCCCGTTTCCGGCTGATCCTGTTCGACAAGCGCGGCACGGGTCTGTCCGACCACGGCGGCCAGTTCGCGACCCTGGAGACCCGGATGGAGGATCTCCACGCCGTCCTCGACGCGGCGGGATCGGCCCGCACCGGATTCGCCTCGCACGAGGGCTGTGGGATGGCCGCGCTCTACGCCGCCACGTACCCCGAGCGGACTGCCGCGCTGGCGCTCTTCCATCCTATGGCACATGGCGGCGGGCTCGAGAATCGCCGAGGTCGCCATCTTGCTGGCGGACGTCCGCGACCGCTGGGGGACCGACGCGCTGGCTGACGAGATCATGCGCGACGGGTGCCCGAGCCTGATGTCGAGCGAAGAGGATCGCCGCTGGTTCGCGACCTCCCTCCGTGTCGGGGCGAGCCCCGCGGTGGCGTACGCCCTGAACCGCGCCTTCGAGGAGACCGACTTGCGGGACATGCTGCCGGCGGTACGAGTGCCGACGCTGGTCCTCCATCGGGCGCCTCGAGCGGGCGAACGCACTGGAGGTCGCGTCCCGGATCCCGTCCGCGCGAGCGGTGCAGGTCAGCGGTGAGGACTATCTCGAGATCTACCTCTCGCCCGGACATCGTCGACGTGATCGCGGAGTTCATCGCCGGCGAGGAGGCTCCAGAAGTGCCCGAGAGCGTGCTGGCGACGGTGATGTTCACGGACATCGTGGGCTCGACCCAGCACGCGGCCACTCTCGGCGATCGTGCTTGGCGCGACCTGCTCGCCCGCCACCACGCGGTCGTGCGGCGCGAGCTCTTGCGATTCCGCGGGGAGGAGCGTGACACCGCCGGAGACGGCTTCTTCGCAACGTTCGACGGGCCCGCACGCGCCATCCGCTGCGGCCAGGCGATCGTGGCAGGGATCGAGCCGCTCGGGCTCGAGGCCCGGATCGGAGTCCACATCGGTGAGTGCGAGGTCCACGAGGGCAAGCTGGCAGGCCTGGCTGTGGTGATCGGTGCGCGCATCTCGGCCGAGGCCCGCAGCGGCGAGGTGCTGGTCTCGGGCACGGTCAGGGATCTGGTCGCCGGATCAGGTCTCGAGTTCGCCGACCGCGGCCAATGCGAGCTCAAGGGCGTGCCGGGCCGCTGGCCGCTCTACGCGGTCGCCTAGGTGTCGCGACCGTAGACTGTCCGCCGTGCCAACGTGCACCGCCTGCGGCCAGGACAACCCCGACGTCGCTCGCTTCTGCCTGGCGTGCGGCGCGGCCATGGACGTGCCGGCGCCGTCGCGCGAGGAGCGCAAGGTCGTGTCGGTGCTGTTCTGCGACCTCGTCGGCTTCACAAGCCGCTCGGAGTCGATGGACATGCTGGAGCCGGCGCTGGCGGATGCCGAGGAGCTCGACCGCTTCGTCGGCTCGACAGGCGAGCAGCAGCTCGAGGAGATCATGCACGCCCACGACGCGATCTGCCATGCCAGCGTGGGTCATCTGGAGCTGGCGGCGCAGGCCGTCGACCGCTGGTACGCCATGGATCAGCAGGGGGCGGCGGAGGTCAACGTGTGGGTAGCGACGGCGGCCTGGCTGACCGGCCGCGGCGACCGCTTCGGCGAGCTCGCTCCGCCGTCGGTGTCCAGCCCGTGGTACGAGGCCGCGTCCGCCATCGCCGGCGGCCGGCTCGGCGCCGCGGCCGAGATCCTGCAGGACATCGGCTCGCTGTCCAACGAGGCGCTGACCCGGCTCCTGTGGGCCGAGCACCTGGCCGACCAGGGCCGCCACGACGAGGCCGAGCCCCACCTCGAGCGGGCCCTCGAGATCGACCGGGCCGAGGGTGCGACCAACCGCATCAACCAGGCCGAGGCGATCTCGGCTCGGGCGGCGAGCTGATCGCCACCCGGTTGGGGATTCGCTCCGCGGGATATGCTGATTTCTTGGCGGGTGTCCAGGGTTCAGTGGGAATGGGCCTGTTCTTCTACCCCCGGGGCGGCTCGGCGCGAGTGGCTGGGTATCTGTCACGTGCGCTTCAGGCCTTCGGCTGGCCGGTCACGTTGGCGTGTGGATCGCTCGGCCCGGCTGGGGCACTGGGCAACGCCGAGTCGGTTTTCGCCGGTGTGGAGATCGTGCCTGCACGGTACGACGATGCGGTCGCGCGGTGGGCTCGGGGCGAGGATCCGATGGATGCGCCGTTCCCGATCCATCCGTCGTTTGAGGCGCGCCCCGGAGTGCCCGACCGCGCCTTCCCATGGGTGTCTCCGGCACAGGGTGAGCGAATCGCGGTTGCATGGGCAGCCGTGCTCGCACGGTCCGAAGCCATGGCACAAGCGCGGGTGCTGCACCTCCATCACCTGACACCGATTCATGATGCCGCCGCGTTGGCCCTTCCTCGGCTGCCGGTGGTGACGCATCTGCACGGGACGGAGTTGAAGATGCTTGGCGCGATCGCGCGGGCCGAGCCGCGCATCAGCGGGCCATATGCCGAATGGTGGGCGTCTCGGATGCGCGATTCGGCGCGCCGGGCGGTCGCGACGATCACGATCTCTCCTCACGATCTGGGCCAGGCAGTGCAGCTGCTCGGGATCGACCCAGGGACGGTCTACTCGATCCCAAACGGCGTGGACATCGATCACTTCATCCCGCACCGGCCAAGCCCCGAACAACGGCGGTCACACTGGCTGCGCTGGCTCGTGAGCGAGCCGCAGGGCTGGGATGAGGCGACCTCGACGCCGGGCAGCATCCGCTACAGCGAGGCAGAGGTGATCGACGCGTTTTTCGATCCCGAGACCGGCGAGGCGCGACCGATCTTGATGTACGTCGGCCGCTTTCTGGCGTTCAAACGCGTCCCGCTGCTGGTTCGCGCCTACGCTCGAGCACGTGAACGGATGTCGGTGCCTGCTCCGCTGGTCATCTGGGGCGGTTGGCCGGGTGAGTGGGAGGGTGAGCATCCGCATACGGTCGTGACGTCCGAGCACATCGAGGGGGTGTTCTTCGACGGGTGGCGTGACCACGACGACCTCCCGCTTGGGCTGAGCTGCGCCGATTGTTTCGTCGCGCCGTCAACCGACGAGCCGTTCGGCCTGGTCTATCTGGAGGCGATGGCCTGTGAGCTGCCCGTAATCGGCACGCTCAGCGGTGGCCCACCCAGCTTCATCAACGTCAGCCCGGGCGAGCCCGATGGCTGGCTCGTGCCCCCCGACGACGAAACGGGCCTCGCCAATGCAATGGTCACCGCCATCGACGATCACGCCGAACGCGCCCGGCGCGGCATGAACGCCCATCGCCACGCCCGCGAGAACTACTCGTGGCGACACGTCGCCGAACAGATGGTTGGGCTCTACGAGAGCCACACACGCCCCTGCGTCGGGCGCCAGTCTGGCAGCCCCACGCGCGATTGCGGGTCTTGAGTGACCACGGAGCGGGCGGGTTCTGGTAACCGGGGTGGCTCAGTTGGTGCGTGTCCTTCGGTTACGTTGATGCAGCGCTCGCGTACTAGGCGGGTTCTTCGCGCTTTCCGGGTAGGCGCCGGGTGAACCAGAATGAAAGCACGGCCAGGAACGCGACGGCGAGCATCGAGGTCTTCAGGGCGTCGAGTTGCGCGTCGGCGTAGTCGTCGGTGACGCTGGTCGCATCGGCTGATGTCAGCCCGGCGTCGCGGAGGGCCTGGTATGCCTGGTCGGTCGTGATGATCGGGATGCCGGTCTCGGTGGCCTTCGAGATCTGCGTCTTCACGTCGGGGGGCACGTCGGGGTTCTGCTGGATCCGCGAGTTGAACCCGTTCAGGAGCCCGAGCAGCAGCACCGAGCCGATCAACGCGGTTCCCAGCGACGCGCCGAGGTTCTGCGCCGTCCCCTGGAGCCCCCCGGCCTCGTTCGTATCCTCGGGCGGGACGGACGACATGATCACGTTGCCGAGCTGCGACATCAGGAGGCCGGCGCCGATCCCGAAGAAGACGAGCGACACCGCGAACGCCGTCCCGTTCAGGGTCACGTCAATCGTCCCGACCAGCACGAGCGCGGCGATCGCCATCGCGCCGAGGCCAACCTGGACGACAGTCCGCGGCCCGCGCCGGGCTGCCACCTTCGGCCCGGCGAGCGCAGCGGCCAGCATCGAGATCGACATCGGGAAGAGCCGCTTCCCGGTCTCGAACGCGTCGAAGCCGAGCACGACCTGGAGGTACACGGGCAGAACGAAGAACGTGCCCATCACGATCAACTGCTGCGCCGCGAGCGAGGACAGGCCGGCGCGCAGCGACTCGATCTTCAGCAGCGCGCGGTTCAGAAGCGTGCTCCTGCCGAGCCGCTCGCGGTGCTCCTCCCACGCGAAGAAGCAGCCGAGCACCACCAAGCCGCCCATGATCAAGAACGGCACCAGCGAGAACCCCAGCGGCGTGATCTTGTGCCCGTTGATCGTCGGCGCGTCGACCGGCAGGATCCAGCCCCAGGTGCTGCTCTTCAGGATCCCGAACACGATCAGGCCAAACGCGACCGCCGACAGCGCTGCGCCGCCGTAATCCAACGTCGGTGGGTGCTCAGGCTTGGGCGCGCGCTTCATCATCCGGTGGACGACGAGCACCGCGATCACCACCATGACCTCGCCCACGAACACGTACCGCCAGCTCCAGGTCGTCGTCACGTAGCCGCCGATCAGCGGGCCCGCCGCGATCGCCGCGCCCGCGGCGCCGCCGATCATCGAGTAGGCGAACGCGCGCTCCTTGCCCTCGTAGTTCGCGGCGGTCAATGCCGCGATCGCCGGGATCACCAGCACCGCGCCGAGCCCCTCAGTCCCCGACCACCCGATCAGCAGCACCGTCAGGTTCGGGCTTAGCGCCGTGATCAGCGAGCCGAGCCCGTACACGGCCAGCCCCAGACCGAACGCCCGATCACGGCCCAGGATGTCGCCGAGCTTCGCGCCCACGAGCATGAACGCCGCCATCACGAGCGTGTACATCGTGATCGCGCTCTGCACCCCGGTCACCGTCGTGTTCAGATCCTCGACGATCTGCGAGATCGAGACGTTCATCACGCTCGAGTCGAGCACCATGATGAACTGGGCCGACGCAAGGATCATTAGCGGGAGCCACTTGCGCACCCCCCCGACTCTAGGCGATGAGCGGCCGAACCACGCGCGGCGGTGCCCGCTGCTCGGGGGTGGTTACCCGAGCAGGCGCGCCGGTCGCCGGCCGGCGACTCGTTTGTGAATGGCCCATCGACCTCGGCCGTGTCGACAAGCGCGCAGGGGTAGTATCGGGGGCCTAACCAGAGAAGACGAGACCCATGCCACCCAAAGGAGGCTGGTCATGAGTAGCACCGTCCACTCCGGCATAGACGTCCACCCCTTTCAGGTTGAGATTCCGAGTGAGGCCCTGGATGACCTGCGTCGACGCATTGCGGCGACGCGCTGGCCCAGCAAAGAACTCGTCCGAGATCGGTCGCAGGGCGTGCAGTTGGCGACGATTCAGGAGTTGGCGCGCTACTGGTCGACCGACTACGACTTCGGGCGCGTCGAAGCGCGGCTGAACGCGCTGCCGCAGTTCGTCACCGAGATCGACGGCGTGGAGGTCCACTTCATCCACGTCAGGTCCGAGCACGAGAACGCGCTGCCGCTGATCATGACCCACGGCTGGCCCGGCTCCGTGATCGAGTTGATCGACTCCGTCGGCCCGCTGACCGACCCGACCGCGCAAGGTGGAAGCGCCGAGGATGCCTTCCACCTCGTGCTGCCCTCCCTACCCGGGTACGGCTTCTCGGGCGAGCCGGCCGAGATCGGCTGGGACCTGGACAGGACCGCACGGGCCTGGGCCGAGCTCATGCACCGCCTCGGCTACACCCGCTACGTTGCCCAGGGCGGCGACGTGGGCGCGGGCGTCACCGACGCGATGGGCCGCCAGGCACCCGAGGGGCTGATCGGAATCCACACGAACCTGCTCGTGCCGGCGCTCGGCGGCACCATGCCGACGGACACGGACGAGGAACGCGCCGCGGCCGCGCAGATCGCCACGTTCGGGCAGTCCGGAAACGGCTACTTCGTCGAGATGGCCACCCGACCGCAGACGATCGGCTACGCCCTGCTCGACTCCCCTGTCGCCCTGGCCGCCTGGATGGCAGACCACGACACCGACGCCTACCAGAAGATCGCGCGCGCTTTCGTCGACGGGCAGCCCTCGGGCAACCTCACCCGGGACAACGTCCTCGACAACATCACGGCCTACTGGCTGACGGGCACCGGAGCCTCTGCGGCCCGGTCGTACTGGGAGGCCTACGGGCCTGACGCCCCGGCCGCTGGCCGCCAGCCCCTGCCGCCGCCGGCGATCCCGTTCGGTTTCACCACGTTCCCGGGCGAGATCTGGCGGACTCCACGCAGCTGGGTCGAGGCCAGCTATCCCAACGTCATCTATTTCAACGAGGTCGACAAGGGCGGCCACTTCGCGACGTGGGAAGAGCCAGAGATCTTCTCGTCGGAGCTGCGAGAGGCGTTCAGGACACTCCGCTGAGCGGGCAGGCGTCACGGGTCAACAATGCACGATTCGGCCTAGCGGAGCGGCGCAGGAGTCGAACCTACCAACCGTGGGGGCTACCACGGCCTGCCGGTTTTGAAGACGGGCCGGGTTCGGCCCAGCCATACGGGCTCGCGGGGTCAGCGGCCCCTCCAGCGGCCCCTCCCCACCCGGCCTGTGCAAATCAGAGTTCGGAGAGCGCCACTAAGACCGCGAGCACAATGCCGAGAAGTGTTGTGGTGAACACGATGACCACCGCAACGGTCCTCCACTCGATCTGGTTGACCGTCTCCCACACATGAGCGCGCTTCGCAACGGCGAGGCCGATCACGCCAGAGATGACGAAGCCACCGACCTCGTGCGACGTTTGGTAGACCCAATCCGTAACCGAGTGGTCTGCTGCCACATCGCGTGCCTTCGGCGTTTCGACTGGCAATCCTGTAGGAGCGGTCAAGATCACGGTCAGCGGCCGTGGCCCGTGTGGGCCAGGTAGCGGTCGAGCAGGCCCGCCGCCTCGGCGTGAGCGCCGGGCAGCAGGTGCTGGTAGCGGTCGAGGGTGATGGTGATCGAGGCGTGACCCATGACTCGCACAGCGCCTCGGCCCGCACCCTGGCGTCGATCATGAGCCAGCTCTCCAGCCGCCTCCCCGCTCGGCGGCCCCACCCCGGGGTTCATCCCGACTCGGGTCGGAGGCCAGCCGCCCTAAGGCCGTTTTAGGGCCTCGGGCCCCGATCCCGGCCCCATCCCCAGCGGCCCTCAAGCGGCCCTCGGTGGGCGGCTGGGTGAGGTGCACGCGTGATCACGGGCGCTGGTTCATGGCGGCTTCGATCCGCCGCAGACGCTCGACGATCTCATCGAACTGCTCCGCGGACGGGCCGTCCGCGCCCGCGGCCCGCTCGTCCTTGCGCGTCCGTGCCACGAAGGCGCCGGTGATCGACGCAGTGATCACGGTGATGAATCCGATCCCAAGGAGCATCACGATCGAAGCCAAGATCTGGCCCGCGGCGGTCTCGGGAACGTGGTCGCCGTAACCGACGGTCGTCACGGTCTGGACGGCCCACCAGAGTCCCGAGCCGATCGAGGGGAACCCCTTGTGCTCGACGAGCGTCATCAGCGCACCAGCGCCGATAGTGATCGTCGTCGTCACCGAGGCGATCACTGCCGCCGCCGTCCGCGGAGTCACCGCATGAGCTATCAGCCGGTCAAGGCGACGCTCGAGGCGCGTCTGAGTTGTCATCACCATCGGATTCGCGCGCGTCGCCCTGAGTCCTACCGCGGCGGAGGTCGCGCATCGGCGGCCCAGCGGTCCCTCCAGCGGCCCCTCGGTGGGCCGCTGGGTGAGGTTCCCTGCGGCCATATGGGGATCGACCCCTGGTCGCCCGGATCACCGGCGAAGGCCCGCAACCCCGTTCGGGGCGCGGGTTTTGGGGCCTAGCGGAGCGGCGCAGGAGTCGAACCTACCAACCGTGGGGCTACCACGGCCTGCCGGTCTTGAAGACGGCGAGGTCTTGGGTCTGGGAGGGCGATTGCGGGCGGCGAGTGACCAGCCGAGTGACCACGAGCCGCCTGCGATGGCGGGATCGCCTGGTGTTTACTTCTCCACGGAGCCGACATCGCAGGCGGGGCCGTTGGGGCGTGGCCTACCGCGCTGATCGGTCGAACCGGAGGCCGGACACAGTCGTGTGGTTCCGTCCAGGGCGAGGGCGTCGAGCGGGATCGCATCGACCGCGGGGCTCGTGGCGCGCGGCGGCATTGTCTGGGTCGAGCCACCATGCGCTGCCAGCGGAAGCAGGCGCGGTTTGATCGGCGTTTGTCCTCCCGCCTGATCGGTCGCGTCGGCTGTGTACGAGCATGGGTGGCTCGGGTAGATCGACGGCTGGTTGGTCGTGCCAATCAGGTTGTAGCCGTTCGAGATGAGCGGGCCAGCGCAGTCCCACGCATACGCACTACCGGTGGTGGTCGCGTTTCCGGCGATGATCGACGCGGTGATCGTGGCCGGGTGTCCCGGAGCGTCGTCGATCCCGCCGGAATCGCCCAGGCCGATGTTCCCGCTGATAGTCGAGAACATGACTGTGAGCGTGCCGCTGTTTGCGATCCCGCCGGGCTTCTGCCCGGCATGGCCCGCGTTGTTCGCGACGGTGGATCGGACGACCGTCATGGCGACCCGGTTATCGATCCCTCCGGCTTGGACGCTGGAGACGTTCCCGCTGATAGTCGAGTCGGCGATCGTTACCGACTCCGTTCCACACAACCTGTCGTTGAAGATGCCCGTACCGGCGTTGTCGCTGACCGTCGAGTTGCGGAGGATGACCGTGCCGCACTGGTTGTAAATGCCGCCGATACTTGCGATCGTGGACGTGTTCTGCGTCACCTTCGAGTGATCGAGGGTAAGCGTCCCAAACCCGTTCTGGATCCCGCCTACGGCGCGGGCCTGGTTTCCAGTCACAGTGACGTGATTGAGGGTGAGGTTGCCGTCGCTGAGGATGCCGCCTCGGGTGTTATCTCGAACATCGTTCCCGCCGGTGATCGTCATCCATGAGACGCGCACCCCTCCGCGAGTGATGGTGAGCGTCGTCCCCTGCCCCTGCGCATCCAGCGTCGCCATCGGCCGGCCCCGCAACGTGAGGTGCTTTCCAACCGTGAACACACCCGCGCACGTGCCCGAGACATCGAGCGTCGTTCCCGACGGCGCGGCGGTGATCGCCGCCTGTAAGTCATCCCCCGCGCCGCAATCGACGGTCACCGTCGCGGCCAAGCTCGGCGCCACTCCGCTTGCCAGCATCAGCGCTACGGTCAGCCCGGCGAGCCTTCCCACCATCGATCGATTCACCCGCTCTCCGTCAGTCAAGACGACAATACGGCGTCCTGATAGAACCTGTCAAGCTGAACGAACGGGCGTTCGCGAATCGCGTGTCCACTCGGAGTCCGAGGACTCCGCCCAACCATGCGCCATTTGGCCTTGCGGAGCGGCGCCGGATTGTTCGCTGCGTTGGTGTTGCAATTCGCACGACCGAGGAGTAACGTGCCGCTCGATTTGGATTGTGCGTGTGCGCACAATCGCGCTGCGCGACGAGGAACGCTTCGAGGTGAAGCGGGACATGGCTGTGGCGCTTCGGCGCCATAATCCGGACGGCATTCGAAGGGGGCATGTGTCCGGCAGCCGGTGGATCGAACCGGGCATCATTAGGGACGTCGCGGGTACGCGGTGACGAGCCTTGCGCCAGCGGCCCTCGGGCTGGGAGGCTGCCGGCGTTGAGGCATGTCCTGCTCCCGCGGATCGACGTTAACGACCCCAAGCCGTGGGTGCATGGCACGCACACGCCCGTCCGGATCGTCCTGCACGACACCGAATCCCACGACACCGCCGGCATTGAGGAGATCCGCGGCATCTTCAAGTTCTGGCATACCCAGAAGAATTCACGGATGGCTCGCTCGCCAAGTACGGCGCCCACTTCGTCGTCGACGAGGACGGAAACGTCGGCGAGGGCGGCGACCGACAAGATCCAGTGGCATGTCGGCGACCTCAACACCGGCTCCATCGGCATCGAGCAGATCGGCTTCGCCACCTTCCCCAGCCTCTTCTGGAAGCGCAGGCGGCGCAAGCAGCTCTACGCGGTGGCCCGCCTCCTCGCCTGGGCACACGGCGAGTACGGCATCCCGCTCGCGTCGCAGCGATCCACGCCTACCCGGCGTGACAACCCATCGCCGAGTCGGAATCGCTGGCATCGACCCCAGCGGCCATACCGATCCGGGCCGCCACTACCCGCTCGGGTTCGTCGTCACCCTCGCCAAGATGATCCAACGCATCGGCTTCAGACGGACCGTCGCCGCGACACCAGGAAAACAGTGAGCCAGACAGATGGCCCGCGCGTACGAGGCGTATGAGTCGAACGCATCGGGTGGCGCCAGCGGAGCGGCGCAGGAGTCGAACCTACCAACCGTGGGGCTACCACAGCCTGCCAGTTTTGAAGACACAGCGGATGTGGTTCTGGAACGGCGATTACGGGTAGTGAGTGACCCTCTGAGTGACCGCGAGGGAGCGGTGCTGAGCGAGGCGTGCCCGCACTAGGGCGTGGCCTTCGGCGATCAGCTCGTGGTCCCACGCGCCGCGGTCCTGCTCGTCGAGGGCGACGAGCTCACCGCTCGCCGACACCCCCGCGGGTCACCCGCCACCTGCCAACCGGCTCATCTCTCCCCCGGGGGTGTCAATTGGGCTGCGAGGTTGCTGGCTGACCGGTTCCCCGGATCAGCATCTCGACACACGAGGACAGGTAGGCGCGCGGCCGCCCGCACGCATCGGGTCAACTGCTTCGCCCGCTGCCGACCTCACTCGGTGCGTTCCCGTACTCGTCGTGGCGGCGGATCCAGAGCTGCCAGTCCTCACCCTCGTCGCGGCCCCTGGGCGCGTGGTCGAGGATCGGGTAGTAGCTCATCAGGAACTCCAGTCCACGCCACGTCGTCGAGTAGGCGTGGTAGGCGGCGCCGTCGTCGTGGGCGAAGGTGCTGAAGCCGGGGCTCTCGGTCAGGTACCCGACGATGTCGGTGCCCGCCGCGCGTGCGTTCTGCTCGACGATCGGCGGCAGGCCGGCCCTCGTCATCTGCGCCACGGCCTCGCGGCCCTGTGTCTCGGTGTGCGAGAAGCCGAGGTCGAAGTTGAAGTCGGTGCCCGCGGACGAGACCCAAGGAACGCTCCAGCCCATGCGGCGTTTGTAGGCCTGCAGCTTCTCCAGCGGCGCCTGCGAGACGAGCACGTAACGTCGCGTCACGAGCGTGTAGGTGTGGGAGCAGGCCGTTGACGGCGTCGGCGATCGATGAGTTCACCGGGCAGCCGGCGGAGTAGCTGGGGCCGAACATGAAGTGGTAGACGAGCAGCTGGGATCGCCCGTCGAACAGCTCGACGAGCGACTTCTCGCCGTCGTCCGTGTCGAAGCGATACCGCTTCTCGACTCGCACCCAGGGCAGCTCGCGCCGCTGCCGGGCGAGCTCGTCGCCGAGCCTGGTGTGCTCCTTTTCGCGGACGAGCAGCTGCTCGCGTGCGGCGAGCCACTCGTCGCGCGTGCCGATCCTGCGGTCTGTCATATGCTCAGTCATGTGCCCTTCTCCTCATGTTCGTCACCGGACGGGGGATCATGCGGCGCGTGGATCTGCTGCCAGGAGCGCCGAGTTCTGGCGTTCGAGCGCCTTGGCCGCACCGGCGCGCCAGGTCTCCGCCATCGGCCTGGACATCGGGTCGGGGAAGATCTCCTCCTCCCCGTTCTCCACCCCGTCGAAGATGCCCCGAGCGACCGACTCGGGCGAGCTCTTCGGGATCTCGAGATCCCGCACCATGTCGGTGTCGATCGGGCCGGCCATAACGGCATGGACGGTCACGCCGCGACGCGCGACCAGCGCGCGCAGCGACTGCGACAGCGAGAACGTGGCCGCCTTCGAAATCGAGTAGGCCGGAAGCACCGGCACGGCCGCCCAGGCGGCCACGGAGAGGACGTTGACGACCGCTCCGCCGGTCTGCGTGAGCTGCGGGAGGAAGGCCTCGGCGACGCTCCACGTGCCGAAGAGATTGACAGCGAGGTGCCGTTCGAGCACGTCGCGATCGCACAACTCATCGGGCAGCGCGACGCCGGCGTTGTTGATGAGGATGTCGAGTGATCCGACTGTCTCGGCCGCCCGTTGAACTTGCGCCCGATCGGTGACGTCCAGGGTCAGCGGCGTGACGCGCTGGTCGGGGTGAACAAGCGGCCGGCGCGTTCCGGCGTACACCCGCTTCGCGCCCCTCCTCAAGGCTTCGTCGACCAGCGCCTGTCCGAGGCCCCGGTTGGCTCCGGTCACCAGAAGTGTCTTACTGTCGATTGTCGGCTTCGTGCTCATCACAGTCTCCTTGTCGTGCGCTCGTGTTCGTCCAGGAAATGGCCTCGACAAGACGTCGCAGCAGGGAGGGCGATTTGGACAGCGACAGCCCTGTCCAAATCGCGTGGTGTGCGGCGACGTCATGATGAGGCCCCGTCCGTGCGGCGAAGAACACCTAGATGGGAGGAGCGATGGCTGAGTACATGTTGCTGGTGTATGAGGAGGAGGTCGACGCGGCCGAGCAAGCGGCACACGAGGTGGAGCTGCCGCTGTTCGTGGAGTTCCACCGCAGCCTGCGTGAGGCGGGGCTGCTGGTGGGCGTCCAGCGCCTGCGTTCGACGGAGAGCGCGACGTCGGTACGCGTGCGTGGTGGAGAGGCGGAGATCACCGACGGGCCGTTCGCGGTGACCAAGGAGGTGCTCGCCGGCTACTACATCCTGGACTGCGCCGACCTCGACGAGGCGCTCAGTCAGGCCGCGAGGTTTCCGGGCGCGCGCTGGGGGACGGTTGAGGTGCGCCCGGTGATGGCGGCCCAGGAATGGTTGGACGTGGCGCGCGAGGCCGGCGCCGACGTCCCCGACGAGTCGGTCAACGACCTGGCATGAGCGGCGGCGGTCACCCGGCCGACCAGGTGTCGGCCACAGTCGCGCGGGTGTTTCGCGAGGAGCGCGCGATCGTGCTTGCCACACTGATCCGGCAGACCGGCGACTTCCAGCTGGCCGAGGACGCGGTGCAGGACGCGTTCGAGACCGCGGTCACGGCCTGGGCGGCCGACGGTGTTCCGGCCAATCCGGGGGCGTGGATCACCACGGCGGCGCGACGGCGGGCGATCGATCGCCTGCGCCGGGCCCGGTCGGTGGCCGATCGCGCCGCGCGGCTGGCAGACCTGACGCATCTGGAGGCCCAGCAGGAGGACGAGCCAACCATGGACAACGAGATCTCGATCGTCGACGACCGGCTGCGGCTGATCTTCACGTGCTGCCACCCGGCGCTGGAGATGCCGGCTCGGGTGGCGCTCACGCTGCGGACGCTCGGCGGCATGACGACCGGCGAGATCGCCCGCGCGTTCCTCGTCGCCGAGCCGACCATGGGGAAGCGGATCGTGCGCGCGAAGCGCAAGATCGCGGAGGCGCGCATTCCCTACCGGGTGCCGGCCGACGAGGAGCTGCCCGACCGCCTGCGCGGGGTTCTCCGGGTTGTGTACCTGATCTTCAACGAGGGGTACGTGGCGACCGAGGGCGATCGCCTGATTCGTGGGGAGCTGTGCGACGAGGCGATCCGCCTCGGCGAGCTCCTGTCCCGGCTTATGCCCGACGACGCCGAGGTCTGGGGCCTCCTGTCGTTGATGCTGCTGCACGACGCGCGGCGTGCTGCCCGCGTCGACGTCCACGGACGGTACGCGGCGCTGGACGCGCAGGACCGGTCGCTGTGGGACCGAGGCCGAATCGCCGACGGGCTCGCGCGGTTGGATCGCGCGGTGAGGCTGCGGCGCCCGGGGGAGTACCAGCTGCAGGCCGCGATCACCGCCCTCCAGATCGGGGCCCCGGACGCCGAGAGCACCGACTGGGCGCAGATCGCCGAGCTGTACGGCGCGCTGGGCAGGCTCAACCCGTCGCCGGTGGTCGAGCTCAACCGGGCGGTCGCGGTCGGCTTCGCCGACGGGCCCACCGCCGGCTTGACGCTGGTCGAGCCGCTCCTCGCCGATCCGGCGCTCGAGCGCTACCAGCCGCTGCACGCGGCGCACGCCGAGCTGCTCCGGCGGGCGGGAGACTCGGCGGCCGCGGCGGGAGCGTACAAGCGGGCGATCGCGCTCAGCAGCAACGCGGTCGAGCGCGCGGAGTTGGAACAGCGCCTGGCCGCGTTGCCCTGATCGCATCTCCGAGCGCTGTCCACATCGCCGTCCTCCGGCGACGTCTTTGCGAGGCCGCCGATCCGGGCGAGTCGATCATGCCGTCATCGAGCGAGGCGGCGCAGGAGTCGAACCTACCAACCGTGGGGTTACCACGGCCTGCCGGTTTGAAGACGGCGCGGATTCCGCCCAACCAGCCCCTTCGTGGGCAGTGAGTGACCATCCGAGTGGCTCGGAGCGGAGCAGGCCCGCTCCCGCCCTCGCGACGATTCAGCGGTGGGGCGTCTCCAGATCGCGGACCATGATCGTGACCGACTCGCCCTCGTAGTAGTCGTCGGCCAGCGGATCCCAGCCAAGCTGCTGGTAGAAGACTCTAGCCGTCGTCGCATAGAGGTAGACGCGGGTGAACCCCATCGCTGCAGCCGCGGCTTCCGCGTGCGCCAGCAACATGCGGCCGACGCCACGTCGCCGGCGCGTCGGAACGACGAAGGTGTACGCCGCCCACGGTGTCAGGTGTCCCAGGTCGGGGCTGTCAGGCATGTCGTGTTCGACGAGACACACGGAGCCGACGGGGATGTCTCCATCGAGTGCCACGAACGTCGACGGTACGGAGTCGCGCCCCATCTCGCCACGTAGGCTCGAAGTCCAACTCTCCAACGACCCACCGGGAACCTTGGCGCCCCACTCATCCCAGTGCCAACGGCCGATGACGTCTACAAGGTCCGGATGATCCGCGACGTTCACAACGTGCATGCTCACCCGCGACCCTACTCGGCGTGGAACCGGCAGTCGCGCTCGCCACGCGTCCATCCCGGTCGTCGCCGCTGGGGTCGGCAAGCATCTCAGGTGCGAGCGTCTTGAGCCTCGGCGCTGCCCTCCTTGGAGCGGGGTGGCGCCGCCTCGGCTTCGACGTACTCCTGCAACCGTTCCCCTGCACGAGCATGCGCGCCGGGAACGGGTGGCCGCAAAGGTCGCAGCACGCCGTCGAGTTCAGCGTCGCTTCTGCCGTCGCCGCTCCGCTCCATCGCCAAAGCGCCTACCCCGAGCTCGGGCAGCGTCTTCTCTTGGAGCGCGAATCCGTAGAGGGCTTCGTGCCGTAGGCAGCATCACAGTCGCGCGTGCGAACTCGTAGTCGCTGCGCAGAGATCAACCAATGCCGAACCCATACTTGGAGAGGTGCCGAATGCGGCAGAATGAACTGAAGCAGCAACACGTCGGTCGACCAGTCCGCTACAAGCTCGCGCTCCTCACGTGGGCTGGGGCGTATGCGGTGATTACGCTGATCCTCGCCGTACTGGGGCCAACGATGGCTGCATGGCCGCTACCGCTCCGAACGCTTGCGCTGAGCGCATTGATGGTCGCCGCCCTGACCTGGCTCGTCATTCCCACGCTGACTCGTCTCTTTCGGAACTGGCTGACTTCGCCAGCAAGTCGATCCGCGAAGACAAGCTCCTCTGTCTCCTCGACAGAAACGCCGTAGAGCGCCGGCTTGCGGCTGCTGGGAGGCAGTCGCGGCCAACTACGACAGAGTCGCCCGTCAGCAAGCGGCGCGGCACCGCACCGGTACGCGCAGAATCGGCCTGACCATGCGCCCTTTCAACTAGCGGAGCGGCGCAGGAGTCGAACCTACCAACCGTGGGGTTACCACGGCCTGCCGGTTTTGAAGACAGACCAGGTTTGGCTCTGGAAGGGCGATTGCGGGTGTTGAGTGACCACTTGAGTGACCACCGTGAACCATCGGGCGGCGCCGCTCCGCCGTGCGCGCGCTGCTCGTGAGTGACGGTCTCTCCGGCGGGCTCGGGGCAAACACGTGGGCTGCTAGCAGGGCGAGGCTTGTGATTCGGTGGAGGCGCGTGAGGGCCACCAGATTCGTGGGCCGAGGTCGAGCACGAGTGCGGGGACGAGGACGCTTCGAACGAGTGTGGTGTCGAGCAGGACGCCGAGGGCGACGACAAAGCCGATCTCGGTGAGCGCGACGAGTGGGAGTACCCCGAGTACGAGGAACGTGCCGGCGAGCACGATGCCTGCTGAGGTGATGACGCCGCCTGTGACGGCGAGTCCGCGCAGCATTCCTTCTCGGGTACCGTGGCGTGGTGCTTCTTCGCGGACGCGGGCCATCAGGAAGATGTTGTAGTCGACGCCGAGAGCGACGAGGAAGAGGAAGGCGAGCAGTGGGAAGGACGGGTCGGTGCCGGCGAACCCAAACAGCTTGGTGAAGATCACGGAGCTTGCTCCCAGTGCCGCCAGATATGAAACGACGACCGTTGCAACCAGGAGTGCCGGTGCGACGAGGGCGCGCAACAGGACGATCAGGATCACGAGCACCACACTGAGGATCAGCGGGACGAGCAGCTTGTTGTCGCGAGCGGAGGCTGTGCGGAGGTCGTGTTCCTCGGCTGTCGGCCCGCCGACGGTGACATCATTGCCTCCGGCGGTCTTCACCGCGGTGCGGAGCGGATCGATCACGTCGAAGGCGCTGGTCGAGTAGGGATCAGCGGCGAGCGTCACCGACAGCTTCATCCCTGGCGGTCCTTGCTCGGTGCGAGACGAGACCTCGGCGACGCCGGGGACGCTCGCTGCGGCGTTGGCGACGGCTGCGATGCGCGCGTCGTCGGGGACGATGACGACCGTCGGGGCGTTGGATCCGGCGGGGAAGGACTGCGAGATCAGTCGCTGTCCGCGCACGGCCTCGGGCTCTCCGCGGAACGAGTCCGCGGTGGTAAGGTCGGTGGAGAACGTCGCCAGGCCGGTCGCGAGCACGAGCAGGATGGCGAGGCTGCCGATCCACGTCGCTCTGGGGCGCTGGGCGATGCGATCACCAAGCCGCCGCCACCGGCCATGCGTCGCGTCTGTCCCGGTATCACCGGGGTGTGGCACAAACGGCCAGAAGGCGCGCCGTCCGCCGATCAGAAGCAGCGCCGGCAGCAGCGTCAGCGACGAGATCATCGCCAATCCCACTCCGACTGCCGATAGAGGTCCCAGTCCCGCCGTGGAGTTGACCTCTGCGAGCGTGACGACCAGCAGTGCTGCGATGACGGTTCCGGCGGAGGCGACGATCGCGGGCGCCGCGCCGACGAGCGCCAGGCGCATGGCCTGGTAGGTGCGCTCCGTGCGGCGCAGCTCCTCGCGGTAGCGGGCGACCAGGAGCAGTGCGTAGTCGGTGCCCGCGCCGAACACCAGGATCAGCGCGATGCCGGCGGTCTGCCCGTTGACGGTCACGCCGATCGCCGTCAGCGCGTAGCCGGCCGCCCGCAGCAGCTGCTCCGCAGCCACCACCGAAAGAATCGGGATGATCCAAAACACCGGGCTGCGATAGATCAGCACGAGCAGTACCAGCACCAGCAGTAGCGCGGCCGCGAACAGGGTGGTGTTGATCCCGTTGAACACCTTGATGGCGTCGGTCGAGTACCCGGCCGGGCCCGACACCTCCACCTGGAGGCCGTCACCGCGCTCGGCGTGCGCGCGCGCTCGGATCTCATCCACCGCCGAGGTCAGCGCGTCGGCGTCGCCCGACACGGCGAGCGGCGTGACCACGAGGGCCGACGTGCCATCCCCGGACGGCAATGGCGGTGACGTCTGGCGGGAGTGCGCCACCGGGTCCGAGTTCAACCGCTCGGCGAATGCCGCGATCGCCTGGCGGTCAGCCGCCGTCAGGCCCCCGTCGCGGTGAAACACCGTCACGGCGGGGGTCTCGGCTCCCGAGGGGAACCGGCGTTGCTGGTCGAGCGAGCGCACCGACTCCGCACCACCGGGCAGAAACGCGGACGGGTCATTCTGCTGGGCGTTCTGGAACTTCGTGCCCAGCGGCGCGGCGACGGCGATCAGGACGAGCGCCACCCCGAATACCAGCCATCGGCGACGCCGGCCGACCGAGATCGCAGACAGAAACGAGGTCACGTCGGCCGCTCGCTGCGATCGCGGGGTGTTGCGGCGGTGATGGCGGCCTGGGCGGCGCTGTCGAAGCTGGTGAGCTCAAACGACACCAGGGAGCGCAGGCGGTTGTCGTGGACGATGGTCGGGTTGCGGAGTCCGTCGATCAGTGGTCGGGCGACGCCGACCTGGACGGGGGTGACGAGTCGCAGCCAGAGCGACGAGAGTCTCGGAGTGAGGAAGGGAACCTCGATGATGATCGGGTGGCGGTGGCGTATGCGGGCGATGCGTTCGATCATCTGGCGGTAGGTCATGACCTCGGGGCCGCCCGCGTCGTAGGTTTGGCCGATTGCTTGCGGGTTGCCGCAGACTCCTGCGATGTAGCGGGCGATGTCCGTGATGGCGATCGGCTGTGTCGGCGTCGACACCCAGCGCGGGCAGACCATCCCCGGCAGTCGGTCGACCAGGGCGAGGATCGTGTCGAACGCGGCGCTCCCGGGCCCGACCACCATGCCGGCGCGGATCGTGGTGACCGGGACGCTGCCCGAGGCGAGATGGCGCTCCGTGTCGCGGCGGCTCTGGAGGTGTTCGGAGAGGTCGTCGGATTCGTCTCCCAGCCCGCCCAGGTACACGATCTGGCGGACGTCCTGATCCGCTGCCGCTCGTGCGACGATCGACGCGGCGCGGCGGTCTCGGGCGGCGAAGTCGGCGTGGCCGAGCGAGTGGACGAGGTACACGACGACCTCGACGCCCTCGAGGGCTCGATGGACGCTGGTGGGGTTGGTCACGTCCGCGGTCACCCAGCGGACGTTGGTGTCACCCTCGGTGTGGGCCCGGCGGGAGACCGCGATCACCTCGTGGTCGCGGGCGAGGACGGGGAGCAGCGCTGATCCGACCGTGCCCGACGCCCCGAACACGGCGATTCTCATGGTGCCACCCGATCGAAGAGGCGTTGAAAGTAGCGTCGGCTGACCCGTGCGTGGACGCGTGCCTGGATCTGATCGTAAAGCTCGCCAGTCCACGCCGGCGCTCCGGGGCGCGCCGCGAGGGTGGGGTGGTAGCCGGCGATCGCCGAGCGCAGCTCGACAAGGTCGGCGCCGCCATGCATCGAGAGCGTGATCGATCCGGCGGCGCGGCGTGCGAGCATGCCTCCGGCGATCGGATAGGTCGTCGACACAGCGCCCGTGGTCACGGAGAGCTGCGGCGGTCCGAAGCGCAGGAGCGTCGGCCCGCCGCGTGCGACGCGAAGCTCCACGCCGCTGCCGCGGCTCCGCGTTTGCACGAGCCCGCGAGTCAGACGTTCAACCTCGCACCAGTAGGTGGCTCCCAGAATCTTCGCGCCCTCAACCGTGCGCTCGACGACCGGCCGCGGGGCGACCATCCGTTGGGTCGATTCGATCGCACCATCACTTCGCCGCCGGTGCGACGACGACCACACGCCCGCCTCGTGACGGCACGGACCGTTCATCGCCATACCCAAACCAGCGCGGCGAGGGCGTACACGAGGGCGTAGGCGGCGGTGAGTCCGATCACGGTCGCAGCCGGCACGTTTCGAACCGTGAGGCCGGTGGAGCACAGGAACTGGATCTTGACGAGCTCGCCGCATGTGACCCCATCCATGACGCGTTCCAACAGGCGGTCTCCGATCGCTGCCACCAGCCCGACGGTGGCGGTGCCGATCAGCGCCAGTTCGACGATTCTGACCCCGCGGGGGGTCGACCATCCGGTCGCGATCGACGATGCCAGCGCCAAATACGCGCACAGAAACGCGCAGGACTTGACGCCGGTCTCGATCCACCCCAGCGGGCCCCATCGAGTCACGTGCCAGGCGGCGGCCTCGCGCGATCGGATCACGGTGTGTCCGCCGCGACCCGAGTAGCGGCGGTGACCGGATCGACGTCGAGGAGTGTTGCGCCGAGCTCGTCGGCGACCTTGCGCGTT
>CAWGEC010000002.1:0-616463 GCA_963821535.1 uncultured Actinomycetes bacterium | reverse complement strand
TCGCCCGATGGCAGCGGCGATGTGAACGCCGCGCGTTGGGACGAACCGTATCGACGAGCGCTGTCCGGCGACTTACTCCCGGCTGGCCGCCACCTACGAGCGGCTGAGCGGGCGCATCGCGCCGCGGCCGGCCTCGATCGCGCGCGAGCCGTGCATCGGCGCCGAGCAGTTCCGGGCCGACCTGGTGGCGATCGCGCACTCCCTCGGCACGGCCGGCGCAGGACTGCTGGCCACCGGCGGCTCGCTTGGGCGCCTGATACGCAGTGTCGAAACCTGCGGCTTCCATCTCGCCACCCTGGATCTCAGGCAGAACGCCGACGTGCACGCGCGTGTGGTTGCCGAGTTGCTGAGCGTGGCAGGGGTCGAAGGCGATTACTCCAGGTAGGCTCGACCAGGAAGTCGCGAGTGTCGCTCCTCCGCCGCGAGCTGGCGAGCCGGCGGCTGCTGGCGACCCCGTACGCCGCGTATCGGAGGAAACATCTTCGGAATTGCAGATCGCGCACGCGGCCGCGGATGTTCACGCGGTGTATGGCGCGGCCTCGATGACGACCTATATCGTGTCGAAGTGTGACAGCGTCTCGGACCTGCTGAAGTCAACATCCTGCTCAGGAGGCCGGGCTGTATCGCCCGCCCGAAGCGGTACCGATCATGGTGGTGCCGTTGTTCGAGACGATCGGCGATTACCGAACGCGCCGCGGATCATGCGGGCGTGGCTGTCGCTGCCGGAGGTCGCGGCGGCCGCGCGATCGCGCGGCTATCAGGAGGTGATGGTCTGTACTCCGACTCCAACAAGGATGGCGGCTACCTGAGCTCCGTCTGGAGCCTTCATCAGGCCACCAGCGCGCTCGCGACCAAGTTTCGACGAGGCACAGGTCGCGATGCAAATCTTCCACGGTCGCGGCGGCGCGGTCGGCCGCGGCGGCGGCTCGTCGTTCGCGGCGATCCGCGCGCAGCCGGCGGGCACGGTGCAGGGGCGCATTCGCATCACCGAGCAGGGCGAAGTGATCGCGGCGAAATACGGCACGCGCGAGAGCACCGCCGCCAACCTGGAGGCGATGACGGCGGCGACCCTCCTGGCGTCGCTCGAGACGACGGCGGTTTCGGCGCCGGAATCGGCACGCTTTGCCGCGGCGATGGACGCGCTGTCACGCGATGCCGGCCGTATACCGCAGCCTCGTGTACGAGACCGACGGCTTCAAGACGGTGTTCCGGCAGATGACGCCGCTGGCCGAGATCACCGAGCTGAACATCGGCTCCCGCCCGGCTTCCCGGACGGCGTCTGACCGCATCGAGGATCTGCGGGCGATCCCCTGGGTCTTCAGCTGGGCTCAGGCGCGCGTGATGCTGCCTGGATGGTACGGCGTCGGCCAGGCGTTGCAGGCATTTCCCGATCCAGCGCTGTTGCGCGAGATGCGGGGAGGCCTGGCCGTTTTTCCAGACGACCCTCGACACCTCGAGATGGTTCTCGCGAAATCGGATATGTCGATCGCTGAGCGTTATGTGGCGCTGGTCGAGGATCGCGCGCTTGGATCGCGCGTCTTCGGGCGCATCCGCGACGCGTGGTCGGCGACGCACGATGGCCTGCTCGCTGTCACCGGCGAGTCGCGGCTGCTCGAGCGAAACCCGGTGCTCGACGCGTCGATCCGGCTGCGACTGCCGTACATCATCCGCTGAACCTGCTGCAAGTCGAGTTGCTGAAGCGCCATCGCGCCGGCGAGCAGGATCCCGCGCGTCCGCGAGGGGATTCAGCTGTCGATCAATGCAATCGCGACCGCCCTGCGCAACAGCGGATAGCTGCGCGTAGGTCGGGTAGGTCGGGTAGGTCGGGTAGGGCGGGTAGGTCAGGTGGGCGGGTCGGGTGGGGTAGGTCGGGAGGTCAGGCGGGGCGGGCCGGGTAGGTGCGTAGGTGGAGGTCGGGTAGGTCGAATACGGAATATGACGAGCGATCACTGGCTACTGAACATCGACGACCGCGCGGGCGTCGAGCGCTATCTCGAGGGCCGCGGCCTGATACCCGCCGATCTGCCGATGACGATCGCGCCCGCGGGTGACGGCAACATGAATCTCACGCTGAGGTGACGCCTGCATCCGGAGGCGCGTTCATCGTGAAACAGGCGCGGCCCTGGGTCGAGAAATATCCGACGATTCCGGCGCCCTTCGAACGCACGCTCGTCGAGGCCGCATTCTATGCAGAGGTTGCACGTGACTCGACGCGTGGCCGGCCCGATGCCGGCGGTACTGGACGTCGATCCCGAGAACCATCGCTGGTCTCGAAGACGTCGGCGGCGGCGGGGGACTTCACATTCATCTATACGGACGGGGCGATGGCGGCCCTCGCGCTCGCGGTGCTGATCGTCTGGCTCGAGCTGGCTTCGGAACTGACGCCCCGCGTCGACAGCGTGGACACTCTTCGCCAATCGCGCGATGCGCGCGTTGAATCACGAGCACATGTTCAGTTTTCCCTTCGGGACGACAACGGTCTGGATCTCGACGGCATCACGCCGGGGCTGCGCGCAGCAGCGCGCGAGATGACCGCCGATCGCCTCGTACGTGAACGCCGTCACATCCCTGGGCCGGCGGTATCTGTCCGATGGCGACCGGCTGGTCCACGGCGACTATTTTCCGGGCAGCTGGCTTCAGACCGGGCGCCGCTGCGGTGTCATCGACCCCGAGTTCTGCTTTCTTGGCGATGCCGAATTCGATTACGGGGTCCTGCCGCGCATCTGATGCTGGCACGCGCGAATCGGCCTATATCACGGCGTGACGAACGCACTATCGCCCGTCGGCTGAATCCCGACGCTGGTGGCGGGTTATGCCGGCGTCGAGATCATGCGCCGACTGATCGGCGTCGCGCAGCTGCCGCTTGCCTCGACCTCGACCGCAAGCGAGCGTTGCTGGGCCTGTCGCGCCGCCTGGTGCTCGAACCGGGCGAGGGTTTGCATGATGAGGACGCATCGGTCTGATGGTGATCGCGATGGCGCTGGCTGTCGTGGCGCGGCACCCGTCCCTGTCTGGATCGACACCGATCCCGCGATTGGGGAGGCGGAACGGGATGTGGACGATGGCCTCGCGCTCGTGCAGGCGTTCCATTCGCCGGAACTGGATATCCGGGGCGTTTCGGTGGTCTTCGGCAACGCGCCGCTCGATCGGGGCTCCCGATCGCCGAGCGCCTCGCGGCAAATATGGTCCTCCGGGCCTGAAGGTGTTTTCAGGCGCCGCAAAGGCCGACGACCTGTCGATTGACACCGAGGCCAGCCGTGCGCTGGCCGCGGCATTGCGCGCCGGACCGATGACGATCCTGGCACTCGGACCGATACCAATGTGGCGGCGGTGCTGTCGAAGCATCCGGAACTGGCGTCGCGGATGACGCGGGTCATCGCGGTCGCGGGCCGGCGCCCGGGACAGCGATTCACGACGGGCTCGACCAATACCCGCGGGCATCGGGATTTCAACTTCGAGCTCGATCCGCGCGGCTTTCAGATCCTGCTCGACGCCGGAGGTCGAGATCGTGCTCGCCCCGTTCGAGATTTCGTCGAAGGTCTGGATCGAGGAAGCCGACCTCGATCGGCTGGCCGCGTCGCGCTCCGCCGCCGCGCGGGAGCTGGTGCGCCGTCGCGCGCGTGGCGCTCGATGTGGCAGCGGCTGTTCGGCGTGGACGGCTTCAACCCGTTCGACACGCTGGCGGTCGCCTATGCGATTTCTGCCCGACGGGTTCGCCTGCGAACGCTTAACGGCCCGCATCGAGACGCTGGCCGACGACGAGACGGAGGCCGGCGTCCAGGGGACGAAGGTGGACCGTAAGCCGTATCTGCTGGCGTCGAACGCGTTGGCCGGCGCGGCGGCGCGGGTCATCTATTGCGCAACGGCGCCCGCCGGCTTCAAACAGGATCTGCTGGCGCGGTTGACGCGATGATCCGTAGTCCGCTCGTCGCGAGCTGCTCGCTGCTTTGCCTGGCCGTTGTCTCGAATCGGCTCGCCACTTCGATCATACCTACACGCAGTATGCGGCGGTGCTGCGCGACTTCGTCCGTCCGCCGCGGGTCGATTACGCCGCGCTGTAAAAGGGCGCGCGGCGCTCGATGCGGCCGTCGACGCCTTCGCCCAGCCTGGCGCAGCCGAGGAGCGCGCCTGGACGCGCGACGAGCGGCTCGCGTTCTGGATCAACGCCTACAACGCGTTTACGCTGCGCGCGATCGTGGACCACTATCCGATTCGCGCGCCGTGGCTGACGCTGCAGCCGCGCAACAGCATCCGCCAGATCGACGGCGTCTGGACGAAGCTGACGTGGCGGGCGGCCGGCCGCACGCTGACGCTGGACGACATCGAGCACAGGATCCTGCGGCCCGAGTTCAAGGAGCCGCGCGTTCATTTCGCCATCAACTGCGCATCGGTGGGGTGCCCGCCGCTCGCGGCCGAGCCGTATCGCGCCGCGACGCTCGACGCTCAGCTCGACGCGGCGGCGCGGCGCTATCTCGCGAGCGCGCAGGGACTGCGGATCCAGGGCGACACCGTGCTGGTGTCGAAGATCCTGGAATGGTACGGCGAGGACTTCGTCGCGAGGTTCGCGCCGGACGCCGCCGGCAGGCCCGATCGCGATCGATCGCGCTGTCCGCGCGCGTGATCGAGCGCTTCGGCCCGCCCGCCGCCGCCGAGCTCGCGCGCAAGCCGACGACCCGCGTCAGGTTTCTGGACTACGACTGGTCGCTCAACGACGTGAGATAGGCTCCCACGATCAGAAGAAACCGCCGAGACCGCAAAGCACGCAGAGATCGTCTCGGTTGTTTTGCAAAAAATCGGCTCTGCGGTCTTCGCGGTCTCCGCGGTTCCATCTGTTCGTGACAGCTACGGCAGCGCGAACGCGACGATGCTGCTG
Organism: uncultured Actinomycetes bacterium; assembly: GCA_963821535.1. Lineage (GTDB taxonomy): Bacteria > Actinomycetota > Thermoleophilia > Gaiellales > JAICJC01 > JAICJC01. Next base: position 611,590 of record CAWGEC010000002.1, on the reverse strand, counting down.
CCGGACGGCGCGCCGTTCTTGCCGCCGCCGCAGACGATGACGACGTACTGCGCGCCGTCGATCGTGTAGGTCGACGGCGTCGCGTTGCCCGCCGCCGGCAGCGTGGTCTCCCACAGCAGCTTGCCGGTCAGCTTGTCGTAGGCGTGGAACTTCCGGTCGAAGTTGGTGGCGCCGATGAACAGCAGGCCGCCGCGCGGTGACGACCGGCCCGCCGTAGTTGTCGCTGCCGGTGTTGCTTCAGGCCTTTCGCGGCGAGCTCCGGGAACTCGCCGAACGGAATCTTCCAGCGGATCGTGCCGGCGTTCAGATCGATCGCGTTGAGCGTGCCCCACGGCGGCGTGATCGGCGGGTAGCCGTCGGGATCGAGCAAGATGCGTCTCGCCGTCGCTGCGGTATTTCAGCCAGCTCGGATCGCTGCGTCAGCTTCGGATCGTCGCCCTTGTCGACGCCGGTCACCAGGAAGTCGACGATGTCGTTGATGTTGCGCGCGCCCATGTCGGGAATGCCGGGCATGCGGCCGGTGCCCTGGCGGATGAGCGTCGGCGATCTCGTCGCGCGTGCATGCGCTCGCCGATGCCGATCGAGCGACGGCGCCGCCGGCGTGCCCTTGCGATCCTCGCGGTGGCACGTCGCGCACTTGCTGTTGTAGAGCGACGTGTCGTTGTTCGGGATCAGCTTGCACGATCCACGGCATCTCGTTCGAGTTGACGTAGAGCAGCGCCGACGTCGGGATCGAACGCCGCGCCGCCCCATTCGGCGCCGCCGTCGACGCCGGGAAAGATGATCGTGCCCTCGAGCGACGGCGGCGCGAAGAAGCCCGCTTGCAGTACTTGCGGAACCGCGCGAGCACCGCCGCGTGCGCCTCGGGCGTGCGCGTCGTCAGCATGTCCTCGGTGAGGCCCTGCCGCGCGAACGGCGGCGGCTTCACCGGATACGGCTGCGCGCTCGGACGAGCCGCTCGCCGTCGATCGCCGACGGCGGCACCTTGCGCGATTCGATCGGGAACAGCGGCTCGCCGGTCCTGCGATTCGAGCACGTAGACGTAGCCGTACTTCGTGATCTGCGCGACGGCGTCCACCGTGCGGCCGTTGCGCGTGACGGTGACGAGGTTCGGCGCGGCGGGGAAGTCGTAGTCCCACACGTCGTGCTTGATGCCCTGGAAGTGCCAGACGCGCTTGCCGGTGCGCGCGTCGAGCGCGAGCACGCAGTCGGCGAACAGGTTGTCGCCGTGGCGGGTGACGCCGTAGAAATCGAACGACGCCGAGCCGGTCGCGGCGAACACCATGCCGAGCGTCGCGATCGACCGTGACGCCCGCCCACGCGTTGGCGCCGCCGGCCAGCTTGTAGGCGTCCTTCGGCCACGTGTCGTAGCCGAACTCGCCCGGCTGCGGAATGGTGTGGAAGATCCAGCGCAGCTTGCCGGTGTTCACGTCGAAGGCGCGGATGTGGCCCGGCGATCCCGGCAGCGTCTCCGGGCACGCGTGCTGCCCATGATCAGCAGGTCCTCGAAGACGACGCCCGGCGTGCTCGCGCTGACGCTCAGCTTGTCGGCCGGCACGGCCGAGCCCTTCGCGCAGATCGATGCGGCCGTCGTTGCCGAACGACGGCGATCGGCTGTCCCGGTCTTCCTGTCGAGCGCGTAGAGCAAGTTGCGGTAGCGTGACGAACACGCGATCCTTGTGGACGGTGACGCCGCGATGGCGGAACCGCGCGCCCGGCGGCGCGCCGCCGCTCGGATCGAACTTCCAGATCTCCGCGCCCGGTCGCCGCGTTCGACCGCGACGACCTTCAGCGTCGGCGTCGTCGACGTAGAGCACGCCGTCGACGACGATCGGGTTGCTCTGCATTTCGGACGCCTTGAAGGCGTCGTGCGAGTCGTAGGTCCAGGCGACCTGCAGCGTCGCGACGTTGTCGCGATTGATCTGCGTCAGCGGCGAGTAGCGGATGTTGTCGACGCCGCCGTTGATCGGCCACGGCGTCATCGCCGTCCGCTTGCACGGTCGTGTCCGGCTCCAGCCGGACCCGCGCCGGCGACGCCGGCGCAGGACGAGAACGCGAGACGCCGTTCTGATCACAGCCGCGTCACGTGCGCCGAGACGCAGACCCACGTGCCGTCCCGCTTCTGCCAGTCGTCGGTGTAGCGGCCGCGGCCTTCCTGCCCGGTCACCGTCGTGAAGGCCGTCGCGGCATGGATGATCGCGACGTCGCCGAGGATGCGGATCCGCACGTCCTCGCCCGCTAGCCGCGCGAGCGTGCGCGGCCCGGCGGTGCGCTCGAGGAACTGCGCCTTGTCGAGCAGCTCGCCGGCCGGCGTCGAGCATCGGAAGTCGTCGGCGAGCAACTGGCGGAAGCGCTCGACATCGCCCGTGCGAACGGAGTCGAGATACGCCTGGTTCAGATCGCGGAGTAGATCGAGATCGGTGGCGGTGGTCGTTGTCATTAAAGATTCTCGCAAACTTACGTCGGCCACACCACGAAAACGCATGAAGCCGGAGGGTGTCGCTTTCGTGAATTTCGCGGTTCTACGGGCTCGACGCACCACGGATTCGGATGGAGTAGACTGGCGACGTCGTGACCTCTTCGCCTCCAGTTGATGTCGTGGTCATCGGCGGCGGGCCGGCCGGATCGTCCATCGGCCGGCTGCTGGCTCGTGGGGACACTCCGTCGTCATTCTGAGCCGCGACGCGCCGCGCGCGCGCGGTCTTGCGGAGTCGATCCCGCCCAGCACCAGAAAACTCCTGTCGCAAATCGGCGTGCTCGATGCCGTCGAGCGTGCCGGCTTCTACCGGACGCGGGCAATACGGTCTGGTGGGCGTCGGCGAGACCGCGCGTCGAGACGTTCGGATCCGCTGCCGAGGCGGACGGGCTATCAGGTCTTCCGCGGTCGCCGATTTCGATCGCGTCCTGCTCGACAGCGCGGCCGCGACGCCGGCGCCGACGTTCGAGCCGGACGCGCGTGCGCGACTCGGTCGCGTTTCGCGAGACGAGCCGGCGAGTCGTGGACTACGACGAGGCGCGAGGACGGTCGAGCGATCGCAGTGCCGGCATTCGTCCTCGACTGCTCCGGCCGCGCCGGCATCGTCGGCCGCCGGTTCAGGACTGCCGCAGCCGGGCCATCGGACATACGCGCTGGTCGGCGTCTGGAGCGCCACTGACGGCTGGGACCTGCCCGACGAGACGCACACCGTCGTCGAGACCTATCGACGACGGATGGACGTGGTCGGTGCCGGTCTCCGCGGACGACGCGGCACGTCGGCGCGATGGTGGGCCGCGCGGTCCCCGGGCGGCAACCGCGGCGCTCGCGGACGCGCTATCGCGCCGAGATCGCGAAGCGCCCGCAACTGCGCCGGCTGCTCGGCGGCGCGTCGCTGGAGCGGGTCTGGGCGTGCGACGCGTCGCTGTATTCGTGCGAGCCGCTACGCCGGTCCGCGGTTCCTGCTCGCCGGCGACGCCGGATCGTTCATCGATCCGCTGTCGTCGTTCGGCGTGAAGAAAGCGCTGGCCTCGGCGTGGCTCGGCGCGATCGTCGTCCATACCCCGCTGGCGCACTCCGGACGGCGAGACGGTCGCGCGCGACTTCTTCTCGGACTGGGAGCGCCGGGTCTACGCGACACACCTCGACGCGTCGCGCGACTTCGCGCGCGCGGCGCTGGCGCGAGCACCCGTCACGCGTTCTGGACGTCGCGCGCCGACGTCGAGATCGACGCAGCCGCAGACGCCGACGAGGCGACTGGCGCACGATCCGGACGTGCAGCGCGCCTTCGAGGCGTTCAAGGACGCCTCGCCGATCGATCTGACGCTCGCCGACGGCGTCCGCTTCGAAGCCGGCCGGTGGTCCGCGGCCGCGAGATCGTGCTGGAGAACGCGTTGGCGGACGGCATGCGGTTCGTCGGCAACGTCGATCTCGTGATGCTGGCCGGATCGCCTGCCAGCACCAGCACGTGCCCGATCTGTTCGAAGCCTATTGTCAACGCTGCGCGCCGGTGCCGCTGCCGAGCGTCGTCGGCGGCTTGTCGCTGCTGGTCGCCAGAGGGATTCTTCATGAACGACGACGTAGACGCGCACGCGGCCGCTGGCGGATTCGCTGGCCTGCGCTGGTGTGGGCTGCGCACGGCGCGCCGCCGCTCGGGCGCAGACGCCGGCCGGCGCCGGACGCCGCGCCAACGACGGCATTCCGGTCCGGAGCGATCTCGTGCGCGCCAAGTGCGGGTCGTGCCATCGCAGCGACGACAAGATGCGGATGTCGCGCATCTCGTACCGCCGCGCCACGCCGGAGAACTGGGAGCGGACCATCAAGCGGATGGTGACGCTCAATCACGCGACGCTCGAGCCGGCCGACGCGCGCAGCATCCTGAAGTATCTCGCCGACCACCAGGGGCTGGCGCCGGAAGAGGCGCGGCCGATTCAGTTCGACGCCGAACGCCGGCCGATCGATACACCTACGCCGCGGACAAAGATGCGTCGGACAACTGCTCGTCGTGCCACACGATCGCACGCGCGCTCGGCGAGCGGCGGACGAAAGAGGAGTGGGAACTGCTGCGTCGCGATGCACCGCGGCTACTACCCGCTGGTCGACAACCAGCCGATGAACGGCGGCCAGGGCTTCCGGCGGTCGCGCGGCCGTGCAGACCGAGCCGCAGGCCGACGGCCGTCCCCCGGACAACCGTCATCCGATGGACAAGGCGCTCGAGCATCTCGAGAAGACGCTGCCGCTGACCACTCCGGAGTGGTCCGGCCTGGTCCGCCGCGATGCAGCCGCCGAAGCTGCCGGACGCTGGGCGATCACCGGATCGTTTCCCGGCAAGGGCGCGGTCTACGGTCAGGTGACCGTCACCGCCGACCCGAGCGCGCCGGACAGTTTCATCACGGACACGCGCCGACGTTCGCGCGCACCGGCGAAACGGTGTCGCGCTCGGGAAAGGCGCTGGTCTATACCGGCTTTCAATGGCGAGGCCGCGGGCCGCGGCCGGTGCCGGCGCTGATGCGTGGCGCGAGGTCATGTTCGTCGAGCGCGACTGGAAGACGATGTGCGGCCGCTGGTTCACCGGTGCGTACGACGAAACCGGCATCGATGTCACGCTGACGCGCCTCGGCGCCGAGCCGGTCGTCTTCGGCACGAGCGTCACCGCGCTTGAAGACCGGCGCGCCGGCGCAGGCGCGTCAGGATTTTCGGCGCGAACCTTCCCGCCGGCCTCAAGCCGGAGGAGATCGGCCTCGGCCGGGCGTGAAGGTCACGCGCATCGTCAGCGCGCGGCCCGACGAAATCGCGATCGACGTCGACGTCGCCGGCGACGCGCCGATCGGCGCCCGCGATCTGTCGGTCGCCGGCTCGGTCAAGCCGGCGGCGCTCGTCGTCTTCGACAAGATCGACGGCATCAAGGTGCTGCCGCAGGCCGGCATGGCGCGCGTCGGCGGCAATGTGTTCCCGAAGCAGCTGCAGCAGTTCGAGGCGGTCGGCACCCCGGCAACCTCGATCGTCTGGTGGTAGTCGGCGAACGGCATGCCGACGCCCTCGACGAGGCGCAGCACCGACCGGCGCGGCGGGGCGACCTCGACGTACTCGCCCACCCACGAGGGCGCCTTGCGGCGGCCGCGCAGGTGCAGCCGCGCGCCGGCGGCAACCGCGTCCCCCTCGAGACGGAGAGGTCCACGCTCGCGTCCCACACCGGGCGCTGCTCCGGATCGTGCAGGAACGCGAACACGTCCGCGGCCGGTGCGGCGACCGACGCGCGCTGCTCGATCACGGGCATGTGCGCATCCTACGGCGGGATCGGATCGCCGGGCAGGAGCGACCACATGACGAGGTCGACCCGCTCGCCGCGCTGCTCCGCCCACGACCGCAGGACGCCCTCGCGCAGGAACCCCGCCTTCTCGGCGACGCGCTGCGACGCCGGGTTGTCGAAATGGGTGGTGAGCTGGAGCCGGGCGACGGGCAGCCCGGCGAACGTCCAGCGCGCGATCAGGCGCAGCGCCGCAGTCGCGAGGCCGCGCCCCCGGGCCTCGCTGACGACGTGGTAGCCCGTCTCGGCCGAGCCCTGATCGTGAAGGACGCGGACGCCGATCGACCCGACCGGACGGTCGTCGCCGGCCTCGGTGACGGCGAAGGCCACGCCGTCGCCGGCGGCCAGCCTCGCCGGGTGCAGATCGAGCCACAGGCGGGCGTCGTCGGCCTCATACGGCACCGGGACGCTCGTGACCTGATCACCTCGGGATCGCGGCACATGGCCACGATCGCGGGCACGTCGCGGGCCTCCCAGGCCCGGAGCGTCACCCGTCCGTCGGTGAGCGGCGGGTCCGGGAGCACGATCGGGCGGCTCACCAGGGCATCGTACACACGTTCGGCTAAGATGGGTGATCCCCGACCACCGCGCGCCCGGACGTGCATCTGCGGACGGTCTGCGGATCGTGGTGGGGTGCGGCGGCGAACCGTCGCATCGCTGTGTCCTCGGTCGCGTCAATATCTCGCATCGATATTGACCCTCCCTGTGTCCTTGCGCTTCTCGGTTCTCGCCGCCCAGGACATCACGGTGATCGGGGATCAACCATCTAAACTCATCCTCGATGCCCGATCTGCACGTCTCCGCCGCCTATCAGCCGACGGGCGACCAGCCGCAGGCCATCGCCGAGCTCGCCGAGGCGGTCGCGCGCGGCGAGCGCTACCAGACGCTGCTCGGCGTGACCGGCACGGGCAAGACGTTCACGATGGCGCGGGTGATCGAGCAGCTGCAGAAGCCGACGCTGGTCATCGCGCACAACAAGACGCTCGCGGCGCAGCTCTGCAACGAGTTCCGCGAGTTCTTCCCGCGACAACGCCGTCGAGTACTTCGTCAGCTACTACGACTACTACCAGCCCGAGGCGTACCTCCCGTCGTCCGACACGTACATCGAGAAGGACTCGTCGATCAACGACGACATCGACCGCCTGCGCCACGCGGCGACGGCCGCGCTGTTCACGCGGCGCGACGTCGTCATCGTCGCGTCGGTGTCGTGCATCTACGGCATCGGCTCGCCCGACGAGCTACTACGAGCAGTGGTGCTGCTCGCGCGGTCGGCGAGGAGAGTCCGCCGCGAGGCGATCCTGCGCGAAGCTGGTCGACATCCAGTACCAGCGCAACGACGTCGTGCTGGGCCGCGGCCGTTCCGCGTCCGCGGCGACGTGATCGAGGTCCAGCCGGCCGTACACCGAGTCGGCGCTACCGGATCAGCCTGTTCGGCGACGAGGTCGAGTCGATCACGCACTTCGACCCGCTGACCGGCGAGGTCCTACGCGCGGCTCGACCATCTCGCGGTCTACCCGGCGACGCACTACGTCACATCGAGCGACGACCGCTCGAGGCGGCGGTCGAGGCGATCGGCGCCGAGCTGGAGGAGCGCGCTGCGCCGAGCTCGAGGCCGAGGGCAAGCTGCTCGAGGCCCACCGCCTGCGCCAGCGCACCGAGTACGACATGGAGATGCTGCGCGAGATGGGCTTCTGCAACGGGCATCGAGAACTACTCGCGCATCCTCGACGGCCGGCCAGCCGGGGACGCCGCCGCACACGCTGCTCGACTACTTCCCCGACGACTTCCTGATCGTCATCGACGAGTCGCACCAGACGGTGCCGCAGATCGGCGGCATGTACGAGGGCGACCGGTCGCGCAAGCAGACGCTCGTCGAGTACGGGTTCCGGCTGCCGTCGGCGCTCGACAACCGGCCGCTGCGGTTCGACGAGTTCCTCGAGCGCGCGCCGCCAGGTGATGTTCGTCTCGGCGACGCCGGGCGACGTTCGAGCTGCGCCACTCGACCCACGTGGCCGAGCAGATCATCCGGCCGACGGGCCTCATCGACCCCGAGGTCGAGGTGCGGCCGACGCGCGCACCAGATCGACGACCTGCTCGCCGAGATCCGGGCCGCGAGCGAGGCCGGCGAGCGCGTGCTGGTCACGACGCTGACCAAGAAGATGGCCGAGGACCTGACCGACTACCTGCTCGAGTCGGGCGTCCGCGACGCGCTACCTGCACTCCGAGATCGACACCCTCGAGCGGATCCAGATCATCCGCGAGCTGCGCCTCGGCGAGTACGACGTGCTGGTCGGCGTGAACCTCCTGCGCGAGGGGCTCGACCTGCCCGAGGTGTCGCTGGTGGCGATCCTCGACGCCGACAAGGAGGGGTTCCTCCGCGGCCAGACCGCCCTGATCCAGACGATCGGCCGGGCGGCCCGCAACGTCAACGGCCGCGTGATCATGTACGCCGACAAGATGACCGAGGCGATCCGGGCGGCGATCGACGAGACCGACCGCCGCCGCGCGATCCAGCTGGCCTACAACGAGGAGCACGGGATCACGCCCGAGTCGATCCAGAAGGGCGTCTCGGACATCGCCGAGTTCCTGTCGCTCGACACCCAGCCGACACGTGCCGCGGCCGGCGCCGCCGCGGCCGAACGCGACGAGGGCATGAAGCCGCGACGAGCTCGAGAAGCTGGTCGTCGAGCTCGAGGAGGAGATGTTCGCGGCGGCCGAGGAGCTGCGGTTCGAGTACGCCGCCAAGCTGCGCGACGAGATCAAGGAGCTCCGCCGCGACCTCGACGCCGCCCGCGTGCAATGACGGGGTCTGACCCCCTCTTTGCATGATCGAAGCCGCGCCGATTGCGCGGGAGGAGCTGGCCGAGCGGGTCGCGCGCGTGCGCGAGGGGATGGGGGAGTCCGGCCTCGACGCGCTCGTCTGCTATGGCGCCCACGTCGACTACGCGCCCGGCGACCTGCGCTATCTGGCCGACTGGTTCTGCATCGAGGAGGAGCAGGCCATCCTCGTGGTCCCTGCGGACGGGACGGTCGCGCTCGTGACCGACTCGGCCGCCGATCTCGACCGCGCGCGCGAGCGAGCAGGCCGCCAGCCGGTCGAGGAGACGGTCGAGATGATGGAGCGGTTCCGCCGCCGAGGTCATGCCGCAGGTGGGGTGCAGGGTGGCGGAGCCCGGCGAACGGCTCTAGGCGACGGCGAGCGCGTTGGGCGGTAGTATCGCGGCGACGTTTCCACCGCTGGGCTGATGATGCGCACGAAAACTGTCCCGCTCGCACGACCGTGTCTCGACGATCGCGAGGAGGAGCTGGTCCTCGAGACGCTGCGGTCCGGCGTCCTCAGCCTAGGGCCCACCGGGCGGCGATTCGAGCAGATGTTCGCTGAGCGGCTGGGCCGGGCCTACGCGGTGGCATGTTCGAGCGGAACGGGCGGCCTGCACGCTGCGCTCCACCGGATCGGCCTCAACCCGGGGGACGAGGTGATCACGCCGTCGCATGCATTCATCGCGTCGGCCAACGTGATCATGCTCGAGCGGGCCACGCCGGTGTTTGTCGAGATCGATGAGCGGACGTGGAATCTCGATCCGGCCGCGGTCGCGGCAGCCGTAACGCCGCGCACCCGGGCGATCCTCCCGGTGCACATGTACGGATACCCGTGCGAGATGGACGCGATCGGCGCGATCGCCCGGCAGCACGGGCTGGCGATCGTCGAGGACGCGTGCGAGGCCGTGGGCGCCCGCACGGCGGACGGCCGGATGGTGGGCGATCACGGAAACCCCGCCGTCTACGCCTTCTATCCCAACAAGCAGCTCACCACGGGCGAGGGCGGCATGATCACCACTGACGACGAGGCCACCCACCTCGACCTGAGGAGTCTCGTCAACCAGGGCCGGGCACCGCACGGTGGGGGCCTGACGTTCGACCGGCTCGGGTTCAACTACCGCATGGACGACGTGTCGGCGGCGATCGGGATCGGCCAGATCGAGAAGTTCGATCGGCTGATGGAACGCCGCGCTGCGGTCGCCCGCCGCTACACGGCCGCGCTGCGATCAGTGCAGGGCGTGCACCCGCCATGCGATGGCCCACACGAGCGGAGCTGGTTCGTCTACCCCGTCCGGCTGGAAGCCGGTCTGGATCGCGATCGCGTGATGGCGCTGCTTGAGGAGCGCGGCGTGGCGACACGTCCGTACATGCCGGCGATCCACCTGATGCGCCATATTCGCGAGCGGTACGGGTGCCAGGAAGGGATGCTTCCGGTGACCGAGCGCATCAGCCGGTCGACGCTCGCCCTGCCGTTCTTCACCGACCTCGGGGACGACGATGTCGACTACGTCGTTGAGCAACTCTCAGGCGTCCTTGCCAGCGTCGGGTGAAGGCATGGGCTGGCTCGATCTTGAGACCTACGCGGGTGCGTGGCGCCGGCTGGGACGGAGCGATCCGTACTTCGCCCCGGCCTACTTGCGTGCGGCCGCGCTGATCGGCGATGGGGAGCCCGCCGCCTTCGTTCATCGTGGAGTCGTGTACCCATTTCTGTGCCGGACACTGCCCGGGGGCCGGTTGGATCTCACGACGGCCTACGGCATCGGTGGGCCGTACGGCCATGGCGCCTGGAGAGCCGCGTTTCGCCGCGAGTGCGAGCGGCGCGGCGTGGTGAGCGAGTTCATCCGCTTCCACCCCCTGCTCGAGAACCATCGCGGGCTCTCGGATGTGCTGGTGCGGCGGATGCACGACGTGTTCACGGTCGACCTCCAGCAGGACGATGAGGGGCTTCTCGCACAGATGCGAACCGGCGCTCGCTGGGCGGTGCGACGGGCGCAGCGCCTGGGCGTGGTCGCGGAGCGGAGCGACGACCTTGGCGCGTTTCACTCGCTCTATCTTCAGACGATGCGGCGGGTTGAGGCGGAACCCTTCTACTACTTCCCGATCGCGTACCTCGAGGTTCTTTCGGAGATAAGCGATCAGCTTCTCGTGATGTCGAGCGGCACCGCCGCCGGCGTCTATCTGATGGGTGACGGAGTGCTCTACTACCACCTCGGCGGGGCGAGTCTCGAGGGCCGCCAGACCCACGCCATGAACCTGGTGCACTTCGAGGCGATGCGTGCCGGCCGCCGGCTCGGGCTGCGACTCCTCCATCTGGGAGGCGGCCTGCGCCAGGGCGACTCCCTTCACCGGTTCAAGGAATCGGTAGGAGCGGGGCGCGCCGTGTACTACCAGGGGACGGCGATCCACGACGAGGATGCGTATCGGGAGCTCTGTGAGATCGCCGGCGCGGCTCCCGATGGGGACGGGTACTTCCCGGCCTATCGTGCGTCGGCCGCCGCCATCGCGTGACTCGTGGCAAGGTGCTCGACCTCGGCGCTCGACCGGTGACGCATCGCCAGCGCGACCAGCGAGTCGATGACGTCCGCGGTGAGCGGGGTCCGGCGGAATCCCAGAGCGGCGAGCGCGTGCGCCGCCGCCCGGAAGGGCTGCGCGGGCTGACGTGGCACAGGGCCGCTGCAGTCCACGACCTCCGTGATCAACCCGGCAGTCGCCGCACGCGCAGCGACCATGTCCGCCAGCTCACGGGCCGAGCGGATCTCGGTGAAGAGGTTGCACGTTCGCGGAGCACCGGCGGGCGGCGGACGTTCGGTCAGTAGCTCGATCGCCCGCACGCTGTCTCTGATGTCCACGATCGGGAAGGCACGCGACGGGTCGCCGGTCACGGTGAGGGGCAGCTCGCACGCCGCCTGGACGCAGAACCGGTTCAGCGCCGTGCCGAACGTGCCGTCGTAGTCGAGCCGGGTCGCCAGGCGGTCGTCGCGGACGGTCTCTGGAGTCTCTGCGCCGTAGACCGCACCCTGGCGGAGGTCCGTCACACGCAGCCCGAATAGGCGCGCCGCCGTCTGCACTGTCGAGCTCTCGTGTGCCTTCGCGAGGTCATACACCGACCCGGGGAGGAGCGGCATCGGAAGCCGGTCTCGCCGCCCCCGGTGCCGAACGTCGAGCGCTCCTTCCGCGATCTCGATGTTCGGCCGCCCATACTCGCCCGTCGTGCCGAGCCGGACCAGATGAGCGTCCGGAGCGTGGTCACGGAGCGCCCAGACGAGGCGCATAGCACCGACGACGGCGACGGTCACGGTCTCCACCGCCTGCTCGACGTGGGCCTCAGCCCATCGGCGGCTCGGCTGGCCGGCCATGTGCACGACCGCGTTCGGCCGCAAGTCCCGCACGATCCCAGCCAGCACGCCCGGCGCGGCGATGTTGCCCTCGATCGTGTCGATGGTCTGTCCGGTCAGCTCGCGCCACGCCCGGGTGCGTTCCGCGAGCGGCTGGATCGGAGCCAGCGAGCGCGTCCCAGCTCTCCGGTGGCGACGCCGACGGCCGAAATCGTCCACCACCGTGACGTCGCAGCGCAGCGACAACCGCATCGAGACCGGCCATCCGAGATACCCGTCGCCACCCAAGACGAGCACGCGCACGGCGTGATCCTCTCATTTTTCTCGACGGCGAGGAAGGGCATATCGTCTGCACGTGGGATCGGCTCTGTCAGGCCCTCGAGGCCGGCGGCTCGCCACGGCCGCGGTCCTCTGCGCACTCGGCCTCCTGGCCGTTCGGCTCGCACTCTCACACTCGGGAGCCACGTCTCACGCCCACCGTCCGACCACGGAGCCGCCGGCGGTCTCGGTGCTCCCTGCTGCGTGCCCCCCGGCCGCATCCCACATCGGACGCGAGCCGCCCAACTCCCTGATCGGCGACGTCGGCGTCGTCGCGGAGCCGGGACCGGCCTATTGCGGCGATCGCCGTCTGCTCGCAACGGTCAGCCCGGGCAGCCGCCTTCGCACGCGGGCGGTCGTCGGGTTCACGCTTCGGCGGCCGGCGTCGGTCACGATCACGCCCTATGCGGTGAACCCGTCGAACGAGGCCTTCAGGAGCGTCAGCGGCACCTTCCAGACCGGACGTCACCACCTGGTGTGGAAGCCGCCTTCGGGAACACCCGAACGGACATACCTGTTGCGCATGGTCGCGACTGACGGCTCGACGACCGTGAGGTTGGGCGCGTGGGATCACAGCTCCGAGCGACTGAACCCGGCACCGGTGGTGCGCGTGCAGGGAGTGGACGCGGGGTTTCTCCGGGCGGGGTACGTCGCCGGGGATCGCGCGACCATGTCGGTCGCGACCGACGCCCGCACCCTGGCTGTGCAGATCTTCCGCGCCGGTGAGGGAACGGGCGGCGGCAGCGGCCCTGAGCGGATGAACGGCCGCCCCGTCACGCCGGCGGCCGTGGTGCGATGGCCGTACGCCGACCGGCCGGGCCGGCTGTCGCTTCGGATTGGCCGCTGGCCCAGCGGCGTGTACTTCGCGAGGCTCGGGACACGAGACGGGCGTGTCGGATACGCCCCGTTTGTGCTTCGCAGCGCGGTGCCCGGCCGCGACACGAACGTCGCGGTCGTCATGCCGACCAACACCTGGCAGGCATACAACTTCCAGGACGTCGATGGTGACGGGTGGGGCGACTCCTGGTATGCGTCGAACGACATCCACACCGTCGACACGACGCGCCCCTACATTCGCGGAGGTCGTCCGTCGCACTGGCGGAATCGCGGGTTCCTCGACTGGCTCGCATCGACCCGGCGCACCGTCGACTTCCTCACGGATGCCGATGTCGACGCGACCACCGGCCGCGCGCTCCGGCGGCGCTACCGGCTGGTCATCTTCGCCGGGCACGAGGAGTACGTGACGGCACACGAATACGGCGTCATCACGCGATTCCGCAATCTCGGCGGCAACCTGATCTTCCTGGCGTCCAACAACCTCTATTGGAAGGTTGTCCGGCGGGGGCCGATCCTGACACGCGTCGGCCAATGGCGGGACCTCGGCAAGCCGGAAGCCGCCGTCGTCGGCGCGCAGTACGTCGCAAACGACGTTGGTCAGCACCAGGGGCCCTACGAGGTGCTCCACGCCGCTGCGGCTCGCTGGCTCTTCGCCGGCACCGGGCTGAGGGACGGGTCCAGCTTCGGCAACTTCGGTGTCGAGTTCGATATGACGACGGCCGCGTCACCACCTGGAACCGTCGTCCTCGCCAGCGTCAACCCTCACCTGCCGGGCAACCCGGCGGTGCGCGGAGAGATGACCCTCTACCGGCGCGGCGCCTCGACGGTCTTCAACGCCGGGACGCTCACGTTCGGTCTCCTCGCCGGCCAGCCGGTTGTGGCGAGGCTGCTCGACAACCTGTGGGCGCGGATGACGAAGCCGTGATCGCCGGCGGAGGGGCGTCACAGCCTCGACCTCGAGCGGCAGTCGCCGTGGACGGGCGCCGGTGGCGAGCACCACCGCGTCCGGACGCTCGCGGATCACGACATCGCGATCCGCGGGCGCGCCTGTGACGATCCGGACGCCGGGCCGCGAGGTCGAGGTGGCCGCGGCGGCCGAGCACGCCGTCCGCCGGGCAGGCGCGCGGAGCTCAACTTCACGACGGTGGCCGGCGCGGGGCCGCCGACTCGCCGGCGTGGTGCACGAGCAGATGGTGGCGATCACCGGGGGGCCGACGTGCTGAACGAGCTTCCCTTCCGCATGTGGAACCGGGACCACCGGGGCCAGACCCCATAGCCCGCGGGCTATGGGGTCTGACCCCATGGGGGTTCGCCCTGAGACAGGAAGACGCCCGCCCGAGGCGAAATGCGGAGCAATGCCGCCCCTGGAACGCCTGCTCGCCCGAGACGAGCACGTCCACCTCGTGACCCGAGAGCACGAGGTCGTGCTCGTGGGCCCGTTCCTGCGGGCGTGCATCGTCCTCACCGCGTGCTCGTACACCGCCGTTCGGATCGCCGCCACCGGCGTGCCGCTCCCGCTGCGCCTGCTCGCGGTCGCCGTGCTCGGCGTGCTCGCCGTCCGCACGCTCGTCCGGCTCGCCCGCGCCGTCGGCCGCTGGCAGCGGCGGACGCTCGTCGTCACCGACCGGCGCGCCCTGCTCGTGCACGGCGGCTTCTCGCGCCGGGTCGCCGCCCTGCCGCTCGAGGCGATCCACGACATCGAGGTCGTCCGGGCCAGGCCCGGCTGGGTGCTGCACTACGGCGGCCTCGTCGTCAGCACGGGCGGCCGCAGAGACCTGCTGTTCGGCCTGCGGCGGCTCCCCGATCCCGATCTGCTCCTCGGGCTCCTGCTCGGCCTTGCGGACGAGCTCCCCGAGCCCTCCTCGCCGCCGCGCTGGCGGCTCACGCCGGGTGGTGTGCCGGTCGCAGCGGGGTAGCCGGCGTGAATGAGGAGCGCCGTCCGGGCAGGGCCGACAACCTCATCCTCGACGAGCTGACCGACCAGCTCGACCGGACGTTCCGGCTGCTGCGCGGCGACGCGGACGAGGCGGCCGACCTGGCGTTCGCCGAGGTGCGCGTCGACAGCGCCGCTGAGGCCCGCCTCCTGACGGAGCTCTCCCACCGGACGCCGCTCGCGCATCCCGACCGGTTCACCGATGCCCACCGGCTCGTGATGCACGCGCTCGAGGTGCTCGACCGCGACGGGTGGCGCCGTCCCCGGCTGCCGCGGCTGGGGCCGCTGCACGCCCCGGCCGAACGGGCGGTCGAGTTCGTGGCGCAGTACATCGTCCGGTCGTACGTCGCCGACACCATCCGCACCCTCGCGCGGCTCTACGCGCGCCGGGAGAGCCAGTCCGAGCCCGAGAGCCCTGAGCGGCGGGTGCTCGCGCGGGCCCGCATCCAGGCCGACCGGCTGGCGCTCGGCTTCCGTGGCGGTGCCTCCGGGCTTCCGACCGTGCTGATCGGCGGCGCCGCGATCCCGGTGCTCGCTTCGCTCTCCCGCCAGTTCGGCGCCGTGAAGCCGGGCGGGCCCGTGCTGTTCGGGGGCGGCGGCGTGCTCTTCGTCCTGTTCGCCGCGCTGGCGTTCGTGCTGCTCCAGGGCGCCGGCCTCGCGCGGCGGCGCGTGACGGTCGTCGGGCGCCAGCCAATGTGGGCGCTGTATGAGACCATCGGCCACTGCGGGCACCCTCCGGAGGACGACGCGGATACCATCGCGCTCGTCGCGATCGGGCTGACGGCGGTCACGTGGTTCGTCCTCCCCGTTGTGTTGGTCGCGCTCGCGACGGTCTTCCGGGGGTAGCCGTGACCTCACACATGCCAAAACTCCGCCTGGCGCTCCTCGCCATCCTCCTTGCCGCTTCGGGCGGCGCGTGCTCGCCCGGATTCGGCGGAGGCTCGAGCCGTCCCAACATCATCGTCGTCATCACCGACGACCAGACCCTTGGCACAGTCAGCCGCGAGACCATGCCGAACACGTGGCGATGGCTGTGGCAGGGCGGCCGCACCTACCCCAACTTCTCGATCTCAGACCCGCTCTGCTGCCCGTCGCGCATGACGGTCATGACGGGTCGCTACGCCCACAACACGGGCGTGATCGACAACCTGCCGAGCAGGATCTCGTTCCACCCCGACATGCAGAGCACGGTGCAGTGCTACCTGAAGGACGCGGGCTACCAGACGGCGTTCTTCGGCAAGTTCCTGAACGGCTGGAACTACCTTCGCAGGCCCCCGTGCGTCGATCGGTATGCGATCACGCCCGGCGAGCGTCACTACAACCTGCGGTTCCTGACCAACGACGGCGCCGTCCAGCCCGAGGGCTGGGACGACACCTACGTCACCGGCCGCGCCGTCGACTTCCTGCACACGCAGGCGGGGGGTGGGCCGTGGTTCATGACCGTCGCGTTCATGGCGCCGCACTCGCCGTACACGCCGCTGTCGGACGTGGCGGATGCGCTGGTGCCGCCGCCGCGCATCGGCCCGGCGGTCGGCCAGGTCGATCGCTCGGGGATGTACCGCATCGTGCGCAAGCACGCCACGCAGCCGACGTTCGACGCGCGGCTCTGGGACGGTCAGATCCGGATGCTGCGGACCGTGGACGCCGAGATGGGCCAGATCCGGCGCGCGCTCGAGGCGACCGGCGATGCCGACAACACGCTCGTCATCTACATGTCCGACAACGGGCTTCTCCTGGGCGAGCACCGGCTCATTGGGAAGCGGCTCCCGTACCCGGAGTCGACGGACGTGCCGTTCGCGGTCTCCGATCCCGGCGTGATTCCGGGCGGGTCGGTCGACGAACGGCTCACGTCGAACGTCGACGTCGCCCCGACCATCCTCGAGGCGGCCGGCGCCGCCGGTCCGCTCCGCTACCCGCTGGACGGCTACTCGCTCCTCGACCAGCATTGGAGGCGCAAGGTGCAGTACGGGGAGTCGTACAACGTCCGCCCCGACAGGCACTGGGAGCCGCCGTGGCGCTCGATCCGAACCGGCGACTTCCAGTTCATCGAGTGGCTGTCGGAGACGATCCCGCAGCGCATCGTGTGGCGCGAGTACTACGACCTGCGCACCGATCCGTACGAGCTCGACAACCTCCTGGGAGACTCAACGACGGCGAACGATCCGCACGTGCAGCGGCTGCACGCGCGGCTGGTCAGGGCCGCCTTCTGTGCCGGCCATCCGAGCTGTCCCTAGACTCGGCCCGGCCAAGCGTCCAGCCGGGAGGACCACGAGCACGCCGCTCGGGCGGCGCGGCACCCCGAACACTTGTTCGCCGACCGGCCGCCTGCTAGCGTTGAGGAAGTGGGGCGGGACGCCATCGTCATCAGAGGTGCGCGGGAGCACAACCTCCAGAGACATCACCGTCGAGATCCCGCGCGACAAGCTCGTCGTCATCACCGGCCTGTCGGGTTCCGGGCAAGTCGAGCCTCGCCTTCGACACCATCTACGCCGAGGGCCAGCGCCGCTACGTCGAGTCGCTCTCGGCCTACGCGCGCCAGTTCCTCGGGCAGATGGACAAGCCCGACGTCGACTCCATCGAGGGGCTGTCGCCCGGCGATCTCGATCGACCAGAAGACGACGTCGCGGAACCCGCGCTCGACCGTCGGCACGGTCACCGAGATCTACGACTACCTGCGCCTGCTCTATGCCCGCGTCGGCCATCCGCACTGCCCGACCTGCGGCCGGAGATCGCCGGGCAGACGGCCGAGCAGATCGTCGAGCAGGTCCTCGAGCTCCCGGAGGGCGACGCGCTTCACGGTGCTGACGCGCCGGTCGTGCGCGGCGCGCAAGGGCGAGTACAGCAGGAGCTCTTCGAGGAGCTCCGCGCGAGGGCTTCACGCGCGTCAAGCGTCGACGGGGACGACGCGCATGCTCGACGAGCCGACTCGAGCTCGACAAGCAAGTGCGCCACTACGATCGAGGTCGTGGTCGACCGCCTGGTGATGAAGGACGGGCTGCGCAGCGCCTCGCCGACTCGGTCGAGACGGCGCTGCGCCTGGCCGAGGGCCTCGTCGAGATCGCGATCGTCGACGGCGACGACCGTGACCTTCTCCGAGAAGTTCGCCTGCCCGGAGCACGGCGTCTCGCTGCCCGAGCTCGCGCCGCGCATCTTCACGTTCAACTCGCCGCACGGCGCGTGCCCGCGCTGCGTCGGCCTCGGCTCGCAGGCGCGAGATCGACCCGCGACCTCGTCGTGCCCGACCCGACGCTCTCGCATCGCGCAGGGCGCGCATCGTGCCGTGGAGCGGCAGCAACTCGAGCTTCTACGAGCAGGTCATCGCAGGCCATCGCCGACCAGCTACGAGATCGACCTCGACACGCCGTGGCAGCGACCTGCCCGAGGAAGCAGCGCGACCTCTTCCTGAACGGCACCGGCGGCGAGGAGCTCTACGTCGAGCTACCGCAACTGCGATGGGCCGCAAGCGCAGCTACATGCTGGCCTTCGAGGGCGTCATCCCGAGCCTCGAGCGGCGCTACCGCGACGACCGACTGCGAGCTACCAGCGCGGAGCGAGATCGAGGAGTACATGGCCGTCAGGCCGTGCCCGGCGTGCCACGGCGCGCGGCTGAAGCCGACGAGCCTCGCGGTCACGGTCGGCGGCAGCAACATCGCCGAGCTGACGCGCTGCCGGTCGCGAGGCGCGATCGCGTTCGTCGACGGCCTCGAGCTCACGCCGACGCGAGCGGGCCATCGGCGGCGCGCATCCTGCGCGAGATCCGCGAGCGGCTGCGTCTTCCTCGTCGACGTCGGGCTCGGCTACCTCACCCTCGAGCCGCACGGCGGCGTCGCTCTCGGGCGGCGAGGCGCAGCGCATCCGGCTCGCGACCCAGATCGGCGCGGCGCTGATGGGCGTGCTCTACATCCTCGACGAGCCGTCCATCGGCCTGCACCAGCGCGACAACGCCCGCCTGATCGCGACGCTCGAGCGCCTGCGCGACCTCGGCAACACGGTCATCGTCGTCGAGCACGACGAGGAGACCATCCGCGCCGCCGACTACGTCGTCGACATGGGGCCGGGCGCCGGCGAGCACGGCGGCGACGGTCGTCGCCGCGCGGCACGCCCGCCGAGATCGCGCGCGACCCCGGCTCGCTCACCGGCGCGTACCTGTCGGGCCGCGCGCGGATCCCCATGCCGCGACGCGGCGCACGCCGGCGACGCGGCTGCGTGCCGTGTCGAGGGCGCGCGCGAGCACAACCTGAAGGACATCGACGTCGAGCTCCCGCTCGGCACGCTCATCGTGCGTGACCGGCGTCTCCGGCTCGGGCAAGTCGACGCTCGTGAACGACGTCATCTTCGCGCGCGCTCGCCAACCGGCTGAACCGGGCGCGCGACGCAGCCCGGCGGCACTACGGCGCGTCGCGCGGCATCGAGCACGTTCGACAAGGTCATCGACATCGACCAGTCGCCGATCGGCCGCACGCCGCGCTCGAACCCGGCCACCTACACGGGCCTGTTCGACCACATCCGCGAGCTGTTCTCGACGTCGCCCGAAGCCAAGGCGCGCGGCTACAAGCCCGGGCCGCTTCTCGTTCAACGTCAAGGGCGGGCGCTGCGAGGCCTGCCAGGGCGACGGCACGATCAAGATCGAGATGCACTTCCTGCCCGACGTCTACGTGCCGCTGCGAGGTGTGCGACGGGCAGCGCTACAACCGCGAGACGCTCGAGGTGCACGTACAAGGGCAAGATCGATCGCGGACGTGCTCGACATGACCGTCGAGGAGGCGCTGCGAGTTCTTCGCGAACGATCCCGCAAGATCCGGCGCCGGCTCCAGACGCTGCACGACGTCGGGCTCGGCTACATCCAGCCTCGGCCAGCCCGCGACCACGCTCTCGGGCGGCGAGGCCCAGCGCGTCAAGCTGGCCACCGAGCTGGCGAAGGTCGCGACCGGCCGGACGCTCTACATCCTCGACGAGCCCACGACGGGCCTGCACTTCGCCGACGTCGAGCAAGCTGCTCGAGGTGCTCCAGCGCCTGGTCGACGCGGGCAACACCGTGCTCGTCATCGAGCACAACCTCGACGTGATCAAGAGCGCCGACTGGGTCATCGACCTCGGGCCCGAGGGCGGCGACGCGCGGCGGCGAGATCGTCGCGGAGGGCACGCCCGAGGAGGTCGCCGAGACTGCGGGCGCAGCCACACGGGCGAGTACCTCGCGCCGGGTGCTGCCCGTGTACGAGGCGGACCGCGAGGCGGAGCGTGCACTCGCCGGCTAGCGGGCCGCCCGACATGACGCTGCGGGCCCGGGCCGTCATCCCCGACACGGAGGGTCGCGTGCTCCTCGACCGCACGCACGACCCGCAGAAGGAGGGGTTCTACTGGTTCCCGGGGGGAGGCATCGAGCCGGGGGAGACCGCCGAGGAGGCCGTGAAGCGCGAGCTCGTCGAGGAGGCGGCGCTCCAGATCGACGTCCTGAAGCCGCTGTATCTGTCCGAGAACCTCTTCGTCGAGTCGGGCGAGTACCGGCACGAGGTCATCCTGTACTTCCTCGCCGCCGTCCGCGCGTTCCTCGACACGGCGCCCACCGACCTGCGCGAGCACGAGTGGCACCCGCCCTCGGCGACCCCGCGCCCGCTCCTTCCGCCCGACGTCGCCGCCGCCGTGATCTACGACCTCGAGACCGGCTTCAAGCGGCCGCTCCAGCACTTCGTCTGCGACGAGCGGCCCGTCGACCGTCCCGCGTGACCAAGGGCGTCCGCCGGGCCGGCAAGACGACCAAGGACGCCGAGCGGCGCCGGCTGGCGAAGGCCCGCCGGGCCGAGCGGGCGCCCGAGCCTCCGCGCGCGCCGGCAGGGACCGCGACGCTCTGGTGCGACGGCGGCTCGCGCGGGAATCCCGGGCCGGCGGCCTGCGGCTTCGTGCTGGAGGACGCCGACGGCCGCCAATTGGCATCCGTCGCAACGCCAATTGGCCAGGCCACGGTCGCCGTGGCCGAGTACCGCGCGCTCGTCGCCGGCCTGCACGCCGTCGCCGACCGTGGCCTGAAGGCCGTCGAGGTGCGGACGGACTCCCGGCTCGTGGTCGCGCAGATGACGGGCGAAGCACCGGTCAGGAGCCGGGCCGTCAAGCCGCTCCACGCCGAGGCGCGCGACCTGGGGATGCGGATCGGCACCGTCGCCTACCGGTGGGTGCCGGCCGACCAGAACGGCGCGGCCGACGCCCTTGTCGCCGCAGTTCTGAACGGTTGAGCCGTGGGGCGAGCCACCGGGGCCAGGCCCCGAACGGGGCCTGGCCCCATGGGGTTCGCCGGCCAATCAGCCGCTCAGTACGTGTAGAAGCCGGCTCCCGCCTTGCGGCCGAGCCGGCCCGACTCGACCATCCGCACGAGCGACGGCGGCGGGGCGAAGCGCGGCTCGCGGTACGCCTGCCACAGCGCCTCGGAGGCGTGCACGTGGACGTCGGCGCCGATCAGGTCGATCAGCCTGAGCGGGCCGATCGGCCAGTTGAGCCCGGCCGTCATCGCCTGGTCGAGGTCGTCGGCCGAGATCCCGCCCTGCTCGTAGAGCCGCACGCAGTCGTTCAGGAGCGGGATCAGGATGCGGTTCACGACGAAGCCGGGCCGGTCCGGGCACACCACCGGCCGCTTCCCGATCGCCTCGGCGAACTCGCGTACGCGCTCGGCCACCGTCGCCGACGTGCGGTCGCCGACGATCACCTCGACCAGCGGCAGCACCGGCGCGGGGTTGAAGAAGTGCATCCCCACCACCCGCTCCGCCGTGGACGTCGCCGCGGCGACCTCGGTGATCGAGAGGGCGGAGGTGTTCGTCGCCAGGATGGCGTCCGGCCGGCAGATGCTCTCGAGGCGGGCGAAGAGGTCGCGTTTCGCGCCGATGTCCTCGACGATGGCCTCCACCACCAGGTCGCATCCGGCGAACGCGTCGAGATCCGTGGTGCCCGCGACCCGGGCGAGCGCCCCGTCGCGGTCTGCGGCCGTCATCCGGCCGCGCTCGACATGGCGGCCGAAGCCGGCGCCGATGCGCGCCAGTCCGGCCTGGACGAGGTCGGCGGACACCTCGCACGCCACGATCTCGTAGCCGTGGTGGGCGACCACCTGGGCGATGCCTGCGCCCATCGTGCCCAGCCCGACAACGCCGACCGTGCGGATCCCGTGCGTCATGCCGTCACCCTACCGGCTTCTCAAACCGCGCGAACGTCGGGACGGAGGAGCCGGCGTGCGCGTCGAAGCCGACCTGGCGGTAGCCGAGCCGCTCGAAGAACTCGCGGTTCTCCGGCAGCGCGAGGCGGACGCCGAGCCTGACCTGCCCACGGCCGGTCGCCGCAGCGTGGGCCTCGACGGCGGCGACGAGTCGCACGCCGAGGCCGCGGCCGCGGAAGGCCGGGAGCACGGCCAGCCGGCCGAGGTAGACGGGTCGGGGTGCGTCCGGTGAAAGACGGACGCGACGATCCGCCCGCCCGACTCGCACACCAGTATCCCGCCCAGCTCCAACAGCTCCCGCACCGCGACGGCGTCGACCGCGAGCGCGCCCGATGGGGGCTCCAGAACGCCGCGGTACTGCGCGAACGCCGACCGGATCACGTGCGCGACGCGGGCCGCCTCCGCGGGGCCCGCCGCGCGGACGGGCTCACCGGCGGCTGCCACGACTCCTGAGCGTACACTGCGGTCCGATGCCCGAGGCGGTGATCCTGTCGGCGGTGCGGACGCCGATCGGGCGCTACGGCGGAGCGCTCTCGGGCGTGCGGCCCGACGACCTGGCGGCGATCGCGGTGCGGGCGGCGGTCGAGCGGGCCGGCGTCGACCGGCCGCCCAGATCGAGGACGTCTACCTGGGCTGCGCCAACCAGGCCGGCGAGGACAACCGCGACGTGGCGCGGATGGCGGTGCTGCTGGCGGGGCTGCCGCAGTCGGTCGCGGGCGTGACCATGAACCGGCTGTGCGCGTCGGGGCTGGCGGCGGTGGTGGCGGCCTGCCACGCGGTGGTGGCGGGCGACGGCGACCTGTTCGTGGCGGGCGGCGTGGAGTCGATGAGCCGGGCGCCGCTGGTCACGGCCAAGCCCGACAAGGCGTTCCCGCGCGGCGACCGCACGATGTACGACACCACGCTCGGCTGGCGCTTCCCGAACCCGCGCATGGAGGCGATGTTTCCGCTCGAGAGCATGGGCGAGACGGGCGAGAACGTGGCCGAGCAGTGCGGCGTGTCGCGCGAGGACCAGGACGCGTTCGCGCTGCGCTCGCAGCGGCGCTGGGCCGACGCGCAGGCGGCCGGGCGGTTCGCGGACGAGCTGGTGGCGGTGGGCGAGGTGGAGCGCGACGAGCACCCGCGGCCGGACACCAACGCCGAGCGGCTGGCCGGGCTGAAGCCGATCTTCCGCCAGGGCGGGTCCGGTCACGGCCGGCAACTCGAGCGGCATCAACGACGGCGCGGCGGCGCTGGTGATCGCCAGCGAGGAGCGGGCGGCGGCGCTTCGGGCCGACCCGCTGGGCGCGTTCTCGCGCGAGCGCGGTGGCGGGCGTGGATCCGCGGGTGATGGGGATCGGCCCGATCCCGGCCGTGCGCAAGCTGCTTGCGCGGGCCGGGGTGGGGGTGGACGAGATCGACCTGGTCGAGCTGAACGAGGCGTTCGCGTCGCAGAGCGTGGCGGTGGTGCGCGAGCTGGGGCTCGACCCGGAGCGGGTGAACGTGAACGGCGGTGCGATCGCGCTCGGCCATCCGCTGGGGATGAGCGGCGCGCGGCTGGTGGTGTCGCTGCTGCACGAGCTGCGGCGGCGGCAGGGGCGCTACGGGATCGCGACGCTGTGCGTGGGCGTGGGGCAGGGCCAGGCGGCGCTGTTCGAGACGGCATGATCGAGACGGGCGTCCACATCGGCGGTGAGACCCGCCCCGGGGCCGGCGGCGATCTCGCGCTGACCGAGCCCGCGACCGGCGAGCCGCTTGCGACCGTGTCGCTCGCGGGCCAGGCCGACGTCGACGCTGCCGTCGCGGCGGCCGGAGCCGCCCTTGGCGGCGACTGGGCTCGCGCTCCGGCGACCGAGCGGTCGCGGCTCCTGCACGCCCTGGCGGACGGGATCCGGGCGGGCAGGTCGGAGCTCGCCACGCTCGAGGCCCGGAACGTCGGAAAGGCGATCGGCTCGGTCAAGGCCGAGCTGGCCGCGGCAATCGAGACCTTCCGCTTCTACGCGGCGGTGGCGGCGTCGCCGTCGGGCCGCACGGGCACGCTGGGCGGCTCGCTCACCCACTACTCGCTGAAGCAGCCCGTCGGCGTGTGCGCCCAGATCGTCCCCTGGAACTACCCGCTCATGATGGCGGCCTGGAAGCTGGCGCCGGCGCTCGCGGCCGGCTGCGCGACCGTCCTCAAGCCCGATCCGCGGACGCCGCTCTCAGCGCTCTGGCTCGCCGAGATCGCCGCCGAGGTCGGGTTCCCGGCCGGCGTGATCAACGTCCTCCCGGCGGAGGGCCCGGGGGTGGGGAGCTACCTCGTCGGCCATCCGGGGGTCCAGAAGGTGGCGTTCACCGGCTCGACGGCGACGGGCGGCGAGATCATGCGCCTCTGCGCCGACCCGATCAAGCGGGTCACCCTGGAGCTGGGCGGCAAGAGCCCGAGCATCGTCTTCGCCGACGCGGATCTCGACGAGGCGATCCCCGCGTCGGTCTGGTCGATCTACTACTCCGCCGGCCAGAGCTGCGAGGCCCGGTCGCGCCTCTTGGTCGAGGCCCCGGTGTACGACGAGGTGGTGGCCCGGTTCACCGAGGCGGCCGGGCGCCTGCGCGTGGGCGATCCGCTCGATGCCGAGACGCACGTGGGCTCGCTCATCGACACCCGCCACCGGGAGCGCGTGCATGGATACGTCGAGCGTGCTGCCGCCGGCGGCGGCGAGGTCGTCCTGGGCGGGGCGGTGCCCGACGGGCCGGGCGCGTTCTACCCCCCGAGCGTGGTGGCGGGCGTCGATCCCGCGTCGGAGGCCGCGCAGGAGGAGATCTTCGGCCCGGTCGTGGTGGCGTCGTCGTTCGAGGACGAGGGCGAGGCGGTGAGGCTCGCAAACGGCGTGCGCTACGGCCTGATGGCGACCGTGTGGACCGGCGATCCCAACCGCGCTCAGCGCCTGGCGCGCCGGATCGACGCCGGCACGATCGGCCTGAACATGCCGTACACGGCGTTCCCCGGCGTCGCCTTCGGCGGGTTCAAGCAGTCCGGCTTCGGGCGCGAGCTCTCGGCGGGGGCGATCGAGGAGTACCTCGAGGAGAAGTCGGTGATCGTGGCCGCGGGGTCCCGGCCGTCCAACCCGTTCGGCCTGTAGGCTGCGGGCCGTGGTCATCGTGATGGTCACCTACGACGAGGTCCCCGATCCCGACCGCTACGCCGAGCACGCCGAGCTGTGCCGTGCCGTCCCGGGCGGCGAGTTCCGGCACGGGCCCGTGTTCGGAAGCCCCATGGGCGAGCCCGCGTTCACCTATGCCGCCGAGTGGCGCTTCCCCGACATGGACGCGTTCAAGGCCGCGACGCGCACGCCGGAGTTCGCGGCGACTGGCCGGGACGCCGCCGAGATGGGCGCCGCGTTCCGGGTGCACTTCTGCGACCTGAGTTGACCGAGCCGACCCATCCCACGCCGCGCGACCCGTCCGAGCTCGGCTTCGAGACGATCGTCTACTCCAAGGAGCCGCCGCGGGCCACGATCGCGCTAACCGGCCCGAGGTGCTGAACGCCTTCGACTTCCGCATGCTGCGCGAGCTGGCGCGGGCCTGCGAGGACGCGTCGTGGGACGACGCCGTCCGCGTCGTCGTCGTGACCGGCACCGGGCGCGCGTTCTGCGTCGGCGCCGATCTCAAGAGCTGGCAGGCCGACTACCTGGGCAAGCCGGGCGAGTACTGGAAGTGGTTCGGCGCGTTCAAGGACGCCCACGACCGGCTGCGGGAGATCGGCAAGCCCACGGTCGCCCGCATCAACGGCATCTGCGTGGGTGGCGGGAACGAGCTCCAGATGGCCTGCGACCTGGCCGTGATGGTCGACGACGCCTTCATCCGCCACGTCGGGCCCGAGCACGGCTCGGTGCCGGCCGGCGGCGCGACCCAGTGGCTGCCCATCATGGTCGGCGACCGCCGGGCCCGCGAGATCCTCATGCTCTGCGAGGAGATCCCGGCGGCGCAGGCGGCGGAGTGGGGGCTCGTGAACCGCGCGGTGCCTGCAGCCGACCTCGACCGGGTCGTCGACGAGCTGGTCGAGTCCCTGGCGCGGAAGCTGCCCCAGACGATCCGCTACACGAAGCATCAGCTCAACTTCTGGCGCGACCTCGCCTGGCACCAGACCGCCGGGCACGCGCGCGACTGGCTCGCGGTCTCGATGGCGACCGACGAGCCGGCCGAGGCGGTCCGCGCGTTCCTGGAGCGGCGCCCGTGACGCTCGTGGTCGTCGAGCGCGAGCCGCCGATCGCGGTCGTCCGGCTCAACCGCCCGGAGGCCCGAAACGCGCTCTCGGACGCGCTCATGGCCGAGCTGGTGCCCGACTCGCGGAGCTCGACGGCGACGGGGACGTGCGGTGCATCGTCCTCGCAGGCGACGAGCGGGCGTTCGCCGCCGGGGCCGACATCGCCGAGCTGGCGGCGGCGACGGCCGTCGAGCTCTATCAGGCGCCGCGCGTGGCCAGGTGGGACGCGATCCGCAAGCTGACCACGCCGCTCGTCGCGGCCGTCTCGGGCTGTGCCTGGGCGGCGGCTGCGAGCTCGCGATGGCGTGCGACCTGATCGTCGCGTCCGACACGGCCCGGTTCGGGCAGCCCGAGACCGGCCTCGGCATCATCCCCGGCGCGGGCGGGACGCAGCGCCTGGCCCGGGCGGTGGGGAAGGCGCTCGCGATGGACATGGTGCTGACCGGCCGGGTGCTCACCGCCCACGAGGCGCTCGCGGCCGGGCTCGTGGCCCGCGTCGTGGCGAGGAGGCGTGGCTGGACGAGGCCCGCCGGGTCGCTTCCGAGATCGCCGCGCGGGCGCCGGTCGCTCAGCGGCTGGCCCGTGAGGCCGTCGACCGTGCGTTCGAGACGGGGCTCGACTCCGGGCTCGACTTCGAGCGCAAGGCGCTCTATCTGGCCTTCGCCTCGGAGGACGCCCGCGAGGGCCTGAGCGCGTTCGTCGAGAAGAGGAGGCCCGAGTGGAAGTCGAGGTAACCCGTGCCGGCGCCGTCCTCACGATCACCCTGAACCGGCCCGAGGTGCTGAACGCGTTCGACGACGCGATGCACGCCGGCTTCCGCGATGCGCTCAAGGCCGCCCGCGACGCGGACGTCCGCGCGGTCGTGCTGACGGGCGCCGGGCGCGGCTTCTGCGTCGGCCAGGACCTGGCGTCGTTCGCGGGCGGGCGGGACGTGGGATCGCTCCTGCGCGAGACGTACCACCCGAACATCCGCGCCCTGCGAGCGCTCGAGAAGCCCGTGATCGCGGCGGTGAACGGCGCGGCTGCCGGGGCCGGCCTCTCGCTGGCTGCGGCCTGCGACATGCGCCTCGCCGCCGACTCCGCGAGCTTCGTCCCCGCGTTCGTGAGCGTCGGGCTCGTGCCCGACTCGGGCGGCTCCCACTTCCTCACCCGGATCCTGGGCCCCGCCCGGGCGGCCGAGTGGATGCTCTCAGGACGGCGCCTGAGCGTGGACGAGGCTCTGGCGTGGGGCCTCGTCTCCGAGGTTGTGCCGGCCGCCGACCTGCCCGCTCGCGCGGCGGAGCAGGCGGCGACCCTTGCCGCGATGGCGACCGGTGCCATCGCGATGCACAAGCGCCTCTTCGACCACGCCGCGCGAACGACCCTCGACGAGCAGCTGGAGCTGGAGGCCCAGATGCAGTCGGCCGCTGCCCGAACGGCCGACTTCGCCGAGGGAGTCGCCGCGTTTCGCGAGAAGCGCCCGCCGCGCTTCGGCGGCGGCTAACCCGCTACGTCGCTACTTGGCGCCGACCAGGACGGCCTTGGTGCGCCGTACGGCGCGCCTGGTGCTCCGCGGCGCCGGCCGCCCCTCCCAGTCCACCGCCGGCCCGTGCCAGCACGAGAACTGGATGTCGGCGATCAGCCGATCGAGTGCCCGAATGTCTGAGTTCTTCATTGTGATTCAGCCCCCTTGTGAATCGTTGCCCTCGCTCTTAATAACGGCCGCGACCCATTCCCGGTCAAGGTGGTGACCGAAACCTTGACAGACCGCGAACATTTGCCGGCGCCGGGGGCGGCCGTCAGGGGGTTCGTTTCAGATCACGCGCCCAGTAGCCATGCGGGTTCGCGGGACGACCCCGGCCGCTAACTGGAATGTCGCGAATGTTCCGGGCCTGCTAACTGGACGATACGGCACGAACCCGGTCTCTTGCAGGTATTTCTCGCTGGAGTGGTCCTGCGTCGCTGGACCTCGGCGGGACTGGACCAGTGCCGCGCCGACGACCGTCCCGCCGATGACGAGCAGCCGGCTCACTCGACCCTCTCGGGTGTGATCGGCGCCACCGGGTCGCGGCTTCTTGCGAAGTCCCGCCCCAGACGGTAGGCGAGGTCGAGATACCCGAGCCGAGTCGCCTGGTCGACGGCGCTGACGGCGTACAGGTACACGTGTTCGGCCTCCTTGACTCCCGCCATCTTGAGTCCCCAGTCACAGATGACCGTGTCGACCGCGTGCTGCCAGCCCCTCTCGTACTCCTCCTGCGTGAAGAACGTGGGAGTGATGAGAAGGCCCTTCTGCTGGGTCAGGAGCGGCACCCTGCCCTCGAGGTGCCCGTTCCACCCGTCGCGGTCGAGCGTGTAGGCGAAGCCGTATGCGAAGACCCGCTCGAACCATCCCTTCAGAATCGCCGGGCAGGCCCATCCAGTAGATCGGCGCGACGAAGACGAGGCCCTGCGGCGCGAGCCACCTTCTCCTGGTGCTTCCGCACGTCCCGCGGCGTCCGCTTGCCGAGCGCCTCCACGATCTCGCGGTTGGTCTTGCCCCGCATCCACCGCTCTGCGACCGCCCGCTGGACGCGGCCCGCCGGCGCGCGCAAGCAGCGCCGACTTGAGATCCGACTGCTCGACCAACTCGTCGGGAAGTGACTCGTGCATGAACTGGTTGTAATCGCGGTTGCGGAATACCGGATCGAACCCGATCGCGTGGAGATCGATGACGTCGTAGCTGTGCCCTCCGTCCCGCAGGCCGCCCGTCACCTTCTCCAAGACCGCGTGGCAGAACGAGGCCCGGTTCGGATGCGCGTAAACAACGAGTACTCTCACCGTACGGCCCTGCTCGCCATGTCCGAAGTCCATCACCGCGTCTTGCTGTGGGCATCGGCGAAGGCGCGTAAACCGCTTCGGGGTTACTACGACCTCGTTGACTGGCGAGCGGTGCCGCCCGGAGAGCGTCCGGGACGTTCTCGATGCAGGTGGATGCCTAGCTTGAGGTGCTGACGAGGTCTCGGCGCCGATCGTCGCGCAGGCATTCGCGGGTTTCGCGGTAGGCGATGGTCTGCAGCATGGAGCGGACGGGGGCGTCGTCGTAGCGTGTGAGGATGGCGTCGGCGCAGGCGCGGATCTGCTCGGCCGGATGCTCGACGCCGAATTCACGGTCGAGGTCCGGAAATCGACAGCGGATTGGATGTCCGGTATCAGCCGGGGCCGGCGTTGAGCCGTCCCCGGTTTCGGTGATCCCTTGCACCCCGCGGCAGGCGATCCTGGCCTGGTTGCTCACCGCCCGCTTCGCCGCCGCTCCGAACGCTCGAGCAAGAACACCTGCGGCACTGCCAATACCCCAAAAGCGGCGAGTACCCCCCAAAGGAGGTCGGCCACTGGAAACAGGAGGTGGCCTCCTATCGCAATCACGAGAAAAACGACCGCGGCGTACAGGGCCCCCAGTTTGGGAGACACGGGGGTGCGTCTTCGCTGCAAGTTCTCTCCTCACAACCTGCGGGATGTCGTCCATCACCGGCGGCGGTCGGTTGGGCTGATCGGGCTGGGGCGGTAGGCGGCAAACGACCCCCGCGAACCGGTCGTCAGCGTACACCTACTTCAGCGGGACGACAGGCGCGGATCTGTAGGCGGACACGGCTGGAGTTGGCCAGACCAGACGACGGCGCAGCCAAAGCGCGACGTAGACAAGACTGACGAGCACGGGTACCTCGATCAGCGGTCCGACGACACCGGCCAGCGCCTGGCCGGAGCTGGCGCCAAAGACGCCCACTGCGACGGCGATCGCGAGCTCGAAATCATTGGAGGCGACGGTGAACGCGAGCGCGGCCGTCTGCGGGTAGGGAAGGGCCATGGCCCGGCCGGCAGCGAATCCTGCCACCCACATGACGGCGAAGTAGACGAGCAGCGGCACCGCGATCAGGACGACATCGAGCGGCTGGGATGTGATCCTGTCGCCCTGGATCGCGAACAGCAGGACAATCGTGAACAGGAGCCCGTACAGCGTGATGGGCGCGATCCGCGGAATGAAGCGCTGCTCATACCAGTCGCGTCCGTGGCGGCGTAGCCCCATGCGGCGGGTGAAGTAGCCGGCAGTGAGCGGGATGCCGAGGAAGATCAGCACCGTGCGTGCCACCTCCCAGATCCCGACCTGAAAGCCCTGCGTGTCCAAGCCAAGCCAGCCGGGAAGCACGGTCAGGTAGAAGTAGCCGAGCAGGGAGTAGGCGGCGAGTTGGAAGATAGCGTTGAAGACGACCAGCACCGCCGCCCGCTCGCGATCACCGCGGGCGATCTCGTTCCAGACCAGCACCATCGCGATACAGCGGGCGAGCCCGACGATGATCACGCCGGTGCGGTAGGCAGGCTGGTCGGCCAGGAATAGCCACGCCAGCGCGAACATCAGCGCCGGCCCGACCACCCACGAGAGGAACAACGAGACGCCGAAGAAGCGCGCATCGCTGACGCCGTCACCCTGCTTCTTCCCGATGTCCTCATAGCGCACCTTCGCCAGCACCGGGTACATCATCAGCAGCAAGCCAAGCGCGATCGGCACGCTGACCGTCCCAACCTGCAGCTTGTCGAGCCGGTCATTCAGGCTCGGCACGAGCGAGCCCAACGCGAGCCCCGCGGCCATCGCCAGCGCGATCCAAAGCGGCAGGAAGCGATCAAGCCGCGACAGCCGCGCGAGGACAGCCGCCTCCTCGGCCGCCACTGGACGCGGCGCCTCGACGCTGCTCACGCCGCCCGCACCTCGTCGCTGGTCGGACCGCCGATGAGGTCACGAAGCTGGTCGAGCGACCCCGCCGCCAGGCGGTAGTGGGCGAAACGTCCGCGCCGCTCGCGCTCGAGCAGACCGGCCTCGACCAGCAGCTTCAGGTGGTAGCTGACGGTCGCCTGGGCAAGCCCGAGCGCCGGCATCAGTTTGCACACGCACACCGCGTCCTCGACGCCTGCCAGCAGGTTCACGATCCGCACGCGATGCCGGTCGGCAAGGGCCTTGAACACCCGTTCCAAGTCGGCCGCCTGTGCCGGCGACAGCGTTGAGCGCATCAGGAGGCTGCAACGCTCGACCAACGAAGGCTGCGACATCGCCTACACCCTAGCAATCAATCGAGAAGTCTGAATGAGGGGCTTACCGCAGCGCGAAAGCCGACGGCATCCGCGCGTGGTCTGCACGGCGACAGCAGAAGGTCGAACCTCATGCGAGTCGAAGTCCACTGGAATCTGTGGAGGTCTCACCGAGGAAGGAGCACCATGAGCTACCCGCTTGACCGCAAGCTCGTTGTCGAGTTCATTGGAATGTTCATGTTCGTCTTTACGGTCGGCATGGCGACCAACAAGGCGGGTGCGGGTCCGTTGGCGCCGCTTGCGATCGGGTCGGTGCTCATGGTGATGGTCTTTGCCGGCGGTCACGTGTCCGGTGGTCACTTCAATCCGGCCGTGAGCACCGCGGTCTTCGTGCGAGGAAGGATGACTTTTTCGGAGTACGGCGCGTACATGGTCACGCAGGTCGTGGCCGCGGCCCTGGCCGGCGTCGCCGTTCGTGTGGTTGGCGGTCACGAGACGGCGGCGCCCGTCGCCAGCGCGGGGAAGATGCTGATCGCCGAGTTCCTGTTCACGTTCGCACTCGGGTGGGTGGTGTTGAACGTCGCGACGGCGCGAGGGACTCATGGGAACTCCTTCTACGGGCTTGCGATCGGATTCACTGTGCTCACTGGCGCGTTCGCGGTCGGTGGCATCTCTGGCGGCGTGTTCAACCCTGCCATTGCCGTCGGTGGGATGGTCTCCGGCCTCTTCAAGTGGAGCAACATCTGGATCTACCTGCTCGCCGAGTTCCTCGGTGGTGCCGCTGCCGCGTTCGCATTCCTCTACGTCCTGCCCTCCGAGAAAACGGCCGGAGACATCGAAGCCGCCAGCACGGAATGAGGCCTGCTGTCGTCGCGCCTGGGCCCTGGCTTTTCCGCCCAGCGAAGCACCGGCGAACCAACCGGCCGCACGGCCGCCACCCTCGCGTTCGCCCTGGCCGCCGTTCCCCTTCGGCGCCATGTTTGCGCTGAACTCCGCCGTCCACTCGTTCCTGATCCTGCACGACGCGGAAGGCGTCCTAGCGGCTGGATTTGCGGGCTCGGATGATGGCGGAGGCGGCGTGTGTGTGCACGCGATGGGTCGGCGGATCTCGATGTCCGTGAAGCCGGCGTCGGCGAACCCGGCGCGGAACTCGGCCTCGGTGAGCGCGCCGGCGATGCACCCGGTCTATGCGGCCATGTCGGCGCGGGTGGTTTCGTCCATGTCGGGGTCGGCGATGACGTCGGAGATGGCGAAGCGGCCGCCTGGTCGCAGCACGCGGGCCGCTTCGGCGAGCACGTTGTGCTTGTCGGCGGCGAGGTTGATGACGCAGTTGGAGATGACGACGTCGACCGAGGCGTCGGGGAGCGGGATGTCCTCGAGGTAGCCCTTGATGAACTCGACGTTCGTCGACGCCGGCCTCGGTCGCGTTGGCGCGCGCGAGGTCGAGCATCTCCTCGGTCATGTCCAGGCCGATGGCCTTGCCTGTCGGCGCGACGCGGCGGGCGCAGATGAGCACGTCGGCGCCGGCGCCCGAGCCGAGGTCGAGCACGGTCTCGCCCTCGTGCAGGGCGGCGACGGCGGTCGGGACGCCACAGCCCAGTGAGGCGTTGACGGCCGGCTCGGGCGCGTGGGCGCCCTCGTCGCCGTAGAGCGTTGCCCCGAACGTCTGGGTCCGGTGTCGGCGGGATCGAAGCCGGCTCGCAGCACCAGCTCCCGCGCATCACTCGCTGTCGCGCCGCGGCGGCGTACTTGGCGCGCACGGTCTCGCGGATGTCGGGTTCGGGCGCGCGGCCGCGTCGGCGCAGCCGCAGCCGCCACCGGTGGCTTCGGTGCCGCAGCAGGCGGCCTTGTCTGCCCGCTCGCAGCACACAGCTTGCGCAGCCGGGGTGCAGCAGGAGGAAGTGGGGGTGGGGGAGGTCAGCTCAGCCATGTCGAGAGCTCCTTCGCGGCGTCAGGCGAGATGGAGTAGTAGGCCCACCGGTGGCGGCGCTCGACGTTGACGAGGCCGGCGTCGACGAGTTTGCGATGTGGTGGGAGAACAGCGATTGCTTGACGTCGAACAGCGCGATCAGCTCGCACTGGCATACGGCCTCCGGGCTGCGGCGCAGCACGTCGAGGACGTTCACCCGCAGTGGCTCGGACAGCGCCTTGGCCACTGTGGCGATGCGCTCGGCGTCCAGCGCCGAGTCAAGAGCAGTCGTCGGTGCGCAACAAGCAGCGGCCGGCGGGGCCGGCGGCGGGAAACAGCAGCCGGAGTCTTCATATCCAGAGTCATCGATATGATCATACCACACAACATCCAGTCTCCCAAATAGTGACGCTCTTCGATATACTGGCGGATATCGAAAGCTGCCGACGATCAACTCCCGTACACAGCCGAGTCGAAGGGCTGTTTGCCGAACTCGCCGCACCTGAGGAGGTGGCATCGTGAAATACGTGCTGTTCGTCTGCACCCACAACGCTGGCCGCTCGCAGATGGCCCAGGCTTTGTGGCGGAAACACGCGCCCGCCGACGTGCGCGCCGAGAGCGCCGGCCAGGAACCCGCCAAGGCGCCATGGCCGGAGGTCGTGGAGGCGATGCGAGAGATCGGCATCGACATCGCCGACGAACGGCCCAAAAAGCTCGATCTCGAGATGCAGCTGCATGCCGACTGGGCGATCACCCTGGGCTGCGCTGGGACGTGCCCGTATGTCCCGACGCGCGTCGACGATTGGAGCTTGCCCGACCCTCACGGTCGACCGCTCGAGGAGGTGCGCGCGATCCGAGATGAGATCGAACGCCGTATCCGGGACTTCATCGAGCACCGTCTCGACGATGTCCGCGAAGATCGCACCGCTGATCAGTTGCGCCTAGAACGTGTGCTCCCCGACCTCGACCAGGAGTTCGGCGCAGACCATCCTTCCGAGGAGATCCGCGCCTGCGCCGATGCCATCTTCGGTCGCTACGCGGACGCTCCAGTCAGATCCTTCGTCCAGACGATCGCCTACCGAGAGACGCGCGAATGCCTGCGCGAAAACCGATGCGCCGGCGTGACCGCCGCCTAGCCCTTGGTCTGAAGCGATCGCGGAGGGTCGGCGGCGAGGTTAAAGCCTTGCTAACCCTGTGCCGTTGGCTCGTTTGACGGCGTCTGACCGGTTGCCGTGCATCGCCGGCACGTCTCTCATCGTTCGAGCACACGTGATGGCAGACCACAACCAGCTATGAGCGGCGTGCCGCTAAGACGCGCCGACCCATCTTCGGGGGAGCGTTCGCGGCGTCGGTTGGTAGGCGAGTGGACAGGAACCCGGCCGCGAGGACAAACCCCATCGAGGCCCACAGGCAGGCGGGCAGCCCGCGCCACTGGTAGAGGGCCCCGGAGAGCACTGTGCCGGCCAGGCGTCCGCCGGCGTTCGCCATGTAGTAGAAGCCGACGTTCATCGCGACCTTGTCGCCGTCGGAGTAGGCCAGGATCAGGTACGAGTGCACCGACGAGTTGAGCGCGAACACGATGCCGAAAGCGCCAGCCCGCCGACCAGCACGAGCGTCGGGTCGACGCCGGCGCTGAGGCCGACGCGATGCCCGCCGGCAACGCGGCGAGCACGAAGGCCAGCCAGTGCCGTCCGGCCTCGGGCTGCGCCCGTCGGTCGCCGCGCCGTCGGCCAGGAATCGCGGTGCCGACGCCTGGACGACGCCGTAGCCGATCACCCAGAGCGCGAGGAACGCTGCCGACCTGCGAGAAGCTCCAGCCGAGCACGCGTGGCGAGAAAGACCGGCACGCCGACCACGAACCAGACGTCGCGCGCACCGAACAGGAAGAACCGCGCGGCGGAGAGCACGTTGACCGCCGCGGTTCTTCGAGAACATGCTGCGTGAACTTGGCCTTCGTTGGCCTTGCCGAGCTCGCCGCGCATCAGCGAGAGCAGCGACGACCACGCGGCGGTCAGCGACGCAGCCACGCCAGGACGCAGAGCGCAGACGGAAGCCCACCAGCGAAGCAGCAGGCCGCCGAGGAAGAAGCCGACGCCCTTGAGCGCGTTCTTCGAGCCGGTGAGGATCGCGACCCACTTGAACAGCGTCGACTGGGCGTCCTCCGGCACGACGAGCTTGATCGCGCTCTTGGAGCTCATCTTGGTGAGGTCCTTGGCGATGCCCGAGAGCGCCTGCGCCGCCATCACGTAAGGCGACCGACGAGCCAGCTCAGCGGGCGACGAACGCGAGCATGCCGAGCGCGACGATCTGCATGCCGAGGCCGACGAGCAGCGTCGTCTTGCAGGCCGAGCCGCGCGGCGAGCCAGCCGCCGACCAGGTTCGTGACGATGCCGAAGAACTCGTAGAAGAGGAACAGGAACGCGAGCTGCGAACGGGGTGTAGCCCAGCTGGTAGAAGTAGAAGAGCACCAGCATCCGCAGCGCGCCGTCGGTGAGCGTGAAGGCCCAGTAGGCGGCCGTGACCAGGATGTAGTTGCGCAGGTCGCTTGCGGTTCCGGCGTCGTGCCGATCGGCGGTGCCATGCGATCATGCAGCCGACGTCACGATCTCTCGAGCGCAGCTGGGCGACCTTGCGCGCCAGCTCGACCATGCGGTTGACGTAGCCCCTCTCGTTGTCGTACCAGGCGAGGATCTTCACCTGCGTCCCGTCGACCACCATCGTCGAGAGCGCGTCGACGATCGCCGAGCGCGGGTCGTCCTTGAAGTCGACCGACACGAGCGGCCGCTCCTCGTAGCCGAGGATGCCCTTGCAGCGGCCCTCGGCGGCGGCCTTGAAGAGCGCGTTGACCTCCTCGACCGTCGTCGCGCGCGCGACCTCGAAGACGCAGTCGGTGAGCGACGCGTTCAGCAGCGGCACGCGCACCGCGAGGCCGTTCGAGCTTGCCTTTCAGCTCCGGGAAGATCAGCCCGATCGCCGTCGCCGAGCCCGTCGTCGTCGGGATGAGCGACAGGCTGGCGCGCGCGCGCGCGGCGCAGATCCTTGTGCGGCGCGTCGACGACGGTCTGCGTGTTGGTGATGTCGTGGATCGTCGTGATGACGCCGTGCCGGATGCCGATGCCCTCGTGGATCACCTTGACCACCGGGCGCCAGGCAGTTGGTCGTGCAGGAGGCGGCCGTGAGCAGGTCGATGCTGCTCGGGCTCGTAGAGGTCGTCGTTGACGCCGACGACGACGTTGAGCGCGCCCTTCCTTGACCGGCGCGGCGACGATGACCTTGCGCACGCCGCGTTCGAAGTACGGCGCCAACGTGTCGCGGCGTGCGGAACTTGCCCGAGCACTCGAGCACGATGTCGACCCCGAGATCGCGCCACGGCACCTCGCCCGGGGTCTGCGTGCTGCGTGAATCCGAGCCGCTTCCCGTCGATCACGAGCCCCTGCTTCACCGCGGACGTCGTGCGGCCAGCGCCCGTGCACCGAGTCGAACATGAGCAGGTGCGCAGCCGTCTCGGCGTCGCCCTTGAGCTCGTTGATGTGCACGAACTCGAGTCCCGGCCACCCCCATGCCGCGCGCAGCGCGAGGCGGCCCATCCGACCGAAGCCGTTGATCCCAACCCGCGCGCCGGCCACCGACGCGCTCGATCCATCTCCGTCGACAGACGCCAGCGATTGGTTCACAACGCCTCCTCGACCCCGGCTGCCGGTAGCAGAGTCGCCCACTGGCCGAGTACGCGAAGCCTCACGAGGTAGGACGCCACGAGCTTCCTCCCATGCGGATGTCCCCTAGCCGGCTTTCGCGAAGCTGGCCGGTTCGACCAAACTGTGCAACTGCTCCATCGCCTGCGCCCGGACGCGGAAAAAGGCGAACGTACCCCGCTTCTCCCGATCGAGCAGCCCTGCTTGGGTGAGCTGCTTCAGGTGGTAGCTGACGGTCGGTTGGGCGAGACCGAGTTGGTCGGTGAACTCGCACACGCACACGGCCTGGCCGCTCGCGCGGAGCAGGATGTTCAGGATGCGAAGGCGGTGTCGGTCTCCCAACACCCGAAAGAGGCGCTCCAGCTCGACCGCATCGTCCGCGGAGAGCGACGAGCCGGCCAAGGGCGTGCAGCAGCTGATGGTGGGTAGTCGTTTCATAGAGCCAATATATCGAAGCTAGTCAGTATTTGCGAGCATGGATGGCCGGTTGTGGATGACACATCGAAGGCCATGGGATCGGCCCGGAGGCCCGCCTTCGGCGACGCTTTGCGCGGTCGACGCTCGATCGACCAATGCAGCGGTGCCCATGACAGATCTACCCGACAGGGATCTCCCCGGCTCTGGCCCTACGACGAGCATGTGGGCCAGGAATCGGCTGTGGCGAAGCTGGTGGCGTCGTGTACGAGGAGGCGGGCGCGACGGTCGACGTCTTCGCCATCGAGGAGGCTCGAGCGCGCCGGATCGTCCGAAGCGCTGGGATCGATGCGTTTCTGCAGCCCTACCCGGATGCGCTGCTCGAAGAGATCCCGGCTGCTGACGCTTCGCCCGAGGCGATCGCCGAGGAGCGGGGAGGGCATCGGCCTGGCCCTCGTCGCGGCCATGCAGGTGCTGCCGCCGAAGCAGCGGGCAGTGCTTGTGCTGCGAGAGGCGCTCGGGTGGTCGGCAGCGAGGTCGCGGCCGTGCTCGAGGACAGTGTTCCCGCCGTCAACAGTGCGTTGCAGCGCGCCCGCCAGAACCTGGCGTACGAACGAGCGGACGGCGGGCTCGTCCGCGCCCATGCCTCGCCCGGGGGAGAGGCCGGCGTCAGAGTCATGCGCCGCTTCGTTGAGGCCTGGGAGGCGGTCGACGTCCACGCGCTCATCGCGCTGCTCTCCGACGACGCGCTGATGACGATGCCACCCCGAGCCGATGCGGCTCGTCGGCCGCGAGGCGATCGGGGAGTTTTTCTCGACAGGATCCCCGCCGGCGGCAAGCTCGAACAGATCAGGCTCGTGGCCACCGCCGCGAACCGGCAGCCGGCGCTCGCCGCCTATTGGGCGGAGGAGCCGGGCAAGCCCTTCCGCGCCTACGGTGTGATGGTGTTCGCGCTCGAGAGCGAGACGATCGTGGGAATCACCGGGTTCGCCGGGTACCCACAGCTGCTACCCGCTCTCGGCCTCCCCGAGGAACTAGGCGGCTTAGATCGCGTACGACGAGAAGCTGGCCGACCGAGTACGGGACGTTCTCGAGGAGGAGGACGGCGTGACAGAACGGAAGATGTTCGGCGGGCTGGCGTTCATGGTCCGCGGCCACATGGCCTGCGGCATCGTCGGCGACGACCTGATGCTACGCCTCGGGGTCGAGTCGGCGGAACAGGCGCTCGACCGCCCCCCGGTCCGTCGGATGGACTTCACCGGGCGGCCAATGACCGGCATGGTCTACGTGGGACCGAATCGGACTTCAAGGGCGCCGCCCTGCGCCGATGGGTGGGCCAAGTCGGTCGCCTTCGTGGAGAGCCTGCCCCCGAAGGACTAGCATCAAGGCTCGCCCAGTACCAGGCCTGAGCCGCGCGTCGCCGACTCAACCCCGTCACCCCGGCGAATCCGACCGATTGTTCCATCGACGACGCCGAGAAAAAAGGAGGACAGTTCATGCCGAGTTACGTCTTCGCCTACTACGGTGAGCCAACATTCGAAAGCCGCGAGGCGGGAACCGAGCACATGGCGAAATGGCGGGCTTGGATGGGCGGCCTCGGCGACGCCATCGTCAACCCCGGCTGGCCCACGGGGAAGCCCAAGACCATTGCAGGCTTTTCCCGGCGGGGTCTCCGATGGTGCAGGGTCGAATCGCCTGACAGGATTCTCTGTCGTGAAGGCCGACAGCATGGACGCCGCCGTCGAAATGGCCAAGAGATGCCCACACCTCGAGCATGGCACGGTCGATGTCGCAGAAGCCATGGACATGCAAATGTAAGCCTAAGTGTTCTGTCCAGAGGACCGAGCCGCCGCCTTTGGTGAGCGCCTCCGCCACCACGTAGTAGACCGCGGCCGCCACCGCCGGGGGCGGGTCGCCCTTCCAGCCCGCACACTGAGGTCGACGGGTACCCACCTGGGTGCAGGCACAAGACCGACTCCAGCGCCACCCGCAGGCCCTGGTCGGTCAGCACCGCGGGGTGGTTCCCGCGAGCCAGCTCGCGCAGCTCCGCCAGCGCCTCGCCCAGCTCGCGTCCGGCATCATCCAGCAGCCGTGCAGCCTGCTCGGGCTCGCCCAGCAGCCGAGCGGGCCATGCGCAGGGCCAGAGCCAACGAGACCAGCCGCTGCTGGGCGCCGTCGTGCAGGTTGCGCTCCAGCCGCCGCCGCTCGGCGTCGCCCGCCGCCACGATCCGGGCGCGCGAGGCGCGCAGCTCCGCGGCCTGCGCGCGCAGCCCCGCCGAGAGCCGCTCGTTGGCGATCGCCAGGGCGGCGGTGCCGCAAACGGCATCGATCGGTCCGGGATCGTCGAGCAGGAACGGGTCATGCACCAGCGCGGCCATGGTCTGGCCGTCGTGCTCGATCGTGGTCACCGCACGGCCGGGCACCGAGGACACCTGGGATGACGCCAAGCTGATGGCCGTCATCGAGTTGATGCCAGCTCTCGCGCTCCCGTCGGCAGAGGCCGAGGTGATACGTTCGTACCTCAGCAAGGACGAATCGGAGGTGTTTCGTGGGAGCGATCGCGATCTTCGCGCGCATGGCGATCGAGCCGAGAACGTCGACAAGCTGCGGGCGCTCGCTGCCGACGCGTGCAAGGTTGCCGCGAACGAGCCGGGCACGCTGACCTTCAGACTCTGGCACTACTCGGAGGAGCACGGAAGCGTCGTTCTGCTCGAGACGTACGCCAACTCGTCCGCTCACCTCGCCCACATGGGCGCGGAGGGTCACGGTGAGCTGATGGGCAGCCTCATGGCGTTGATCGGCTCGCTCGAGTTCTTCGTTCTCGCCGAACCGACCGCCGAACACGCCGAGGCCCTTGCCGCCGTCCCGGGGGCGCAGTTCTACTCAGAGCTCGTGGGCGAGTCGCCACGGGTGTCGCGGGCGCGGAGGGACGGGCACTAACCTCGGGGCCGCCCGCTCGACCTGGCGCACCGATCGGCCTAAGATCGACTTCGGGGAATCGTCCGGCTCCGTTGGATCAAACTAGCCAAATGGCGAGCCGGGCTCGTGCTCGGTGAGTCCACGCCCGGCCCGCTGATCATGGTCAACACGCTCGTCGGCTTCGCCGCCGGCTACAACGTCGAGGGCCGACTCGCCTGGGGCGTCGCCAGGCCACCATCGCCACCCTCTGCACCTTCGTCCCCGTCCCCTTCGTGTTCAGCATCAGCGGCGCCCGCATCATCGACCGGATCCGCCACACCGGCCCGTTCGCCAACGCCCTAGCCGTGTTCGCCGCCCGTGGGGCGGGCAGAATGGGGTCGTGCGCAGAGCGAAGGCCGCGGCGGGGAGTCTCGTGTTCTTGGTGGTGGCGCCGGGAGTCGTCGCGGGGGTGATCCCGTCGTGGGCCGGCTCCACCGGCTGGTTGGTGGTGAGAGCAGCCTGGCCCGTATTGGGTGGTGCGCTGTAGAGATGGCTGGGTTATTGATGCATCCATGCTCCTCGCGGGTGTTGCTGTGCTGGTCGACCGCGTTCGCGCGGTTCGTGGTGGAGGGTCGTTGGCACGCCGGCGCCGGTTTCGCCGACGGAGCCGCCTGGTCGTCGGCGGGCTCTACCGGTACGTGCGCAATCCCATGTACCTGGCCGTGGCGGGGATCGTTGTCGGTCAGGCGTTGCTGCTGGGCCAGCTCGTGTCTGTACGCCGCGGTTTTCGGCGTGGCCGTCGCCGCGTTCGTCCGCTGGTACGAGGAGCCCACGCTACGGCAACGGTTCGGCGCCCAGTACGAGACGTACTGCATGGCCGTGCCGGTGGCCCAGACGGCGGCCATGGCCGGGCCCTCGACGCGCCCCGTTGTGATGCGTCGCGGCGCGATCGCGCCGCCCGCCCCTAACTAGTCGATTTTCAAATGATAGTTTGATCGTATGAGTGATCGGGTTGGCGAAGGATGCGCTGTTCGACGCGTTTGCGTCGGTGGGGCAGGCGCTCGGGAGTGGGCGGCGAGCGGAGATCGTGGATGTCTTGGCGCAGGGCGAGCGGTCGGTGGATGAGGTGGCGGAGCGAGATCGACACAGAGCCTGGCCAACACCTCGCACCATCTGCGGCTCCCTGGCGAAGTTCGGGTCTCGTGCGGTCGCGCCGCGATGGCGCTCGAGTAGGTGCCCTCGGCCCTTGTTTTCGCGTCGCTGGACTTGTCGGCGACGAGATGAGCGGGCGTGGCCGCGCATCACGTGGCGGAGGTGTCGGTGCTGGCGGGCGAGTATCTGGGCGATCGGGACGGCGTCGAGCAGGTGTCGGCGGCCGAGCTGGCCGAAGCGGCTGGCGCGCGGCCAGGTGGTGGTGTTGGACGTGCGGCCGCAGGCGGAGTACCGGGCGGGGCATATCGCCGGTGCGAGTGTCTGACGCCGGTCGAGGCGCTCGTTGTCGCAGACGCCGAAGCTGCCCCGGCGGGGCGACGATCGTCGCGTCTGCCGCGGCCCCTATTGCGTGTACGCCGATGACGCGGTGCGGCTGCTTCAGGCGCGTGGCGTCCGCGCGCGCAGGCTGGACGTCGGCTTTCCGCGAGTGGCGTCGCGCCGGCCATCCGGTCGAAACGGTGAACAGGGGCGGTTGTCTTGATGCTTCTTGCGTCCGTTCCTGAACGACGCGACCTCATGCGCCAGCTACCTGTTTGGGTGCACCTCACACGGGACGCTGGCGGTGGTCGACCCGCACGTTGATCTGGCGGGGATCGGCTATGTAGCAGCCGCTGAGTACGGTCGGCCACCCGATCGTGGCGGTGTTCGAAACCCACGTCCAGGCCGACCACGTCTCGGGGCTGCCGGAGCTGGTGGAGCGCACCGGCGCGACGGCGTATCTCCCCGCCGGGGACGGGCGTCGAGTTCGAGCACACTACCGCTCGGCGACGGCGCTGTGGTCGAGCTTGGGAACACGCTGGTGCACCGCGATCGCGACGCCGGGTCATGCCCCCGGCTCATCACGCCTATGCCGTGAGCGGATCTGACGCCGCGGGACGGACGAGCCGTGGCTGGTGTTCACCGGCGATTCGCTTCTGATCGGCGATGTCGGCCGGCCCGACCTGCACGTGGCCGGCGACGCCCCACGGCCAGGCCCGACTGCTGCACGGGGTCGCTTCGGCGGCTGCTCGAACTCTCCGACCACGTGGTGGTCTACCCGAGCCACTATGCCGGGTCGGTGTGCGGCCGGGGACTGTCCGCCGATCCGGTGTCGTCGATCGGGTTCGAGCGCGCCCACAACCAGATGCTCGCCTTCTCGGATGCGGACGCGTTCGCCGACGCGCTGGTCAAGGACACGCCGGCGAGCGCCACCCGAGCCAGGAGCGGATCGTGGCGACCCAACCGCCGCGGCACCACCAGCACGCCCGCATGACCACACCTGTCCGCCTCGGTCTGCGCGAGGAACGCCGCCCAGTTCTCCCTGCTGGTGGCGTTGAACGCGCTGGTGGGTGGGATGGTCGGCTTGGAGCGAAGCGTTCTTGCCGCTGGTCGGCCAGCACGACTTCGGATTGCGCTCGAAGACCGCCATCCTGGCCTTCGTGCTCGCGTTCGGTGTGGCCAAGGCGGTCACCAACCTGGCCGCCGGCGGTCTCGCCGAACGGGTGGGCCGGAAGCGACCTGCTCGTGATCGGCTGGCTGGTGGCTCATTCCGATACCACTGTTGATTGGTCTTGCTCCAAGCTGGGGCTTCATCGTGGGCCGCGAACCTCCTGCTGGGAGTGAACCAGGGCCTGGCATGGTCAATGACAGTGGTGATGAAGATCGACCTGGCCGGCCCGACCCGGCGCGGCCTAGCGCTTGGT
Source organism: uncultured Actinomycetes bacterium (assembly GCA_963821535.1). Classification (GTDB taxonomy): domain Bacteria; phylum Actinomycetota; class Thermoleophilia; order Gaiellales; family JAICJC01; genus JAICJC01. The sequence goes on along the minus strand of CAWGEC010000002.1, from coordinate 568,309 downwards.
CTGAACGAGGCTGCCGGCTATCTGGGCGTCGCGGCGACCGCGTTCGCAACCGGAGCACTCGCCGCGACCTATGCGCCGCGCACCGTCGTCTGGGTCGGAGCCGCTGTGGATCGCCGCACACCGGCCTCGTCGTCTCGCTCGTGTGAGGTGCGCGACACCCAGAGCCCATGTTGCACTCGAGCAGCGCGATCAACGACCAAAACCGCCCCAGCGCACACACCTGCCGAGCGCGTTCGCGCAAGCAACCTGGCATGACCCGGTGTTGCGTGCGTGCAGCCAGGCCGGTCTCGTCGATAATTTCAACGACGCCCTGGCGTGGGGGCTTGCGCCCCTGTTTCTGGCCGCCCACGGTGCCAGCGTCCGCCAGATCGCGATCGTCGCCGCCGCCTACCCGGTGGTATGGGGCGCCGGCCAGCTCCTGACCGGTTGGCTCAGCGACCACACCGGCCGGAAGCCCCTGATCGCTACCGGCATCTTTCCCAGGCCGGCGCGCTGGGACTGCTGGTCGCCGGCGACGGCGCCTTCACCCCCTCGCTCGTGGCCGCCCTGCTGCTCGGCGCCGGCACCGCCATGGTGTACCCGACCCTGATCGCGGCCGTCTCTGATGCCACCCAGCCGCGCGACCGCGCCCGCGTCGTCGGCGTCTACCGCTTCTGGCGCGACTTCGGCTTTGCCCTCGGCGCGCTGATCGCCGGCATCGGGGCAGACGCCGCCAGCCCCGCCGCCGCCATCACCATCGTCGCCGCCCTGACCGCAGCCAGCGGCCTGGCCGTTGTGCTCACCAGCTGGACGCAGCGCCCCGCCATCCCAGCGCTCGGAGCATCGTCCAGCGCACACGCCCCATTCGCACCCCTCGACCATAGGAGGTCGCTGTGGCAGTAGAAGCCGAAGGCTTGAACGTCGAGCTGCTCCGATCGGAGATCCAACGAACCTACGCCGCCGTGTCGCGCGAGCCGGACCGGGACTTTGGTCCCCACCGGCCGCGCCTGGGCAGTGGATCTCGGCTACACCGCCGACCTTCTTGGCTCGCGTCCCCGACGCGTCCTGTGAGTCGTTCGCCGGCGTCGCCAACCCGTTCTCGCTCGGGCGGCTTGAGCCCGGAGAGGATGTCCTGGACATCGGATGCGGCGCCGGCATGGACAGCCTGATCGCCGCGCAGATGGTCGGCTCCACCGGATCGGTGACCGGGATCGACATGACGCCAGAGATGGCTGCCAAGGCGCGCCGCCTCGATCACCGAGATGGGCCTCGACACCGTGACCATCGTCGAGGGCAGCGCCGAGCCAGCTGCCGTTTGCCGACGCCAGCTTCGACGTCGTCATCTCAAACGGCGTCATCGACCTGATCCCCGACAAGGACGCCGTCTTCTCCGAGATCGTGCGCGTCCTCCGTCCGGGTGGACGCATCCAACTGGCCGACGTCACCATCCAGCGACCGGTCTCAGAAGAGGGCCCGCCGAAACATCGACCTGTGGACCGGTTGAATCGCCGGGGCTCTGCTGGAAGCAGAGTACGAAAGCCGGCTCCTCGGCTACGGATTCACCGACATCGAGACCGGCGACCTGATCGACACCTACGCCCGATCAACCTTCGAAGACACCCGCCGGAAGGCCGAGAAGTTCGGCGCCCGCGGCGCAACTATCAAAGCGACCAAGCCATCAGCTACGTGAACTGGGATCTCCTCGGCGCTCGCGTCGTGTCTAGAAGCCAACTCACATGAAGGAGGAGAAATGGCAAGCGACAAGGTTCTGATCAACCTCGCCACCGGGCTTGAAGACGCCGAGCGCGTGACGGTCGCCTTTCTGGTGGCTACAGCCGCGCTCACCGCGGGGAAGCAGGTCGGCATCTGGTTGACCAAGGAAGCAGTCCGGCTGGCGCTGCCCGGCTTTCGGGCAAGGCACCGCCTGCGATGGCTGCCCGCCGCTTCCGCAGTTGCTCGACCAGTTCGCCGAGGGCGGCGGCGAGCTGCTCCCTTGTCCGATCTGTTTCAACACCCGCAAGCTCAACGAAGGCGACCTGGTGCCCAACGCGCGCATGACCGGAGCGACTCCGCTCTGGGAATGGATCGGCGACGGAGCGACCGTCTTCAGCTACTGAGGGTCCGTGCATCTACGCAAAGACCGGCGTCTCGACTCGAGGAGGGGCGACGCTGTTCGCGATCGAGCACGGCCTACTTCGGGAAACCTCTTATAGGCGATGAGGCGACTGCGCCGGCGATAGCCTGCGCTCGGTTTGTCAACCAGCACTGGAGGAACCGACATGAGCGCTACCATCTTCGAGCCCGGTGAAGGCATCCGCACCATCGACCTCGCCGGCACGACCGTCACGGCAAAAGCCGACGGCGACACGACCACGGAGACGCATTCGTCATCGCCGAGACGCCCTGAGTGGCCTCAACCGATGACCAGGGCCACGCGGCAGAGGATCGGCCGATGCGGGCGTCCCGACGACCTAGGTGGTGGTTTCTATTCTGCTTGGGCCGCGGTTTGGCTCAGACGTTCCGCGAGGGCTCGTGCGGCTGTGTCGGCGAGGTTCGTGCCTTCTATGGGATGTCCGGTGCCTTGAATCCAGACCGAGCCCGTAGGTCTCTCGGTGCGCTGGTCGACGGCTACGCCGATGGCGGTAGAGCCGTCGATCCCCCTTACAAGCCTTTCGTCTGTCATTGGGTCGTGACCGCCTTTGCGGATCGGGGTCGTCGATTGGTCTGGTGGCTGTCATCGCACAACGGTTCAGGGCTCGTGCCGCCGCGCTGAAGTTCGTGGAGGATATGGCGGAGTTTGCGTTGGAGTCGGTAGCCGTCGCCGGCGTAGAGGGGTGAGGCATATCCGTCGTCGAGCAATCGGTCGGCGAGCGCGACGCCGCGAACGTTGGCGTGGGGCCTATCGAGGTGCTCGGCGATCTCTCGTGCGAGCGCGGTGTGCGGCAGCAGTTCGAGGATGCCGACGGGCGGCCGCGATGCGACAAGAAGGGTGTGCCAGTCCTCGGCGTCCTGTGCTGCTCGGCGGAGCCGCCGCGCCAGCTTCGTGCGGTGGCGGTGGTCGGCCAGTCTCTTTATCTCGAGCTGAACGCGGGGCAGATCAAGCGGGCCATGTTCGATGATGAGGTTTCGTGCAGTGATGCGGCGTTGGCGTCGCAGGAGGCCAACTAACGCGAGCAGTGTGAGGTCGACCGCCGCGGTGCTTCCGGAGAGATAGGCAGTCTGCGCGATGTCGGGGTAGGCGGCCGCCATGGTGGCGACGAGAAAGGCGGTGCAGACCAGCGTCTGACGCTCGACGGCGGTGGTGGTCTCGTCCACTCTGACCAGCGGGTGATCCTCGCCCAGGAGTGCGCGAGCGGATACGAAGCCATCACTCATCTTCGATGTGCCGCTCGATCTGCTCGACTCCCGCGGGCCGCCCGCTCGGGCCCACAGTACGTACAGCGCGGCCGCGACCAGGCCGGTGGCGACGAGCGACAGCAGCGGGTAGCCGCGGGCCGAGGTTGACGACCAGCGTGAAGGCGACCGCCACCGCGCCGAGCACGTTGACGGCGGCGAGGCCGCGGCGGCCGTCGCGCAGCGAGAAGCGCGCCATCGCGGCCAGGCCGGCCAGGAAGCTGACGAAGACGGCGACGGCGTAGAACAGCACCAGCTCCTGCTCGTGGCCGCCGGCGGCGAGCAGGACGACGGCGGAGACGCAGGTAGACGACGACCGACCAGTACGGCGTGTGGTGGCGGTTGGTCTCGCCGAGGCCGCGGGGCAGGATGCCGACGCCGGCGCTGTCGGGGTGCCGCGAGAGCGCCTTCAGCAGGCCGGGTCCGGCCTGGAACGACGAGCTGGCGGCCGCCAGCAGCAGCAGCGCGCTGGCGGCCTGGAAGAGCGCGAAGACGCGCCGTCGCCGGCGGCGGCGCGCGCGACGTCGGCGATCTGGGTCGAGTCGGCGCGCGGGGATCCCGACGTGCAGCCGGACGGCGAGCGCGGTGATCGCCGATCGTGAGCGCGGCGACGATGACCGAGCGTCAGCGACGAGCGTGCCGCGCGCGAACCGGCGGCGGTCGTCGGCGCCGAGCTGGCCGAGCTGGCCGATCGCGGTCGCCGGCGCCTCGGTGCCGGTCGCCAGCGCCATCGCGACCGGGAAGGAGAGCAGCACCGCGAGCACGGCGGGTCCCGTCCGGGCCGGTCACCGGCGCGCGGCCGTGCGCGGTCGCCGGGTGCGACGAACCCGTGCACGAGCACGACCACCGCGGCGGCGACGAACAGCAGCGTCATCGCGGCGAACACCGAGCCGCCCGCCGTGGCCGAACCAGGTCAGCCCCGCGACGAGCGACGCAGCAGGCCCAGGCCGAGCAGCGATCCGCGACCGGAGCCAGCGCCGGCACGTACGCGATCAGGGCGCTGACGGCGGCCGCGACCGAGATCGTGATCGTGAGGACGAAGTCGACGATCAGCGCGCCGATCGGGAGGAACACCCAGCCGGTGCCGAACGCCCGCGCCGCCGCCTCCGCCGAGCCGCCGCCGAGCGGGAAGCGGGCGACCAGCTGCCAGTAGTTCACGTCGACCAGCGCGATGATCGCCGAGCACGATCATCTGGGTCGGCCATCAGCAGGCCGAGGTGACCGTCCAGCGCCCGCAGCGACGCCTCGATCGTGTAGGCCACCGACGACACCGGATCGGCCATCACCGCGAACGCGAACCCGATGAACAGCGCCGCGTGATATCCGCGGCGGGATGCTCGGATCAGCGCAGGGCTTGTGGTGGTGGCGGCGTCGGCGGGCATGACGACTCATCGCCGACCCGTCTTCCCGGCACACCACCCACAGGCTACGCGCGGCCGTATCACGGCGGCCTCTGAATTGCACCCCCGAACATCACGATTTCATCACGGTCCGCACCGACGAAGAAGGACGGCGCCGCACCATGCCGTCGTCGCTAGCTCGAGGCTCGCAGCGGGTATACTGCTTTTGGAGCGCCGGGAAGTCTGGTCGGCACTGGGACACCACGCGAGGATTGGTGGTCACGGTGCGGGACGATCCGACTTTCAGACTCGGCCGAGCACTCGCCGATCAACGGGCTGTAGCTGACCAGGCCGCTGCGCTTGGCGTGTTCCTAGGCGGGTGCGCAATGTGGCGGTTCTCGCCACTGCATGAACCCGAGCCGCTCACCGGGATCGTCATCTCGGTTGGCGGCCTGGTGCTGGGCGTCGTGCTGATGGTCGGCTTGTCGAGGCACGAGGAAGCGACCATGTGCACAGATGACGTGATCCTGTCGGGATTTCTCACCTTGGCCCACGACACGCCTGTCCAGCGGGCCGTCTCGCACCGTCTCGTTTCGATCGAGAAGCCGCGATCGCGCCGGAGATTGGCAAGCGATCTCCGCTGGCGCCTCAAGCTCGCCGACGGAACGGCGCGACCCTCCCCTGGCTACGTGCGGGCAAGCGTCTTGCCACCGCTGTGCCCATCAGAGCGTCGCATCTTCCTGGATGAGCGGCCGCTCCTGGTTGCGATGATCAACCGCCTCGAACAAGCACCGGTGCACCCCCAAGCCCTGGTCATCCTCTTGAGAGTCGTCACCACCCCACCAAGGCTCGACGCCGAAGGCGACCGCCTGGCCGGGGAGGAGCTGCGGCGTCGGCTCCATGCAGCATCAGCCCTGATTGCCAGCGAAGAATCGCGTCGGGTCTCCGATACTGCGGTGGGCGCCGAACTCGCAGCGCGCTAGCGGCGCCGATGACCGAGGCGCTGCGCTGAAGGTGTATTGAGTGGTGGCCGCCGAGGATTGAGCGGCTCGTCTTCGGGAGAGACCTTGGAAGGATTTGGAGTCGGCGTTGCAGTGGTGAGCGGGGCCGTGCTGGCCGCGCTCGTGTTCCGGCGTGCCGCCCAGTCGATTCGGATGCCGGCTCCGGTCGTGTTCTTGATCGGAGCGGCTGTCGCGTCCGACTTGTTCGCGCCACTGCGTACCGCGCTCTCCCCCCGGGACGTGACCTGGATAGCGTCGGCGGCCCTGATCGTGATTCTGTTTGATGGCGGCGTCGCCATTGGATGGCGCAGTGTCCGTCCACTCGTCGGGGCGGTGACTGTGCTCGGCATCGGCGCAACCCTGACCGCGGCGGGGGTGATGGCGACCGCGGCTCATTTCTTGCTGGGACTTGGCTGGGCCACATCCACGGTCATCGGCGTCGCACTCGCTCCAACCGACCCAGCCGTCGTGTTCTCGATCATCGGCGAAGGCGGCCTTGCCCAACGACCCAAGACGATTCTCGAGGCGGAGTCCGGAGCGAACGATCCCATAGCGATCGCGCTGATGGTCGGTGTCGTGTCGGCGGCGGTGGACGGCGATCCGTGGCTCTCGACGGTTTCCACCACCGCCATCCGCCAACTCGCGATCGGCATCGCGGTCGGCGTGCTCGGCGCTTGGCTGGCGCGTCGGCCACTCAGGTACCTGACCGAGCCGCGGGAGACCCTACAGCCGATCGTCGCACTCTCAGCCGCGGGTCTGATCTTTGGCACCGCAACCGCCATCGAGGGCTCCGGGTTCCTCGCAGTGTTTGTCGCTGGCCTCTTGCTCGGAGACGCCAGCGCGGCGGTCGGCGATGACGTACGGGCATTCCACTCCGAACTGGCGGCTCTCGCGGAAGTCGTCGTGTTCGTCACGCTCGGATTGACCGTCCATCTGGCAGCGCTCGGCGTCTCCGGCGTCATCGACGGACTCATCCTCGCAGCAGTCCTCTTGAGCGTGGCCAGGCTGCCGGCGACCATGCTGCTGCTCGCCCCGTTCCGCATTCCGATGATCGAGCGCATCTTCCTCGGTTGGGCCGGCATGCGTGGTGCCGTTCCCATCCTGCTGGCGTCGCTGGCGCTGGCCGGCGGCGTTGCCGATGCGAAGCAGATCTATGGGCTGGTGTTCGTCGTCGTGGCCGCATCTGTTCTCATCCAAGGCGTGACGCTGCCAGCCGTAAGCTCGCGACTCCGTGTTCAAGGCCCTGTTGAGGGAGGCTGAGGAACACCCAGCGCTGGCTACGTCTCCACTCCGGGGACGTCCCGCCCCAATCGGGAAGTCGAAGACGCCATCGTGCGGCTATCTGTCCGGAGCTGGCGTACGTTGCGGGCACGCTGGCCAAACCGCGAACGCTCGGCTGACGCAGTACGGCGGTACCACGCTGGGGAACGCTCGACGAAGCCGAGGTTGATCCGGGCCGCGCCAGTTGGGGCGAGCACGCGGCGGATCTCCGCCAGCCAGCGACCACACCACGTCAGTAAGCGTCCAGCGCAAGCGGCTCTTCGTACGGCTTGCCGAGTTGGAGGGAGGCCGGAGAAGTACCAACGCGACCGAGGTCGTCTGCGATCTCGGCAAACCGGTCGCAGACAGTCGCGGACCAGGATTTGCCAAGGTCGCGTCCGATCGCATCGAACTGGCCAGACGCACGGCGATGGCGCCCAATCTCGCAACGCCCGGCGGCATTTCGACCGATGAGGAGATCGGAGTCGTCGGACGCCCGCTTCCTGCGAGCGTTCGAAGCCGTCGAGGAGTTGCGCCGCGAGGCCTCGGTGGGGCGGGCACTGCGGCGCCGCCACCGCGCCGCCACGTGCAGCCGCTCGAGCACGTGCCGCTGCACTGCATCTCAGGGGATGTGCAGAGCGCGCCGATCAGCGGCGGCTGCACCTCGGCTACACAGCGGCAGCTTGGCCTAACTGGGTCCCGTAGACGACATCCTCGCAACCCCGGGATAGTCTGCGCCAACTCACGGGCGATACCCAGTTCAGACAGCCCGTTTGGTGCAAGCCCGGGCTGATACCCGCGCCGGCTCCGGGACTACGGGCCGCGCGCCAGTGGCCATCGCGTCGACGCGGGCCTGACGCACTCCGGACGAGGAGAGCTCACCCCGGCTGGACGACGTCCAGGTGCGGCGTGTCTGGGATCACCGGCGATCGACTCGCCGCTAGCGCGGCCGGCTTTCCGGAGCACGGCGTACGCCCACGCTGTTCTGATCATTCCCCAACTCAGCGCGACCACGGCGCTGATCAGCAGGATGACGAGGTCGGGAAATCCAGTGGCGACGACCGAAAGCGGCAAGCCCAGTTGCTTCGGCACGAGCACTAGGACGAACAGTGCCCAGACCATGCTCAGCACCATCGAGAGGCCGATGCGCCACCACGGGCCGATCCGGCCGCGCCGGATACGCCCGCGGCGCAGTGCGACGACCGACTTGGCAATGCCGCGGGCTTGCAGCACGAGCAGCGCAAACAGTGCGGCGTAGACGATGAAGATCGCGACGTTCGACGGCGGAGACGGAGGCTCTCGCCCTTCGAGCAGACTTGTGACGCCGGCCGCGATGGTTCCCATACGACCGTTGGTGAAGAGGTCGAGGGAGTTCTCCGCATTCATCAGAACGACGACTCCCTTTTGGCTCTGCGGGATCAGCACGACATTCGCGTGGAAATTGAAGGTCTCGCCCTGATGGTGGATCGCCGGTATGTCGTTGAGGGGGCCGACGAACCAGCCCATGCCATACGACGTGCCAGCCTCCGGGGTCTGAACGGCCGGCCGGTGGAGCGCGCCGATCCCGCCGGACGAAAGAACCGACGTGCCGTCGTACTGACCGCCGTTGAGCTGAGCGATCAGGTAGTGGGTCATGTCCTCAGCGCTGGAGATGAGGTAACCCGCCGGCACGAGGCCGCGGTTGTACGGCAGGTCGGCTGCCCTCGGTCGGCCGAACCAGTAGTTGTGACCGGTCGCGAGGCCCTGTGGCTGGGCGGCGGCCTCGGACGTAAACGAGTGCCGCATCTTGAGCGGATCGAGGATCCGAGTCTGGACGTAGCGTTCGTAGGACCGCCCGGCGACCGTCTGCACGATGAGCCCCAGCACCGAGTAGTTGATGGTGCTGTACTGGTACTTTGAGCCGACCGGTGCGGTCAACGCAGCGCTGTTCAACCTGCGAACTGCCTGCTCCAAAGCGGTGTCGCTCGTGTCGCCGTTGCCCTGGTAACTACGCCCGGTCTTGGTCGACAGACCGCTGGTGTGATTCAGGAGGTGGCGGACGGTGATTCGGGTGGAAGCTTTCTCGTCCGTGACCCGGAACCACGGAAGGTAGCGCTGCACCGGGGCGTCGAGCTCGACCTTCCCCGCCTCGACCAGCTGCATGATCGCCAGGGCGGTGAACGACTTGCTGAGCGAGCCGATGATGAAGGGCGTCTGCGGCGTCACGGCCCGTCCGGAGTCGTCCGCCTTGCCGAAGCCCCGGAGATAGGCGATCCGATCGTCCTTGACGATGCCGAGAGCGAGTCCGGGGATCCGCTGCGCCGCCATCTCTTGCTTGACGAAGCGCTCGATCGCGGCGAACCCGGGAGCGGCGCCTGACCCGTTGGCGGCGGGCGTGTCCGAACCGGGGCTGCTCGCGAAGTAGGCTGCCCCGACGACCACCGCGACGAGTGCCGCCCAGATCGTGATCCTCCGTTGTCGCGGGCTCCAGCGACCTATGCGAGCGGCAAGGTCGTTCGATTGCTTCTGTGATGACATCAGGCGCTCCCTTTAGTTCTGAGGCTGTGGATCGAGGGATTCGCGGTCCGGATCGGCGAGCGGGTGCATGCTGGGCTCGGCGCCTTCCGCTGGTGCGGCGGAGGGCTCGCGGGCCGGTAGGAAGCGGAGCACGACGACGGCCGTGGCGGCCGCGAGTGCCGCGGCGATGAGGAGGCCGCTGCCCATCGCCTGGGTGAAGGCGTCGCCGGTCGTCGCGAGCAGGCTGGAGGCGGCATCGGCCGGTAGCTGGGCGGCGATCGCACTGGCCGCGCCGACCGAGTCCGCCGCTCCGGCCTGCGCGTCGGTGGGCAGGCCGACCAGCGAGCCTTCGACGTCGTTTGAGTAGAGGGAGCTTACGAGCGAGCCGATCACGGCGACGCCGAGTGCTCCCGAGACCATGCGTGCGACGGTGTTGGTGGCCGAGGCGACTCCCGACTTGGACGCAGGCACCGCGCCCACGACCGCGTCCGTGGCCGGAGCCATGACCCAGCCCATCGCCAGTGCGAGGCCGAAGAACCAGAGGCCTAGCGTGAGCGCTCCGGTCTGGGGCTCCCAGAGCGTGGTCAGTGCCAGCGTGGTCGCGAGGCCGGTCAGACCGACGGCGATGACGCGGGAACGGCCGAACCGCTCGGCGGCCCTGCTCGATGAGCCTGCGCCGATCATCAACCCGAGGGCGATCGGGCTCATGATTGCGCCCGCCGCGATTGCGCTGTAGCCGTGGACGAACTGCAGGTATTGGGTGAGCGCGAAGATTGCACCGAGCAGGGCGAAGAATGCGACGCTGACTGCCGCGGTGCCGACGCTGAAGCTGGCGCTGCGGAAGAAGCCGAGGTCGAGCATTGGCTCTTCGGTGCGACGCTCCCACCATAGGAAGGCGCCGAGCAGCGCGACGGACGCCGTGAGGAGTCCGAGGATGAGACCGGATGTCCAGCCCTGCCCGGGGGCTTCGATGATCGCGTATACAAGGAGGCTGAATCCGGCGGTGGAGAGCGCGGCGCCGGGCAGGTCGAACGAGCCGGGCCGGGGATCGCGGCTCTCGGGCACGTAGCGGATGCCGAGCAGCAGCGCGGCGGCGGCGAATGGCACGTTGACCATGAAGACGGACGACCAGTCGAACCACTCGAGCAGTAGCCCACCGGTCAGCGGGCCGAGCCCGATCCCGACTGCGGCCAGCGCCGCCCAAATGGCGATCGCCTTGCCGCGCTCCTTGCCGGTGAACAGGTTGGCGATGATGGAGAGGGTTGCGGGCATGATCAGCGCTGCCCCCACGCCCATGGCCGCGCGGACGGCGATCACCTGGTCGGCGGAGTCGGCGATGAGGGCGCCGAGGCTGGCGAGCCCGAAGATCGACACGCCTGCCTGGAGGGCGCGCTTGCGCCCGTAGCGGTCGCCGAGCGTGCCGAACACGAGCAGCAGGCCGGCGAAGACAAGCAGGTAGGAGTCGACCATCCACTGCAGCTTCGACGGGGAAGCGTCGAACTCGTGCTGCAGCGTCGGCAGAGCGACGTTGAGGATCGTGTTGTCGAGGCCGATGATCACCAGGCTCAGCGACAGGACGGCAAGCGTCTTCCAACGGCGCGCGTATTGGACAGGATCGATCGTCATCAGGCTGCACTCCTCTCGGGCACGAAGGACGCGCGCATCGCACTGCCGAAGCCGAGGCCTCGGCCGGCCGCGTACGCGAACGGGTGGTAGAAGGCATCGAGCGCGTGTGCGCCCGCGACGTCAAGGTCGAACTCCTCGTCGAATCCCTCGTCGGCGACGGTGACCCTGACTCGGTCGGTCGTCTCGCTCCAGAGGAGCGCCACTGCGAGGCCGTCGGTTCGCCGGCTCGCGAGCTCTTTCCAGTCGTTGATGGCGGTGGTAGTCACGAACTGTCCTCCCTTGATCCGTTGACTGGTCGTGTGGGGAGGGATCATCCGCGGCGCCTGGGTGAGCTGTCTTCACCCAGAGACGAGATCACCCTGGGTGAAGTCAAGGGCCGTGGCGATGTACCCTCCGTTGTCATGTCGACGGAGGTCGAGGAGGCTGCGCGCCCGCTCATCCAGGCGAAACTGGAGGCTCCCGTCCCACGCCAGCGGGTCTCACGCCGCCAGCTGGTCGAGCTCTGCGCAGGCCCGCGCCCGCGCAAGCTGACGCTGATTCGCGCCCCCGCCGGGTGGGGGAAGTCGACGCTGCTCGCCGATTGGCACGTGCTCGAGCGTGAGACACGGCCGTTCGCGTGGGTCGCGCTCGATGGAGGCGACAACGACCCGGTCCGGTTCTGGACCTACCTGATCCATGCCCTGCGTACGCTCGACCCGAGGGCCGGTGAGGTCTCTCTTCCCACGCTGCGGGCTCCGCGGGTCAGCGTCGTCGACGACGTTCTCCCCGCGCTCTGCAACGAGCTCGCGGCGTTACCGCACCAAGTCGTGCTCGTGCTGGACGACTACCACCTGGTCAGCAACCCGGAAATCGACGAGGGTCTTTCCTTCCTTCTCGAGCACCTTCCCCAGACCCTCGAGCTCGTACTCTCGAGCCGTTCGGAGCCTGCGCTCCCGCTCGCCCGCCTACGCGCCCGCGGTGAGCTGGCCGAGATCGACGCGCAACAACTTCGCTTCTCCGAGCAGGAGGCCGACCTCTTTCTCAACGACCTGCACGGGCTCGGGCTCGACCGTGACGACGTCATCCGGCTACATGAGCTCACGGAGGGATGGCCGGCCGGTCTCTACCTCGCGACGCTTACCATCCGCGGCCGGGAAAGCGCGCACGAGTTCATCGAGGCCTTTGCAGGCAACCACCGCCACGTCGTCGACTACCTGAGCGCGGAGGTGCTCGCCGGCCTCCCCGACGAGATGAGGGCCTTCCTGCTCCATACGTCGGTGCTCGAACGCCTCTGCGCCCCCCTCTGCGACGCCGTCACCGACCGACCCGGCTCGGTGCTGACGCTGCACGAGCTCGAGCGTTCGAACTCCTTCCTAATCCCCCTCGACACGAAGCGCGAGTGGTACGCCTACCACCACCTCTTTCGCGAGCTACTGCGCCATCAGCTCACGCTCGCCGAGCCCGAGCACGCTCGGACGCTGCATCGCCGGGCCAGCGCATGGCACCGAAACCACGGCGACCCGTCCGAGGCGATTCATCACGCCACGGCGGCGAGAGACTTCGCCGATGCCTCCGAGCTGATCCTTCGCCACTGGATCGAGTTTCGGAACGAGGCTCGCCTCGAGACCTTGCTCGCCTGGCTCGATGGCCTCCCGCTCGAGACGGTGACAGGCGATGCCCGGCTGTGCCTCGTGAAGGCATCGACACTGCAAGAGGTCGGCCGGATCGCCGAGGCCCATCAGTGGCTCGAAGCGGCCGCACGCGACGCGACAGTTGGCTCACTCCTCGCCGGCCCGGCCTCTGTCGCATCCGGCGTGGCCGCGTCCCAGGCAATCAATCAATACTTCCTCGGAGACGTGAGTGGGATAGCCGAGACGGCACAACCCGCCCTCGAGCTCGAGGAAGCCGGCTCCGACTACTGGCGGAGCGCTCTCCTCACCACCTTCGGCGTCTCAGTCTTCCTCCAAGGGAACGGTCGGATCGCGTCGGGCCTACTCGACGAAGCGGTGACATCGAGCAAGGAGTCCGGCCACTCCCTTGCGCTGATCCACGCTCTCGGCTGGTGCGCCGTCGTCCATGCCGCGATCGGTCAGTCGGACCGCGCCCGTCAGTTGCTCGACGACACCAACGCGCTGCTCACCCAGACCGGCCTGACGAAGTACGTCGGCATGTCAATGGCACACGTCGCCCGAGGAAAGCTGCTCGAAGGGCAAGCCGAGCTGAGAGAAGCCGACGAGGCGCTGGCCCAGGGCATAGAACTGGCTCGACGAGGCGACGCCAAGTTCGACCTCTCCTACGGACTTCTCACCCACGCGGAGGTCAAGGGCGGTCTCGGCGATCGCCGCGCCGCGAAGAACATGCTGCTGGAGGCTCGCCAGGCGATCGAGGCGTGCGCCGACCCGGGCGTGTTGCCCGAACTGGTCGCGCGAGTCGAGCGCAGGCTCCGCCTCGCGCCAAGCCGTATGTCGCGAACGCCGTATGAGGAGGATCTCAGCGACCGGGAGCTCGCCGTGCTCCGCCTGCTGGCGACCGATCTCACCCAACGGGAAATCGGCCAAACGCTCTACGTCTCATTCAACACCGTCAAAACCCACGTGAAGAGCATCTTTCGCAAGCTCGACGTCGCCACCCGACCCGACGCCGTCTCGCGTGCCCGCGAGCTGAGATTGCTCTAACCGTCGAATCTGGGACGAATGAGCCGGAGTGCGGACCCTTGGGCCGCTTCGCTAGTCCGGTCCAGGCAGGCGTGGTCCTGCATACCCCCAAGAACGAGCGTTGAGTGACCCGGCCGGTTTCGGCTCGGACAAAAGAACTGCGCGTTCGGAGGGGGTACGAGGGGGCCACCTCTTGAACCCTGCGCCCCTACGGGGCGTCCGCAGCGTCCATGGCTTGTCGAGTGGGTCGGAATCCACGTGAGTCCTAGCGTCTGGTGTCATCACGACAATAGGTCGCCTCTACAACGACGGCTCGTCCAAAACCCTCGTCGAACGCGGCCACGGATAACAAGTGAAGGCTGTCCCGCCGGGCCGGGGCGGGATATTGAGCCCCGCCCCAGCCAGGTCGAACTAGCGGTCTCAGCCGCCGCTCCGCTCGGTGCGGCGGTGGTGAGCCGAGCGCCGCGATAGGCTGCCGCGGTCGTGAAGGGAGGGTGATCGAGGCGTCGACGCCCGGGTAGGTCGACCACCACCATCTGGTGATGTCTTTGGCTTCAACCGCTGCCGACGCCGACCACATGAGAACGATTCGCGTGTTCGCGTTGGCGACCCTGGCCGTGTTCGCCTTCGCATCAACCGCTCAAGCGGCCACGATCCGCTTTGCCCACCAGGACTGGCACCGGTTCAAGTCGACCGGCAAGCTGGGCCAGAAGTGGGATCCGGCGATGGTGTCGAAGTCGCACGGCCGTCTCACCGAGCGGATCCAGGGTGACGTCGCAGGCGGCGTCGGCTCGACCCGCTTTCAGCTGCGCGGCCGCTACGACATGGACTTCCGCGTCTCCGCCGGCGCCGGCAAGTTCGTGCTGCTCCTGGCCGGCCGCGAGGGCACGCCCTTCAACGAGCTCGACTTCGCCGAGGGCAAGGTGGGCGACTCCAAGCGCAGGGAGATCATCGCCACCCGCCACTGGGGCGTCGGCCGCTCGCATCTGAAGCAGCATCGCGTGCGCGCCAACTTCACCCGCTGGCACCACATCACCGTGGTGTGGAAGCGGCACAAGATGAACGTGCGGCTGGACGGCGTCCGCTTCGCGCACTTCACCCGCCACATCGCAAAGACGCCGATGGCGCTCAAAATCCAGACCGCCGGCGCGAACGTAGGCGGCGCGGGAGCAGACGCGCGGCTTCAGGTGGAGCACCTGAAGATCAGCTAGCCCTCCGGCGTCGACGGGCGCGCCCAGTTCATCATGAATCCGACCTCAATAACCGCGGGTGCCGGGCCGCGCGGCGTCGCGGAGATCGAGTGGTCGCGGGCGGTCGCGGATTCCAGTCACGTCCAAGCAAAAAGGGGGGCTCCGCGACGGGCCCGAGCCCGGTTGATCGAGCCAGAAACGGCTCCAAGCACCTCGACAACAGTCGTGCGGTTCCTAATCGGTCTGCTGTTTCCAGTACGCGAGGAAGGCTCCGATGAGCGGGATGATCACGGCGAGCTTGTAGAGCAAGACGAGAGTCCCTGTTCCCGCGCCGGGGTAGATGAACGGAACCTTCCAGCGGAGAGTCTGGGTGATGTCCAGGAGCGGGACGGACTTGCAGAACTGCCAGACGTACAGTTGCGCGATCTGCTCGAACGACGGCAGGTCAACGCCGGCGGCGGTGAGACTGATGAGATCCTTCTCGGCTGCGAACAGCGTGACCGAAGCGAACACGGAGGTCATGATCACGATCAGCACGGCGAGCCACGCGAACGGCCCGAGCACCCCGGTCAGCTGGTCGCTGTCCTCGCCCGGCTCTCCCAGCCAGCGCCGTCGAACCCTCGGCATGCCCAGCCCGATCCCGAGCGCCACGGCGCCGGCCAGAAGGAACGCGATGATCACCGCGAGTCCCCAGTCGTCCTTGGTCGCGAGCAGCCGGCTGAAGAGGTAGTAGTAGAGCACGAAGACGAGCATGACCGACATCGCGGCGAACACCCTCCTAGGCACGCCCGCGGTGTCCCATGCTCCGAGGCTGTCCGAAACTGCGGCAACGGCCGCTGCGAGCAGCACGCCCGTCGCAACCCACGTCAAGGGGGAAACGGGAATGACCCCGGCGACAAGCAACCCGAACACGGTGAGGATCACGACAGGCGCAAGCACTCGCGCGGCGACGAGCAGCACAGCTGAATCCGATGGACTCGCGCTTTCGGCGCGACTCACGTTCTGGCCTCTTGCTGGGTCATAGGTACGATTACGACGCGGAACCACGGTCGCCTCCGCGGGGATCTGTTGCAACTGGAGGGGGAAGGCGGCACAGCCTGCCTCCGTAGGATCATCTCCCACCCCGGGGGCGTGCTCGTGCGCACGCGTGAGCTGATGTGGTTCCAGACCGTCTGTTCTGACCGGGGTTGATCCAGTGCCCTGCCGGACCCAGATCGATCTGGTGATCTCGGACGATCATCCCTGTTCGTGCCGTCGCACCGGTCGCTGAGGCCTTGGTCGAGCAGCACGCCGTAGAGGAGAGCGGCTGACGCAGGTCCGAGCCAGATCGATTGGCGACGTCGCGTAGCGTCGCGGTGGGGAGGTGCGCGGGTGACGGTCGTGTGTCCGGACACACCCTACGCTCGGCAGATGGAGCGAAGCGAACCGACCGTCTTATGGAGACTCGTGGTCCCTCAGTCGCTGTTCGGCCGTCTCCGCGTAGTGAGCGTCCCGCTGAATCCCGACGGCACGCCTTCCGTGGCGCACGGCGGCGACCAGAGTGGTGCCCACCCTGCGAATGGGTCAAGAACCAGATCTCCCAGGTTGGAGCAGGCGAGCACGACCCGCTCCGCCAGTGCGAGCGGCATCTGGGTCGGGTGTCGCGTCCGGTCGGGGTTCGGACGGCCGCGGCGACTTTGGGGAACCTGCATTTCTCCATGGTCGCCGACGTCGTACAGGGCGCGGAATGCTGTGCCCGTGTGGTCCCGCGCGGCAATCATGAGATCTGGACACCGACCGCGTTGCTGCGGCGCACCTGACCGGCGAGACGCCAGGTCGCCCCACCTGGAAGCTCTTGCCAGCGTCTGGATTCGAGCAGACACTGGGTCTGTGGCCGCGCGCGGGGGAGTCCCACCGAAACTCCGGGAGCGTCGCGGCCACACCAAACCGTGCGTCTCACTTTCACCGCGCCCGTTCCGTCAGAGGGGTGGCCGACTCTTCGGGAGGACGACAACCCAGGCGACCGGTACGAGGCGCGGCTAGCCTGGCTGCGCCTTCGCGCCAGGCAGTGCCGAGACTACCGCAGCGTGGTTCGTGTTTCCACTTCATGGAATAGCTCGCCGCGCCTCGCCCCTACAACCACTGCGCGGGGCTTGATGAGTGCGCGGTGGTCGTGACGGCAGTGGAGGGGCGAGGCGCGGCGGCGTCGGCAGCCCAGCGGGTTGAGGGGAGGCCAAGCTGCCACATCTCAGAGGAGCGAGCCCACGCTAGCGTTCGGCCGACGCTCCCTCGGACGACGTCACCGTGCTCGGCGGTCGGCCTCGCCTGACCGGCGTGCCGCCGCGCCGTTGGTGGCAGCGGTTGCAAGGCGCCGAGGTGTGAAATACAGTGCCACCTTCGTCGTCACGGGGAGGAGGAGGGATGCGACGGATGGCGGTGTGCTGCGTGCTGGCGACGCTGGCGATCGCACCGGCGGCGTCGGCGACGACGGGGGCGGGCTCCGGCGGGGGGCGAGTCGCGTTCTCGACGGGCTTTGTGTCGCCGTATGAGGATCGGGACGTCGGCGCGCAGGTGTATACGGTGCACCCGGACGGCTCGCGGCTCAGGCAGCTGACGCACGTTCAAGGAGGGCATGACGCTGCGAATCCGGCGTGGTCGCCGGACGGACGGCGGATTGTGTATCAGAGCAACCCCGCGGGGGAGTACGACCTGTGGGTGATGAACGGCGACGGCAGCGGCCAGCACCGGCTGTTGCGCGACCCCGGCTGGGATGATGAGCAGCCGAGCTGGTCGCCGGATGGCCGGCGGGTCGTGTTCGCACGCTGCGGCCTGTTCTTCGAGTGCGACATCGCGGTTGTGAACGCCGACGGCTCCGGCCTGCGGCGCGTGGTCGGCGGTCACCGGGTGAACAAATTTCCCAGCTTCTCGCCGGACGGGCGCTGGATCGTGCTCAACTCCGACCGGGGCGGGTTCCAGAGCGCGGTCTGGAAGGTGCGGACGAACGGTCGCGGCCTCGTGCGCCTGACGGTGCCGGCGTTGGAGGCGTTCACTCCGGACTGGTCGCCCGACGGGCGGCGCATCCTGTTCACGAACGCCTGCTGCCTGCCGTTCAGCGAGGTGTACGTGATGCGGGCGGATGGGAGCGGGGTGCGACGGATCACGCATTCGGCCACCGGCCATCAGAGCGGGTTTGCGCGGTTCTCGCCGGACGGGCGGCGGATCGTCTTCATGAGCGATCGGGCGTACCCCGACGCGTGTTGCAACGAGCTGTACACGGCGCGGGTCGACGGATCGGACGTGCGCCGGGTGACGCATACCGGGTTCGTCGGCGAGCTTGCGGATTGGGGGAGGACGCCATGACCAGGAAGCATCTCGTTCGCGCGCTGGCCGCACTGGCCCTGCTGGGTACGCTGGCGGCCGCGCCGGCGTCGACCGGCGCCGCCGCATCCGGGCCCGGCCGGATCGTCTTCTGGGACTTCAACACTGGCCAGGTGTACACGGTGGCGCCGGACGGCAACGGGCTGGGGCAGCTGACGCACGTCGACTCGAACCACGCCGCCATCAATCCGCACTGGTCGCCGGATGGGGCCCGGATCATCTACACGCTGGTGCGCATCAACGCGCCCGACGACCACGCGCGCATCTGGATCGCCCGGGCCGACGGCAGCCAGGCGCACCAGCTGTCCCACGACCGGCCCGGCTACCGCAACTACTCTGGGACGTTCACCCCGGACGGGCGGTCGATCGTGTTCGACCGCTGCCTACCCAACGACGGTGTCTGCGCGATCTGGCGGATGGCCGCCGACGGCAGCGGCATGCACGCGATCACGCCGTTCCACACCGGCCGCCGGGAGGCCGTGGACTTCGACCCGGACGTCTCGCCGACGGGCGCGATCGCATTCACCCGTTTCGCCGCCGGCGGAATCGCAGCGCAGGTGTGGGTGATCCCCTATCGCGGCGCGCGCGGCCGGCCGGTCACGCCGGCGTGGCTCGAGGCCGGCGCGGCGAACTGGGCGCCCGACGGACGGACACTTGTCGTGGGCAGCAACGCCGTGCGCCCTGGAAGCGAGCTGTACCGGCTCGACGCCGACGGGTCTCACCTCCGGCGACTCACGAACACGGCGTTCCCGCACAGCGACTTCGCCCCCACGCACTCGCCCGACGGCCGCCGGATCGCGTTCATCACGGATCGGCCGTTCGCCGACCTGTGCTGCGTTCGGCTGGCCGAGGCCCGCGCGGACGGCTCGCACCTGCACCTGGTGGCAACCGGCGGGCTGAACGGCGTCCTCCAGCCGGACTGGAGCGCGGGGGTTTCCGCGTCGGCCGCGGCAGCGCCCGCCTCCATCACCGCCGGCGCTCGCCGGTCGATCCGGCTGCCGGCCCTGTGTCACGCGCTGGGAGGCGCGGATCGGCCGTACTGCTGAGCCGGCGGGGGCGGACGCCGTTTTGCCACAGGTAGTCGGGCACCGCATCGCAGGTGTCGTGCCTGTAAGGACGGCGCCCGGCTTGCTCCCTGTTCTGGCGGGCGATTATTTCCCGCGCGGTTTCCGGACCCAAACACGAACCGACGCCGCCGACTGCGTGCGTTCGATGGTGACGCTGATCTGTTCCTGCCCTCGGTAAAGCTGGCAGACCGATCGCCTGCCGTAGTCGCCTGTCTCATTGTCGCGCGCGTAGCCGTTGATCTCGAGTTCGAGGATACGGCCGGCGTAGTCGTCCCACGCGGCGGCGGATTCGGCGCGGCGCCGGGATTCGTACTCGTCGGGGAGGTCGCCGGCAGTCGTGACCGTCCACATCCGCGGCATCATCGCGTGTGGGGCCGGGCCGCGGCAATCCGGGACCCACCGATTACCGCGTTTCGGGGATGGGAGCGGCCGGTAGGCGTTGCTAGCATCGCTGGCCTCTTTTCGGGATAGCGGCCTCGGCCTCCCCAGGCCTGCCGCCAGGTGCCGCGCCTCGCTCCTCATTGCCCGAAACCGCGCGATTCAAAAGGCCCGCGCGCTGGTTTGAGCGGGGCGCGGCACGCCAGCTCGGTGGATCTCAGATGTAGCCGCTCATGTTCGCGCGAGAGCGTAAGCGGGCGGGCCGCGACCCGAGGTCGCAGGGACCCTATCCCGCCGAGGTCGCCAGACGAAGCGTCGCTGGTCAGCCGGTTGACTGCACCTCACGCATCAGGATGATCGCCTGGGGCGGCGCAATGAAGAGCTGCTTCTTCGTCGTTACGCCGACGACCTGCCAGCCTGCCGCACCGAGCTTGTTGAGTTGCTCCTCGATGCCCTTGCCGGTGTCGATCACCTTGTACTCGAACCGCTTTGGCCCGTGCACCGAAGCCTGGGAAGGATCCTGCGAAATAGTCGCCACGTCACACCTCCGATCGCCTTCCATCCTCGCAGCGGCGGTTGTGTGGCGCATCGGGGGCAGCGCGAATCATGCTCCGTGAGAATCCGCAGTGGGTGGTCGAACTCGTCGCCGCCGGCGGGACATGGGCCAGATGCGGCCTCGTGGTGTTCGCGCTCCCGCCGGGGCAGAGGGCCTAGCGGAGCTCTCCGTCGGAGCGGCCGCGGCGATGCTGGGCGACCGTGAGGCCGAGCCACACCGCGGCGAGCGCAGCGAGGATCCACGACGACGCGGCGTGGGGATGCACGAGGACGATCACGACCGCGCACACAGCGGCGACCGAGGGCAGTCGGAGCGGGCGCTGTTTTAGATAGGTGAGCATCCTGGTTAGCCTTGTGGTCGGATGTGGGTGCGGATCGTGTCCTGGAGACGTTTGCCTCCGGCGACGCACGCCGCGCCGGTGATGACGGTGGCGGCGCTGTCGAGGCCCGCCGACGGTATCTCACCGATCATCGTCGCTGCGAACTTCGAGCACGCGGAGGCGGTGAAACCGGTCGTCGCGCCGACGTCGAGGACGCCGCGCCATGACCATGTGCCGAGGTCGAACGAGAACCACGAGCCGCCGAGGCTGGCGCTAGTGCTGTGGCGGTGGACACGTCCGTGGCAGCGGGCGCGGCCGGCGGTGCCTCCCGTGCGGGCCGGCCGGTGGGCGCGACCTCGATCCTGACCCTGTCGTTGTGCGGCCAGGCGGCAATCACTCTAAATGGGGTTTCGGGGCCCGGTTGTCGCGCCGATGCCCCGGCGGTGTCATCGGACTGATGAGGCGAAGCCTCGACAATAAGGAGTACCACATGCTTCGAATGCGAAACATCATGATCGGTGGCGCCATCGGCGCGCTGGTCGCTGGAGGTGGCGTCGCGTCCGCGTCCGTCACCCACTGGCCGTCTCACGTGAAGACGTGGGCGGGCGTGAACTTGCGACTGAACGCGCTCCATGGTTCCGACGTCCACCAGAACGCACGGATTAGGACGGCCCTGCACCGCTCGATGATCCCGGGGCCCCAGGGCGCTCAGGGACTGGAGGGCGCCGAGGGGCCGCAGGGCCTCCAGGGTCTCCAGGGCCTCCTTGGCCTGACGGGGGCGCCGGGGCTGGACGGGGCGCCGGGGCTGGACGGGGCGCCGGGGCTGGACGGGGCGCCGGGGCTGGACGGGCGCCGGGGTTGGACGGGGCGCCGGGGCTGGACGGGGCGCCTGGCCTCGACGGCACCAACGGGATCGATGGAGCTCCTGGAACTCCCGGCCTGGACGGCCAGAATGGCGCCGACGGTACCCAGGGGCCGCAGGGAGATCCCGGCCCGCAGGGGATCCCTGGTGTTCCGGGTGGACTCTCATCGGTCTCGATCGTTACCGGAACGCCCGTGACCTTCGCCGGCAACGCGGGCGTCGGTACGGCCGTTTCGGCGACGGCCACCTGCTCGAGCGGCACGATGGTCGGCGGTGGATCGCTGATCAGCGGCAATAGCACGGCGAACGCCATCGCAGCCGTGGTTGCGTCCTACCCGACCTCATCCCAGGTCTGGACGGCCACCGCGGCGATCATGTTCCACGTCGCGAACGGGCAGCCGCCGTCGGTGACGGCCTACGCTCTGTGCGCGAACTAGACCGAACAGCGGATGCCCCCGCCAGGGGGCATCCGCTACCCGGTTAAGCCTCATCGCCTTCGGCGGATTCGCACGAGGCGAGTGGTACTGAGCCTCTGAAGTACGTCCAGCCGTGCGCCCCCGGGCTGTGCAACCGCCCGAGCCGAGCCGCCAGCGTGACGGCGTGCTCGTACTCGCCCGCGGCGACCGCCCGCGTCTCGAGGCTGGGCGGCGAGAGCGGCTAGGCGTGGTGTGCTTCGGCACGTATCTTGGAGTGGAGCGCGGTGGGGGCCGCGCCGTCGGTCGGCCCGGCTCGTGGGTGGAGCCGGGCCGGCTGGCGCTTCGACTCGCTGGCCTCGACCCTGACTAGCCGGGTCGCGGGGCCGAGTGTCTGCCGCCGCCGCGACCGCTGCGAGTTCCGCGGTTGTCCCTCTCGGTGTCCCCCAAGCCGCCGGACAGCTCCGGATTCGGCTTGGTTGTGCGATGCGCCCGGCACGATTCGAACGTGCGACACACAGATTCGAAGTCTGTTGCTCTATCCCCTGAGCTACGGGCGCGGGCGGAACGGTGGCTAGGGTGACCGGTGGGACTCGAACCCACGTCCTCCTGGACCACAACCAGGGGCTACCACCAGCTGAGCTACGGCCACCGCGAGCCTCGTAGGATACCCGCACGCGCGGGCGTGGCGGAACTGGTAGACGCGCCGGCCTTAGGAGCCGGTGGCCCTGGCCGTGGAGGTTCGAGTCCTCTCGCCCGCATGCGGGCGGCGCGGTGGCGCTCCCGCCCCCTCGCGACTAAGGTTAGAGGACGGCACCCGGGTCTCGGGCATGCCGTCCCCTCGCATGAAGACCCAGGTCTCCGAACTCGCCGAAAACCGCGTTCGCCTCGACATCGAGGTCCCTGCCCATGACGTCGACCACGCGTTCGACCACGCGCTGAGCGACCTCTCGGCGAGCGTCCGCGTCCCCGGCTTCCGCAAGGGGAAGGCGCCCAAGCCGCTCGTCATGCGCCAGCTCGGGCGCGAGACCGTGATCGAGGAGGCGCTTCGCGACCACCTGAACGGCTGGTACTCGCGCGCCGTTGCCGTCGCGGGCATCGACCCCGTCTCGCGGCCCGAGATCGACTGGTCGGACGAGCCGGTGGAGGGGACGCCGTTCAGCTTCACCGCCGAGGTCGACGTGAAGCCGACGCCGACGGTGAAGTCGTACAAGGGCCTCGACGGCGTGAAGCAGCCGGCCGACGTGCCGGCCGAGGCGGTCGACTCCGAGATCGAGCGGCTACGCCTGACGGTCGCCGAGCTGCGCCCGGCCGACCGCGGCGCCGCCGAGAACGACTTCCTCGTGATCGACTTCGAGGGGACGATCGACGGCAAGCCGTTCGACGACGGCGCGGGAACCGACTACGGCGTCGAGCTCGGCGCCGGGCGCCTGGCGCCCGACCTCGAGCGCGGCCTGATCGGGATGAAGCCCGGCGACGAGCGCGACATCGGCCTGCCGCTGCCGCCCGATCATGAGGACGCGAGCATCGCCGGGAAGGTCGCCACGTTCCACGTGACGGTGAAGGACGTGAAGGAGCGGGTGCTGCCGGCGCTCGACGACGAGCTCGCCACGTCGGTGAGCGAGTTCGACACGCTCGGCGAGCTTCGCGCCGACATCCACGGGCGGATCCGCGAGGCGCTCGAGCGCGAGGTCGACATGCGGTTTCGGGCCTCCGTGCTCGACTCGCTCGCCGCCCAGCTCGAGACTGAGGTGCCCGACGCGCTCGTGCGAAACCGCGTGGCCGACCTGGTCAGGTCGCTGCTCCAGAACCTCCAGGCCCGCGGAGTCGCGGTCGAGGACTATCTGCGCGTCACCGGACAGACCGGCGAGGAGCTGGCCGCGTCGGTGCGGCCCCGGGCCGAGGACTCGGTGCGCAAGGACCTGGCGCTCGAGGCCGTGGTCGCGGCCGAGGGCATCGAGGTGACCGACGAGATGATCGAGGCCTGGGTTCGCGAGCAGGCCGCCGAGGGGGACGAGGATGCCGAGTCGGCCGTCGAGCGGCTGCTGGGCGATCCCGCCACCACGACCGCGCTCCGGCAGGATCTCGCTGCGCAGAAGGCGCTCGACATCGTCGTCGAGCACGCCAAGCCGATCACGCCCGAGCAGGCCGAGGCCAAGGGCAAGTTGTGGACGCCGGGGCAGGAATCCGACGCGCCCGGCGAAAAACCATCCCCCATCTGGACGCCGGCGGGAGCCGGCGGGTCGACCTGAGGAGTGCAATGAGTCCACTGATCCCGATGGTGATCGAGCAGACGTCGCGCGGCGAGCGGTCGTTCGACATCTACTCCCGGCTTCTGAACGAGCGCATCGTCTTCCTGGGGACGCCCGTCGACGACCAGATTGCCAACCTCATCGTGGCTCAGCTCCTGCACCTGGAGTCCGAGGATCCCGACAAGGACATCTCGCTCTACATCAACTCCCCCGGCGGGCTCGGTCTATGCCGGCCTCGCGATCTACGACACCATGCAGTTCGTGAAGCCCGACATCCAGACGATCTGCGTGGGCATCGCGATGAGCATGGGCGCGCTGCTCCTGGCGGGCGGCAAGAAGGGCAAGCGGATGGCGCTCCCGAATGCCAAGATCCTGATTCACCAGGTCAGCTCTGGATTCCAGGGCCAGGCGACCGATATCGAGATACATGCTCGCGAGATCCTCGACCTGCGCAAGCGCCTCGACCAGATCATCGCCGACAAGACCGAACAGCCCCTCGAGAAGGTCTCGCGCGACACGGAGCGCGACTTCTTCATGAGCGCCGACGAGGCGACCGAGTACGGCATCATCGACCGCGTGATCGCGAAGCACTGACCGATGGCCCGACCGACCGACACGAACGAACAGCTTCTCTGCAGCTTCTGCGGCAAGTCGCAGCGCCAGGTGAAGAAGCTCATCGCCGGGCCCGGCGTCTACATCTGCGACGAGTGCATCGACCTCTGCAACGAGATCATCGACGAGGAGCTCACGACTCCCGCCCAGCTCGATCTCGACAACCTGCCGAAGCCGAAGGAGATCTACGCCGTCCTGAACGACTACGTCGTCGGCCAGGAGGAGGCGAAGCGCACGCTGTCGGTCGCGGTGTACAACCACTACAAACGCGTGCAGATGGCGGGGCAGACCGACTCCGAGGTCGAGCTCGCCAAGTCGAACATCCTGCTCCTCGGGCCGACCGGCTGCGGCAAGACGCTCCTGGCCCAGACGCTGGCGCGGATCCTGAACGTGCCGTTCGCGATTGCAGACGCCACCGCGCTCACCGAGGCCGGCTACGTCGGCGAGGACGTCGAGAACATCCTCCTCAAGCTGATCCAGGCCGCCGACTTCGACGTCAAGAAGGCCGAGACCGGGATCATCTACATCGACGAGGTCGACAAGATCGCGCGCAAGGCCGACAACCCGTCGATCACGCGCGACGTGAGCGGTGAGGGCGTCCAGCAGGCGCTCCTCAAGATCCTCGAGGGCACGGTCGCGAGCGTGCCGCCCCAGGGCGGGCGCAAGCACCCCCACCAGGAGTTCCTGTCGATCGACACGACGAACATCCTGTTCATCTGCGGCGGGGCGTTCGCCGACCTCGACAAGATCATCGAGCGGCGCATCGGCCGCAACTCGATCGGCTTCGGCGCCGAGCTGCGGTCGCGCAAGAACGGGCCGTCGAAGGATCTCTTCCCGCAGGTGATGCCCGAGGATCTGATCTCCTACGGCCTCATCCCCGAGTTCATCGGCCGCCTCCCGGTTGTGTCCGCCGTGCACGCCCTCGACCACGAGGACCTGATCCGCATCCTGCTCGAGCCGAAGAACGCCCTCATCAAGCAGTACGAGCGGTTCTTCAACTACGACTCGATCGAGCTCGTCTTCACGCAGGACGCGCTCGCGGCGATCGCCCATCGCGCGCTCGAGCGGGCAACCGGTGCCCGCGGCCTGCGGTCGATCATCGAGGCGGCGCTCCTGAACGTGATGTTCGACCTGCCGTCGCGCAAGGACGTGAACAAGTGCGTCGTCACCCGCGAGACGATCGAGAAGCACCTCGATCCGACCCTCGTCACCGAGGGCGGCCCGAGCGTCGACGTCACCGAAGAGCTGCGCGAAGAGTCCGCATAGCGATCCAGTAGCATCGTCGCGATGCTGCGTCTCCTGGCGTCGCTGCTCGCGATCCTGGGCGCAGGCGATCACCATCCCGCGAGGCTGACAGTCTCGGAGCCGCTGGCGTTCGAGGTGTGGGACGGCCGCCTTACGGGCCGGGCCGCGCGCCCGTTCCATGTCCGCGTTTCCGGGCGCCGCTACGTCGTCTGGCCCGGGCTCACCGGCCGCTTCTCCGTGCGGGTGCCGCACGCCGGCGCCGGCGACAGCGTGGTGACGGTCGCCGGCCGCCGGATCCCGGTCTACGCGCTGCCGCCCAGATCGCTGCGCCGGCTCACCCCGGCTCGCAACGACCGCAGGCTCGACCGGGCGCTTCGCTCCCTCGCGGGTCGAGTCACGGCCGATGTCGGCGTCTACGTCCACCGGGCCGGCGGAGACGCGGCCGCCTGGAACGCTGGAGCCGAGTTCGAGGGCGCGTCCACGCTCAAGCTCCCGATCATGGTCGCGGCGCTCGAGCGCATCGGCGGCGAGCCGCGGGCGACGGCGTACTGGGCGCCGTTCACGGCGATCACCCGCTCGTCGAGCAACGTCGCGGCCGACGAGGCGCTCGAGCTCCTGGGCGGGAGCGAGGTGGGCGGCGCAACCGAGATGGTCGCGGCGATGCAGCGGCTCGGCCTGCGCCACACCTACCTATACGGCGGCTACCTGACCGAGCCCGACGCCGGCGGCGGCCCGCCGCCCCAGCGCACCGACCACGCCCCGCCGCCGTCGTTCAAGTACACGACCGCCGCCGACATGGCCCACCTGGCCGGGTGGCTTGCCAACGCGGCCGCGGGCTCAGGCCGGCTCACCCGCCACGGCGTGAGCCGGCACGAGGCGCGCGAGCTCCTGTACCTCATGCTGCACGCCGCCGACCCGGGGCTCGTGGCGCCGGGTGCGCCCGGCCGGCCCGTGGCCCACAAGATCGGGTGGCTCGAGACGTCGCGCGACGACGTCGCCGTCGTCTTTACGCGGCGCGGCCCCGTTGTCATCACGGTCTACGCGCAGGGTGCGATCGACGCGACCGTCTACGCCTTCGGACGGGCTGCGGCGCGGGAGGCGCTCCGGCGCGACTAGCCCGGGTCCGTGTGCGAATGCTCGTGCGAGCAGCGGCACCGTACCGGCCACTCGCGGCAGTCGGCGCAGCGCGACTGCATCTGGAACGCGGCCCAGGCGAGGAGCACGAGGAGGCACACCATGGCGGCGAAGAGCGGCTCGGGGTTCACTGTCAGCACGCTCTTGTCGTGGTGGGAATGCTCGAGGACGTATTGGTGCCAGAACGCCTTGTACATGGAAGGTCGGGGACGCGGGTTGCCCTGAGTAGTCATCGCCCGAAACGCCGCTCGACTGTAGCCCTCGCGTACCCATGTGCGCTGTTGCCTAACCCACTCGACAACTAGGATGGCGGGCCGTGGAAGCTCGCTACGACCCCGCCGGCGCTGAGGGGCCCATCTTCGAGCGGTGGGAGGGCGCCGGCGTGTTCGGTGGCGTGCCCGACGCCGGCCGGGAGCCGTATGTGATCGCGCTTCCGCTGCC
This sequence comes from uncultured Actinomycetes bacterium, assembly GCA_963821535.1. GTDB lineage: Bacteria > Actinomycetota > Thermoleophilia > Gaiellales > JAICJC01 > JAICJC01. Next base: position 540,755 of record CAWGEC010000002.1, on the reverse strand, counting down.
GAACGTGACGGGCGACCTGCACATGGGCCACGCCCTGAACGGGAGCTACCAGGACACCCTGATCCGGCTGCGGCGGATGCAGGGCCGCGACTCGCTCTGGATCTGCGGCACCGACCACGCGTCGATCGCCGTCCACGCGGTGATCGAGAAGCAGCTCCGCGCCGAGGGGCTCACGCGCTGGGACCTCGGCCGCGAGCGGTTCCTCGAGCGGGTGTGGCAATGGCGGGCCGAGACCGGGGCCACGATCATCCGCCAGTTCAAGCGGCTGGGCTGCTCGCTCGACTACGGCCACGAGCGGTTCACGATGGATGAGGGCTACGTCGACGCGGTGCTGACGATGTTCGTCGAGCTCTTCCGCAAGGGCTACATCTACCGCGACAACCGCATGATCAACTGGTGCCCGACGTGCGCCTCGACCATCTCCGACCTCGAGGTGCGCTACGAGCACGCGGTGGACACGCTCTACGAGGTGCGCTACCGGATCGCGGGGACGGACGACTTCCTCACGGTCGCCACCGTGCGCCCCGAGACGATCCTGGCCGACACCGCCGTCGCCGTGCATCCCGACGACGAGCGCTACAAGCACCTGGTCGGCGGCACGGCGATCGTGCCGCTCGTCGACCGTGAGGTGCCGATCATCGCCGACGACTACGTGAAGATGGACTTCGGCACCGGCGCCCTCAAGGTGACGCCGGGCCACGACTTCAACGACTTCGACATCGGCCGCCGCCACGGCCTGGCGGAGCTGGCGGCGATCGGCTTCGACGGCCGCATGACCGACCTGGCCGGCGAGTTCGTTGGCCTGCCCGCGGCCGAGGCGCGCGAGAAGGTGCGGGACGCCCTCTTCGCACAGGGGCTGCTCCGCAAGGAGCAGCCGTACGAGCACGAGGTCGGCCACTGCGACCGTTCCGGCGACCGCATCGAGCCGCTGATCTCGCTCCAGTGGTTCATGCGGATGGACGAGCTGGCGAAGCCCGCCAACGAGGCCGTGCGATCGGGCCGCGTGCGCTTCCATCCCAAGAACCAGGAGAACATCTACTACGACTGGATGCTGAACCTGCGGCCGTGGTGCATCTCGCGCCAGCTCTGGTGGGGCCATCAGATCCCGGTGTGGTACTGCCCCGACGGCCACCAGACGGCGGCGCTCTCGGAGCCCGGGGCCTGCGAGGAGTGCGGGTCGCGCGAGCTGGAGCGCGATCCCGACGTGCTCGACACCTGGTTCTCGTCGGCGCTCTGGCCGTTCGCCACGCTCGGATGGCCGGGCCGCGACGACCCCCGGCTCGAGCGCTACTACCCCGGCCACGTCCTGGCGACCGCCCGCGACATCATCAACCTGTGGGTCGCGCGCATGTTGATGATGGGGCTCGAGTTCATGGGCGACATCCCGTTCGAGGACGTCGTCATCAACCCGACGATCCTGGCGCCCGACGGCCGCCGCATGTCGAAGTCGCTCGGGACAGGCATCGACCCGCTGGAGCTGGTCGACAGCTACGGCGCCGACGCTACCCGCTACGGCCTGCTCAAGATGAGCTCGACGCAGGACGTGCGCTTCTCGGCCGGGATGATCGAGGAGGGCGGGAAGTTCGCGAACAAGCTCTGGAACGCCGCCCGGTTCGTGCTGACCCAGGCCGACACGGCGGTCGAGCCGGCACCCGCCGGGACGGCGCTCGAGGACCGGTGGATCCGCTCGCGCCTGGCGGCAGAGCTCGAGGGCGTGGCCGGCCTCATCGACCGCTACGACTTCTCGGGAGCGGTGAAGGCGCTCTACGCGTTCGTCTGGAACGACTTCTGCGACTGGTACGTCGAGGCGGTCAAGCCGCGGCTGCGGGGCGACTCGCGCGCCGAGGCGTCGGCCAACCTCCTGTGGGTGCTGGAGCGGATCCTGGCGCTGACGCACCCCGTCTGCCCCTTCGTCACCGAGGCGGTGTGGGAGCACATGCCGGGCGAGCGTGGGCTGCTCATGCTGGCCCCGTTCCCGGCGGCCGACGCATCGCACCGCGATCCCGATGCCGAGCGGGACATGGGCCGGGCGATCGAGATCGTGACGGCCGCCCGCGCCGATCCGGCCGCCCCGATCGAGATGCCCGAGGGGTTCGCGGGCGCCGACATCGTGGCGCGGCTGGCGCCGAAGCGCGCGGCCGACGGCCAGGTGCCCGACCGGGCGGCGCTGGAGCGGGAGCTCGAGATGCTCCGGGCCGAGCTGCGCCGGGCGGAGGGCATGCTCGGAAACGAGCGGTTCACGAGCAAGGCGCCTCCGGAGGTGGTCGCGGCCGAGCGTGAGAAGGTTGAGCGGTTCGCCGCCGAGGTGAGCTCGCTCGAATCGCGGCTGGCCGCGCTCGAGTGACCGCCGCCGAGCGCTACATCGACTCCCTCGAGCTCTTCGGCATGGCCTTCGGGCTCGACCGGATGCACGACCTCCTCGCGCGGCTCGGCAACCCCGAGGGGTCGTTCGACGCGGTCCACGTGGTGGGCACGAACGGCAAGGGTTCGACCGTCCTCTTCGCCGAGGCGCTGCTCGAAGCCGAGGGTGTCCGCACCGGCGCATACCTCTCGCCGCACATCACGTCGTTTCGGGAGCGGATCCGGATCCGCGGGGCCGAGATTGCGCCAGATGCGTACGAAGAGGCGGTGCTGCGCGTGCGCGACGCCGCCGGCACGCGCGTGACGCAGTTCGAGGCGCTGACCGCGGCGGCGTTCTGCGCGTTCGAGGCGGCGAACGTCGAGTGGGGGGTGGTCGAGGCGGGGCTCGGAGGACGGCTCGACGCCACGAACGTGCTCCCCCGGTCGCGTGTCCAGGTGCTCACCAACATCTCGCTCGAGCACACGCAGCTCCTCGGGACGACGCGCGAGGCGATCGCCGCCGAGAAGCTCGCGGTCGTCCCCGACGGCGGCCTGCTCGTCGTGGGCGAGGCCGAGTGGGGGGCCCTCGCGCCGCAGGCCCGGACGGTCGAGGCGGTGCGCGCCGAGGGGACGTACCAGGATCAGAACCGGGCGGTGGCCTGGGCCGCCGCCGAGCTCGCGCTCGGGCGGAAGGTCGACCCGGCGCCGATGCTCGGCGTTCGCGTGCCCGGGAGGATGGAGGTGCGCGGGCGCGAACCCCTCGAGGTATGGGATGGGGCCCACAACCCGGACGGGATGGCGCGGCTCGTCGCCGAGCTCCCCGCGCTTGTCGAGGGCCGCGAGCCGCGCGTCGCGGTGTTCTCGACGCTTGGCGAGAAGGACGTGGCCGGGATGGTGGAGCTGCTCTCGGGAGTATGTGACGTGATCGTCGCCACACAGTCCACGAACCCACGCGTGCTGCCGGCGGCCGAGCTCGCAGCTATTACCGGAGGCGAATTCGAGCCCGATCCCGTCGCGGCGCGCGAGCGCGCGATCCAGCTTTCGGGGCAGGGCGGTGCGGTGATTGTCTGCGGCTCGCTGTATCTTTTACATGACCTGATCTCGCGGCCTCGGGGCGTCGAGGCCACTCGAAGCCCTGCCTGATCATGCTCCACATCCTCGCCGCCACAACGACCACCGACACCACGGGCCCGTTCAACGGGGTCAGCGACTTCTTCAGCTCGAGCTATTTCTCCGCGTTCGAGAAGCTGATGGTCATCTTCGTCGTGGCGTTCTACCTGGCGTTGATCTTCTGGACGGCCAAGGACGCGCGCCGCCGCATCGAGGACCCCGTCATCGTCGCGGTGTGCATCGCGACGGCGTTCTTCTTCCCGTTCGTCGGCGTGCTCGTGTACCTGATCCTGCGCCCACCGGAGTACCTGGCGGACGTCCGCGAGCGCGAGCTCGAGATCAAGGCGATGGAGCGCCGGCTCGGAGCCGACTCGGTGTGCCCGTACTGCCGAAACCCGGCCGAGGCGAGCTTCCTCAGCTGCCCGCACTGCGGCACCAAGCTGAAGCAGGCGTGCCGCCGCTGCAAGGCGCCGCTCGAGCCGTCGTGGCGGCTGTGCCCGTACTGCGAGACGGCGACGGTGCAGACGCCGCTCCCCGCCGAGCGGTCGCGGCCCGAGCCGTCTGCCGAGCGGCCAGTTAGATAGATGGTTGACTCCCGGTTCACGCGCGCCTGGACGACCGACTGCGGCGGTGGTCCGATGCTGGCGGGGCTGCGGCTGCGAACCGTCGCATCGCGGCGTCCTCGGTCGCGCCGATATTTCAGACCAATATCGGCGCTCCCTGCGTCCTTGCGCTGCTCGGTTCTCGCCGCCCAGGACATCACGTGAACCGGGAATCACCCATCTAGATGCCGGAGAGGACGCTGTTCATGGTGAAGCCCGACGGCGTCGCCCGCGGGATTGTCGGCGAGATCGTCTCGCGCATCGAGCGGCGCGGCCTCTCGATCCGGGCGATGCGGCTTCTGCGCGTCAGGCCCGAGCAGGCCGCCGAGCACTACGCCGAGCACAGCGAGAAGCCGTTCTACCCCGGACCTCGTCGAGTTCATCACCTCCGGGCCGGTCGTCGCGATGGTGATCGAGGGCGACGCGGCCGTTGCGACGGTTCGCGGGATGATGGGCGCCACGAACCCGCTCGACTCTGCGCCCGGCACGATCCGGGGCGACTACGCGCTCGAGATCGGCGAGAACATCGTGCACGGCTCCGACTCGCCGGAGAACGGCGAGCGCGAGATCGCGATCTACTTCGGCGAGCCGGACCTGGTGTGATCGCCCGGGCGCTCGAGCTCGGGCCCATCGTCCTCGCATCGAGCTCGCCCCGCCGGCGCGAGATCCTCGGGCTGCTCGGCATCGAATTCACCGTTCAAGAACCGGACTACGACGAGGGCGAGATCGCGGGCCTCGGGCCGGCCGAGCTCGCCGAGGCGCACGCGCGCGGCAAGGCCGCGGCGGTCGCGGGCGACCCCGTGCTCGGCGTCGATACCCTCGTCGCGCTCGACGGCCGCGTGTACGGCAAGCCTCGTGACGAGGATGAGGCACGGGCGTTCCTGGGCGCCCTCGCCGGGCGGACGCACACCGTGCACTCGGGCCTCTGCCTGCGGGCCGGCGGCGTCGAGCACCTCCGCCGGGCGACGAGCGACGTGACGTTCGCGCCGCTCACGGCGGCGGATATCGAGTGGTACCTCGAGACGGGCGAGTGGCACGACCGGGCCGGCGCCTACGCCGTCCAGGGACGCGGCGCGGCGCTCGTCCGCGTGGTGCACGGCGACTTCCAGAACGTCGTCGGACTGCCGGTCCCCGAGCTGCTCGACGCGATGGCCGCCGCCGCGGGCGCCTGACCACCGGGGCCTGGCCCCGTCCGGGGCCAGGCCCCATGGGGTTCGTCACGTCTCGTGGAGCAGCCGGCCCTCCATGCCGCCGGCCACCACGACGACCTGGCCTGACACGTGGCCCGAGAGCCGGTCAGAGGCGAGGACGACGATCTGCCAGGCGACGTCGTCGGGCTGGGCGACCTTGCGCAGCGGCATCGTCTGCGTGATCCGCTCGAGCCGGCCCGGCTCTGTGAGCGCCGGCGCCGCCATCTCGGTCTCGGTCCAGCCGGGGCAGACCGCGTTCACACGTCCGCCCGGCGCCAGGCGGGCGATCTCGTTCTTGAGCGTCGGCAGGAGGCCGCCCGTGAGCGCGGCCTTGGTCGCGGCGTAGTCGGCCTGGCCCTCCTCGCCGAAGATCCCGGCGGTCGACCCAACCAGGATGAGGTTGCCGGAGCCCTGCCGCCTGACCTGGCGCAGGAACGCCCGCGCCACGAGGAATGTGCCGGTGAGGTTCGTGTCGACGATCCGGCGGAACCGCTCGGCGTCGATGTCGACGGCCGGGGCGGGCGGCGAGTAGATCGCCGCGTTGCAGACGCAGACGTCAACCGATCCGTACCGCTCGACCGCCGTCGCGAAGAGCGCGTCGACCTCGCCCTCCTGTGAGATGTCCGCCTGGATCGCGACGGCGTCGGGGAGCTCGGCGGCCAGTGCCTCGGCCCGCTCGCGGCTCGTCCTGTAGTTGACGACGACCCTCGCGCCCTCGCCGGCAAACCGCTTCGCCGTGGCCGCGCCGATCCCACGTGCCGCGCCCGTGACCATCACAACGCGCCCGGCCAAATCGGTATCCACGGCGCGCCATGGTACAGATACGGCCGATGGCGGACCCCGCTATCCGCTAGAATCGCGCTGCAGTTTCGCCAATTTTGCAGCAGGAAAGTAGGCCCCCGAAATCAGCTTCCTCAACTCCCTCACCGGCTTCGGCGGCCGTGACATGGCCGTCGACCTCGGCACGGCGAATACGCTCGTCTACGTCCGCGGTCGCGGCATCGTCCTGTCCGAGCCGTCGGTCGTCGCGATCGACCAGCGCACGGGCGAGGTGCACGCTGTGGGGATCGAGGCCAAGCGGATGCTCGGCCGCACGCCCGGGAACATCTCGGCCATCCGCCCGCTGAAGGACGGCGTCATCGCCGACTTCGACGTGACGGAGCAGATGCTGCGCCACTTCATCCAGAAGGTGCACCAGAACCGCTTCGCGCATCCGCGCGTGGTCGTGTGCGTCCCGTCGGGTGTGACCGGCGTCGAGAAGCGCGCCGTCGAGGAGGCGACCTACTCGGCCGGCGCCCGCCAGGCGTACCTGATCGAGGAGCCGATGGCCGCCGCGATCGGGGCCGGACTGCCCGTCTCGGAGCCGACCGGCAACATGATCGTCGACATCGGCGGCGGCACGACCGAGGTGGCGGTCATCTCGCTCGGCGGGATCGTCGTCTCGCAGTCGATCCGGGTCGGCGGCGACGAGCTCGACGAGGCGATCATCGAGCACGTGAAGCGCGAGTACAAGCTGATGATCGGGTCGCAGACGGCCGAGGAGGTGAAGCTCGAGATCGGCTCGGCCTACGAGCTTCCGGAGGAGGTCGAGGCCGAGATCCGCGGCCGCGACCTCGTCACGGGCCTTCCCAAGACCGTCGTGCTCTCGGCGACCGAGGTGCGGCACGCGCTCGACGTGCCGCTGAACCAGATCATCGACGCGGTCAAGCAGACGCTCGACAAGACCCCGCCGGAGCTTGCGTCCGACATCATGGACCGGGGCATCGTGCTTGCGGGCGGCGGCGCGCTGCTCCAGCGCATGACCGACCGCCTTCGCGCCGAGACGCAGATGCCTGTGCACCTGGCCGAGTCGCCGCTCACCTGCGTCGCCGTCGGCTCGGGCCGTTCGCTCGAGGAGTTCGAGGCGATCCACCGCGCGAACCAGTCGTACGCCTCCAGCCGCCGCAACGGCCGACGCGGCTATTAACCGGCGGAACCCAGGGTTCCCCGTGCACCACCGGGGCCTGGCCCCGCACGGGGCCAGGCCCCAAGGGGTTCACCGTCGGCCAATAGCCGCTCGCCCCGCTCCAAGGTGGCGTCAATCCGAACGGCTAGACGCGGCCGAGACCGCTTGTATCCTGGTTCCAGGTGCAGACGGACGTCACCATCTCCCGTCGCCCCGGTCGCACGTTTATCGGGGCGCTCGTGCTTGCCGCGATCACGCTCGGCGTGGTCGCGCTCACCGTTTCAGGTGCGGGCGCTGACCCGAACAAGCTGACCGACTGGCAGGCGCTCATCCTGGGCACGACGCAGGGGCTGACCGAGTTCCTGCCGATCTCCTCGTCGGGGCATTTGATCCTCGTGCCGTGGCTCTTCAACTGGCACTACCTCGAGAACCACGACGCCTTCAACAAGACCTTCGACGTCTCGCTCCACCTCGGCACCCTGATCGCGGTGCTGGCCTACTTCCGGCTCGAAGCGGTCGCGCTCGCAGGTGCGTGGTTTCGGAGCATCGGAAAGCGCGCGATCGAGACCGGGGAGGAGCGGCTCGCCTGGTTCGTGGTGGTCGCGACGATCCCGGCGGCCCTCTTCGGCGCGCTCGGCGAGTCGTTCGTCGAGAAGAAGCTCGGTCAGCCGTACCAGATCGCGATCTTCATGGCCGTGTTCGCGATCCTGCTCTGGTACGCCGACAAGACGCCCGTCACGCGCAAGATGGAGGAGTTCGACCTGCGGACCGCGGTCGGCGTCGGCCTTGCCCAAGCGCTTGCCCTGGCACCGGGAGTCAGCCGTTCCGGGATCACCATCTCGGCGGGCCGCTTCCTCGGCCTCTCGCGCGACGACGCCGCCCGGTTTTCGTTCTTCCTCTACGCGCCGGTCGTCGCCGGCGCCGTGGTCTTCAAGAGCGTGAAGGACCTGCACGGGGGCTTCCCGCCGGGGACGACGGGGCCGTTCGTCGTCGGGACGCTCACCTCGATGGTCGTCGGCCTCGTCTCGATCTGGGCGCTCCTCACCTACCTGCGGCACAACAACTACAACCTGTTCGTGCTCTACCGGCTGATGCTCGCGGCGGCGGTGCTGATCCTGATCGCCACGGGCGCCAAGAGCGCGCATTTCTAGGCGTTTACGGCGGGCTCGCGGCGGCTCGTCCGCTAGAATCAGCCCCCCGACCCGCCAAGTCATGCTGCTCAGCAAGAACCGAATCATCCGGAGGCGGGCCGTCGTCGGCCTGCTGCTGGCGGCCTCTCTCACATTGCTCACCCTGTCCTTCCGGCAGGGGTCGACGGGCGTTGTGGGGGAGATCCAGCGGGATGCCGTTAGCGTGACGGCCCCATTCGCCACGATCGCCCACCGCGTCACGCGGCCGGCCGTCGACGCCTGGAACTGGGGCAGCGGCCTCGCGAGCGCCCGCGACTCAACCGAGGAGCTGAAGCACCTCAAGGCGCAGTACGGAAGGACGCAGGTGCTCTACCACCAGTCGCAGACCGAGGTGGCCAAGCTGAAGGCGCTCCTGCACTTCCGAAGCACCCTCGGGCAGACCAAAAGCGTCGCCGGCCAGGTGCTCGAGCAGTCGCCGACCGCGTACCAGAACACGATCACGATCGACATCGGGACGTCCGCGGGCGTCGCGGTCAACGACCCGGTCGTCGCGCCGACGCAGGACAGCGGCGCGCTGATCGGCAAGGTCGTCCAGGTCACGTCGGGCCAGGCCGTTGTCACGCTCCTGCTCGATCCGCAGAACTACGTCACCGCCGGCGTCCAGGGCGAGCCGAACGCCGTTGGGCTGATCAAGGCCGCGTCGGGCCAGGTCGGGATCCTCAGCCTGGAGCTGATCCCGAACGCCGTGCACGTCGCCGAGAACGACGTCGTCACGACCGCCGGGTTCAAGACCGACCGGCTGGCGTCGTACTACCCCGCGGGCATCCCGATCGGCCGGGTGAGCTCCGTGTCGGGGAACGACACGACCGGCGATACCAAGGTGATCCAGGTGACGCCGTTCGCCGACTTCCGGAACATCACCGACGTCCTGGTGCTCGAGCCGAAGCGATGATCCTCGACGGGGTGAAGATCGCGCTCTGCGTGTTCGTGCTTGCGATCCTCGAGGTCGCCGCGACCCCGCAGCTGACGCCGTTCGGCGGAGGGCCCGACCTGATCATCATCCTGGTCGTCGCGCTCGCGCTCTGGCGCGGCATGGAGGCTGCCGCGATCGCCGGCTTCGCGGGCGGCCTGCTCCTCGACGCGATGACCTTCGAGCACCTGGGCCTGGAGTCGCTGGTGTACGTCGGATGCGCCTGGGCGATCGCGACCTACGCCGGCCGCCGCGAGGCTGGGCCGGGGATGCTCGAGCCGCCTCCGCCGCGGGCGCTGCCCTGGCTCGTGGTCGGTGCCACGGCGGCCCAGTTCGGGAGCCTCGTCCTGCATGTCCTGATCGGCGATCACCCCGCGGCGAGCGTCCTCTTCTGGCACCAGATCGCGCCCGCGATCCTCCAGACCACGCTCCTCGGCCTCCTGCTCCTGCCGCTCCTGCGGCGCATCTTTCGTCCCTCACAAGACCTGAGCCGTGTTCCTCGAATCGCCACCGCCTAGGTCCGAGCCGGCACCCGACCCGCTGCCGCTTGCGATCCGGGCCGCGACGCTCGGCATCATCGCGGCCGCGCTCCTGATCGTCCTCTTGTTCCGCCTGTGGGCGCTGCAGGTGCTCCACGCCGGCCAGTACTCGGCCGCCGCCGTGCAGAGCCAGGTGCGGACGGCGGTCGTGCCCGCCCAGCGCGGCGACATCGTGGACCGGCACGGGAACGTCCTGGTCTCGAGCCGGACGGCGATCGCGGTCCAGATCAACTCGGCGACGTTCCCGGCGAGCACGGACTGCACCGGGCTCAACCGCCACGACTTCGAGCAGGTCCGCCAGCGGCGCGGCTGCCTGATTCTGTGGCGGCTGGCGGGCGTCATCAAGCAGCGGTTCCCGCGCGTGTGGAAGGAGTACTCGGCCCGGCTTGCGGCGAACCGCGGCTATCCGATCACGCTGCCGTTCACCGTGACACGGCCCGAGGTGGCGTACATGCTCGAGCGCCACCGCCGCTTCCCGTCGATCCAGTTCCAGCGGACGTTCGTGCGCGACTACCCGGCGCTCGACGACCCGTCGATCGGCGCGGTCAACCCCAACCTGGTCGGCCACGTCGGGCCGATCACGGCCGACAACCTGAAGGACCCCGCCTTCCACGGCGAGGACCTGCCCCGCACCGGGATCGCCGGCCAGGCGGGCATCGAGAAGAGCTACGACGGCTGGCTGCGGGGCTCCGACGGCGAGACGGCCCAGATGTTCGACGCGGCGGGCCAGCCGGTGCGCTCGCCGTATCTCGTCCGCGAGCCGGTGACGGGAGCGAGCGTGCGGCTCACGCTCGACGCCCACCTCCAGAATGTGGCCCAGGGCGCCATCTATCGCGGGATCCAGATCGCCCACGCCGATCGTCAGTACTACGCCGACTACGGCACCGTCGTCGCCATGAACCCCGAGACCGGCGCGGTCTACGCCATGGCGTCCTACCCGACCTACAAGCCCACGGTGTGGGTGCCGCCGTACGAGGGCCAGGGCCGGATCGTCGATCCCAAGAACAAGCTCACTCCGCAGGTCGACAAGGCGTATGCCGGCACCTATCCGCCCGGCTCGACGTTCAAGCCGATCACCGCCGTCGCGGCGTGGATGTCCGGCCTGATCGGGCCGGGATCGACGCGGGCGTGCACGACGTCCTTCCAGTCGCCGAACGACCTGAGCCACCACAAGTTCTTCAACTGGGGGCCCGAGGGCTCGATCATCGGGCTTTCGAAGGCGCTCGAGATCTCGTGCGACACGTTCTTCTACCGCCTCGGCGACGAGTTCTACGACCGGTATCAGGGCGGCTCGAACATCTTCCAGGAGTGGATCCGAAAGCTCGGGTTCGGGGCGCCGCCGCCGGTCGACCTTCCTGGCGCCATCGACGGCGTCGTCCCGGATCCGCACTGGAAGGCCCATTACCCGCCCTTCGTCAACGGCCCCAACCCCTCGATCGACACGATCTGGGAGCCGGGCGACGACATCCAGATGGCGATCGGGCAGGGCTACCTCCTCGTGTCCCCGCTCCAGCAGGCCGTCGCCTACAGCGCGCTCGAGAACGGCGGCAAGGTCGTGACGCCGCACCTCGTGCAGTCGATCACCGGCCCCGACGGCAGCACCGTCCCGGGCGGGGAGATCCACCCCCGGCCGCAGCGCGACCTCCACCTGCCGCCCGAGCTTCTCGGCGAGATCAAGACGGGCCTCTACGGCGCGACGCACGCCGGCGACGGCACGTCGACCACGACGTTCGGAAGCTTCCAGCCGACCGTCTACGGCAAGACCGGCACGGCGGAGGTGCCGACGGTGGCGTGCCCCGACTGCTCCGACGCCTGGTGGGCGGGCTGGGCCGAGCAGAACGGGCATCCGCTCGTGGTCGTGGCGATGATCCACAACGGCGGCCACGGCGGCGTCTCGGCCGCCCCGGTCGCGGCCGAGGTGTTCGCCGCGTTCTTCCACTCCCACTATCGCTTCCAGAGCGGCCAGGACAAGAGCCGGTGATCAAGCACTACGTCCGCCACCTCGACTACCTGATGCTCGCGACCGTGCTCTCGATCTCGGCGTTCGGGCTCTGGATCATGAAGAACGCGACCCGAAACGACCCGGGCAACATGTACGGCCACCAGCTCGTCTACGTCGGGCTCGGTGTGGTCGGGATGCTCCTCGTCGCGGCGATCCCGCCGAGCTGGATGCGGAAGGTGCACTGGCCGCTCTACCTGTTCGTCCTCGCGAGCGTGGCCCTCGTCCTCGCCGCCGGGCACACGGTGAACGGCGCCGCCCGCTGGATCACGTTCGCCGGCTTCCAGTTCCAGCCCTCGGAGTTCTCGAAGCTCCTCCTGATCGTCGGGCTGGCAGCCCTGCTCGCCTCGCGGCGCGGCATCACGCCGCCCGGGAGGCTGACCCTGCTCTCGCTCGGCTACATCGGGCTGCCGGCGCTCCTGGTCTTCCGCGAGCCCGACTTCGGGACGGCGCTCGTGCTCGCGGCGATGCTGATGGGGATGCTGTTCGTCTACGGCGTGCCGTGGCGGCACTTCGTGTGGATGATCCTCACCGGCGCGGTGGCGCTGGCGCTGATCTTCTCGATCCTGCCGGGCGCGGGCATCCACGTGCTCCAGAGCTATCAGATCGATCGCATCACGGCGTTCCTCCATCCCGACCGGCTCGACCCGCAGCAAAACGGCTACAACCTCAAGGCGTCGATCGTGGCTGTGAGCCACGGCGGCGTGGGCGGGACCGGCGTCAAGAACGCGACCCAGACGCTCTTCGGCTACCTGCCCGAGCACGCAACCGACTTCGTGTTCGCGGTGGTGGGCGAGGAGCGCGGGTTCGTCGGGGCCGCGTGGCTGATCGCGCTCTACGCCCTTCTTCTGTGGCGGGGCCTCAAGGTGATCACGAAGTCGCGCTCGACGTTCGGCAGCCTGGTCGCGGCGGGGGTAGTGTCGATGCTGCTCTTCCAGATCACGATCAACATCGGCATGACCATCGGACTCGCACCGATCACCGGCATCCCGCTGCCGTTCATGAGCTTCGGCGGCTCCCACACGCTCACGAACCTGCTCGCGATCGGCGTGCTGCAGGCGATTCACGTGCACGCGCAGAGTGCTGACGAGCCGCGGCTGGCCGTCGCGTGAAGAAGCCGGGGGCCGCCTCGGCGACCATGGCCATGCGGGCCGTCCGCGACGTGCGCGCGGAGGGCGAGGCCCGCGGACCGCTTCGGATGTGCGGCAGCACGCCTCCGCTCGAGGAGTTGCGGCGGGCGCTCCTCGAAGCCCCCGGCACCGACGCGAGCGCCGTCGACATCTTCGCCGCCCGGCGCCTTCGGCCCGACGACGCCGAGTCGCTGGCCCGGGCCGCGGTCGTCGTCTACGGGGCCCAGGTCGTGGCGTCGCTCGACGACGGCACCCGGTCCGATCTCGAGGTCGTGGGCGCGGCCGGCCGGCCGCTCCTGGCCGTTCTCGAGGGGGTCGACCTGCCCGACTATGCCCTGCTCGAGGCCGCGCGGGTTCCGGGCGTGAGCCCCCTGTCGGTGCTGCCGTCGAAACGGGGCAGGTTCCCGCTCACGAAGGCGATGCGGCTCCTGGCGGAGCGGTCCGGGGCGGCCGGACCGGGCCTCGCGGCCCGCCTCCCGGCGCTTCGGCCGTACGTCATCGAGCGGCTGATCGACACCGCCGCGCGCCGAAACGGCTTCATTGCGACCGCGGTCTGGATCCCCGGCGCCGACCGGCCGGTGCTCACGGCTGCGCAGCTCCGCATGGTGCTCGAGATCGGCGTGTGCCACGGTGTCGAGCTCTCGCCCGACCGGGCCGTCGAGCTGCTCAGCGTGCTCGGGGCAGGCTTCGGGATGCGGACCGTCGCGCGCGAGCTGCTCGACCTCGTGCCGGTCGCCGGCTGGGCGCTCCAGGGCGGCGTCGCCTACGGCGGCACGCGCGCCCTGGGTCGGGCGGCCGACGAGTACTTCGCCCACGGGGCGCCCGCCGACCTGACGAAGCTCCGGGCCGCCGCGGAGCGGCTGCGCGGCTAGCCGCGGGCGGGTCGCGACCCTCCGGTCGGCTAGCATCCGTTACATGACGCAAGCCGCTCTTGAGCGGAGGATCGAGTCCGTTCTGGAGACCGTCCAGAAGCCGTCCCGGTACATCGGAGGCGAGGCGAACCAGGTGCAGAAGCCGCAGGCGACCGCTGTCGTCGCGCTCTGCTACCCCGACGCCTACGAGGTCGGCATCTCCAACCAGGCGCTTCAGATCCTGTACCAGCAGGTGAACGCGCGGCCTGCGATGGCGGCCGAGCGCGTGTACTGCCCGTGGCCCGACATGGCCGACGCGATGCGCCGCGAGGGGCTGCCGCTCTTCACGCTCGAGACGTGGCGGCCCGTCAGCGAGGTGGATCTGCTCGGGATCACGCTCCAGGCCGAGCTGACCTACTCCAACGTGCTCGAGGTCCTCGACCTGGCCGGGATCCCGCTCCGGGCGGCCGACCGCGGCGAGGGCGATCCGATCGTCGTCGCCGGCGGGCCGTCGGCGTCGAACCCGGCTCCGCTCACGCCGTTCTTCGACGCCTTCTTCATGGGCGAGTCGGAGGAGGCGTTCGAGGACGTGCTCGACGTGATCTCGGGAACCGCCGGCCGGGCCGCCAGGCTCGCCGCCCTGGCCGAGAACCCCTACCTCTACCTGCCCGAGCACGGCCGCCGCGAGGTGCGCCGCGCCATCCACCACGAGTTCGGGATCGAGACCCAGCCGATCGAGGTCGTCGTGCCGTACTCGTCGGCGATCTTCTCGCGGGCCTCGGTGGAGGTCATGCGCGGCTGCACCCGCGGATGCCGGTTCTGCCACGCCGGGACGTGGTACCGGCCGGTGCGCGAGCGGCCCGCCGACCAGGTGATCGAGGCCGGCCTGGCGCAGCTTCGCTGCACCGGCTACGACGAGCTCTCGCTGACGTCGCTCGCGACGAGTGACTACACCGACGTGGTGCCGGCGATCGAGGGGATCAAGGAGCGGATGCCCGACCTGCACCTGTCGCTGCCCTCGAACAGGGTCGACACCGGGCCGGTGGCGATGACCGCCGCGGCCAACGCTCGCCAGAGCTCGATCACGCTCGCGCCCGAGGCCGCGACGCAGCGGATGCGCGACATCATCTGCAAGACGATCACCGACGAGATGATCGAGAACGCGATCGCGGCGGCGTTCGAGGCCGGCTACACGAGCCTCAAGATGTACTTCATGATCGGCCTGCCGCGCGAGACGCACGACGAGGTGCAGGGCATCGTCGACATCGGCATCAAGGCGCGCGGGATCGGCAGGCGCGTGCTGGGCGGCGGGCGCTTCTCAGTGCATGTCAGTGCCTCGAACTTCGTGCCGAAGCCGCACACGCCGTTCCAGTGGGAGGGCATGTCGAGCCGCGACCAGCTCGTCGCCAAGCAGGGCTACATGCGCCGGGCGATGCCCACGCGCCAGATCAGGCTCTCGCTCCACGACGTGCGCACGTCGATGCTCGAGGGGGCCCTGGCCCGCGGCGGCGAGGAGCTGGCCGACGTGATCGAGCGCGCGTGGCGAGGCGGCGCGCGGTTCGACGCGTGGACTGAGATGTTCGCGGAGGCCGCCTGGGAGGCGGCGTTCGCGGAGGCGGGGACGACGATCGACGATGTCGCCACCCGTGAGTACGGAGAGTGGGACGAGCTGCCGTGGGATCACGTGCGCTCGGGCGTCTCCAAGGAGTTCCTGCTGGACGAGTGGTGGCAGAGCCGGGCCGAGGTGGCCACGGGCGACTGCCGCTGGGACGGCTGCGCCGACTGCGGCGCATGCTTCGGCCCCGTCCGCAACAAGTTGGTGCACTGATCCGGGGCTGGGGTCAGACCCCGCATCGGACCGGTTGAGAGAATTGAGACACATCGTTGACATACCGAATCACCTTCGCGGTCGGCGGACGGGCGCGCTTCCTGTCGCACCTGGAAACCGTCGACACGCTGCTCGGCGCGCTTAGGCGTGCCGGGCTCGACATCGCCCTCTCGAAGGGCATGAAGCCCCGCCCCGTCATCTCGCTCGCGCTCCCGCGGGCGGTGGGGGTCGAGACGCTGGCCGACGTCGCCGACGTCGAGCTCCGGGGCGACCACGAGCCGCTCGACGTGGGGGAGCGGCTCGCGAACCACCTCCCCATGGGCATGACCGTCGTTTCGGTCGAGCCGGCGACCGGCCGTGGGGCCGCATCGCGCGTCGACGCCGTGACGTACCGCGTCGAGGTGGGCGGCGACGTCGACTGGGACGCCGCGCTCGCCGCATTCGAGGCGGCCGAGACGTGCGAGGTCGTGCGCACCGCCCCCAACAAGGCTTCGAAGCGCGTCGACGTACGCCGCTTCTGCACCGCGCTCACACACGAGCCGGGCGCGCTCGAGATGGAGCTGGCCGTGACCGACGCCGGCACGGCCCGGCCCGAGGAACTGACACAAGCGGTCGCCGCCCTCGTGGGCGCGACCCCGACAATCGAACGGCTCATCCGCACGGCGATCCGCCTGCGGGAGCCGGTAGGAGTAGACACGTGACACTGATATCCGACGTCACCAAGACGATCCTGATCTCCGTCGACCTGAGCGAGCTGCGCGTCGCCGTGGTCGAAGAGGGGCGAACCGTGGAGGCGCTGATCGAGCGCCGCGGCGAGGGGTCGCTGGTGGGCAACATCTACAAGGCGAAGGTCGACAACGTGCTGCGCGGGATGGAGGCGGCGTTCGTCGACCTCGGCCTGCCGCGAAACGGCTTCCTGCACGTGAACGATGTGGTCGTCCCCGGTCAGACCTCGTCGCGCACGCGTCGCCGCCGCAAGATCGACGAGCTCCTGAAGCCGGGCCAGGAGGTGCTGGTCCAGGTCGTCAAGGACTCGATGGGGACGAAGGGGCCGCGGGTGACGATGGAGCTCTCCATCGCCGGCCGCTTCCTGGTGCTCTCGCCCAACGGCGAGGCGGGCTCGGGCGTGAGCCGGCGCCTGCCCGACGGTGAGCGCGAGCGGCTGCGGAAGCTCGCGAAGGCGCTCGAGGTCGAGGACGGCGGCGTCATCGTCCGCACCGCCGCCGCGGGGGCGACGGCCGAGGATCTCGACCGCGACCTGCGCTTCGTGCGCCGCATCTGGTCGCAGGTCAGCTCGTCGGCCGAGACGAAGAAGGCGCCGAGCATCGTGCACGCCGAGGCCGACCTCTCGCTCAAGGTCATCCGCGACCTGCTGGCGCGAAACGTGCAGGAGGTGCTGGTCGACTCCGAGCGCCAGTACCGCCGGATCCTGGGCTGGGTGCGGGTCACCCAGCCGGAGTTCGTCGACCGGATCAGGCTGTACTCCGACGCGGTGCCGCTGTTCGAGCGCCACGGCGTTGATCAGGCGATCCTGAGCACCCTGAACAAGCGCGTCGACCTCCCGTCCGGCGGCTACCTGATCTTCGACTACGCCGAGGCGTTCACCGTGATCGACGTGAACACCGGCCGGTTCGTCGGCAGCTCGAGCAGGCTCGAGGACACGATCACCAAGAACAACATCGAGGCGGCGCGCGAGGTGATGCGCCAGCTTCGGCTGCGCGACATCGGCGGGATCATCGTCATCGACTTCATCGACATGGCGGTCGCCAAGAACCGCGCCGAGGTGCTGAAGGTGCTCCAGGAGGAGCTCGAGCACGACCGCACCAAGACCTACCTGGTCGAGATCTCGCCGCTGGGGCTCGTCGAGATGACGCGCCAGAACGTGACGGCGGGCATCCGCGAGACGCTCACCCGCATCTGCCCGACCTGCGGCGGCGAGGGCCGCGTGCTCTCCGAGCAGACGATGTCGGTCGAGGCCGAGCGGCGCCTCCGTAAGCTGGCGCGATCCTCCGGCGCCGAGGCGTTCCTGGTTCGTATGAACGCCCGTGTCGCGACGCAGCTCGCAGGCCCCGGCGGCACGAAGCTCCTCGAGCTGGAGCGCGAGACCGGCAAGTACTTCACGGTCGAGGCGATCGAGCGGATGCCGCTGACCGAGGTCGACGTGGTCCGCGACGGGTCGCGGGTGGAGGTCGACGGCGAGGGCCTGCCCGTCGCCGCCGGCGACGAGATCCGCGTCAAGATCTCCGAGCCGCACATGTACAACATCACCGACGGCGTCGCCAGGATGAACGGCGGCTACGGGGTGGTCGTGGGAGGGGCGATCGGCTACATCGGCCAGGAGCACCGCATCCGGATCGACCGTGCCAGTCGCACCGGTGCGTACGCGACGCTGCTCGACGCGAAGACGACCGCCATCCAGCTCGAGCCGGAGCCGGAGTACTCCTACGAGCTCCCGGAGATGGAGCGCGAGGTGGGCGAGCGGCTCGAGCTCGAGCAGCGCACGAAGCCGCGCCGGACGCGGCGGACGCCGGAGAAGGCGAAGGACGCCGCCGCGGCCGACGGCGACGCGAAGGTGGACGAGGCGGAGGAGCAGGCGGCCAAGAAGCCGGCGCCGCGCCGCCGCACCCGCGCGAAGGCCAAGCCCGAGACGGCGGAGCCGGCCGAGGCCGAGGCGGCGCCGGCCGAGGAGGCACCCGAGGAGGCCGCCGAGGGCGGGGACGAGGCTGCCGCGGCGGCGAGGAAGCGCCGGCGCGGGAAGCGCGGTGGCCGCGGCCGCTCGAGGGTGGCGACGGCCGCCTCGGCTGACGGCGCCGCCGCCGACTCGGCGGCCGACGTCGCGACGGCCGAGCCGGCATCGGAGCCGGCCGCCGACGCTGCGCCGAAGCCCAAGCCGCGCCGGCGCCGGACGCCCGCGAAGGCCCAGGCCTCCGAGCCGAAGGCCGAGGAGCCCGCGCCTGCGCCGGCTGCTCCACCGCCCGAGGCCCCGGCGGCGGCTCCCGAGCCGGCCCCCGCGGGCGACGGGAGGCGGGGCGGCGGCATCCTCGGGAGGCTCCTGGGCAGCTAGGGTTGCGAAGGGCCTCTGGTACCATTCCGCGGCTCATGTACGCGGTCATCAAGGTCGGCGGGAAGCAGTACAAGGTCGAGCAGGGGCAGACGCTCCTGGTCGACCGGCAGCCGCATGAGCCCGGCAAGTCGTTCACGCCGCCGGTGCTCATGACCGGCGGCGACGAGGTCGTCACCGACGGCTCGAAGCTCGACGGCGCCGTCACAGCCCAGGTCGTCGAGCACCTGCGGGGCGAGAAGATCAAGGTCTTCACCTTCAAGCCCAAGCGCGGCTTCAAGAAGACGCGCGGGCACCGCTCGGAGCTGAGCCGCATCCAGATCGACGCGATCGGCTCGTCGAAGCCCAAGCGTGCGCCGGCCAAGAAGGCGGCCGACGAGAAGCCCGCCGAGAAGGCAGCGGCGGCGCCGGCCAAGAAGCCTGCCGCCAAGAAGCCCGCGGCGGCGAAGAAGCCGGCCGCGGCCAAGAAGCCGGCGGCCCGCAAGGCTCCGGCGGCCGCAGCTGCAGACAAGCCGAAGCCGGCGCGAAAGCCTCGCGCCACGAAGCCCAAGGAGGACACCGGCGATGGCGCATAAGAAGGGCCTCGGCTCCTCGAAGAACGGCCGTGACTCGCACGCCCAGCGACTCGGCGTCAAGGTGTTCGCAGGCGAGACGGTGACGGCCGGGTCGATCATCGTGCGCCAGCGCGGCACCCGCTTCTACCCCGGCGACGGGACGGGGCTCGGGAGCGACGACACCGTCTTTGCGACGGTCGGCGGGACGGTCACCTTCACGCGCAAGAACGGCCGCCGCTACATCAGCGTGCTGGCCGAGCAGTCGGCGTAACCGCATTCCGCGGTGTTCGCCGACCGCGCGACCATTCAGGTGGAGGGAGGCCGCGGGGGCGACGGCTGCGTCAGCTTCCGGCGGGAGAAGTACGTGCCGAAGGGCGGCCCGGACGGCGGCGACGGCGGCGATGGGGGAGACGTCGTGCTCGTCGCCAGCGCCGACCTGCGCGACCTCTCGCGGTTTCGCACCGCCTCACACTTCCGAGCCCAGCGCGGCGTGCACGGCCAGGGCTCCGGGAAGCACGGGCGCCGCGGCGAGAACCGCGAGCTCGAGGTGCCGGTCGGGACGCAGGTGCGCCTGCGCGAGACCGGCGATCCGATCGCCGACCTGGCCCACGCCGGCGCCCGGGTCACGGTCGCCCGCGGCGGACAGGGCGGGCAGGGGAACCGGCGCTACGCGACGGCCCGGCGGCGCGCCCCCGACACGGCGCAGGTGGGAGAGCCGGGCGAGGAGCACTGGCTCGAGCTCCATCTGAAGCTCGTCGCCGATGCCGCGCTCCTGGGCTTCCCGAACGCCGGCAAGTCGTCGCTCCTGCGCCGCATCTCGAACGCCACCCCGAAGGTGGCCGACTACCCGTTCACCACCGTTGAGCCCGTGCTCGGAACGGTCGAGGCGGCCGATGGGCGGCAGCTCACGGTCGCCGACGTGCCCGGCCTCCTGGAGGGCGCAAGCCAGGGGGTGGGGCTGGGCCACGAGTTCCTCGCGCACCTGGAGCGTGCCCGGCTGCTCGTCCACCTGATCGACGCCTCGGCCGGAGCCGACGACGTCGAGAAGCGGCGAACGACGATCGATCGCGAGCTGGCGCTGCACGGCGGCGGGCTGGCGCGCCGGCCGCAGCTCATCGTGCTCTCGAAGATCGACCTGGTGGCGCCGGAGGACCGGGATGCGCTGCTCGCGGCGACTGGAGCCGCGCTGGCCTGCTCCGCCGCGACGGGCGAGGGCATCGCCGAGCTCGAGCACGCTCTCTTCGAGCGCGTCCCGGCCGAGGCGGAGGCGGCCGCGCCGGTCGAGCCGGAGCTGGCCGACTTCCTCGTCTATCGCCCGGAGCCACCCGCGCGGCGCGAGTTTCGCATCCTGCGCGACGGCGGCTTCCTGCGGGTCGCGGGCCGCGGCATCGAGCGCCGGTTCGCCGATCTCGATCCCGAAGACGACCGCGCGGTCGGAGTCCTCGCCACCGAGCTCGAGCGCCTGGGCGTGGACCGCGCGCTGCACGCCGCGGGGGCCCGGCCCGGCGACGACGTCCTCGTCGGCGCCCACCGCTTCACCTACCGGCCGCGGCGGTGACCGGGCGGCCCCGGATCGGCGTCTTCGGCGGGCGGTTCGATCCGCCGCACGCCGGCCACGTCGCCGTCGCCGGGGCCGCGATGCGCCAGCTCCATCTCGACCGTCTGATCGTCGTGCCCGCCCGGCAGCCGCCGCACCGCGACGCGGGCACGACGCCTCCCGAGCTCCGCTACCGGATGGCGGAGGCCGCGTTTCCCGGCCCGGGCCGCGTCGAGGTGAGCCGGATCGAGCTCGACCGCGACGGCCCGGACTACACCGTCGACACGCTGGCGGCGCTCGAGCCCGAGGGGCGGCTCTTCCTGATCGTCGGAGCCGACCACGCCGACCTTCCGGGGTGGCACGCGCCGGAGCGCGTGCGCGAGCTGGCGACGCTCGTCGTCGCGCCCCGTCCCGGCGCTCCGCCCGCGGGCTCCGATGTCGTCGAGCTCCAGATGGAGCCGGTCGACCTGGCCTCGACGGCGATCCGCGAGGCGGTCGCGCGTGGCGAGGACCCGACCGGCCTCGTGCCCGACGCGGTCGCCGCTCTCATCGCCGCCGAACGCCTTTACGGCCAGGGCGCGTGCTAGGCTGATCCGCGTTGGTAATGGGGATGACCGTCTGAGCAGCACCGCCCAGCTCGCGAACAGGATCGCGGCGCTTGCCGCCGAGAAGCTCGCCGCAGACATCGTGATCCTCGACATGCGCGAGGTCGTCAGCTACACGGACCACTTCGTGATCGCGTCGGGGCGCAATCCGCGCCAGACCCAGGCGATCGCCGAGGAGATCCAGCAGCAGCTCAAGCGCGACGGCCTGCACGCCCGGAGGGTCGAGGGCATGCGCCAGGGCGACTGGATCCTGCTCGACTATCTCGACGTCGTCGTGCACGTGTTCACGCCCGAGGCGCGGGCCTACTACCGGCTCGAGGCGCTGTGGGGCCAGGTGCCGAGCGAGTCGTACGCCGCAGGGTGACCGATGGCCGCGGAGCGGCTCTTCACGCTGGAGGAGGCCCAGGCGCTGCTGGATGCCGAGCTCCGCGCCGAGGCGGAGCGGATGGTCGAAGCCCGGGCGCGGGGACGCGACCTCGAGGGGCGGTGGCGACGGCTCGTGATCGCCATCGGCTCGAACGGCGGCAACTTCGCGAAGCCCGAGGTGCGGCAGATGCGGGCCGACCTGAAGCGGGCTGCCGAAGAGCTCGCCGAGATCCTGTCCGTGTTCGTCCAGCACGGCGTCCAGGTGAAGGATCCCGACACGGGGCTGATCGACTTCCCGACCGAGATCGACGGTGAGCCCGCGCTCCTCTGCTGGCGGGTGGGCGAGGAGCGGATCGAGTTCTGGCATACCCTCGAGGGCGGCTTCGCGGGCCGAAGGCCGATCGAGTGAGCGCCGGGCGCCATCTGGATGCCGCGCTGGCCGCCGAGGCCGAGGGATACCGGGCGCTCCTGGCCGGCGAGCCGGCCGAGGAGCCGCTCCGGCGGGCGCGTGACGCCTATCTCGCCTCGCATGCCGAGACCGGGCCGACCAGCTGGGGCCGGATCCTCGGCGCGCTCAAGATGGCGATCCTCGCCGGCGACGGAGCCGAGCCGATCGCGCGGCAGGCGGTCGCCGAGACCGAGGACGCCGACTCGCCGGCGTCGGCCTACGTCCGCGCGCTGGCGCTCGTCGCTCTGGGCGAGACGCCGGACGTCGCCGCGATGGTCGAGGCTGGTGGGGCGTTCGAGCGGACAGGGCGCGCGCTGGCCGCGCTCGCCGCGTCCGACTCGGCCGGCTACACGGCAGCCCTTGGCGAGATCGTGGCCGACTTCGAGGCACGCGATCAGCACCTCTCCGGCGTGGCCGTGGCGGACACCGCGCTCGTGCTCGAACGACTGGCTGAGGCGCGCGGAATCGCCGCCCGTCCGGCCAGCGCGCTCGTCCCCTGAAACACCGCTGAAACACCGGCGCCTGTCGCCAATGTTTCACGGGTTTGGCCCGCGCGGCGCCGGTTATACTCCGGGGCGACCTGGGGCTATAGCTCAGCTGGGAGAGCGCCACGCTGGCAGCGTGGAGGTCGACGGTTCGAGCCCGTCTAGCTCCATCTTCAACGCCGGCACTCCGTCTGCGCGATAGCCTGACCGGGTGCGTTTCAGGGGGCAGAGTCTGACGCGACTCCGTCTGAGGTACCAAGGCGCCGTGCTGCGCGTCTACGAGATGGAGAGCGGCCCGCACTGGGTCGGCTACTGGACGAGCCGGGACGTGCGCTTCGCCGGGACGCCCTGGCGTGCCAT
The DNA here is from genome assembly GCA_963821535.1 of uncultured Actinomycetes bacterium. Lineage (GTDB taxonomy): Bacteria > Actinomycetota > Thermoleophilia > Gaiellales > JAICJC01 > JAICJC01. The sequence goes on along the minus strand of CAWGEC010000002.1, from coordinate 517,705 downwards.
CCGGTGGCTGGTACTTCGCCGGCCGCCGCGCACGTATCACCCGATGGTCTCCGAGGACCTCGCTCCGGCCGGGGCACGCCCCGGAGGGCCACCGCCTCCGCTTCCCGGAGAGGGCGTGCGGGAACCGCGACGGCGGATCCGTCCCACGTTGTCCGGGTCGGCGGAGCTGCCGCTCCCGGATGGTGAGTAGCTAACCCAAACTTCGAAGGCGTGGCCGGCTGCTACAGTCGTTGCCATGACGCTCATGGAGGAGACCCAGGTCGACGTGCTTCGACGGGCCAGGATCGACCTGGCCGCCGCCCTTCGCGCCGCCGCGCTCTACGGCTACAACGAGGGTATCGACAACCACTTCAGCTACGCGGTTCCGGGCAGCGACGATCTTTTCCTGCTGAACCCGTACGGCCCCGAATGGTCGGAGCTGACCGCATCGGATCTGCTGGCGGTCGACGGCGAGGGCAACATCGTGGACGGCGAGGGAGAGTGGGAGGTCACCGCGTTCATGATCCATCGCGGCGCCCACCGGGCCCGCCCGTCCGCCCGGTGCGTGTTCCACACGCACATGCCGTATGCCACGGCGGTGTCGACCACCGAGGGCGGGTTCGACACGACGCTCAGCCAGAGCGCGATGGGCTTTCACGGCCGGGTGTCGAGGCTGGCGTACGGCGGGCTCGCCGACGCCGCCGACGAGGGCGACCGGATCGGCACAGCCGTCGGCGACGACACGAGCGTCGTGATGCTCGAGAACCACGGCGTGATCGTGATCGGGAACGACCCGGCCGAGGCCTGGTCGAGGCTCTACTTCCTCGAGCGGGCCTGCGAGGTGCAGATCCTGGCCCAGTCCACCGGCCGCCGGCTGATCAACGTCCCCGACGAGGTCGTCCGCCTGACCGCGGCGCAGATGCAGCGCGACGGCGTCGGCCCAGGGAAGCTGTTCGAGGCGGTCAAGCGCCGGCTCGACCGCGAGAATCCGGGCTACGAGCGCTAGACGATCATCTCGCCGCGGCGGCGCGGCGGGTAGGCTGGCGCGATGAGCGACGACCGAAGCTGGCTGACCGACGACTACCCGGAGCTCCGCGACGGGCCGCCGTGGGTGATGGAGGAGATGATCCTCGCCGAGCGCGACCTGCCGGCGGGCATCCTCGGCGGCGCCGGGAAGGAGACGGCCGAGGTCGGCGCCGCGATACGCGAGGCCGTGTCGCTCGGTGCGCCGATCGTCGTGACCGGCTGCGGGACCTCCGAGCACGGGGCGATGGCCGTCGCCGAGCTGATTGCAGACGCCCTGCCGGACGCCTGGGTCGAGGCCCGCGAGGCGCTCGACGCCGCGGTGCGCCCGCTCCGGGGTGGCCTCTGCATCGGCATCTCGCACGACGGCGGCACGCGCGCGACGCGGCTGGCGCTCGAGGCGGCACGGAAGGCGGGCGCCGTCACCGCCGTCGTCACCGCCCACCCCGCGGCGAGCGTGCCAGGCGCGGCCGATCATGTCGTCGTGACGCCGTTCGCCGACCGCTCGTGGTGCCACACGGTCGCTTACGTGAGCGCGATCGTGGCCGGCACCGGCATCGCCGGCGGTCCGTCGTCGTCGACGGAGCTGGCCGGCGCGATCGACGCGGTGGTCGCGCTCCGGCCGCGGTTCGCCGAGGCGGCCGGGAGGATCCACGCCGGGCGCCGCATCGTCACCACCGGCCTCGGCGCCGACTTCGTCACAGCCCGGGAGCTGGCGCTCAAGATCGAGGAGGGGGCGCGCATCCCCTCGAACGCCCACCGGCTGGAGACGGTCCTGCATGGGCACCTCGCCGGATGCGATGCCGAGTCCACGGCGCTCGTGCGGGTCGCGCTCGACCCGCGCGGCGGCGAGCTTGCGGCGGAGCGCGGCGCGGACCTCGACGCCGCCGCCGGCGTGATCGGGATCCCCGTGGTCGCGATCGGCGACCAGCTCGGGCTCGCCCCGCCGCAGTCCGTCGCCGAGGCGCTCGTGGTCGGCGCGGTCGCGCTCCAGCTCCTCACGCTCGAGCTGGCCCACGCCGCCGGGACGAACCCCGATCTGATCCGCCGCGAGCAGCGGGCATACCGCGAGGCGGCGGCCGCCGCCGAGCGCGCCGACGGCTGACCTCACACCTCGGCTGTCGCGCCCGCCGTGACGCCGGCGCTGGCGGCGATCACGGCCGCCATTCCCACGACCTGCGGCGGCGTCAGGCTCTCCGACAGCGCGACCAGGCCGATCACCGCGGCGATCGCCGGGTCGGCGCTGTAGATCACGGCGACGAGCCGCGGCTCGAGCCGCCGCAGCCCCTCGAGCTCGAGCGCGAACGGCAGGATCAGGCCGCCGACCGCGATCACGAGCCCCAGGCCGAGCGACCGGGCGTCGAGCGCGCCCGCGTGGCTGACGCCGAGCGGCAGGGTCACGAGGCAGGCGATCGGGATCGCGAGCGCGAGGCCGTCGACCCGCCGTGTTCGCCGGCCCACCGACCGGCCGGCAAAGGCGACCGACACCCATGCGAAGCCGGCGGCCACGGCGAGAACGACACCGGCCGTCGAGTCGGGCCGGTCGACGCCGCCGAGGATCAGCACCCCGGCCCCGGCCAGCAGGGCGAAGGCGACGTCCCGCCGTCGCCGCGAGCCGGCGAGCGCGACACCCAGCGGCGCGATGAACGCGAGCGTTACGGCGACGCCCATCGGGAGCCGCTCGATCGATTCGAAGAAGGTGAAGTTGAGGGCGCCCATCGAGATGCCGTAGACGGCGATCGCGAGCCAGGTCGCGCGGTCGCGGCCGCGGACGGCCGGGCGGACGACCGGCAGGATCACCGCCGCGCCCAGCGCAAACCGGAGGGCCGACACGCCGGCCGGAGTGAGGGTGTCGAAGAGGTCGTGTGCGATCGCGGCAGCGATCTGGATGCTCGCGCTCGTGCCCAGGATCATGGCCGCGCCCGTCACGGCCCTGCGGTTCATGCGGCGGCCGTCTCGCGGTGAAGGCCGACGGCGGCGGCAGCGACGAGCGCCGCCCATGCGTCGGCGCCGACCGCCGGCGGGCGCACGGCCGTCAGGACGGCCTCGATGGCGGCGGGGCCGGACCGCAGGGTTCCGTCCTGTGCCTGGACGACGACGTGCGGATGTGACCGGACGAGGGCGATCGCCGTCTCCAGCGGATCCGAGCCGCCGCCGCTGCTGCGGATGGCGGCCTCGCGGTAGACGCACACGTTGGCCGCCGGCTCGATGCCGGCCGACGCCCGGCAGGCCGCGGCGACGTCGTCCTCCCACGTCTGCTCGCTCGCGAGCACCGCCGCTCGGCCCTCGGGTGTCCGAAGCACGGACGGGCTCGCCTCGAAGACGAGGCCCAGGCGCCGGCCCGGGTCAACTTCCGGATCGTCCGAGACCGCCTCGGCGGCCGTGCGCAGCGCCCGGCTCGGGTCGCTGCGGCCGGCGACCTCGATCCAGGTGTCGACGGCGGCGGTGACGGCACGCTTCGCCGCGGCACGGGCCGATCGCCGTCCGCCCCCCGTCTGAACGAGGAGCACGTGGGCCGAGCGGCGCGGCGTGACGCCCGCGAGGTCGAGCAGCGCCGCCAGGTCGACGTCGAGCGCGTGCCCGATCCCCGCCAGGACGGTGGGCGAGGGCATAGGCGCACGGCCGGTCGTCGGGTTCCGCCCGTGCTCGAGCTCGACCAGATACCCGGTCGAGATGCCGATCCGCCGAGCAGCCTCTCGCATCGAGAGGCCGAGTCCCTGCCGCCGCTCTCGGATCGCGTCTCCGAGCATGTGTTCAGTATACTGAACATTGCCGAAGCATCCGCCGCGACGCCGACCCCGTAGACTCGAAACCGTGACCGAGTGCAAGCAATGCGGCCAGGCGAACCCCGACGGGGCCCGCTTCTGCAATTCGTGCGGGGCGCCGCTCGGCACGACCGCCTCCTCCCGCGAGGTGCGAAAGACGGTGACCGTGCTCTTCTGCGATGTCGTCGGCTCGACGGCACTGGCTGAGCGGTCTGACCCTGAGGTCATGCGCGGCGTGATGTCGCGGTTCTACGCGGCTGTCCGCGAGCCCGTGGAGCGACACGGCGGCGTTGTCGAGAAGATCATCGGCGACGCGCTGATGGCCGTCTTCGGCATCCCCACCGTTCACGAGGACGACGCGCTGCGGGCCGCTGCGGGCAGCGCTCGAGATGCGTGACGCGGTCCGGGAGTGGGCGAGGTCGAGGCGCGCATCGGCGTGAATACCGGCGATGTGCTCACGCGGGATCCGACGCAGGGTGAGTCGCTCGTCGTCGGCGACGCCGTGAACGTGGCCGCCCGGCTCGAGCACGCGGCCGCCCCCGGTGACGTCCTCGTCGGTGAGGCAACGTGGACGCTCGTCGGCGCATGCCGCGCACGGCGAGCAGGTGGCGCCGATCGCGGCCAAGGGCAAGCGGGAGCCGCTCCGGGCCTGGCGGCTCGAGAGCGTCGATCCGGAGGCGCGCAGCCATCGCAGGCGGCTCGACCTGCCGATGGTCGGGCGCGACGCGGAGTCCGAGCTCCTGCGCTGGGCGGTCGAGCGGACGAGCCGGGCCCAGCGGCCCGCACCTCGTCACCGTGATCGGGCAGCCGGGGATCGGCAAGTCGCGGCTCGTCGCGGAGCTGCCGCGGCTCGGCGACGGGCTCACGATCCTGACCGGCCAGTGTCGCGCGATCACCGAGTCGTCGTCGCTCGAGCCGCTGCTCGAGGTGGCGCGGGCCGCGATCCGCGACGGCCGGAGCGTCGCCCAGGGCGTTGCCGAGATCGATGCCGGGCGACCAGGACGCGGCGGCGGTGGCCGCATGCCTGCGCCCGGCCGCGCCGGGGCGCCAGATCTGGCGTGGGCCGCTCGCGCCTGATAGGCGCCCTGGCCGAGACGCGCACCGTCGTCGTCGTGCTCGAGGACGTGCACTGGGCCGAGCGGCCTTCTGCTCGATGTCGTCGAGCAGCTGCTCGAGCGACAGCCGCCGCCGTTCGCTGCTCGTCGTCTGCACCGCCAGGCCAGAGCTTCGCGGACCGGCGACCGGCATGGGGAACGCGGAGCCAACACGATCTCGGTTGCGCTCGAGCGCCTCGACGACACCGACACCCGGCGGCTGCTCAGCCACGCCAGCCCCGGGCTCCGAAGCCGCCCAGGCCGAACGGATCGTCGCGACGGCCGAGGGCAACCCGCTCTTCGCCGAGCACCTGGCGGCGCTGGTCGGCGACGAGGCCGCGGCGGCCGGCCTGCCGCGCTCGCTCCAGGTGCTACTGGCCGCCCGGCTCGAGGCGCTGCCGGATCCCGAGCGGGAGGTCGTCGGCGTCGCGGCCGTCGCCGGCAGGGACTTCCCGGTGGCCGCGGTCGAGGCACTGGTCGGCCGGGCGGTCGACGGCGAGCTCGACCGGCTGGCCCAGCGCGAGCTGCATCGATCCGGGCTGGACCGGGCTGGCAGCGGTTCGGCCACGCGCTCCTTCAGGATGCGGCGTATGAGCCTCCTCCCGAAGGCAGCGCCGCAGCGAGCTCCATGTCCGCCTCGCGACCTGGCTCGACGCCGCCGCAGCGGGTGATGCCGTGGTCGGTGACCACCTCGAGCGGGCCTACCGGCTTCAGACGGAGCTCGGGATGGCCGGCGATGCGACCGCAGAACTGGGCGCGGAGGCCGGTGCCCGGCTGGCCGCGGCCGGCCGGAAGGCCGACACGATGGGCGACCCGCGAAGGGCGCGGTTCCTCCTCGAGCGGGCGCTCGGCCTGCTCCCCGAGCGCAGCCCGGAGCGGGCCGCGGCCATGGTCGAGCTGGCGGCGGCCGGCTGGAACCTGCTTCCCAGGGACGAGCTGCGCCGCCTGCTGGCCGACGGGGCTGAGCTCGCCGCCGAGCTCGGCGCCCGCGCCGTCGAGCTGCGTGCGCGCGTGCTTCGCCTCGGCGCCGTGCCCGAGACGTCTTCCGATTTCGTCGACGAGAGCAATGTCATCGCACAGGCGAATGCCGCCCTCGAGGAGCTCGAGGCGTTGGACGCACCGCGTGCCGTCGCGACCGCGCTGTGCGCTCGGGCGGAGTCGGAGTGGTGGCTCGGGAGGTCAGGGGACGGCGTTTCGTCCGTGCGCCGTGCGATCGGCGTGCTTCGCGACGCCGACGAGGATTCGGTCTGGGCCGTCTCGATCCTGTGCGCGGTTGTGGTCGACTCGCCGATGCCCGTGTCCGAGGCCGAGGGGCTCATGGCCGAGCTGATGGTCGGGCTCGGCGTTCGGCCGACCGTACGGTCGGCGCTGATCCAGGGACAGGCGATGCTGGCGCTCCTCCGCGGTCAGGAAGCGGAGGCGTGGCGGCTCTACGACGTGGCGCTCGGCATCGAGCACGACCTGGGTCGCACGAGGACGTGGCGCCTGGCTGACCAGCGCCGGTTGATGCTTCTCAGAGCCGGGCGGTACGAGGAGGCCCGGGCGGTGAGCGCTCCGATCATCGCCGAGATGGAGGGCCGGGGTACCATCGCGATCGCCGCCGTCTCCTGGAGCTGGCTTGCGCTGGCCGAGGTCCGGCTCGGGAACGTCGTCGCCGCCGGCATCGCGGCGCACACGGCGCTCGAGCGTATCGAGGGCGCGGAGGCGTACGAAGGGACGACGCGAGCCCATCTCGCGCTCTCGGAGGTGTCACTGGCGACGGCCGACGTCGACGCCGCCGTCGCGTCGGCGCGCGCGGCGGTCGCGACGGCCGAGAGCGGCGATTGGCTGATCCTGAACGCCGAGGCTCGGCTGGCGCTCGCCCAGGCGCTCGGCGCTGCGGGCGATGCGGATGCGGCGGAGTCGCACGCGCGCGCCGCCGTCGACATGTTCCGGGCCAAGGAGTATGCGCTCGGCGCGACGGCGGCGGAGGCGTTCCACCGTTCGCTTGCAGCCTCGAGAACCACACCCGCCTAGATGGGAGGTGCCGTGGCATCCTCCAGCCGCACCCGCGCGCCCACGGCCTCCCAGAACGCCGTGCCGCCTTCCGCCTCGGCGGCCTCAGGGAGAGCGCCCATCTCGCGGTAGATCGCCGCCGCCTCGGCCGTCGCCCCTCGGGCGTGCGCGAGGGCCGCGCGATCCCAGCGCGTCGGTGCGTCCACCACGGACAGCACGCCGACGAGCTCGGCGCCGAGGCCGAGCGCCGTGGCCACGGCGACCGCGTCGGGGAGCGCCCAGGCCGCCCAGAAGGTGCGATCCGACGCCAGGCGCGCGAGGAGCTCGGCGGCCAGCGTCTCGGCCTGTCGTGTGTCCTGCCCAAGAGCGGCACGAGCTGCGAACGCCAGCGCCGGGAGCACGTCGTAGGGATGTCCCGTGAGCCGGCCGAAGGCCACCGCCCGCTCGGCGTCGGCGGCAGCACCGATCAGGTCGCCGCGAGCGAGCTTGATGCGCCCGCGAACCACGCGCATCTCACCCTCCATCTGGTGAGGCTGGCCGCCTTCGATTGCCGACAGGTACTCGTCGGCCACATCGAGCGCCTCATCCCAGGCGCCACGCCAGTAGTGGTGCGCGGCGCGCTCAGCCCGGAACCGGCGCACCTGCACGGGCATGCCGAAGCGCATCGCCGCGCGCAGGCCCTGCGCCTCTAGCTCGGCGGACCCCGACAGGTCGCCGAGCCGCTTGCGCACGTCTGCCAGGTTCCCGTAGCAGGACAGGCTCACGACGGAGCTCAGCTCCAGGGCAAGGTCGAGCGCCCGCTCGACGTCGGCGACGCCGGCGAGGTCGCCGTGATGGATGCGCCCCATGCCGGCAAACTGCAGCGCCTCGGCCTCGATCTCGGGCAGGTCGTGCTGCCTGGCAAGGGCGAGTGCCTGCTCGAGAAGCCGGGCGCCCTCCTCGTGCCCGCTCTGGGTGAAGATGCGATGCGTCCCGGCGCGGCAAAGCACCAGCGCCCTTGCAGCGGAGGCGTCGCGGTCGGCAACGAGCGCGAGCGCCCGCTCGTCGTGCCCGCGAGCGCTGTCCATGTCGCCGGCGAGTGCGCGCAGCCAGGCGGCGGTCGACTCGGCCTCGGCGGCGCCTTCGCGGTCGCCGTCGGCCTCGAGCGCCCCGGCCGCGTCGGCCAGTGCCTTCTCGGCGGGCTGGTCGGCGAAGGCGAGGGCGACGGCGTGGGTCAAGAGCAGCTGCGGCCGGCCTGGGGCCGTCTCGGGCGAGAGGTCCAGCGAGCGGCGGGCGAGCTCAGCCGCGCGTGCGTGCGCGTGCGCGCCGAGCGCGTGCTCCGCCGCCTCGCGAAGCGCGCTTCGGGCGCGTTCACGCAGCTCCGGATCGGGCGTGCCGGCGGCGAGGACGAGAGCCGTCTCGTAGTGGTGGGCGAGCGTGGCAGCACGGTCGCGGCGGTCGGCGCCCAGCTGCTCGGTCCACTCGGCCGCGCGGCGGTGCTTGTCCCCTCGGCGGCCGCGCACGATCCCGCCGTACGCGACGTCGCGAACGAGGGCGTGGGCAAACGTGTACTCCAGCTCTCCCTGCACCGTCGAGTCCTGCCGCCGACGCACGAACTCGCGCTCCTCGAGGCGGCGAAGCGACTCCGAGACGGCCCACACGCCGCGGCCGGCGAGATGTGCGACGGCACCCGGCCAGAACACACGTCCGACGACCGCCGCGTCCTGGAGCACGGCCTTGTCGTCAGCCGGGAGGCCGTCGATGCGGGCGGCGATGATGGCGAGCACCGAGTCGGGGATCGGCAGCGACTCGACCGCCTCGGGCGAGGGCCCGCGGTCGACCAGCATGCGCAAGAACTCCTCGGCGAAGAGCGGGTTGCCACCCGCCTGGGCGAGCAGAAGCTCCCGCGCGCCGGGGGCCAGCGCGACCCGGCTGCTCAGCCCGTTCAGAAGGGCATTCGCGTCGGCGTCTGTCAGCGGTCCCAGGCGGATCACGGCCGAGCTGGGCCCGGCTCCCCATCCGGGCCGGCGGTCGAGGAGCTCGGGCCGGGCGGTTGCGAGGACGAAGACGCGTGACGTGGCCCAGGCGTGGAGGTGCTCGATGAAGTCGAGCAGCGCGTCGTCGGCCCAGTGCAGGTCCTCGAACACGAGCACGAGCGGGTAGCGCATCGCGATGGCCTCGAGGAACCGGCGCCAGGCCGCGAATGCTTCGGCGCGGCGGTCACCACGGAGGTCTCCGGTGGACTCGATCCCGACCAGCCCCCGCAGGTGGCGCTCGACCCAGCCGGCCTCACCGCGCTGGAGCAGGCTCGCGACCGACGCCTCGAGCTTCTCGGAGGCCATGTCCGTGCCGTCGGTCTCGAGGATCCCCGCCTCGGCCTTGACCATCGCGGCGAGCGCGAAGAACGTCATCCGCTCGCCGTAGGCGGGTGTGCGCGAATGGCGCCAGCGCACGACGTCGGGTTCGTGTTCGAGGTGCAGTGCGAGCTCCCATGCCAGACGGCTCTTGCCGATGCCGGGTGCGCCCACGAGCGTCACGGTCTCGGCGTGCTCGCCTTCGGCCACCCGATGGAAGGCGGCGATGATCGCGTCCCACTCCTCCCGCCGGTCGACCATAGGGCTCGCGGCGGGCCGTCGCAGGTCGATGCCGATGCGAGCGCGGGCCCGAAGGGCGAGCCAGGCGGCGACCGGCTCCGACTTGCCCTTCACGGTTGCGGGCGGGGCCGGCTCGTATTCGATCGCCTCGCGGGTGGAGCGGTGTGTCTGCTCGCCGACCAGGACCGAGTCCGTGGGCGCGACGCTCTGGAGCCGAAAAGCGGTGTTCATGACGTCCCCCGAGGCGATCCGCTCGCCCGTCGACGGGTCGGCGGTGAGTGCGACCAGGGCCTCTCCGGTGTGGACGCCGATCCGCACGTGCAGCTCCGGGACGGCGCCGGCCTCGTTGCGCGCCTGCACGGCGTCGCGGATGCTCAGAGCGGCTCGGACGGCCCGCTCCGGGTCGTCCTCATGCGCCGTAGGAGCGCCGAACACGGCGACGGCCGCGTCGCCGATGTACTTCTCGACCGTTGCCCCGAAGCTCGCGAGCGCGTCCACGACCAGCGCCTGGAATGCGACGAGCGCGTCGCGCACGTCCTCGACGTCAGCCCGTTCGGCCGACGCCGTGGAGTTGACGAGGTCCGCGAAGAGGACGCTGACGAGCTTTCGCTCCTCGGTGACCGGCGCCGCGGGAAGCGGTGCACCGCACGCGACGCAGAAGCGGGCATGGTCGGGACTTTCCTGGCTGCAAACGGCACAAATCGCCACGCGCACGAGTCTAGAACGCCGGACCGCCGCCCGGGAAACCCCGTTGACGCCGCTCGGGCGAGTCTGTAGCGTCAGCATCGTCGCCAGAACAGGAGGTTCAGCATGAGCGACGACGACAACGGCCGCGACCGGGACGATGTCGAGACGACGTTTGTCGTGCTGCACGGCGCCGACCGGCTCCTGGACACGGATGAGGCCGAAGTGTTCGTGGCGTTCATCCCGGTGAACGACCCGAAGGCGAGGCAATTGCTCGTCGATCCGATCGAGCTCTTCAAACATGAGGAGGCGCTCGCGCAGTTCGGAATCAAGGAGAACGACGGCTGGCACGTCACCGTGAACCGGGTGGACGCGGAGGAGCCGGTCCACAACCCCGGCCCGCACCACCTGCTCACGAACGGGCTCGTGCTCAAGAAGAAGAAGCACGTGCACTGCACCGTGCACCGCTCGGTGCTCGATCCGAAGAAGTAGCAGTCGCCGCACCCACAGGACGGCTGAGCTTCACGCGCTCGGGCTCGACGTCAGCGCTTCGTGAGGCGCCGGCTCAGCGGTACCGGTAGACGGCCACGGAATCGACCTGGAGCGCCACCCGGGGCGGGGTCGTGGAGTCCGGCATCACGCCCGTGAAGCCGTTCGTCCCGGTGTTCGTCTGCATGACCAGGTGCATCGGCGAGGAGGGGACGTTGTGTCGAAAGTCCGCCCACCGGCGACCGTCGAGCTTGACCGTGATCCGGCCGGGCTTCCACGAGAGCCTCATCGTGTGCCACCGCGTGAAGTTGGCCCGCACGCGCGCGTGCACCCTCGTGTTGCCGTAGTGAAGCGTGGCCGTCTCGATGCGGCGCGCGCGGCCCTTGTCCGACGACTCCTCGATCCAGTCGACCACCGTGCCGCTCCCGCTCGGCCGCAGGGCGACGTCCATGCCGACGCCGGCGCCCCTCTTCATCCGGAAGCGGACGACCCAGCGGCCGTACGTCTGGTTCACCATCCGCGCCATCGAGACGCCGCCCGAGACCCAGTTGCCGCCGTAGCGGGCGTCCTTGTAGGTCTGGATCCGAAGCACGCCGTGCTTGGAGACCACGTGCGACGGGGCCCAGCGCGAGTCCTTGCAGCAGGTCGGGACGCCGTTGTAGAGCGTCCACGTGTGCGGCTTCAGGCGGTGCCGGAACTGCTGGTAGAAGATCCTGTGGGAGAAGTTGGCGGACGCCGCCGCCTGTGAGGCGAAGAGCAGCGTCGCAAGCAGGGCGAGCACGACGGCCGCAGCGGAGGTTCGGCGCGTTGGGAGCATGTCCGTCATCATCGACCGGATGCGGGTCGATCTACCGCCTCGGGGCGGGATTCTCACAAGCTCCTAAATCCTCGTTTACATAGATCCTGGAAGCCGGTCGGGCGGCGTAGAGTTCGCCTGTCCTCCCGTGCCCGCCGATCAGCATTCCTCGCGCGCCGTTCTCATCACCGGCTGCTCGTCCGGAATCGGAGCCGCGACCGCCCGCCGTCTGGCCGCGAACGGGTGGGATGTGTGGGCGACGGCGCGCGATCCCGAGCGGCTCGGCGACCTGCGCTCGGCGGGCTGCCGGACGCTGGCGCTCGACCTCACCAACCCGACGTCGATGGCCGCTGCGGTCGCCGCGGTCGAGGCCGAGCACGGCGCGGTCGGGGCGCTCGTCAACAACGCCGGGTACTCCCAGTCGGGCGCGTTCGAGGCCGTCCCGATGGAGCGCGTGCGGGCCCAGTTCGAGACGAACGTCTTCGGCCTCATCGAGCTGACTCGGCTCGTGCTCCCCGGGATGCGCCGGCGGCGGGCCGGGAGGATCGTGAATCTCAGCTCGATGGGCGGGCGGCTGGTGTTTCCCGGCGGGGCCTTTTACCACGCGACCAAGCACGCGGTCGAGGCCCTGAGCGACGCGCTCCGCTTCGAGGCGCGCGGCTACGGCATCCAGGTGGTCGTGATCGAGCCGGGGCTCATCCGAAGCGGCTTCGGCGACGCGGCGGCGGCGTCGATCGGGTCCCGGCCGGAGGTCGCGAGTGAGTACGAGGCGTTCAACGCCGCGGTTGCAAAGGCCACGCGCGAGTCCTACGAGCACGGCCCGATGGCGCGGCTGGCGGGCTCGCCCGACGACGTCGCGAGGGCGATCGAGAAGGCGCTCACAGCCCGCCGCCCCAAGCCGCGCATCAAGGTCGCCGCGTCGGGACGCCTGCTGCTCGCGCAGCGGCGCTGGTCGAGCGACCGCGCCTGGGACTGGTTCCTGCGCCAGACCTTCCCGTCGCCGGGCGCCGAGAAGCGCGACTAATCTGCGTTGCAGTCTCAGACGGAGGGAGCTTCCTCATGTGCCGGTCGATTCGCCCGCTTCACAACTACGACCCGCCCACGACGGCCCACGAGGTCGACGAGGCGGCGCTCCAGTACGTCCGCAAGATCAGCGGCATGCGCCAACCGGCGCGCGCCAACCAGGAGGCGTTCGACCACGCAGTCGCGGCCGTCGCCGCGGCGTCGGCGCGCCTGCTCGACGAGCTGGTGGCGCACGGGCCGCCGCGGAGCCGGGCCCGGGAGATCGAGCGGGCCCGCGAGCGGGCCGCGACGCGCTTCGCCGCTCCGGCGGCCTGACGCGTGGAGCAGCGCGCGCTCGGCCGGAGCGGGCTCACCGTCCCGGTGGTCGGGATGGGGACGTGGCAGACGTTCGACGTCCGCGGTGAAGCGGCCGAGCGGAACGTCCGGACGGTGGTCGATGCAGCGATCGCGGGCGGGACGACGCTCTTCGACAGCTCGCCGATGTACGGCGAGGCCGAGCGCGTGCTCGGCGGCGCGCTCGCCGGGCGCCGGGACGAGGTGCTGGTCGCGACCAAGGTGTGGACGGACGACGATGCCGAGGCCGGCGCCCAGATCGATCGCGCCCTGGGCTGGCTCGGCGGTCGGATCGACCTCTACCAGGTGCACAACCTGGTGGGGTGGCCGAGGCGGCTGGCGACGCTCGAACGGCTGCGTGACGAGGGCAAGGTGGCGGCGATCGGGGCGACGCACTGGCAGGCGAGCCGGTTCGGCGACCTCGAGGAGGTGATGCGGACCGGCCGCATCGGCGCGATCCAGATCCCCTACAACCCGATCGAGCGGGAGGTCGAGGATCGCGTGCTTCCGGTGGCCGACGAGCTCGGGATCGGCGTCGTCGTGATGCGCCCGTTCGCGCAGGGCGACCTCCTGCGGAGCCATCCCTCGCCCGAGGCGCTTCGCCCGCTCGAGCCGTTCGGCGTCGGCACCTGGCCGCAGGCGCTCCTCAAGTGGGTCCTGAGCGACCCGCGCTGCCATGTCGCGATCCCCGCGACGTCGCGGCCCGAGCGGGCCGCCGAGAACGCCGCGGCCGGCGAGCCGCCGTGGTTCGGCACCGACGAGCGCGAGCTGGTCGCCCGGCTCGCGACGTAGCGGACGATGCGGATCGACCGGATCGAGACCTTCGGAAACGAGTGGGTCGCGTTCGTCCGAATCCGCACCGACGACGGCGCCGAGGGCTGGGGCCAGGTCGCGCCGTACAACGCCGACATCACGACGGACGTGCTCCACCGCCAGGTTGCGCCGCACGCGCTGGGGATGGACCCGCTCGACCCGGCAGCCGTCGCGACCCGCGTGCTCGACGCCGAGCACAAGTTTCCCGGCTCGTACGTGTGCCGGGCGCTGGCCGGGGTCGACACCGCGCTCTGGGATCTGCGCGGCCGGCTCGAGGGCGTGGGGGTGAGCGAGCTCCTCGGCTCAACTGCTGGGCCGATCGACGCCTACGCGTCGAGCATGCGGCGCGACATCAGCCCGGCCGACGAGGCGCGGCGCCTGGCCGGCCTTCGGGACCGCGACGGCTTCACGGCCTTCAAGGTGCGGGTGGGGCGGGAGTGCGGGCATGACGAGGACGAGTGGCCGGGACGGACCCAGGCCGTGGTGCCGGCGGTGCGCGCGGCGGTCGGATCCGACGCGCGCCTGCTCGTCGACGCGAACAGCTGCTACACGCCCGGCCGGGCGATCGAGGTCGGGCGGTTCCTCGAGCAGCACGGCGTGGTGCACTTCGAGGAGCCGTGCCCGTACTGGGAGCTCGGGTGGACGGCCGAGGTGGCCCGCGTGCTCGACCTGGACGTCGCCGGCGGCGAGCAGGACTGCCTGCTCTCGAGCTGGCGGCAGATCGTCGACCAGCGGGCCGTCGACATCGTCCAGCCGGACGTCTGCTACGTGGGCGGCTTCACCCGCGCGCTGGCCGTGGCGGGGATGGCCGCCGAGGCCGGCCGGCCGTGCGTCCCGCACTCGGCCAACCTCTCGCTCGTGACGGTCTTCGCGCTCCACCTGCTCGCGGCGGTGCCGAATGCCGGCCCGTACGTCGAGTACTCGATCGAGGGGCTCGACTACTACCCGTGGCAGGACGGGCTCTTCACGCCGCCGCTCGAGGTGACCGACGGCCGGGTGGTGCCGCCGGAGGGCCCCGGCTGGGGCGTCGAGATCGCGCCGGCGTGGCTGGCCCGCGCGCAGCACCGGACGACTGCGACGGTGACGTCATGACCGTCAAGAAGGTGAACATCCTGAGCGTCGAGCTGGACGAGCCGCTCGACGAGGCCGGCTTCCGTCACGCGGCCACCGCGGTGGGCCTTCGGCTGGGAGCTCAACGGATCGGCGCCGGCGTCTATCAGGCCGAAGCGGGCTTCCCGATCTGGCCGTACCACTACCACCACGGGATCGAGGAGTGGCTCTACGTGATCGCGGGGGCGCCGGTGCTTCGCGACCCCGCGGGTGAGCGGACCCTGACGCCGGGTGACGTCATCTGCTTCCCGTCCGGCCATCTTGGTGCCCACACCGTGAAGGGGCCGGGCCGGTTCGTGATCTTCGCCACCGGTCAGCACGTCGCGCCGTACCTGAGCGTCTACCCCGACTCGGACAAGATCAGCGGCCCGGCAGGCCTCCTCCTCCGAACGAGCGCCGTCGGCTACTGGCACGGCGAGGGAACGGCGGGACCGTCGGAGTCAGCCGAGGCCGTTCGCGAGCCCAGGACGTCGCCGCCGCAGCCGGCCGTGAACGTGCTGGCCCTCAGCGCGGAGGAGACGAGGCTCGGCCCGCTCCTGGGCGCCTACCGGCTCGACGCGACGGTGGTGGAGTTATCTCCCGGAGAGGGCTCTGAGCCCTACCACTACGTCTACGGGCGGGAGGAGTGGTTGCTGGTCATGGCCGGAGCGCCCACCTTGCGCCACCCACAGGGTGAGCATCGGCTCGAGGCTGGCGATCTCGTATGCTTCCCGGAAGGCCCGGCCGGTGCTCACCGGCTGCTGAATCGAGGCGAGTCGGTCGTGCGTGCACTCTTCTTGCGGACGACGGGCCTGCCGGCGAATGTGCGCTATCCCGAAACCGGGCACTGGCTGATTCGAAACGGGCTCGGCCCGGATGTCGTGGTTCGCGAAGCCGGTCCCCCTCGTTCAGAGGCGACTTCCTAGGCCATCTCGCGCGCGAATTCCTCGAGCTGCCGCTCGATGTGGTGGCCGGGCAGGTCGTGGCCCGAGTACGGGTAGACGGCGATCTCCTTCGGTGCCTCGATCGCGTTGTAGGCCGCGAAGACGGATGACGGCGGGCAGATCGCGTCCATGAGGCCGACGCTCACCGAGCAGCGGGCGGTGATCCGCGGCGCCAGCACGGCGTTGTCGACGTAGCTCAGCGTGCGAAGCGCGGTCGCCAAGTGCTCGTGGTGCTGGGCCAGGTAGTCGACGAGCTCGGAGTACGGGCGCTCGTCGGTGAGCGTGATCGCGTGCTCGATGTCGGCCAGATAGGGCATGTCGGCCTGGCATAGGCGCACCATGGTGGGGACGAGCGCCGCGCTCGCGAGCGACAGGCCGCCGCCCTGGCTGAACCCCGAGACGCCGATCCGCTCGGAGTCGACGCGGGGGTCGGCGGCGGCCGTCTCGACCGCGCGGACCGCGTCGACATAGAGGCGCCGGTAATAGTAGACCCGCGGGTCGAGGATCCCCCGCGTCATGACGCCTGCAGTCTCCGGCCCGGATTCGCCGGCTCCCGGGTCGCCCGTGGCGCCCGCCGACCACGTGCCGCCCTGGCCGCGCGTGTCGACGACGAGCTCGGCGAAGCCCGCCGCCGCGTACAGCGTGTGCTCGGCGGGGAGCCCGCGCCCACCCCCGTAGCCGATGAACGTGACCCGGCACGGGACGGGAGCGGTCGCCGCTCGCGGGTGCAGGAACCAGGCCCGGACCGGATGGCCCTCACCGCCCGAGAACGTCACGTCGTAGACCTCGATGGGGCCGTACGCCTCGGGCTTGTAGGGCTCGAACGTCGCCGCCGTCGCCCGGTCTCGCGCGGAGCGGATCGCCTCGTCCCAGTAGGCGTCGAGGTCGTCGGGCGCGGTCGTGGCCGACCGGTACTCGCGGAGCTCCTCGAGCGGAAGGTCGAAGTGCGGCACCGCGCGAGCCTACAGCTCGCCGTCGGCCACCGTCACGAATGCCGAGAGCGGGATCGGCGGCAGCTCGTGGGCCCGCCGCCCGTCGTCGGGGTGCGAGAACGGCACCCGCCCGTACCGGACGCGCAGCACGTCGCCTTCGGCCTCGACCCAGCCGCCGTACGGCTCGCACGCATCCTCGCTGACGCCCTTCGAGTAGCCGACCAGCGCCTCGTTGATCGATTCGACGAGCGCCTCGATCGCCTGCTCGAGCGGAAGCTCGTCGAGGAAGTGGACGCCGACGGGCCAGTGGTTGCCAACGCTCGGCGAGCGCACGTCCCAGGCCCAGCCCTTCGTCGGCCAGAAGGTCGGAAGCGTTGCGGCGATGCGCTCGTCCAACAACCGCGTTAGAGCCTCGTTGTCGATGTGCACACCCACGAAGGCACGATATCGGACGTTTCGTGGCGGGACGAAAGCGATGTTTCCTCGCGTGTGCAGGCGTTCCTGCCGATAGTGCGGCTACACTGCGGTTCAAGAGGCGGCGAATGGTTCGCAAGCCTCGTGAGGTCTGACGCTTCTTCGTCCCATGTCGGTTCGTCGAGGGTTTGAGATCTCGACCGAATCGGCGGCTCGGAATGCCGCCGGCCAACATGGAGGACAGATGGACGAAGGTACTTTCACCGGCCTGGGCGTGTCGCGCCCTGTTTCAGACGCGCTCGCCGAGCGCGGCATCACGGTCCCGTTCGCGATCCAGGCGCGGGTCATCCCCGACGGCCTCGCCGGCCGCGACGTGCTGGCGCAGTCGCCGACGGGCTCCGGCAAGACGCTCGCGTTCGGCGTGCCGCTCGTCGAGCGGCTGACGACCGACGACGCCCTGCCTGCGGCGCTCGTGCTCGTGCCGACCCGCGAGCTCGCCACGCAGGTTGCCGAGGAGATCTCGGCCCCGGCCAAGGCGCGCGGGCTCGCCGTCTGCGCGGTCTACGGCGGCGCCCCGCTCCCCTCTCAGGCGAAGCGTGCGCAGAAGGCGGCGATCATCGTCGCCACGCCCGGCCGCCTCTGGGATCTGATCGAGCGGCGGCTGCTCAAGGTCGACAACGTGCGGATCCTCGTCCTCGACGAGGCCGACCGCATGCTCGACATGGGCTTCCAGCCGCAGGTCGACCGGATCGTGCGCCGGATCCCGGGTCGCCGCCAGACGCTCTTCTTCTCGGCGACGCTCCACGGCGAGGTCGGCCGGCTCGCGCGCTCCTACACGACCGACCCGGGCCGCTACGAGGCCGAGCTCCAGTCCAGCACGAGCAGCATCGACATCAGCCACTCGTTCGTGGCGGTGACGAGCGAGACCAAGCTCGACACGCTGGTCAAGCTGCTCGAGGCCGAGCCGGGCCTGGCGCTGGTCTTCGTTCGCACGAAGCGAGGCGCCGATCGGCTCGCGAAGCGTCTCAACACGCGCGGCACGAACGCCGCGGCGATGCACGGCGACCTCCCCCAGCGAACGCGCGAGCGCGTGCTGCGCCAGTTCGAGGCCGGCGAGGTGCGCACGCTTGTCGCGACCGACGTCGCGGCGCGCGGGCTCGACCTCGAGGCCATCAGCCACGTCATCAACTACGACCCGCCGGACGACCACACGGGCTACGTCCACCGCGTCGGCCGCACCGGGCGGGCGGGACGCGACGGCGCCGGCATCACCCTCGTCCTTCCCGACGAGGAGGCTGACGTGAGCCGCGTGGCGGCGAGGCTCGGCCACGCCGACCGGTTCACCGAGACGGGCATGCGGGTGGCCCCGCCCCGTCTCGTGTACTCCAGCAAGCGATCGCGCCGGCGCGGCTGGTAGCTCCGCCCCTTGCAGATCGGTAACTTCTAAGTTACCGTAACCGCCCTTCGACCATGTAGGCAAGGAGGGTGGATGAAACGTCATCGCGCGGCCACGACGATCGCCGCACCGGCTGATGAGATCTGGCGGGTGCTGGTGGATGGAGCGTCGTATCCGGAGTGGGACCCGAGCGTCGACCGCATCGAGGGCACGATCGCGCCCGGCGAGACGCTGCGTGTGTTCACGAAGCTCAACCCCGGCCGGACCTTCCCGGTCAAGGTGACGGAGTTCGTCCCCGGGTCGCGGATGACCTGGAGCGGCGGGATGCCGCTCGGCCTCTTCAAGGGCGTGCGTACGTTCACGCTCGATCCGCGCCAGGACGGAACGACGGGGTTCGTGCTCGAGGAGACCTTCACCGGGCCGCTCCTTCCGCTCATCGGCCGCTCGATCCCCGACATGTCGGACGCGTTCGCCGGGTTCGTCGAGGGGCTCCGTGTGCGGGCCGAGCGAAGCGGCCGCCCGGCCCGCATGACATCGCGGCCCGCCCTCGCCCGCGACCCGTTCGACGCGCTCGGCGACCCCAACCGGCGGGCGATCGTCGAGCTGCTCGGCGCGGGCGACCGGTCGGTGCGAGAGCTCGCCGACTCGCTCCCGATCAGCCGCCCGGCCGTCTCCCGCCACCTCCGCCTTCTGAAGGAGGCCGGGCTGGTCTCGGATCGTCCGGACGGGACGCGCCGCGTGTACCGGCTCGAGGCGGAGGGCATGACCGAGGCGCTCGCCTATCTCGAGCGCGTCTGGGCCGAGGCCGCTGCGAGGTTCCGCCTCGCGGCCGAGAACACGACTCCCCGGTGAGCGACGCGCTCGAGCTCGAGTTCGCCGTCGACGCGCCCGTCGCCCATGCCTTCGAGATGTGGACGGCGCGTATCGAGATGTGGTGGCCGCGCGATCACACGGTGAGCCGGGACTCGTCTGCGGCGATCGTGTTCGAGCCGCGCGAGGGCGGCCGGATCTTCGAGCGGACGCCGGCCGGCGACGAGCATTCCTGGGGCGAGGTGCTGGCGTGGGAGCCGCCGCACCGGCTGGTCTATCTCTGGCACCTCATGTTCGACCGCAGCCAGGCGACCGAGGTCGAGGTGACGTTCGCCCCGAGCGGCGACGCCACGACCGTCACGATCCGCCAGACCGGCTGGGAGCGGCTCGGCGCCGCCGGCGCGGCCCGCCGCGACCGGACGCGGTCGGGGTGGCAGGCGATCGTCGCGCACTACCTGCCGGCCGCGGCGGGCTGAGCTCCTCAGGCGGTCGCCGCCGTCTCCGGCGCCGGGATCGCTCCGGGCTGCTGGAGCAGGCCGAGGCGGTCGACGACGTTCCAGTGCTCGACGATCCGGCCGTCCTCGACGCGCACGAGGTCGATCACGAGAATCTCGACCTCGCGGCCGGTGGGCGGGATGCCCATGAACTCCCCCGTGTGGGTGCCGTGGAAGACCTTGTGCGTGATGACGAGGTTGCCCTCGGCGACCAGGTGCAGGATCGTCGCCGCGGAAGTCCGGCAGCCCGGCGCGGAAGCCGTCGAACTGCTGGCGCACGCCCTCGGCGCCCGGCGGCGATCCCGGGCGGCCGGCTGTGGTCGACGACGTCCGGGTGGAGCAGCTCCGCGAACGCCTCCCTCGTCGCCGCCCGTCTGGTACTCGTCGACGAACCTGCGGACGATCTCCTTGTTCAGCGATGCCTGCATGACGACCTCCTCGCAGCGGTTGGCTTCGAGGTCTGAGCGTCGCATCGCCGCCCCGCCGCCGCATCGGTAGGGCTACCAGTCTTTCTCGATCCTCACGCGAGCAGGTCGTTCTGCATCGCGTACAGCGCGGCGGAGGCCCGCGTCGAGACGCCGATCCGGGCGTAGATGTCCTGGACGTGGTGCTCGGCCGTGCGCGGCGACACCGAGAGCCGCCGCGCGATCTCGCGGTTCGAGTGCCCCGCCGCGAGGAGGCGCAGCACCTCGACCTGGCGGTCGGTGAGCCCGCTCGGGCCTGGACCGGCGCCGCCGGATCGGCTCACCTGCGGCCGCGCGCACGGCCGCGACGGCGTCTGCGTCGAGCCTGCCGGCCTCCGGCCTCCGCCGACGAGGACGGCGGCGGCCGCCTCGGGATCGCGGGCGGGGCGGTGCGGGCGCGGCTGCGTCATCGCCTGGAACGCGTCCGCCGCGGCCAGGATCCTGCGCCGGCATCGGGATCGCGGCTGCGGTCGCCTCGCGGTGGTAGCCGGAGCCGTCGAGCCGCTCGTGGTGCATCCCGGCCAGCCGGGCGAGCGGCTCGAGCGGCGGGCACGCCTTGAGGATCCGCTCCGAGTGGTAGGCGTGCAGGCGCACGCGCTCCCACTCGGCCGAGGTGAGCCGCCCCCGCTTCTCCCAGATCCCGTTCGGGACAGCGGCCCTGCCGACGTCGTGAAGCAGCGCGGCCCGGCGGATGGCTGTACGACGTCGTCCTCGGGCATGCGCAGCCACTCCGCCGCTCCGGCCGCCAGGCCGGACACGCCCGCCGCGTGCTCGTGCAGGTACGGCGACTTCAGGTCGACGACGTCTCCGAACGCCCGGCAGATGTCGTCGAGCCGGACGGCCTCGATCTCGACCGCGGGCGCCGGCTCCGCGTCGACCGCGGGCGCGGCACGTCTGCCGCGGCCAGCTCGTCGAGCAGCGCGTCCGCGCTGGTCGCAGAACGCCTCGACGAGGTCGGCGTCGAGCGACCGGCCCGCCCGTCGCCGCAGCGTCGTCACCGCGAGCTCGGCGCCGCCCAGGCGGTCGAAGAGCGACGCGTACACCGCGACCTGGGCGATCCGCGCGGCGAGCGGGATCGCATCGCCGCGCAGCCCCCGCGGCCCGCCCTTGCCGTCGACCTGCTCGTAGACGGCCAGGAGGCCGGCCTCGACTCCGGCCCCGAGCCCCAGCCGCCGGCCGGTGAGCGCGGCGACCTCGCAGTTGGCGCGGCTGTAGCCCGCGACGATCTGGCGCGACCTGGCCGCCGCGACGCCGGCCGCGCGGAGGCGGGCGAGCATTCCGGCCTGGGGCGCGAGGTTCGGCAGATAGACGATCGAGCACGTCGCGCGGGTGGGCGAAGTCGGTGCGCATCGCCGCCGACTTCACGGCGAGCTCGTCGCCGCCGAGCATGGCGGCCGCCTCGTGGGCGTACGCCGTGCAGCCGATGTGCTGGAGCAGGGTCGTGTAGTAGACGTCGGACGGCGCCGCGGCGCCGACGTCCGCGGCGAGCCGGGCTGCGATCACGGCCGCCCGCGCCGCCTCGCCGGGCTCGAGGCCCATGCCGACGTCGGCGACGAGCGACAGCCCGACCAGGAGCTGGGCCAGTCTGACCGGCGGCTCGTCCATGCCGCAAAGCATCTCCGATCCGGGCTACATCGTCGACGCCACCCGGTTTCGGGCCTCGACGAGGAACTCCGACGCCGCGCGGACCGGGTCGGGCGCCGCGAGCAGCTCGGCGTACGTGAGCGCCGCTCCCTTGAAGGACGGATCGTCGAAGAACGGGTCGATGCGGCCGGCCCACGGCGAGGCGTACAGGTACGGCTCGGCGTGATGGCGATCGCCGGGCGAGCCGCCGTAGGTCGCCCGGCGGCCGGCGTCGCCGTTGCCCATGTCGATGGCCGCGTCGAAGTGCTCGGGCCAGATGCGGACGATGGTGACGTCGTCGTCGGGCTCAGCCCTCGCGCGAAGCGCCTCCAGCGCCTCGGTGGCGAACTCGAACCAGTCCGCCAGCACGGCGGCGGCCGTGAGGTCAACGGCGAGCTGCTCGTCGAGGTCGCCGTGCGGAGGCACGTCGAACTGCTCCTCCTGGCCGACATCGGGCTCGATCCCAAGCGTTCGCGCGGCCGCATCGCAGCGTGGTGATCGGGTGCGCAGCGCCGTCGACCACGAGCCGGTCGTCGACGACGCGCGTGACGTGGCCCGCGTACTCGAACGTCGAGAATCCGCCGTGCGTGGACTGCATGATGATCTCGCCGTTCACGAGCCGCTGGGCCGGAGAGACCACGTAGACGGCGAGCCGGTGGAGGTCGGCCATCGTCTTTGCGTAGGTCTCTGGCAGGGGCTTGAGCGTGGTTGTCATGGCGGTAGTGTCGCGCAACCGGCGCGTCCGTTACACGCGGATCGCCGCCTCCAGGTCGAGCCGCTCCGCGAGCCACGCCGCCTGCCGCTCACGCTCGCGCGCGGCTCCGTCCTCGCCCTCGACGGCCGCGGCGGCTCGCGCGGCGACCCAGCCCGCGACGTTGGCGTCGGCCGGGTGGCCGAACGCCTCGGCGTCCGCGCGGTAGGCGGCCATCGTGTCGTCGGCGGTGCCCGCCTTCCGCGCGTGCTCTGCGAGCTCGAGGATCCGGTTCGAGCAGGACTGGGCGAAGGCCTGTGCCGTCTCGTCGTCCCATCCGGCGATCCGCTGCACCAGCCGGCCGCGGTCGGCGCGAAGCTGGGTCGCGACCTCGTGCACCGAGCCGTCGAGCTCGACGAGCCATAGCTCGGCGGCGATCCAGACCGGCAGGTGCCGGATCAGCGATGCCCTGGCTCCGTCCGCCCACGTGCCCGGCTCCGGCCAGTGTCCGCCGACGAACGGCCGGCCGGCGTCCGGTCCCGTGAAGGCCAAGGCGATCACTCCCGGTCGGGGAGGTCGGGCTCGGCCTCGGCCTTCCAGTTCTGGAAGGCGTGCACGAGCCGGTTGCACGCCTCGAGGTCGATCGACTCGGCATCGAGCCGTCCCACAAGCCGGATGGTGCGGCGCATCTGGTCGAGGTAGGCCGAGCACCCGTCGCACATGGCCAGGTGCTCCTCGAAGCGCACCTCCTCGGCCTCCGAGAGGGCGCCCTCGAGGTACGCGGTGACGAGCTCGACCACCTCGCGGCAGCGCAGCATCCCGGCCGGATCGCTCATGCCGCCCTCCCGTCGAGGTAGTCCTCGAGCGCCTGGCGCACCTTCGACCGGGCGCGGTGGAGAAGCACCCGCTGGTTGCCCTCGCTGATCTCGAGCAGATCACGGACCTCCTCGGACGACCACCCCTCGACGTCGCGGAGCGAGATGACGGCCCGTTGCGACGCGGGCAGCGCCTCGATCGCCGCGAGCACGCGCTCGCGCGTCTCACGGGCCAGGAGCTGCTCCTCGGGGACCGCGTTCCAGCTTCGCGGCGGCGAGGCCCAGTGGCCCGGGAACGCCGGGTGGTCGCCGGAGAGGAACCGGTCGGGGTCGACGGCCGGGCCGTCGTCGTCGGGCCCGGCGAGCGAGGAGAAGGGGACCGACCGCGCCTCGCGTCGCGCCCTTGTCCTGGCCTGGTTCGCGAGGATCCGGAAGATCCAGGTGCGAAGCGACGAGCGGCCCTCGAACCGCGGAAGGCTGCGAAGGACGCCGATCCACGTGTCCTGCACGACCTCCTCTGCGACCGCGCGCGTGCGCACGTACATGAGGGCGACGCGGATGAGCGACGCGTGGTGGCGCTCGACCAGGTCGCGGAAGGCGGCCTCATCGCCGGCGCGCAGCGCCTCGACGGTGCGGAGATCTTCCGGCGACGCGCCGTGCGCCGTCGATGCGGGATCGATGTCGATCGGAGCCATGGCGGCAGGGACGGTGAGCGTATCGATCAGGTACACACCGTGCGGTCCACCAGGGCAGCGTCGGCGTTACACGCGTGTAACGAACGCGGTCAACGTGCTGGCGTTGATCGGCGTCGGCTTCCTGCTCCTTCTGGCCGGCCTCGAGATCGACGTCGACCGGTTGCGCGGCGCGGTGCTCCGGCTGGCGCTCACCGGGTTCGCCGTCTCGTTCGCCATCGCGGTCGCCGCCGGGTACGCGCTCGACGCCGCGGGCATCGTGGGCGTGCCGTTCCTGGTCGCGGTCATCCTGTCGGCGACCTCGCTGGCGATCGTCGACGACGCTCAGCTTCGTCCTGATTGCCTCGCAGATCGGCCAGGAGCTGGGCCTGCTCGGCTCGTCGGACGTCGCGGCGCTCACGGCCGCCGCGCTCGTCTCGGTGCTCGTGAACCCGGTCGCCGCGCTGGCCGTGCTCGGCGTCAGCGGGGCTGAGCCGTCGGGTGCCCTCGCCAGAACGTCACCTTGACCGCGTCGACGTAGGTGCCGACCGAGTCGGAGATCCCGGCGTCGTCGAGCTCGAGCCGCGTCCGCCGCCCGGTCGCGCGCAGCTTGAACGCGTACGCGTGCCAGTCGGTGTGCGTGAGGCCGCTGCCGTCGAGGACGATGCGGGCCACGACCCGCCGGTGCCATCTCACGACGAGCACGTTCTCGGCCGCGGAGGTGCCCGGCCGGGCGGACGCGAGGAGCTGCAGGCGGTAGAGCCGGCCGGGCTCGGTCCGGACGCGCTGGAAGATCCCGCTCGACCGGTCCGAGTCGAGCTCGGCGAGCTGGCTGCCGGCCGCCGGCGCACCGGCGACGTGGTTCTGGAGCTCGATGTCGGGCCCGAAGGCGAGGTGCCAGCCGGGGATCGACGCGAACGGGTGGGAGGTTCCGGCCGGAACGCGCGGGTGCTCGAAGCCGCCGTTCGTGAGCAGGTTCGGGAGCCGTGGAGGCGCGGCTGAGGCGGGCGGTGCGCCGGCGACGAGCATTGCGGCTGCGGCGAGGGCCGCGAGCGCAGTGCGCCGGTGCCGTGGGACGACTCGGGCCACGTCACCAAACACCGCGCGCGAGGCCCCGGGCGTTACGTTCGCGGCCCCTGGAAGGCATTGCCAGGAGCCGTTTCATCCCCCATAGTGAGACCAGGAACCCGGTTTCCCGAGGAGGCGGTGTGGGCCGACGCGTGCGGCGAGCGATGATGATTGGAACGGCGGTGGCGGCCCTGGCAGCCATCGGCGAGACGGCTCTCGCCCACGAGTCCAGCACGGTCGGCGACTCCTTCATCGGCGACTTCGCCCGCCATCTCGGCGTGTCGCCGGCGAAGGTCAGAGAGGCCTACCAGGCGACCGTGATCGACCGGATCGAGGCGGCTGTCAAGGCCGGCAGGCTCACCCGGGCCCAGGCCGACGCGATCGAGGCCCGTGTCAAGTCGCATGCCGGCGGCCCGTTCTTCTTCGGCGGCCCGCAGGGCAGCTTCGACCAAGGCCGGTTCGAGCACCACGGCGCCTTCGATCACCATGGCCCGTTCGACCACCGCGGCCCCTCGCCGTTCGATGCCGCAGCGACGTACCTCGGCATCTCCGAGGACGCGCTTCACGAGGCGCTCGCCTCGGGCAAGACCCTGGCGCAGATCGCGAAGGCGAACGGCAAGACGGCGTCGGGGCTCGAGGCCGCGATGACCGCGTCGTTCCGGGCCCGCCTGGCCGCTGCGGTGAAGGCCGGCCGCCTCACGAAGCAGCAGGCGGACCGGTTCGCCCGGTCCGTCACGGCCCACCTGGACGACTTCGTCCAGCACGGGTTCCACCACCAGTTCTCACCCCCGCACTCCGAGCACTCCTGAGCGCTCGGCCCCGGAGCTCCGCGCGTTCAAGCCCCGGGGAGTCCCCGCCGATTAGAGAGGCAGCCATGTCCGAGCCACTCTTCGAACAGTCCGAAGCAGACCGCCTGCTCGACGAATTCCTTGCGATGCTCCCCGCCTTCCCGACGACGATCGGGGTGTTCTCGGCGGAGGGCGGCGTCGCCGAGGTCGTCCTCGCAGATCTCGACCACGGCCTGCTCGTCGGCTACGCCCCGCAGATCCTGATGCACCAGGATCTCGTCATCGTCTGCCCGCTTCGCGACGCCGGCGGCGGTGGCTACGACATCTCGCTGAAGGTCGACAAGGCCTACTTCCAGTCCGGCGACCAGACGCTCCTTCACATGTCGGTCATCTCGATCGCGCACCAACCCGGCCACCGCCGGGCGAAGCGCGCCCGCCGCACCGATCACGCCGACGCGGTCGTGCTGTACTCGACCGAGCTCGAGGCCGGCCAGCGCATCGGTGCGCGCCTGGCGGACATCTCCGAGAACGGCGTGGCGTTCGTGAGCGAGCTCCCGCTCGCCATCGGCGACCGCGTCATGCTCTCGATCCACGTGGGAGCGCGGCCGATCACGCTCGAGGCGCAGGTCGTGCGCGACGAGACCGTGGCGTTCGGCCGCCACCGCATCGGCTGCGAGGTGAACGCCATCGCCGAGCACGATCGCGAGGCGGTGTCGGCAATCGCCGAGTCCGGCGAGGAGGGCGACGTGGCGGAGCGCCGGCCCGACCTGGTCGCCGCCCGTGCCCAGAATCGCGCCGAGCTGCACGCGCTCAAGTCGCGCCTCACGATCCGCCGCCGCTACAAGCGCTAGCGCTAGCGAGGCTCCCTAGCGCCCCAGGAGGCCCGTCGCGCGAAGCGGGAACCGGAACGCACCGTCGCCCTCGGTGCGAGTCGCGCGGAGCGTGTACGTGCCGTTCGGGGCGAAGAAGTCCGACGGCAGGATGACGTCCCAGCCCCGGTCGATCCCCTCGACCACGCGCTTCGAGAACGTCTCGCCGCAGTTGGCCGGCGCGGCGACCAGGCGCAGGGGCGCGCCCCACGCCGCGAGGTAGATGCTGGTCTGCTGGAACGATCCGCCGGGGAACTCGAACGTGACCGTGTCGGCGTACGGTCGCAGGTCGACGACGGGCGGGGCGTGCAGCATCGGTTGCCTCCTCGCGGGTGAGACGACATGGTCTCGCCCGCACGGCCCCGCGTCAACTGGAGACGGCCGCTCCCGCGCGATTGGCCGCGACGATCGACGCCTGGTCGGGCGGCGCCGGGGGCAGGTCTTCGAGCAACGCGTCGGCGAACGCCTCGGCGTCGCGCTGCTGGAGCGCGCGGTTGTGGAGCCGCTCGAATCCGATCGACGAGATCGGGTTCCCCGAGAGGCCGCGTCCGCACACCGACCCGCCGAAGTGGCTGGGGTAGACGACGACGTGGTCCGGAAGCGCCATGAGGCGCGCGATCGACGCGTGCTGCTCGAGGGCCAGCGGCCGCGGGTCGGCCCCGCCGGCGTGCAGGTCGGGCCGGCCGACGTCGTTCACGAGCAGCGAGTCGCCGGTGAAGACGAGCCACGGCTCGTCGGTCCCGCGACGGCGGTCGGCGACGACGAGCGCGAAGTGCGCGGGGGCGTGGCCCGGCGTCGACATCGCCGTCACGATCGTGTTGCCGAGCTCGACGCGCTCGCCGTCCTCGAGGGCGTGGTGGGGGAAGTCGACCTTCGCCCCGGCCGGCAGGTAGGCCGTTGCGCCCGTCGCCGCGACGAGGTCCGGGAGCCCCGACACGTGGTCGGCCTGGACGTGCGTCTCGAACACGGCCACGATCTCGCCGGCCGTTGCCGCCGCGTCGATGTAGCTCTCGACCAGCTCGACGTGGGGGTCGACGACCGCCAGCGTGCTGTGCGTCGTGCAGCCGAACAGGTAGCTCGCGCACGCGGTGGGCTCATAGAGGAACGGACGCAGGATCACCGCGTCGCGATTCTACCGCCACCGGTTCCGGCTTGACCCCGCGGCCGCCCGGCGGTACGACTTCGCGCGCCATGTACGAGCTTGTCGTCAACACGTACAACTCGCTGAAGTTCGTCCACGTGCTCTCGGCCGTTGTCTGGGTGGGCGGCGCCTGCACGCTCCAGACGTTCGCGATCCGGATCAACGGGACCGGTGACGGCGAGCGCATGGCGACGTTCGCCAAGGACGCCGAGTTCGTCGGGAACCGCATCTTCCTGCCGTCGTCGATCATCCTCCTCGTCTCGGGGATCTTCACGATCCGCGAATCGAGCGGCATTTGGAGCTACGACCAGACGTGGGTGCAGATCGGCCTCGCCATGATCGTGGTCTCGATCGCGATCGGCGCAGGGTTCCTGGGGCCCGAGGCCGGCCGGATCGCGCGGGCGATCGACGCGGGTGGGGTGGACTCGCCCGAGGCGAAGGAGCGCATCAGCCGCATCTTCCTCGTGTCTCGGTTCGAGCTCGTGCTGCTGCTGCTCGTCATCTTCGACATGGTGGTCAAGCCGGGAACGTAAGGTGGCCGCGTAGAATCCTGCGATGGTCACGAACGAGCAGACCGAGCGCTACGACCCGGCCGCCGTCGAGGCGCGCTGGCACGAGATCTGGGAGCGCGAGGGCGTCTTCGACGTGCCCAACCCCGCTCCGGGAGACACCGACGAGCGCTTCTACGTGCTCGAGATGCTGCCCTACCCGTCGGGCGAGCTGCACATGGGGCACGTCAAGAACTACACGATGGGCGACGTCGTCACGCTGTACAAACGCCGGAACGGGCAGCGCGTGATGCACCCGATGGGCTACGACTCGTTCGGCCTCCCCGCCGAGAACGCCGCGATCAGGTCGGGCCGCCATCCGGCCGAGTCGACGCGCGAGAACATCGCCGCGATCCGCCGCCAGATGAAGCGCATGGGCTGGTCGATCGACTGGAACCGCGAGCTCTCGACGTGCGAGCCGGACTACTACCGCTGGACGCAGTGGATCTTCCTGCGCCTCCATGAGGCCGGCCTCGCGTTTCGCAAGAGCGCCGTCGTCAAGTGGTGCCCCAAGGATCAGACGGTGCTCGCGAACGAGCAGGTGATCGACGGGCGCTGCGAGCGGTGCGGCACCGAGGTCGAGGCGCGCACGCTCGACCAGTGGTTCTTCAAGATCACCGACTACGCCGACCGGCTGCTCGACGACCTGGAGCACGTGCAATGGCCCGAGCGGGTCGTGACGATGCAGCGCAACTGGATCGGGCGCTCGCACGGCGCCGAGGTCAAGTTCACGCTCGACGACGGCACCGAGCTGCCGGTCTTCACGACGCGGCCCGACACGCTCTTCGGGGCGACCTTCTTCGTGCTGGCGCCGGAGCATCCGCTGGCGGTCGAGATCGCGACCGCCGAGCACGCGGAGGCCGTCGCGGAGTACGTCCGCCACGCGGCGGCGCGCTCCGCCGTCGAGCGTGCGGAGGCTCGCGAGAAGACGGGCGTCTTCACCGGCCGCCATGTCACCAATCCGGTAAACGGCGAGCAGATCCCCGTGTGGGTGGCCGACTACGTGCTGGCCGAGTACGGCACCGGGGCGATCATGGCCGTTCCGGCCCACGACGAGCGCGACTACGAATTCGCCGAGGCCCACGGCCTCGAGATCCGGCCGGTGGTCGCCCCGCGCGACGCCGAGCTGCCCGAGGGCGCATACGTCGCCCACACCCATGACGAGGTGCTTGTGAACTCGGGCGAGTTCACGGGCCTGGCGGCTCCCGAGGGGTCGCGCGCCATCGTCGCCAAGCTCGAGGAGGAGGAGCAGGGCAAGGGCACGATCGCCTACCGCCTGCGCGACTGGCTGCTCTCACGCCAGCGCTACTGGGGCTGCCCGATCCCGATGATCCACTGCGAGACGTGCGGGATCGTGCCGGTGCCCGACGCCGAGCTGCCGGTGCTCCTCCCCGTGGTCGAGGACTATGCGCCGCGCGGCCGCTCGCCGCTCGCCGCGGCCGAGGACTGGGTGAACGTCAGCTGCCCGTCGTGCGGCGGGGCGGCCCGGCGCGAGACCGACACGATGGACACCTTCGTGGACTCGTCCTGGTACTTCATGCGCTACGCCGACCCCAAGAACGACACGGCGCCGTTCAGCCGCGAGGCGGTCGACGCGTGGCTGCCGGTCGATCAGTATATCGGCGGCGTCGAGCACGCGATCCTCCACCTGATGTACGCCCGGTTCTTCACGAAGGCGCTCTACGACCTGGGCTACGTCGGGTTCACCGAGCCGTTCGCGAACCTGTTCACCCAGGGGATGATCTACTACCTCGGCGCCAAGATGGCGAAGTCGAAGGGCAACGTGATCTCGCCCGACGCGATGATCGAGCGGTACGGCGCCGACACCGTACGGATGTACTCGCTCTTCCTGGGCCCGCCCGAGCAGGACGCCGAGTGGTTCGACGGCGGCGTCGAGGGGAGCCACCGCTTCCTGGCCAAGCTGTGGCGGCTGGCGCACGCGTCGGCGGCCGAGATGCCGCCGGGGATCCTAGCCTCAGCTCCGGCCGAGGGCCCCGGCGCGGCGCTCGTGCGCAAGGCGCACGGGCGATCGAGAAGGTCACGAACGACATCGGCGCGCGGTTCGCGTTCAACACGGCGGAGTCGGCCGTGCACGAGCTGGTGAACATGCTCCAGGGCGCGGCCGACGCGACGCCCGAGCAGCGCCGGTTCGCCGCGGCGACGGCGGTGTCGCTCGTCCAGCCGTACGCACCGCACATCGCATGCGAGCTGTGGGAGAGGCTGGGCGGCGAGCGGCTGTGGGAGGCGCCGTGGCCGGCCGCCGACCCCGAGATGCTGGTCTCCGACCAGGTGACCTATGGCGTGCAGGTGAACGGCAAGCTGCGCGGCGAGGTGACGGTCGACGCCGGTCTCGGCCGCGACGAGATCCTCGCGGCCGCTCGGGCAGTGCCCAACGTGGCCCACCACCTCGAGGGCGCGAAGGTCGTCAAGGAGATCGTGGTCCCCGGCCGCCTGGTCAGTCTCGTCACCGGCTAGCCGCAACGACGGTCAGACCCCAATATTGCAGCAGTCGCAGATTCGACACGGATCTGGCACGGCCGGGCCTAGAGGCGTGACAGGCGGGGCGGTGAAGATGGGCATCCGTGCTACCACCGCCCCGTCAGCTTGCGCTCTACGCCGCCGCCGTGCTCCTGGTGCTGGCCATCGGCTGGCGCTACAGCTCGGGAGGCGCTGCAAGAGGCGGCGGCTATCCGTCCACGCCGGCGTCGCCTCCTGTGGAGGCGCCGACCCAGGCCCGCAGGTCCTCGTCGTCGACGTCAGCGGCGACGTCCGCCGGGCCGGGGTGTATCGCCTCCCCGCGGGCGCGCGTGTGCTCGACGCCGTCCGCAAGGCCCGCCCGGGGCGGCACGCCGACCTCGACGCCCTCAACCTGGCGGCGCGCCTCACCGACGGAGAGCAGGTCGTCGTTCCGCGGCGCGGGGCGGGCGGCGCGGCTCCGGCGACGGGAGGCGGTACGGCCGCTCCCGCCGCACCGGTCTCGCTCAACTCGGCCACGCTCGAGCAGCTCGAGACGCTCGACGGGATCGGGCCGGCGCTCGGCCAGCGCATCATCGACTACCGCACCCAGCACGGCGGCTTCCGATCGGTCGCCGAGCTGGATCAGGTGAGCGGCATCGGCCCCGCCCGGCTCGCAGCGCTGCGCGGCCATGTCACCCTCTGACCGGCCGGCGGCCGTTGTCCTTGCAGCCGACGCCGGCCTCGTCGCCGCTGCGCTCCACCGGCCGCTCCTGTGGAGCGGCCAGAACGTGGCGCTCCTGATCGCGTTCACGCTTGTCGCGCTCGGCGTCTGCGGCGTCATCGGCACCCCGGCCCGTCTGGCTGCCGGTGCGGTGACGACGGCCTACGTGCTCGTGGCGGGGCCGGCCCGTCGATCGTGCGGGCAGGAGTCGCGGGCGTCCTCGTCTCGGCGGCGTGGCTCGCGTCGCGCCCGGCGCCGCCGTGGCACCTCCTGGCATGCGGCGCGGCGGTAGTGCTGGGGTTCGATCCGCTCGAGCTCTTCGACCCCGGGTTCCAGCTCTCGTTCGCCGCCGTCGCGGCGATCCACCTCGTCGCTCCGCGCCTACGGGGCGTCGTCGGAGAGGCGGCAGCGATCTCGATCGCTTGCACCGTCGTCACCACCCCGATCGCGTGGTGGCACTTCGGGCGCCTGACGCCGCTCGCGGTGCCGGCGAACCTGCTCGCCCTGCCGGCCGTGGCGCCGATCCTGTGGCTCGCGATCGCCGCCACCGCGATCGGGTCGGTCTCGCCGCCCCTCGCGATCCCGCTCCTGGGCCTGGCGGACCTGCTCGCGCGCTACGTGCTGTGGGTGTCGCACGCCTGTTCGTGACGCCAGATCACCCCGCGGCGAGTCTGACAGCCCGGCTCAACAGTGGACGGGTCGATCCTGTGGTCAAACGTGCCGACATACGATCGACGAACTGGCTCGCCGAACGACGTTCGCCGCGACGCGTGCACTGTAGGATGTCGGCATACCGACAGGTCTTCGCAGGAGCGACGATGACTGATTCGTTAACTCCCCAGCGGTTCTGTATGAACTGTGGTGCTCCAGTTCCAGAAGGCGCCCACTTCTGTCCCCATTGCGGACAGTCGGTCGGATCGCAAGAGATCGCCCGCTCGGACCCGCCTCCGCCTCTGGCTGTACCGGCGGCAACGGTATCGCCGCCGGTCGAGATCGCGGAGACGACGCCGCCTGTCCACGAGAAGTCGAACCGCACCAGGGTCATCATTCTCGCCGCAATCGTCAGCGCCGTCGTCCTCGCCGTCGTCGCCGCGTTGATCGAAACTTCGGGGGGTGGTGCATCTTCGAAGAATGGAGATTCCGCCGCCAAGGGAGCAGCGGCCTACAAGGCATGTCAGAGCCAGGTCGGTGCGTTCCTCTCCACCCTCCACGATCTGGACAGTCGCCTCGACGTCGGACTGACGGAAACGCAATACATTTCACGCTTAGGTGATATCCAGGTTGCTTATGATGCGATCGACGTTAAGGGCGAATCGGATGGCTGCCTCGTTAGTGTTGGCGTGCCGGCCGAGAAGGCGTTCAATACGTACACCAAGGCCGGCCGATACTGGCGACGATGTATCTTCGGCGTGGACTGTCCAAACTCGACCATGCGAGCCCAGCTGCAGGTCTACTGGGCTAAGGCCTCCAACCAGCTCAGCAACGCGACGCGCGGCCTAAGCGCACTCAAGACGACCTAGGAGCCGCAGAGCCCGTCGGCGTCGAGCACAACCACCTGCTCGCCCTGCACCTCGGCGAGGCCTGTGACGAACGGGGCCGCGCCGGAGCCGGCCGGCGGCGGAACGACGGCCGTCTCGTCCGCGACCGTCTCCGCCTGGTCGACGAGGAGCGCGCGGCGGCCGTCACGGACCCGGACGACGACGATCTGAGCCGGTGTCCCGCCGTCGATCCCGAGCCGCCCCGCAGCCTCGACCGCTGCCACCGTTTCGCCGTCCACCGTGACCACGCCGGCACCCTCGGCCTGCCCGGGGAGGCGGCGGAGGCCGGCGAGCTCCGCGATCCGCTCGACGGCCTCCAGCGGAAACGCGTAGGCGGCGCCGCCCGATCGCCAGACGAGCAGGCGCCCGGTGCGCGCGGCCGGCCGCCGGCCGGCCGGCGGAGCCTCCCCTCCGGCCGTCTCGAGCCGCAGCTCGAGCCCGCACGCACGGACGAGCCGCTCGAGGGTCGCCACGCTGGGCGATTGCTGCCCCCGCTCGATGCGGGCGACCATCGCCTGCGACGTCCCCGCGCGCCGGGCCAGCTCGCGCTGCGTGAGGCCGGCCCGGTCTCGGGCCTCCTTGAGAAGCTCCACGACCGCATGATATCGGATCCGACCCGATATCGAATCGAGTATCAGGCTGGGAGCGGCCGCATCGCCGGGCCGACATACGCCGCATCCGGGCGGATCAGGCGGCCGTGCTCGGCCTGCTCGAGCACGTGCGCGCACCATCCGGCCGTCCGGGCGACCGCGAACGCCGGCGTGTAGAGGTCGGGCGGGAGGCCGACGCCGTCCAGGACGACCGACGCGTAGTACTCGACGTTCGTCTTCAGCACGCGGTCGGGCTTGTGCTCGGCCAGGAGGCGAAGAGCGACGTCCTCGACGTCGATCGCGAGCTTGAGCCACGCCGCGTCGCCCGCGAGGCCCTCCGCGACCTGGCGCAGCGCCTCGGCCCGCGGGTCGGTCGTGCGGTAGATCCGGTGCCCGAACCCCATCAGCCGCTCGCCGCGCCCGAGCGCGTCGCGGATCCACTGCTCGGCGCGCTCGACGCTCCCGATCTGGGTGAGCTGGTCGCGCACGCCGGACGGCGCGCCGCCGTGGAGCGGCCCTTTCAGCGCGCCGATGGCGCCGCAGACCGCGCTCGCCAGGTCGGAGCGGGTCGACGTCACGACGCGGGCGGTGAACGTCGAGGCGTTCAGGCCGTGCTCTGCGCAGCAGACGAAGTACGCGTCGAGCGCACGCTCCCGGGACGCCTCGGGCGCCTCGCCCGTGATCGCGTGGAGCAGGCGCCCGGCGACTCCCAGCCCCTCCGCACCCGCCGGGTCGACCGGGTCATCGCCGGCACGCAGGCGCGCGAAGCCGCCGACGATCGCCGGCGCCAGCGCGATCAGCTCGCGCGCCTGGGCGGGCGTCGGCAGCCGGTCGAGCCCGCGAGCGGCGCCCCAGGCGGAGACGCCGCTGCGAAGGGCGTCGAGCGGCGCCGCCGCGGGTGGCAGGCCGCGCAGCGCCGCGAGCACCGGCTCGTCGAGCACGGCCGGCGGGAGCAACGCCGGAGCGGCCGGCCACTCGCCGTCCAAGAGGAGCGCCGTCACGCTGTCAAAGGTGCCGTGCGCCGCCAGGTCGCCGATCTCGTAGCCACGGTAGAGCAGCCTCCCGGCCGATCCGTCGACCAGGCTGATCGTCGTCTCGGCCGCCAGCACCCCTTCGAGGCCGGGGTTCACCTCCGCCATCGCGCGATCGTATCCGCAGTCGTGCGAGAATGTCCCCGTGAAGCTCTCCGCCAAGGCCGACTACGCGGTGCGGGCGGTGCTCGTGCTGGCTGCCCACCAGGGGGAGGGGCCGATCAAGGGCGAGCTCGTCGCCCGGGCGCAGGACCTGCCCCTGAAGTTCGTCGAGAACATCCTCGGCGAGCTCAAGCACGCGGGCATCGTGGCCTCGCAGCGCGGGCCCGAGGGCGGCTACCGGCTGGCGGTGCCGGCGGAGGAGATCTCGCTGGCCGAGGTCATCCGGATCGTCGACGGCCCGATCGCGGCCGTCGCCGGCGTGCGGCCCGACGAGGTGACCTATCCGCCCGGTGCCGAGGCGCTTCCCGGCGTCTGGCTCGAGGCGCGCGGCATGCTGCGATCCGTCCTCGAGACCATCACGTTTGCCCAGCTGCTCGAGCGGTCGCGCGTCATCGCATCGCAGGGAGAGCGGCGGGCGCGCCGGGCGCCGGCGCCCAGGAATGCAGCTCAAGTAGAGGGTTAGGGTTGCGGAGGCAAGCATGACCCCCGACTTGAGGGTTGCGTATCTGATCGCCGGCAGCGACTGGCCCAAGGTGGACGCCGCGATCTCGCGCCTGCGGGCCCACTTCCCCGAGGAGTCCGTGGAGCAGTTCTCGGCCGGCGGCGACACCCCGGTCGATGTCGCCGGGGCGTGCAACGCCCTCGGCCTCTTCGGCGGGCGCCGGCTCGTCCTCGTGCGGAACGCCGAGGCGCTCGACGACGACGCGGTCGCCGAGATCGTCGCCTACCTCGCGGACCCCGCGCCCGACACGGTGCTCGCCCTCTTCGGCGGAGCCGGGATCACGCCGAAGCACCCCCTCGCCGCCGCCGTCGCGGCGGTCGGCGACGTGCGCCTGTTCGACGCGCCCGAGCGAAAGCAGGCCGCCGACTGGGTGGTCCGCCGGCTGGCCGACCTGGGCGTCGCGTGCTCGGCCGCCGTCGCCCGACGGCTCGTCGACCTCGCGGGCGACGACGTCGGCGACCTGGCCCTCGAGGTCGAGAAGCTGGCCGCCTACTGCGCGGGCGAGGAGGCCCGCGTGGAGGACGTCGAGCTGCTCGTGATCCCCCGTGCCGACATCAAGCCGTGGGACATCACCGACGCCTGGGGGCGGCGTGACGCCGCCGCGGTGATCGCGCTCGCGACGGCCGACATCGAGCGGCCGGAGGACGTGGGCCGCCTGATCTCGCAGCTCGCCTCGCACGTCCGCAAGGTGCACCGCGCCGCCGTCGTGCTGGACGAGGGCGGCTCCCAGTCGGATGTCGCGCGCGATCTCAACCTGAAGCCGTTCCCGGCCGGGAAGCTCGTCGGCCAGGCGCGGTCGTTCGCCCGCGACGAGCTGGGCCGGGCGGTCGTGCGGCTGGCCGACCTCGACCTGGCGGTGAAGGGCGGCAGCAGGCTCGACGCGCGCTTCGAGCTCGAGCTCGCGCTGGCCGACATCACGAGCGGATGAGCGGCGAGACCGCGGCGGCTGCTGCGGCCACCGCCGTCGCAGCGGCATGCACCGTGATCGCGGCGCGCCGAGCGGTCGCCCCGAGCCCGCGCCGCCCGGCGTTCATCGCCTGGACCGTCGGGTTCGCGCTCTTCACCGCGGCCGCTGCGGCGCTGTGGCTGGGTGCGGCGAACGGGTGGACGGCGGGGCCTTTCCGCGTGTACTACCTGACCGGAGGCATCCTCGTCGTCGCCTATCTCGCCGTCGGCGAGCTCCTGCTCGTGCTGCCTGGTCGCACGGTCACCCGGATGGCCACGGCGACGATGCTCTTCCTGACGTTCGCCGCAGCGGCGGCCGTGCTCGCGGCCCGCGTCGACGGCGCCGAGCTGGCCCGGGCCGGCGCCACGCCGCCGAACGACGCCCTCGAGGGGACGTGGCCGAAGGTCATGGCGATCGCGCTCAACTCGGTCGGCACGGTCGTTCTGCTCGTCGGCTCGATGGTGTCGGCCCGGCGCCGCCGCGATCCGCGCCCACTGCTCGTTGCCGCGGGCGTTGCGGTGATCGCCGCAGCGTCGACCGCGACCCGCGCGGGGAGCTACGCCCTGTTCGCGCTGGGCCAGGCCGCGGGCATCACGCTGATCCTGCTCGGCCTGGTTACGCGGAGACTCGGGTCTCGTTGACGACCCGGGCGGCCTGCGCCTTGCGCCGGGACGCGGCGTTGCGATGGATCGCGTGACGGGCAGCCGCGCGATCGACGACCGACACGAGCCGGACGTGCGCCGCGGCGATCTGCTCGCCGTCGCCGGAGTCGACCGCCTCGCGCAGCCTGCGCTGGAGCGTCTTGATCTGGGTGCGGTAGCGCAGGTTCTCGAGCCGCTGCCTGGCAGCGGTGCGAACGCGCTTTGCCTGTTGCTTGGAGTTGGCCACGGGCGCCGCAGATGGTAGCAGCGCGCCCGGTAGACTCGGCGCCGATGAGCGATCGGCGGCGCCTGGCCGTATCCACCGCGGCGTTCGGATCGGCGACCGCGCTCTCCCGGGTCGCCGGTGTCGTCCGCGAGCAGACGGCCGCCTACTACTTCAGCACGAGCCCGGCGTTGGGCGCGTTCCTGATCGCGTTCAACGTGCCGAACCTGATCCGCAGCCTGGTCGCCGACACGGCGATCTCGGCGGCATTCGTGCCCGTGTTCGTCGGGCTCCGCGAGCAGGATCGTGAGCTGGAGGCATGGCGGGTGGCGAGCATCGTGCTCTGGCTCGCGGCCGTGGTCCTCGGGGCGATCTCCGCCATCTTCGTGATCCTCGCGCCGTGGATCATGCCGCTCTTCGTCCCCGGCGACCAGAACATCGACCCCGACCTGGTCGTGACGCTCTCCCGCTACCTGTTCCCGATCATCGTGATCCTCGGCATGACGGGAGTCATCACGGGAATCCTGAACTCCTACGACATCTTCGGCGTCCCCGCGATCGCGCCGGTCGCCTGGAACGCGATCATCATCCTGGCGCTCGTCCTCTTCGCCGGAGACATCACGGCCTACGCGATCGGGGTCCTCGTCGCCACCATCGCCCAATTCCTGATCCCGCTCCCGCTCCTGCGCGGCCGGTCGCACTTCGTCGTGAGCCTCGCGTGGCGCCACCCGGACGTGCAGCGCATGCTGCGCCAGATGCTGCCCGTGACGATCGGGCTCGGGCTCATCAACTTCAATCTCACGCTCGACCTCGTGATCGCGACCCTGGCCTCGCCGCACGCCGACGCCGACCTCAACTACGCGTTCAGGCTCTTCATGCTTCCGCAGGGCCTCTTCTCGGTCGCAGTTACGGTCGTGCTCTTCCCCGAGATCTCGCGGCTTGCGGCCCGCGGCGACACCGCAGGGTTCGCCCGCACGGTGTCGACGGGAGCGCGGACGATCGTGTTCCTGCTCCTGCCGGCCTCGGCCGTCTCGATCGCGCTCGCGAGCCCGATCGTCCGCCTGATCTTCCAGCACGGGAGCTTCACCGACTCCGACACGTCGAATGTGGCCGCCGCGCTGGCCGCGTTCTCGCTGGGCCTCGTCGCAAACGGGATCGCCCTTCTCATGACGCGCGGGTTCTTCGCGCTCCAGGAGGCCAGCACGCCGACGAAGATCGCGGCCGGCAACCTGTTCCTGAACCTCATCCTCGACCTGATCCTCTACAAGCCGTTCGGCGCCGGCGGGATCGCGCTCGCCACGGCGATCGTGACGACCTGGAACGCGGCCGTGCTCGGGACGCTCCTCAGCCGGAGGGTCGGGAGCCTCCACGTGCGCGAGGTGGCGGGGGAGGGGGCGCGCATCGCGGTCGCCACGGTCTACTGCACGGCGGCGGCGTTCGGCGTCTGGTGGCCGCTCGACCAGCTGCTCGGCAGGTCGGTGCTCGCGCAGGTCGCATCGGTGGGTCTCGGGCTCGCGGCGGGGGCCGGGGCGTACCTGGCCGCGGGGCGGATTCTGCACCTCGCGGAGATGGACGTTCTGGTGTCGCTCGCCAGGAGCCGCGAGCGCGCTCGATAACCTTCATCCGTGCCGCTCTCACGGATCCGCAACTTCTCGATCATCGCTCACATCGACCACGGCAAGTCGACGCTGGCCGATCGCATCCTCGAGGTGACCCAGACGGTCGCCGAGCGCGAGATGCGCGACCAGGTTCTCGACTCGATGGAGCTCGAGCGCGAGCGCGGCATCACGATCAAGGCCCAGGCGGTGCGGGTGCTCTTCCGCGCCGCCGACGAGCGGGCCTACGAGCTGAACCTGATCGACACCCCCGGCCATGTCGACTTCAGCTACGAGGTGAGCCGCAGCCTGGCCGCGTGCGAGGGCGCGATCCTCGTCGTCGACGCGGCCCAGGGCATCGAGGCCCAGACGCTCGCCAACGCCTACCTCGCGATCGAGAACGAGCTCGAGATCGTCCCGGTCGTGAACAAGATCGACCTGCCGTCGGCCGACGCCGACGGCGTAGCGGCACAGGTCGCCGACCTGGTGGGCGGGTCGGCCGACGACGTCATCCGCATCTCGGCGAAGACGGGCGCCGGCGTCGAGGCGGTCCTCCAGGCCGTCGTCGACCGCGTCCCGCCGCCCAGGGGCGAGCCGGACGCGCCGGCCCGGGCGCTCATCTTCGACTCGTCGTATGACCAGTACCGCGGGGTCGTCGCGTTCGTGCGCGTCGTCGACGGCTCGTTCCATCCGCGCGAGAAGGTGAAGGCGATGGCGCAGGGCACGGTGTTCGACGTCGAGGAGCTCGGGTTCTTCTCGCCGGCGATGCGCGCCGCCAAGCACCTCTCGGCCGGCGAGGTGGGCTACGTGATCACGGGGCTCAAGGATGTATCGCAGCTTCGGGTGGGGGACACCCTGACGCAGGCCCGACACGGCGCGGCCGCGCCGCTGCCCGGGTACCGCGAGGTGAAGCCCATGGTGTTCGCCGGCCTCTTCCCGACCGACTCCGACCAGTACCCGGAGCTGCGCGACGCGCTCGAGAAGCTGAAGCTGAACGACGCCGCGCTCTCGTACGAGCCCGAGACCTCGCGCGCGCTCGGGTTCGGGTTCCGGTGCGGCTTCCTGGGCCTCCTCCACATGGACATCGTGCGCGAGCGCCTCGAGCGCGAGCACGACCTCGACCTCCTGGTGACCGCCCCGAACGTGGCCTACCGGGTGCAGGAGGCAACCGGCGACTGGGTCGAGGTGCACAACCCGGCGCAGATGCCCGACAGCGACATCCTGGCGACCGAGGAGCCGTTCGTACGGGCGTCGATCATCTGCCCGTCCGACCACGTCGGCGCGGTCATGGAGCTGAACCAGGAGCGCCGCGGCACCTATGCGCACATGGACTACCTGAGCCCCGAGCGGGTGCAGCTCATCTACGAGATCCCGCTGGCCGAGATCGTCCTCGACTACTACGACCAGCTCAAGTCGCGCACCAGGGGATACGCGTCGTTCGACTACG
The DNA here is from genome assembly GCA_963821535.1 of uncultured Actinomycetes bacterium. GTDB lineage: Bacteria > Actinomycetota > Thermoleophilia > Gaiellales > JAICJC01 > JAICJC01. The sequence continues at coordinate 477,528 of CAWGEC010000002.1, read as the reverse complement.
ACCTGATCGGGTTCCGGCCCGGCGACGTCGTGAAGGTGGACGTGCTGCTGGGCGGCGAGCGGGTCGACTCGCTCTCGCTCATCACGCACAGGGCGAACGCGCAGCGGCAGGGCCGGGCGCTGGTGGAGGCGCTGCGGGCGCGGATCCCGCGGCAGATGTTCGAGGTGGCGATCCAAGCGGCCATCGGCTCGCGCGTCATCGCCCGCGAGACGGTCAAGGCCAAGCGCAAGGACGTGCTCGCCAAGTGCTACGGCGGCGACATCACCCGCAAGCGGAAGCTGATCGAGAAGCAGAAGGCCGGCAAGAAGCGGATGAAGCAGGTCGGCGCGATCGAGGTGCCGCAGGAGGCGTTCCTGGCCGTCCTCCAGATCAACCGCGAGGGGGCGGCGTGAGCGTCGCGGCGATCCGTCACCTCTACGTGCACGTCCCGTTCTGCGCCCACCGGTGCGGGTACTGCGACTTCGTCACGGTGACCGGCCATGAGGACGACCGCGGGCGCTACGTTGACGCGCTGATCGCGGAGCTCGGGAGGGCGGGCATCGAGCCCGAGACGATCTTCGTCGGCGGCGGCACGCCGTCGATCCTCGCCGACGCCGACCTCGCACGCCTCCTGGCCGCGCTCCCCGCGGCCGGCGAGGTGACGGTCGAGTGCAACCCCGAGACGGTCACGCGCACCAAGGCTCAAGTGCTGGTCGAGGGTGGGGTGACCCGCGTGTCGCTGGGCGCCCAGAGCTTCCGCCCGCACCTGCTGGACGTGCTCGAGCGCCGCGCCCGGCCGGAGCAGATCGCGGGCGCCGTCGAGCTCCTGCGCGAGGCGGGCGTCCAAAGCCTCAACCTCGACCTGATCTTTGGGGTTCCGGGGCAGGGTCACGACGACCTGCGGCAGGACCTCGACGACCTGCTCGCGCTCGAGCCCGACCACGTGAGCTCCTACGAGCTCGAGGCCAAGCCGGGCACGCGGTTCACGCACCGCCACGGCCGCGAGCTCGAGCGGCAGGCCGAGGCGATGGAGGCCTACTACGAGGAGGTCGTCGCCAGGCTGCGCGGCGCCGGGTACCGCTGGTATGAGACGGCCAACTTCTGCCGGCCGGGCCACGAGTGCCGGCACAACCTGGGCTACTGGCTGGGGCACGACTATCTCGGCGTCGGAGTCGGCGCCGTTTCGACGATCGGGCTCGAGCGGCGTCGGAACCGGCCGGGCCTGCGCGGCTACCTGGCGGCCGTCGAGGCGGGCGGCGATCCGCCCGCCGACGTCGAGATGCTGACGCCGGCCGAGCGCGGCACCGAGCGCCTCATGCTGGGCCTGCGGCTCGACACGCCGCTCGAGCTGAACGGGCTCGCGACGCTCGTCGACGACCGCGCGTGCGACCGGCTCGTCGCCGCCGGCATGCTCGACCGCGGCGCCGGCTCGCTGGCCCTCACCGAGCGGGGCCGCTTCCTCGCCAACGACGTCGTCGCGAGCATGCTGCGGTGAGCTCGCGCCGGCCCCTCACGCCCCGCCAGGTCGTGATCCTGACGCACGTGATCGACGCGTACATCGCGGCCGGGCATCCGGTGGGGTCGAAGACCCTGGTCGAGCTGGGAGCGGTCGATGCGTCGCCGTCGACGGTGCGCTACGAGCTGGCCGAGCTCGAGGCGCTCGGCTTCCTCGATCATCCGCACACGTCGGCAGGCCGTGTGCCGACCGACGCCGGCTACCGGCTCTACGCCGAGTCGCTGCTCGAGCAGCCGCTCGCGCCGGCGGCGCTTGCGGTCGACCTGTCGAACGTGCGGAGCGAGGTGGACACCGCCCTTCGGGTGACGACCGAGATGCTGTCGCAGGTGACGTCGCTCGTGGCCCTCGTGACGGCGCCGCCGCTCGAGACGACCGAGATCCGCCACATCGAGGTCATCCTGCTCCAGCCCCAGGTCGTGATGGTCGTCGTCATCACCGCGACGGGCGGGGTCACGAAGCGGATCTTCCCGTTCCCGGGTGTCGTCGACCCGAAGCTGGCCGAGTGGGCGAACGCGTTCCTGAACGAGCAGCTGACCGGCGTCCGGCTCGGCGGCCGGATGCTGGTCACCCGGCTCGACGAGCCCGGGCTCTCGGCGACGGAGCGGGCGTTCCTCGACGTGCTCCGCCCGGCGTTCACCGAGCTGGTCGATGCGGCCGAGCAGCAGCTCTACGTCGGCGGCGGCGCGCGCCTGGTCCAGGAGATGCACTTCGCCGACCTGGCCGAGATCAACGACCTCGTCCGCGTGCTCGAGGGGCGGGTCGGGATGCTCGAGATGCTCCGCGAGGCGCTCGACTCGCAGCGGCCGTACCTGCGGATCGGCGCCGACCACACGGTGCCCTACATGCGCGGCCTGGCGATGGTCGCCGCGAACTACGGGCTCGCGACGCGCAACCTCGGCACCGTCTCGCTGATCGGCCCTCGGCGGATGGACTACGCGGTGGCCATCCAGTCGGTTCGCGGCGCCGCGCACGCGCTGTCGGAGTTCGTGGCGGAGGTCTACGAGGAGTAGCGCGGTGGGCTTGGCGAACCCCATGGGGCCTGGCCCCGTTCGGGGCCAGGCCCCGGTTGTCCGTCCAACGCACCGCCGTTTAAGTGAGTCGCGCGGTGGTGAGGGGCTCCAGTCCTCACCACCGCGCTTTGTGACTCCGACCCCCGGTCGCCGAGTTGGGCGATGAGACCCCGGAGACTTCCTGAATCCTTCTGCCGGCGGCCCACCGGCTTCAAGTTCGTGTCTCCGACATCGCCGTCTCGAACGTGCCGTCTTCGCGTTGTGAAGCTCACGATAGCCGATCGAACCACCCGCAGTCAAGTACCCGAAAAGGGTGAAATCAAGTAGATCCAAAATTTGTCCTTGATCGACCAGGAAACGGCTCTTGTACAGGGAATAAGACGGCATCGAATTCGACCATGGAAGACGACTAGTCAAGTAGACCTTCGTCCGCTACTCTGAGACCGATGGCACGTACGAGGACAGCCGAGCGCCGCGGCAGCGCCCGCGTCCGGCGGGCCCCTGAGGGGGTCGGAGCCAGGGTGCGGGCGCTGCGTCTCGACGCTGGCCTCACCCAGGCCGAGCTCGGCGGCGACCGCTTCACCAAGGAGTACGTGAGCCAGGTCGAGCTGGGCAAGACGAAGCCCTCGGCCGCGGCGATGGCGTGGCTCGCCGAGCGGCTCGGGGTCGAGCGCACGGCGCTCGAGGGCGACGCCGGCCCGTCCGCGCGCGCCGCGTGCGAGGTGGTCGTCGCGCGAGCCGAGGCGGCGGTCGAGGCGCGCCGCTACGCCGAAGCGGTCGACGAGCTCCAGCGGGTGCGCTCCGGGGTCGAGTCCTCGGGGGACGAGCTGCTCGCGCTGCGTCACGGCATGGCGCTCGGATGGGCGCTCCATCACCTCGGCCGGCTGGAGGAGGCCGCCGGCGTGCTCGGCACCGCCGCCGCCGCGGCCACCGACGAGGAGGGAGCCGCCGCCGATCACGCCGACGCGCTCTACCGGCTCGGCGTCGTCCGCTTCAAGATGGGGAGCCACGCGACCGCCGTCGCGCTCCTCGACGAGGCGCTGCGCCTGGCGGGGACGGCCGACCGGACATCGGACGCGCTGCGGGTGCGCATCCTGAACACGCGCGCCAAGATCCGCCGCCGGCAGAAGGACTTCACGGCCGCCGCCGAGGACGTGCAGCAGGCGCTCGAGCTCGCCCGCGCGCTGGACGACGACCGCGTCCTCGCCGAGACGTACCTCGACGCCTCGCTCGTCGCCGAGCGCCGGAACGAATACACCCGCGCGCGCGACTACGCCGAGCGGTCGAAGGCGCTCTTCGAGCGCGTGTCCGACCACGAGTACGTCGGGAAGCTCCTGAACAACCTGGGCCAGCTGCACGCGATCACCGGCAGGCCCGACGAGGCGGTGCCGCTCCTGCGCGAGTCGTTCCGGATCGCAGTCGAGCAGGACAACCGGGTCGACGCGGCCTTTGCGGCGTCGTCGCTGGCCTCTGCGCGGCTCCACTCGGGCGATCCCGAAGGGGCGATCGAAAGTGCAAATCGCGCGATCGAGCTATTGGGCGGGCGCGCGGAATACCGACAAGAAGAAGGGAACGCTCGTCTCGTCATGGGCAAGGCCCACCTGGGGCTGGATCGCATCGACGAGGCCGAGCGGGACTTTGAGGCCGCGGCGGGGTGCTTCACCGCGGTGGAATCGATCAGCCACATGGCCGGGTCATGGGTAGCGCTCGGGGATGTGGCAACCAGGCGAGGCGACCCGGAGCGGGCCGCCGAGCTCTACCGGAGGGCGGCCGACGCTCTGCAGGACGTCCGCTGGTAGGCGACGGAAGTCTCCGTCCAAGGGCACGGGAGGGAACACGATGAAGATCCTGACAAGGCGGCCGGCGTTGTTCTTGTGGGCAACGTCGCTTGCGCTGTTCCTGGCGCATGTGCATCACCACCGCGGCGGCCGCGGCTTCCACGAGTGGTGAAAGCCCGCCCGTAGACTACGGGCGTGGCGGCACAGCGAGACTACTACGACGTTCTGGGCGTCCCTCGGGACGCCTCCGATGCGGACGTCAAGAAGGCGTTCCGGCGGCTGGCGCGTGAGCTCCATCCCGACGTGAACCCGGCGCCCGAGGCGGCCGAGCGATTTCGCGAGGCCGCCGAGGCGTACGAGGTGCTGAGCGATGCCGACACCCGGGCCCGGTACGACCGGTTCGGGCACGCCGGCATCGCCGGCACCCAATTCCACACCGAGCAGTTCATGGACTTCTCGAGCCTGTCCGACCTGCTCGGGGCGTTCTTCGGCGACGACATCTTCTCGGGCGGGAGGCGTGCGCGGGCGCGCGGCGGCGACGCGACCGCCTCGATCCAGCTGACCCTGGCCGAGGCCGCGTTCGGCGTCACGCGCGAGGTGGCGGTCGACGTGATCGCCGGGTGCGAGCGCTGCGACGCGACGGGCGCCGAGCCGGGGACGCAGCCGCGGCAGTGCCCGGAGTGCGGCGGCTCGGGCCGCGTCCAGCACGTCGCCCAGACGGCGTTCGGCCAGTTCGTGCAGGCGTCGGCCTGCGCGGCCTGCGGTGGGCGCGGCGTCCGCATCGACACCCCCTGCCACGACTGCCGCGGGCGGGGCCGGCTGTCGGTCCGGCGCAGCGTCGAGGTGCAGGTGCCGCCCGGCATCGCGTCCGGGCAGCGGCTGCGGCTGGCCGGCCGCGGCCACGAGGGCGAGGGCGGGCCGGGCGACCTCTACGTGCAGGTGGCGGTCGCGTCCGACCCCAGGTTCGAGCGCGACGGGAACGACCTCGTCACGGTGCTCGACCTGCCGTTCACGCGGGCCGCGCTCGGGGCGACCGTCGCCGTCGAGACGCTCGAGGGCACGGAGGAGATCGAGGTGAAGCCCGGCACCCAGCCCGGTGAGGTCATCGTGCTGCGGGGGCGGGGGATCCCGGTGCTGGGCGGGCGCGGCCGGGGAGACCACCGGATCGTGGTCGGCGTCATGATCCCGCGCAAGCTGACCGACGAGCAGCGCGCCCAGCTGCACGGATTCGAGAGCGGCGTCGACGACGCGACCTACGCGCCCGACGAGAGCTTCCTCGGCCGCCTGCGCGCCGCCTTCCGGTGAACCGCTACCGCCTGCGCGTCCCCGCCGACGAGGCCGAGATCGCCATGGCACGCATGCTCGAGCTCTTCCCGGCCGGCGTGGAGGAGGAGCGTGACGGAGCCGACGTTGTCCTTGCAGGCTACGCCGATGCGCCGCCCGCGCACGGCCTGGCCGCGGAGCCCGTCGCCCCCGGCTGGGAGGACGCGTGGCGGGAGTTTCACCGTCCCGTCCGCGTGGGCCGGCTCTGGATCGGCCCGCCGTGGTTCGAGCCGGAGGAGATCGCGGTCGTGATCGACCCGGGGCGGGCGTTTGGGACCGGCGCGCACGGCTCCACCCGCGCCGCGCTCGAGCTGCTCGACCGGCTCGCGCCGTCGCCCGCGCTCGACCTGGGGTGCGGCTCCGGCGTCCTCTCGGTCGCGGCCGTCCGGCTCGGGTTCGGGCCGGTCCGGGCGTTCGACCTCGATCCGCTGGCGGTCGGCGCGACGGCCGAGAACGCCGCCCGAAACGGCGTCGACCTTGAGGTCGGCCGGGCCGACGTCCTGACCGACCCCCTGCCGTCCGCGCCGCTCTGGCTCGCGAATCTCGAGCTGGGGCTCCTGCGCCGCCTCCTCGAGCGGCCCGACCTCCCGGCTCGGATCATCGCCTCGGGGCTGACGGCGGACCAGACGCTCGGCGGCAGCGACCACGTCGAGATCGACGGCTGGGCCGCCGAGCTGCTCGAGCCATGACCCGGCACACGTACCGCTTCTTCGCGCAGGACGTCAGAGACGGCGTTGCAACCCTTGCGCCGGCCGACGCCCATCACCTCGAGCACGTCCTGCGCCTGCGGGTCGGCGATACTTGCGAGGTCGCCGCCGGCGGTCGCGTGCACCTCGCGAGGGTCGCGGCCGCGGGGCTGGAGCTCGTGGAGGAGATCGACGCCGTGACCGCACCCATCGTGACCGTGTGGATCGCCCAGCCGGGCGCCCGTTCCGACAGCGCCGTCGAGAAGCTGACCGAGCTCGGGGTCGCCCGGATCGGCGCGCTGCGCACGGAGCTCCTGAAGGGCCGGTTCACGCCGTCTCGCATCGAGCGCTGGCGCCGGGTCGCCGAGGCGGCCGCGAAGCAGTCCAAGCAGGCCCGCGTCCCCGAGATCCTGGAGCCGGCCGCCTACGCGGATGTGCTGTCGCCCGAGGCGGTGGTCTTGAGCCACGAGGGCGCGTCGGGCGGGCTGGCCGACCGGATCGTCGGACGCAGGCAGACGACGCTCTTGATCGGGCCGGAGCCGGGATTCTCGGACGTCGAGCTCGAGCTCGCCCGGACGAGCGGCGTCGCGGTTGCGACGTTCGGGCCGGTGGTGCTGCGGACGGAGACGGCCGCGATCGTGGCCGCCGCGCTCGCGCTGCGCGAGATGGGGTTCCTGGGATGAGCGGGTTCGCCACGGAGTTTTTGGGCTGCAAGGTCTCGATGACCGACGCCCAGGGGATCCGCGAGCAGCTCACCGAGGCCGGACACGCCGAGGTCGAGCCGGAGCGGGCGCGCGTGCGGGTCGTGAACACGTGCTGCGTCACCGCGGAGGCCGTCGCGAAATCTCGAAAGGCCGTGCGCCGGGCGGCGCGGACGGCGGAGCGTGTGCTCGTCACCGGCTGCGGCGCGAACCTGGCCGGGGCGGCCTTCGAGGACGTGGCCGCCAACGTCACCGTCCTGCGCGGCCGGCCCGAGACGATCCCACGCCTGGTCGCCGGCTGGGTGGGCGATCTCGGATGCGCCGGCCCGCCGGCGGCCTTCCCGCGTACGCGGGCCTACGTGAAGGTGCAGGACGGCTGCTCGTTCACCTGCAGCTACTGCGTGATCCCGCAGGTGCGCGGGCCCAGCCGCAGCCGCGCAGCCGCCGACGTGCTCGCCGACGTCGCCCGCTGGGCCCGCCAGGGCCACCGCGAGGTCGTCCTGACCGGCATCAACCTCGGCTGCTTCCGCGACCGCGCGGCCGGGATGCGCCTGTCCGACCTGCTGGTCGCGGCCGCCGACGTCGAGGGGATCGAGCGGGTGCGGCTGTCGTCGATCGAGGTGAACCACGTGTCGGACGCGCTTCTCGACGCGATGACGCACCGAGGCGTGGCGCGCCACCTGCACGTTCCGATGCAGTCGGGCGACGACGGGGTGCTCGAAGCGATGCGGCGCCGCTACACGGCGGACCGGTTCCTGGCCGCCGTCCGGCGGGCGCGGGAGCTCGTGCCCGGCGTGAACCTGACCACCGACGTCATCGTGGGCCACCCGGCCGAGGACGAACCCGCGTTCCGGGGCACCCTGGCGGTCGTCCGCGAGGCCGGGTTCACGCGCGTGCACGTCTTCCCGTACTCGCCGCGGCCGGGCACCACGGACGCCGCGTCCGACCCCGTGCCGGCGGCCGTCAAGGCCGAGCGCTCGCGTCGCCTGCGCGAGATCGCAGACAACCAGGCCGCCGCCCACCGGAGGGCGCTCGCGGGCACCCGCCAGCGCGTGCTGGTCGAGACGGACGGCGGGCGCGGGTACACCGACGACTACACGCCGCTCGTCGTCGCGGGCGGACGGCCGGGAACGATCGTGGAGGTGGTGGCGTGATCGATCGCGTGAAGATCGAGCTGACGGGGGCGATGCGTGCGGGCGACCGCAGCCGGGTGGACGCGCTGCGCCTCATCCTGTCGGCCCTCCAGCGCGCCGAGAAGTCCGTGGCGGCGGGCGAGTTCTCGGAGTCCGACGCCGAGGCGGTTCTGCGGCGTGAGCGAAAGCAGCGGCTCGAGGCCGCCGAGAGCTACCGCGCCGCCGGCCGCGACGACCGAGCCGCTGCGGAGATGGCGGACGTGCCCGTGATCGAGGAGTTCCTGCCGGCCGCGATGAGCGATGCCGAGCTCGCCGCGCTGGTCGACGCCGCGGTCGTCGAGACGGGCGCGGAGTCGATGCGCGACATGGGCCGCGTGATGGGCCTTGTGACGGCGCGAGGCGAGGGCCGGGTCGATGGCGCCGCGGCAGCCGCGCTGGTGCGCGCCCGGCTCTCGGGCTGACGACTCCCGGACTAGGGGGTTGTCGTGGTCACGCTCGTCACCGTCGACGTTGCGGTTGTCGTCACGGTGCGCGTGCGGACGACGGTGATGGTCCTGCGGGGGGCCGGTCACCGTCTGGAACGACGTCGCCGTCGAACCCGGGCCCTTCACGGTCTTCTTCTTGGTGACGGTCACCTTGTGCTTGACGGTCTTCGGCTTCGCCGAGACGGCGACGATCCGCGTCGTGCCGTTCTTCGTGATCGTGGAGAGCTCGGTGGCGGCGGACGAGCTCGGGTTCGAGCCGATCGCTACGCCGAGCGCCGCGCCGAGAACCATAAGCAGCGATCCGCCGGCAATCGTGGCGAACGCCTTGGAGCCCAAGATCAACCGTAGCGTTTCCATGCCCGCCCTGGAATCTACACTTCCCGGCGCATGGCACGAGTGAAACTCTCGGTAGAGAACGAGCTTGCGACCGAGCTCGGGCAGGACCGCGATGCGATGCTCCGGGCGCTGGCCGAGCGCGCCGGTGTCGAGGCGTACCTGCGGGGCAACGAGCTCACCCTGGACGGCGACGACGACGCCGTCGAGCGCGCCCGCTCCGTGATGGACGAGCTGGCCCAGCTCGTCGCCGAGGGCGTGAGCGTCGGCCCGCAGACCGTCGACGCGGTCGCCGGCGTCCTGACCGCCGACGGCCGGGCCGTCGACGTGCTGCACGACGTCGTCTGGACGCATCGCGGAAAGCAGGTCTCGCCCAAGACGATCGGCCAGAAGCGCTACGTCGACGCGATCCGCGCCAACACCGTCACCTTCGGGATCGGCCCGGCCGGCACGGGGAAGACCTACCTCGCGATCGCGCTCGCGGTCGCCGCCCTGGGCGAGCGCGAGGTGGCCCGGATCATCCTCACGCGGCCGGCCGTCGAGGCGGGCGAGCGGCTGGGGTTCCTGCCCGGCGACCTGCTCGCCAAGGTCGACCCGTACCTGCGGCCGCTCTTCGACGCACTCCACGACATGCTCGACGCCGAGCGGCTCGCGTCATACATGGACAAGGGGATGGTCGAGGTCGCGCCGCTCGCGTTCATGCGCGGCCGGACGCTGAACGACTCGTTCATCATCCTCGACGAGGCCCAGAACACGAGCCCCGAGCAGATGCAGATGTTCCTGACCCGGCTCGGGTTCGGGTCGCGCGTGGTCGTCACCGGCGACATCACGCAGATCGACCTGCCGCGCGACCAGCGCTCAGGCCTCATGCACGTCATGCGCGTGCTGGATGGGGTGTCGGACGTGGCGTTCGTCCACTTCTCCGACGCCGACGTCGTCCGCCACAAGCTCGTCCAGCGGATCGTGAGCGCCTACGCCGAGCACGCCGAGCAGACCGGCGAGGGCGCGCGCGAATGACCGTCCATGTGGAGGTGGAGAATCGCTCCGGCCAGGCCGTCGACGAGGCGGCCGCCCGCGCCGCGGTGGCCGCCACGCTCGAGGCCGAGGGCGTGACCGCCGGCGAGGTCGGCGTCGTTCTGGTCGAGCCGGCCGAGATGGCGGCCCTGAACGCCGCCCACCGCGGCAAGGACGAGCCGACCGACGTCCTGTCGTTCCCGCTCGACGGCCGCGACGCCCTGCCCGACGGCCTGCCGCGCCAGCTCGGCGACGTCATCGTGTGCCCCGAGCGGGCGAAGGCCGACGGGACGCCGATCGCGCTCCTCCTCGTGCACGGCACCCTGCATCTCGTGGGATACGACCACGAGGCCGATAACGGAGACATGCTCCGCCGCCAACGGGCCATCTTCGGAGGAGGTCGAGCCGGTTGCCGTCCGTCCTTCGTAACGGCGACGAGACGCGCCAGGCCGCCCGCCGCTCTGCGCCGTTCTCGGCCGCCAGGCGCGAGGCCGGCAGCCTGGTCGCGAGCTTCAACTACGCCTTCGAGGGCGTGATCTACGTGGTGCGCACGCAGCGCAACATGCGCATCCACTTCCTCCTCGCCCTTGCGGTGCTCCCGCTCGGGGTCGTCCTCGGCGCGAGCCGGTTCGAGATGCTCGCGCTCATGCTCTCGGTGTCGTTCGTCCTCATCGCCGAGATGTTCAACACCGCGCTCGAGAAAGCGATCGACCTCGCGACGAGCACCTTCGACCCGGTCGCGCGCGCCGCGAAGGACATCGCCGCCGGGGCGGTGCTGGTCGCGGCGGTGAACGCCCTCTTTGTCGGCTATCTCGTGTTCGGGCCCCGGCTCCGGCATCCCACGAGCCGCGCGATCGACACGGTCCAGCACTCGCCGCCGCACATCACCGTCATCGCAATCGCGATCGTCATCCTGCTCGTGATCGCGATCAAGGCGCGGTTCGGGACGGACACCGCTTCGCGGCGGCCTTCCCTCAGGTCACGCGGCGGTCGCGTTCGGGGGCTGGGCGGCGGTCACCTTCATCACGCAGTCCTACGAGAACCAGGTGCTCGTCTCGACGCTGGTCTTCATGATGGCGCTCCTCGTGGCGCAGACCCGGGTCGAGGCCCGGGTCCATACAACGCTCGAGGTGCTCTACGGCGGCGTGCTCGGCGCCATGGTCACCGCCGCGATTTTCCAAGCGTTTTCATAGCCGGCAGCCCGTTCGCGGGCGTGTGACGCAGTTGTGACGGTCAGGCCGTCGTCGTGTGACAGGTGCGGGCGTACGCTGGGGCCATGGCCACCGCTGCACCGCCTGCGAACATCGTCGCCGACCGGTACCTCGTAAGTCCCACCGCCCTCGCCGGCAATCCGAGCGGGCCGGTCGACGCGCTCGACACCCACTCCGGCCGCGCCAGCCAGGTGCGGCTGGTCTTCCTCACCGGAGCGTGGGACGAGGACGACCTGACCCAGGCGGTGGCCCGCTGGCGCGGGATCGCGTGCGGCGAGGTGTGCGGCGTGGTCGACTACGGCCGCCACCGCGACCACTGGTACCTGGCGCTCCCCCCGAGCCTGGGCGTGCCCGTGGTGCGGTGGCGGGCGATGCGCCTTCCGGGCCCGGCCGACGCCGCTCGGCTCGTGCTGGGGTTCGGGCGCCTGGTCGAGCGGGTCGCCGGGGCCGGGTTCGCGCCCGAGCTGGCCCGCGTCGACGACTTCGCGGTCGGCCCCGGCCCGACGCCCTTCCTCGAGCGTCCCCTCCTGCCGCTGCCGGGGGCCGTCCCCGAAGCACCTCCCGGCGGCGGCCAGCGGATGCTGTCGCGCCTGCTCGACGCGCTCGTCGCGCGCCGCGATGTCCCCGACGGCCTGCGCGAGTGGGCCGAGCGCTCGGCCGCCGGCGGCTTCGCCTCCCTCGGCGACTGCCTCGACGAGCTCGAGCGCGCCGGCACGGCCGCGGCGACGGCGACGGGCGCCGACCCGCCCGGCCTGAGCGGCATCTTCGACCACGATGAGCTCGATGCGATGGAGCGCGCGGCGGCCCGGGTTCCCGGCCGCCCGCGCCGGATCGCCGCCGTGGTCGCCGGCGCCGTCGTGGCCGCCATGGCCGGGCTGGCGCTCGTCGACCCGGGGGCGCACGCCGAGAGGGCGAAGACGCCTCCAACCGTCCCGTTGACGACGCTCGCAACGCCTCCGGCTCCGGTCACGCACAGCCGGGCGCCCGCCCCAGCGGCAACGCACCACCGCCGCCACGTGAAGCATCGCCGTCCGCGGCACCGGCATCGGCCGGCAGCGACTCCGACGGCGGCTCCGACGTCGACGACGCCTGCGGCATCTCCGGCGCCGGCCGCACCCGCCGCGCCCTCGGGCGGCCCCACCGTCCTGCCGGCGCCGGGCGGCACGACGCTCCCCGGCCCCTGACCCGGCTCGCGGCTACGATCGGTGCGTGCGACCTCCCACCGACGACGAGCTTCGCCTCTACGAGGCCGCCCGCGGCGCAGCCCGGCATGCTCACGCGCCGTACTCGGAGTTCCCGGTGGGCGCGGCGCTGCTTCCGGCCGGCGGGGGCGACCCCATCCTCGGCGTCAACGTCGAGAACGCCTCGTACGGCCTGACGTCGTGCGCTGAGCGAAACGCCGTGTTCACCGCGGTCGCCGCCGGCCTGCGCGACTTCACGGCGATCGCGGTCCACGCCGAGGCGGGATCGGCGCCCCCGTGCGGCGCCTGTCGCCAGGTGCTGGCCGAGTTCTCGCCGTCGATGACCGTCGTCTACCGCAGCGGCGGGGATGTGGTCGCCTCGACGGCGGCCGAGCTCCTGCCGGACCGCTTCGAGCCGTGACCGAGGAGCACCGGTCGGGAGTGGTCGCGCTCGCGGGGCGCCCCAACGTCGGCAAGTCGACGCTGGTGAACGCCCTCGTCGGCGAGCACGTGGCCGCCGTGTCGTCGACCCCTCAGACCACGCGGCGGCGGGCCCTCGGAGTGGTGAGCCGGCCCGGCTATCAGCTCATCCTCGCCGACCTGCCCGGGTTCCAGAAGCCCTTTGACCGCCTCACCGAGCGCATGCAGCGCGCGGTGGACGCCGCGCTCGCCGACGCCGACGCGACGGTCCTCATGCTGGACGGCCGCGTCCCGATCGGCCCGGGCGACCGCTACATCGCCGAGCGCCTGCTTCGGCCGGGGTCGGTGCCCTGCATCGTCGCCGTGAACAAGACCGACGGGCTCGGCCCGGACCGGGTGTTGCCGGCGCTCGCGGCGGCGGCAGCGCTCGGTGACGCGCGATCGATCCACCCGGTGAGCGCGCTCAAGGGCGACGGCGTCGAGGCTCTCCTCGCCGACCTGGCCGAGCTTCTGCCGGCCGGGCCGGCGTACTTCCCCGACGGCGTCACGACCGACCAGTCCGTCGAGCACCGCATCGGCGAGCTGGTGCGCGAGCAGGCGCTCCGCCTCACGCGCGAGGAGGTGCCGCATGCGGTGGCGGTCGAGGTCGACGAGGTGCGCGCGCAGCGCGGAGCCCGGACCGTTGTCGAGGCGAGGCTGATCTGCGAGACCGAGTCGCAGAAGGGCATCCTCGTCGGCCGCGGCGGCGCGATGGTGAAGGCCATCGGCACCGCGGCCCGACCCGCCGTCGAGGCCCTGCTCGGCACCGACGTCTATCTCGAGCTCCGGGTCCGCGTCCGGCCCCACTGGCGGCGCGACTCGGCCGAGCTCGACCGGCTCGGCGTCTGAGATACACTGGCCCGGTTGATGCCTCCCTTACCGGTCGCGACCGACCACCCGGAGAACCGATCCCCTTCGCGCCTCCGGCCATCTCCTCCCGTGCTGACCGCCGATGCCGTCACTTGATCGGCTGATCTCGTCGAGTCGGCGTGCCGTCGAGGTGCGTCGCGGTTCGAGGCCCCTGCCGGAGCTCGAGGAGGCGGTCCGCCACCTCGACTCGATCCGGCCGTTCACCGAGGGCGTCGTCGGCGAGGAGATCTCGTTCGTGCTCCGCATCATCGAGGCCGACCCGGGGCTCCTGGCGGAGGCGCAGGAGGCGGGCGCCGCGGGGCTTGCGATCGCGACGGATGCCGTCCCGCCTGGGCTCGAGTCCACCCGGCTGCCGGTGCTCCACAAGGGCGTCCTCATCGATCCGTACCAGCTCTACGAGAGTCGTCTGGCCGGCGCCGACGGGATCGTGCTGATCGCAGCCGCGTTCGACGGCTCCGATGACGACTTCGTCCGCATGTACTCGGTGGCGGGCGAGCTCGGACTCGACGTCGTCGTCGAGGTCGCGGAGGAGGAGGAGATCGAGCTGGCGCTCGACATCCTCGACCCGGACTCGTTCCTCGTGCAGAACCACCTCGAGGACCGCGGATTCGATCTCGAGCGGACGTTCTCGCTGCTCGAGGAGGTCCCCGCCGGGAAGGCGGTGCTGTCCGAGGGCGGCATCCAGACGCGCGATCAGGTGCTGGCGCTCGAGCGCGCCGGGGTCGACGCCGCGATCCTGGGTGACTGGATCCACGAGCTGGGCATGCGCGAGACATTCGAGATCCTGCGCGGCGACTCGCGCGAATAGCGCTGTCGACCCGCTGGTCCCGCCGTTTCGTCTTGAGGCAACGCTAGGATTCAGCGGGATATGGATGAATCCGGCTGTCCCGGCGGTGGCGGCCGAGCGAACTGGCGCTTCCTGACGAATCACAGCGCGGTGTTGCTCCGGATCGCCAACGACCCCGATATCAGGCTCGTCGACGTGGCCCATGACGTCGGCATCAGCCAGCGGGCCACGCAGATGATCCTGCGCGATCTGGTGGCCGGCGGGTTCATCACCCGCCGCAGGGTCGGCCGCCGAAACACCTACCAGGTACACGCGTCGCGGCACCTCCGCCCCGGCGGGCAGTTGCGGGTCTCCGACCTGCTCGAGCTCCTGCCGCCCGACTACGCGTGGCGTGCGCCGCGCGACCGCGCCGCGAGCTGATCGGCGGCCGTCCCAGGCGGCTAGGCTCGTCGCGATGCCGGCCGAACGCCACCCGGAGCCGCCCCGCCTCCCGGGCTCGTTGCCCGGCCTGCCGTTTCGGGGCTCGATCGAAGACGGGGACGCCTTCCGCGAGGGCGAGATCGTCGCCGCGACCTGCGTCGATGCCCACGTGGCTGCGGTCGATTTCACCGAGGTGATGCTTCGCGATCCGGACTTCACCGGCTCTGTGCTGACCGACGCTGCGTTCCGCGACACGGTGCTCGAGAACGCGAAGCTTGCCAATGCGACGATCCGAGGCGGGTCGCTCACCCGGGTGCTGGTGGACGGTGGGAGGCTGACCGGGCTCCAGCTCGCAGAGACGGAGATCGAAGACTGCGTCTGGCGCGGGTGCGGCGCCGACATGGCGTCATTCCGTCACGCCAAGCTCGGGCGGACGACGTTTGAGGATTGCAGCCTGCGGGAGGCCGACTTCATGGGCCTGCGCGGGGACTGGGTGCGGTTCCACGGCTGCGATCTGCGGGGCGGCGGCTTCGCCCACGCGCAGTTCACGAACTCGGAGTTCCGCAGGTGCAGGATGGACGAAGTCGAGGGGGTCGAGGGCCTCCGCGGCACGGCGATGGAGCTCGAGCAGATGCTGACCCTGGCGCCTGCTCTGGCGCGCGCGCTCGGGGTGTCGCTGATCGACGGGTAATGGCTGCGACTCGCGCCAGTGCCGAAGGTGGGAGTCGAACACTGGCGCTAGTAATGGAACCTCGGGTCACCTAGTGCACTATTAGTGCCGCCCAGGAGGGAATCGAGGCGCTCCTGAGCTTTTCTGGTGCCTATGCCCGTATCCGCGCGCAGTCGTCGACCTTTTCTGCGTCATGTTGTCACCCTCGCCAACTCGGGGAGGATTTTCGGACTGGCCGGGGGTCAGGAGGGCGTTGCATAGAAAACGGCCCTGCAGCCCGGGGTCAGTCTGCGACGGGTCCCAAGAGGCGGTCGACGGAATGCTCGCCGCCAACACGTGGTCAAGTGCCTCGGCCGGTCGCGATGGTTCGGCACGGTCGGGCGTTCGGAGCGATGCCCAGTGTCGTGGCGGCAAGCGGGTTAGTGGTATGCTCGCGGGCTGTCGGTCGGCTCGAGCCCCGGGTGTTGGGCGTTTCGGCTTCGAGCCTCCACGATCGACGTAGACATCCGCGCTTCGGAGCCGGATGGGTGCGGTTTCCCTTCGGGGTGACGGTCGTGGTGGTGCCGGTCATTGATACTGCTCCGGTTTCTTGTTCAGAAAGGGCCCTATTTGGGGTTGGGCGCGGCGGCGCATGCTGGATTTGCGCACGGGGGACTTGACTGCGCGTACCAACTCTCGGAAATCGTATGCCGCATTACACCGGGATTTCTTACCCGATCTATGTCATTGTTGGGGTGGTCTGTCTGGCTGCAGCCTGGCTGCGAAAGCGACGTCATTCGGCGACCGCCGGCCCGTTCGGCCGGCCGCCTAGCGTGACGGTGCTCGTCCCCGCGTTCAACGAGGAGGACGGTCTCGGGGACACGTTGAGGTCGCTGTCATTGCAGACGTATCCTGATCTTCGAGTTATCGTCGTGGATGACTGTTCGACCGACTCCACGGCTGACGTCGCCCGCGGGTTCCCCGGAACAACGGTGGTGTGTCCGCCGCAGAATCTCGGAAGCAAGGCGAGGGCCCAGAACTTCGGGCTTTCGAGTTGTGATGGGGACCTCGTGCTGCCGGTTGATGCTGACACGCTGCTGGAGCCAAGCTACGTCGAGCAGATAGTACGACCGTTCCAGGACGCCCAGGTGGCAATCGCTGCTGGGTGTGTTCTGACTCGCTACACGAACGCCGCGTGGGAGCGGGGCCGATCGATCGAGTACCTGTTTGGTTTCCACTTCCAGCGCCCAATCCAAAACAGCGCGAACGCGCCCGTGGTGTGCTCCGGCTGCTGCTCTGCCTTCAGGCGCGAATGGCTGGTGGAGCAAGGGGGTTTCCCAGAACGAACCATCGTTGAAGACATGGACTACACGTGGACGCAACAGATCCGTGGGTTTCGAGCCGTCTACGTCGGCGGCGCTGTGGCGTACGCAGCCGACCCAGATTCGCTGCCGTTCCTCCGAAAGCAAGTAAAACGCTGGATGGCTGGGTTCTTCCAAAACGTCCGCATCCATGCCGGCAGGTTGGTGCGTCACAAGCCGATGCTGGCTCTGTGGGTGTTTCTGGCGTGTTTCGAGATCATCACCGCTCCGCTTTGGTACGCCACCCCGCTTATTGCGACCCAGTTGCTCGGCGACAGTTGGTCTGATGCGATGGCATGGTGGATGCTTGTTGAGCTCAGTCTGATACTGCCACCGCTGATCTACGGCTCGCTTCGGCGCGATATGCCGTTCTGGCAGATTCTCGGCAATATCCCATTCGTTTACCTCAACAAGCTGGTCAACTTCACATACGCATGGCGCGGAATTCTGCTGGAGCTCACCCCCCTTCGACACCGCCACTCCCTCGTCGACTATGAAAAAGGACGCGCGTGACGAGGCGGAATCTCGGCTTGGCGGCGCTCGCCTCGTCCGTAGTCTTGCCGCTCCTGTTGGTAGCGGTCGCCAGGACGACCGCTCAACGATCTCCGAGTCGGCGTCGCCGCACCCACCGAGTCGCGGACAGGAAGAGTGCGATCGGCCTGGCCAGCAGCATCAGCGTGAGTCCGACGTATGAGAGAGTTTTGGTCCGTCCGACGAGCGGTGCCAGTGGTACCGCCCGTCCGTCCAAGTGGCGAGCCGTGATCGGCCTAGCCGTACTTGCGCTTGCCGCGGCGGCGCTCGTGAATCCCGTTTCGCTCGCGGTCATATCCGCCTGTGCGGAGGTCGTGATGTCCCGGTACGACCAGGTTCTTGCACTGCGGTTCATCTTCTTCTTCGTACTACTCCCGACTATCATCCTAGGATTGACAGCCGATATCTTTAGGACGATCTCACGCCGACGACAAACCGCCGTGCGTGGCCCGAACCGAGTACCGTCTCCGCCGCTCCCGGACGTCCTTTGACGCTTCGTCGGAGCCCGTGACGGTGGGCGGCGAGCGTTCTCGCGCGATGCGAGGCTGTGGGTAAGGTGATTGTTAGACCGCCTCGTTCGGCCTTGACTCGGCTTGGATCTGTGCGATGCGATCCAGCGCGTCCAAATTGGCCTTCCGTGCCGCCCCGGAACCAGCGCATCACTCCGCCTTCCTGGAGAGCCGTGCCGCGGTGCCTGTCGCTGGCCTCGACGACGAGCTGGCGATGTCGGTGTGCGGGTTGACACCGTCGGCATAGGGAAGCGTCTCAGCGTCGCGACGAAGATCCGCGAGCACATGCGACTAGATGCGCGGCGGCTGGCCTGCGTATTCCGGCGGCTGCGGGATCTGGTGGACTTCCGGCACCGAACGCGGCGTCGGGTGATGCACGAGCCAACTCGCAGTGGTGACCGCGTCGATGAGTCGGGCCCGGATACGTTCGAGGTGGAGAATCGCCGCACCGTGCTCGCCGGCGAGGTCGCCGGTCAGCCGCTCGAGGTCACGTCTCCACGAGTCGCGGTTCCGAGTAATCGTCTGGTTCACGCGATCCTGCTCCTCGTCGATCAGATCGCCCACCGCGATGGCGCGACTCCTCAGATCCGCGATCTGGGCTTCGGCTGCGCTCGGCGGTGAGGGTTCGCCGGCGGCGACTGCCGCCGCCAGTACGGCCCGGGCATGCTGGCGGGCGGCGGGGGAGCCCGTCGGTAAGCCGTGCGACCTCGGAAAAGGTCTACGTGTGCTGGGGCGAGGTACTCGTCGCGCTTGGCGACAGCCTTGTTCGAGGTCTGGCAGCGCGGCTTGTGCGGTAGCAGACGGCTCTCTGAACGGCTGTGGAATGCCTTGCTCTCGGCGCTCGTGCTCGAACATGCTCATGCTGCTGTCTCCTCGTTAGTTGAGCTGGTAAGTGTCCTTGCAAGTTCTCGGCGTGGTATGCGTACCTGGCCGCCGACACGAACCGACGGGAGCACTCCGCGATGGCGAAGGCGATACACCGTCTGGCGGCTCACGGCGAGCATGTCAGCCGTCTCGTGCGGTGCGAGACACGGCGACGAGCGTGTCTCAGGGCTAATCATGATGCGTCAATTGTATCCGCGTCCGACGACGTTACTTGGCGGGTAGCTACAAGCTGGCGAGTGTAGCAGTCCGAGCGTCGCGATAAGTGGTCGATTCGTTTGCCACGCCGAGAAATCGGTTTGTGCGGACGAACCGCATGCTGGTCTGTGGGAAACCCTGATGCCGCGGCGGTTGGCCGGTGCTCCGATTTAGTCGGAGCCTGCAACAGGAGTACAAATTCTCGCGATAACGACTCCGGTGGTAAAGGCAATGACTGCCAGGATCACAGCACTTGCCGCCACGCTCGTGCTGGTCGTGTTCGCTGCGGCCGCTTCAGCGTCGCCGGGACACGTGTTCTTGTACGGCGAGCGCGTCACGATCACGATCCTCGGCCAAATCAGCGCCCGCCCGTGCGCGGAACGAAACAAGAATCGCTGCGGCGCGGCGTGGCTCGACCTGCGCTGGGGCGGGCGACTCGTGCACACGCACATGGTGCAATGCATCCAGCCGCGCGCGCTCGTTCTCGACGCGAAGCGCCATCCCTACCCGCACGCCTACGTGCGGGCGTGCGGCCAGCGCGTGCATGAGTGGCGCTTGCACCACTAGCCGACACCGGGCTTGTTGATCCGCCGAGACCCTAGGGGTTCGGCGCACTGCGCGGGCGCGACAGAAGCGGGCTCGAGCGCGGAGCCGCCGCACGGGCATAGCGGCGTAGGGCAGCGCACGCAGTACGACCGCAAAGGAAGCCTCGTCATGAACTTGACGCTTCGTCGAGCGGATGACACCCACGCCAGCTCCCGGGAGAATACGGCGCCGAGTAGCGCGGTGCGCCGTCTGGGGGGTTCGTCTCCCCGGCACCCTTGCCCACTCGGAACGGGTTCGGGACGGTCGCCTGCTCCGAATCCGGCCGGTGGCTCTGCGGCGAGGCAGGCGGCGAATGGCAGCGGGGTGAGCATTTAGCGATCGACGCGGTGATGGAGCAGCGGCGAGGTCGAGCACAACGCGGATAGTCGCCGCCACGACCCGCTCTCGTCTGCTACACGCGCTCCCGGGCATCAGGAAAGGGTGGGCCCTGTGTTGGCGAGCGGCGCGCTTGAAGCGCGTTCACCGCGACGCGCGCGGGCGACGGGAGGGTCTGGGAGTGAAGGCCGGCCGGGCCCCGCGTGGGGACGCGGTGGAGATACAGGAACAGGCCCGGCCGGCCCCGCGACTTGAGTTGACCTACCAGCCGCGCAAATGCCTCCCCCTCGCCTGCTAACACCGCGCCTCCACCCCCGATCGTTACAACGCGATCAACGCGGCGCTCGTCTGGGGCACTTCCCGAACCCGCCTCGTTCACCGCGCCCCGCCCTAGGGGGAGGCATCGGCTTCGGGAGCCGAGCCGGATGTAGGACGAGACGCGGCTTGCCCTGCGGGCCCGAGGCCCTGCGCGGCCACTCGGAGGACTAGCGAACCGTTCTTCGCATGTCCCGTCCGACCGGCGATCGCCGATCGTGAAAAGGTGGATAGTGGACGATCGTGCTTGTGGTCGCGACGGTTCCGAGCCGGTATCGTCGCCGCCTACGGATGGGGTGACGGCAGCGGTTCCTCCCGCCCAGCGGACGCGGGAGGCTGAAGGGTGCGGAGGCCGTCTGCCAGGGCGGCCTCCGCACCCAGGGGCTCGCGGTTGTTCGCCGCGTCTCGCCCTCCTCGGCAGGAGGGGGCTTCGTGTCGGACACGAGCTCGAGCGTGAAGGGCGAGACGCGGCGCCTCGACGACCAGAGAGCGGGCGGCGCTCTTCGGTCGCCATGCGAGGAGTGGTGTGCGACCCTAGTGCGCTCCACTCGCCGTGGACAGTCCCCAGAACGCGGTATTTGGGCCTACCTCAAACCGGAGGGAAGCCCGCTCGCAGCGACGCTCCACCGCGCTCGGACACCTGGCGGTGGTCCCGAGGCAGTCGTTGCTACGCGCGGCAACTCTGTGCCGGTGCGCACCACCTCGACGGTCAGGCCAGCACCACTGTGCGCCGCGGGCAGCGTCGTTACGCTCGCAGCAGGCCGAGCCGTGGGGATCCGTCGGTCCTCCCAAGAGACGGTGCCACGCCGTAGTGCCAGGCCAGGCCGTCCGGCCGCTAGAGAACCAGCGCACCGACATGGCGCTGGGGCGTCCAGTGCCGAAGGTTTGTCCACGAGTTCGGGCTGACACGCCGAAAGGAGGGGCAGAATGAAGAGGACGATCCTGATCGGAGCGACGTGTGCCGTCCTGGGCGGCGCCGGCGTAGCTGGTGCGCAGACGACGCATATCCTGGGTCGCGATGGCCCGACGGTGCCGCTGGACGCGATGTGCCACCGTGAGGTGGCGCCCGCTCCGGGCGATACGCTTGAGATGAGCGTGAACGTGATCGGCCAGCAGGTGCATTGCCTGATCCGCAGGCCCGACCCGTTCGCTCAGTGCGTCGAGGAGCTCGGCGCGGCGCCTGCGGTGGTCGCCAAGGTCGACCATCCGAACGGCTTCGCGGACTGGAAGGGCGTCGACAAGCTGCAGCGGTACGTGGCGAAGATCGGTGCGTGTTCGACAGCGCACCTCGAGTAGGGTGCGCCGCATCCCGACACGCGTCCGGACGCCTCGGGAAGGGGTAGAGAGACATAGGGCGACGTGTGAGGACGCTTGAAGCGCCACACCACTCTCGTTGGACGAGGTAGAGATTGGTTGGCAGGCATGGGGCCGCTCCTAGGGATCTGGGGGCGGCCCTCGTCGCGTTCACTCCCTCCAGGGAGGCCGCGCGTCAGTCCCCAGAATGCGGTAGCGCGCTCATCCCCACAATGCGGTATCCAGGCCGATCCGTATCGCCGGAAACGCCGCAAACAGCGACATTCGGGACAGGCTGCTCGCGGTCTTCATCACCAGAATGCGGTATCCCGTTCGAGATCGCGCTACCACAATTCGGGGATGCGCGGCCCGGGGCAGCCCGCTAGGCTCGCAAGGCCACATCCGTACGGATGGCGCCTTGTGGCTGGGCCGTCGGGTAGCCCGTCTCGCTCCTCAAGTTCTGGCTGTCGCTCTTCCTTTGCGACGAGGAGCGAGACGTATGGCTAACCGCGGTGCGTAGCTGAGCCGGGCCTGGCCGGCGATGCGGCCACTGCAGCAGTCGCCGCGGCGGCTCGTATAGTCGACGAGTCGGAGTTCCAACGTCGGCCATCTGGTCGGCGTCCGATGTCCGATCGGCCTGCCAAGATAGGCCGCGTCCCGCCTCCCAGACGTGGGGAGACGACGGTTCTACGCACGTCCAGATGCACGGTCCGTAATCGATCTGGGAGGCGGGACACGTCGCACCCGCTCCGCACGGCTTGAGAGCGGGGTGTGCCCACAAGACTAGGGGAGCCGGGTTCGTCTTTCCATCACCGAATTGCGGTATCGAAACGGTCTTGCAAGAGGCGCCTGGGCGAGCAGGCGGTAAGCGCTTGCTGGGCCGTCGACTCGAGACCGCCGGAGCGGCGGCAAGGGTAACGAGATCAGCGCTCGGCCCGCCACACCTACGCTCGCCGTCGCAGCGGCTGACGCCTCTAATGTCCGGCGGCCGTGAAGTGCAGCGTGAGGGCTACCAGCGTGTGACGAAGTCGGCTGTCCAGACGCAGGCGTTTGTGTGGCCTAGGAATCGTCCACAGTTTCGGCCGATGCCGATCCAGTGGTAGGCCGGTGACAGCATGATGGCGCGGTGTGGGGGGCTCTTCAGCCAGGCGATGGCGGTGGCCTTGGCGGTTCCGTGTGTGCCGATGCCCCAGGCGAGTGTTTCTCCGGCTTCCCACGAGTAGCCGCGCACGAATCCCGATCGGTGGATGCGGTAGGCGAGTGTCGAGCCGGTGGGACTGGTGTGAGCGAAGTAGTCGTGCCTGAGCATGTCCTCGGAGTGAGCTAGCGCGATCCCGCGCAGCGATCGGGTGGGCGCGGACGCCGGCGACGCCGTATGCGGCGCGGAGATGGTTGATCGCGCGAAGCAGCTCTTTCCGCGGCGGCATGGTTCCTGCCTTGGCGGTCGCAGTTGAGGCGGCTGACACTAGGATCACGACGCCACACACGGCGAGCGGAAGAACGAGCCGCTGGCGGACCTTCACAGCGGCTGGCTCGAACGGCGCCACCGTGGCCGGATCACCGTGTCCTCCAACATCGGCGGGAGCTACGGCAGGGCACACGGGAACCCCCCTTCGTCAAGTGGCCGCGGCGTGCCGCCCCTACAGGTGGGAAGGCGACGGCATGCGCACGTCCAGATCACGTTCCGCGCTCGATATGGGAGGCGAAACGCCTGCACTTCCCGGCCCTGCGAGAAGACCGGTGAACCCACACATTAAGGAACTCCGCCCCGCTGTCCATCACCGAAATGCGGTATCGGTCCGAGCGAGGCTCCCGTACCACAATCTGGGGATACCTGGCCCGGAGCAGCCGAGCTAGTCTCGCCAGTACCATCCCTTAACGGACGGCGTTGTACGGCTGGCCGCTGGGTAGCCCGTCTCGCTCCTCAGGTTTCCAATGACGGTCGCTCTTCCCCTCTGCGACGAGGAGCGAGACGTAGGGCTATCCACGCGGCCCGTTCGAGCCGTGTACACCGATGCAATCCCTTCGCATGAGCGTCTCGATTGGCCATCCTGAACAGCAAGCGTTGGTCGTCCTTGACGGGATCGTTGATGCGTTGGGGGTTATCGTCGGACTGACCCGACTTCACCTGCCCGGACAGCAGTGTCTGCCGGCACCGAGCCGCTCTCGGGGCAGCGAGCCAGCGTCTGCGTCGCTGTGTCGGCTCACGACTGGCCGAATCGTGCCGCGCGACACCGTCGAAACCGAGTTTCCGATGTGCGCGAACTGTATGAACGTCGCGGCCAGTCTGATTATGACGGCGGAACACATCCGACTCAGGGCTCGCTCGAAGCAGCGGGCTCGACGGTTCCGATCGTCGGCGTGTTGACTCCGGTGTTGACGGTGGCTTGGCGGGAGCCGTCGAGTTAGGGCAGGCTGCCTTTGGGGTAGACGGCGATGCCTTGTTGTGCGCGTCCGCCGAAGTTGGGTGAAGAATCCGCCGAATGCGACGAGGCGGCGGCTGTGGGTGACGACGAAGACGCCGTGGGGCGAGTTGGCGTCGGGGTTCCAACTCAGGAGCTTATTGTTTCGGGTGTCGAAGGCGGCGACGTGGTGGCGGGTGGAGCAGGTGCCTGTGTGGTTGGGTTGACAGTCCGGGCCGGCCACGTTGAAGTGGCCGCCGGCGTAGAGGATGTCGCCGCGGAGGGTGCAGCCGGGTGTGTCGCCGTCGTCCTGTTGGGTGAAGCTCGAGAGGAGCCCGCCGCTGTGGGGGTCGAAGGCGCTGACGTTGAACGATCGGCGGTTCGTGTTGACCTGCCGGTTCCGCGGCAGGTGTAGACGCGGTCGCTTGTCGGGATGATGGTGTAGACGCGGTGCGTCTCGACGGTCGTGCAGGCTGGGCAGTTGGCGTTGGCGTAGATGTTGGGGTTGAACGCCAAGACGTTCTGTGGGTGGGCCAGCGAGATTTCCGCGGCCTCGTTGCGGGCTACGCCGTCGACCTTGCCGAAGTGGCCGCCGACGTAGAGTCCCTTGCCGGTGGGTGAGAATGCCAATGCGAGCACCTTGGGATGGCAGCGAGGAGGGCAGGCCAAACCGCTGACTTGGCCGACGCTCGGCGCCCAGGACTTGAGAGCGCCGGTCGCGGAAACCTTGGCCAACCCGTGGCGTGTCGCGCCGGCGACGCGGCCGAACTCGCCAGGGTGTGCGGACTCGCGGCCAACTATCGCGGCATCACCCATCCCAGCCACCCCGCGCCGTGCATCTGGACGGCATCCTCATCGACGGCGCCACGCACGATTGCCCGGACAAGACAGATCGTCGACATGCTCGGGGGCGGATGGAGCTGGATCTGGTAACGGGAGCTGGGAGCGTATCCGCGTAAGGCGGGCCAGCAGCGCAAGCACGATGCGTGCGGCCCAGGGTTCAAGGCCGTCCCCGTGACCAGTGCGGTCTGCTCGAGTAGGAGCCGAGCGAAGCGGTAGCGCGAGGCGCGAACCTGAAAACCGCTGGGTCGGGGCTTGAGCCGGAAATCCGGGTCTGACCCTCCCCTACCCGGATGCGCGTCCTCTCGTCGTCACCTTCAAGATCGTCCGGACTGGCCCGATCGTTATGGCAAGGGTGGACGAAGGTAACGCAGTGCGGCGTCGACGCGGTACTTCGAATGCGCGTGGCTGTGCCTCGTTCGGTCGGGAAAGCAGCGCCTGGACTGTCGTTCCCTCCCTGTGGCCGGGCGGGGCACAGCCGTAGTCGGCGGCTAGCCGCGTACCATTGAGTCGATGGGCACGACTCGGCAGCCTCCCGGTTCACCGCGTTCCTCGTCGTCGTTGGCGCGCCACTCGCGCTTCAATCCGCGGCCCTGTGAGTTGTGCTACCGGCCGCTCGCGGATGATCAGCTTCGCTTCTGCGCAGCGTGCAAGCAGAAAGCGAAGCGCCTGGGTCGAGCGTAGCGCGAACGGTTAGGGGCAGAGGTCGCGACTATCAGCCGACGTCCAACCACCCGACCGATCGCCCAATGCTCACACCGACGCCTCCGGTCGAGACACCTAGCGGCGGGATGCTCGAGCTCGCCGCTGCTCCAAGAACGGCGTCTATCGCCGAATGCTCGCATGCTTCCACGTGTTGCGCTCACGCCGTGCCGGGAGCACGCTACATGGGCACACTCGGGGACCAGCGGGACGAACTCGCCACGCCCCGGCTCGACCCCCCCGGCGATCTCAGCTAAGAGCACATCGGCAAACAAGATCCTGCCGGAATGCCGATGCGCCGACGTCACCGTCCGCATCGCCATTCGCCGGCCCGCCGCCTCGTCCCGGGCTACGACCAGTGCCCGCTGTAACCGCGGTGAGCAGCCGCGATCCGGGTCGGCGTCTCTTAGCTGGGATCAGCCGGCCCGGGGCCTCGACCCGGACATGCCGGGTCGCTCGCGCAGCCCCTCCACCGCTAGCACCAGCTTCGTTTCCTCGAACGCCACCTGGCCCCGTCTGAGTCGATGATGGAGTCCACCACCTCGATGGTCTCAGAGCGGCCGGTTTGCCCGGTTCGAAACCGGAGGATGAGCGGCTGGTGAGCATGCGCGGAGCTGGCACGAGCCGCGATCGCCGACCTTGGCGACGCACAGATCGCACTCTCGGTACTGCACCAGCTTCGACTCGGCCAACCCGAACCCGATTTCCCGAGTCGTACACACCGCGAGCCGTCTTAGAGGCGGGTACGTGCCGCGGTAAGAGGCCTACCTCGAGTCCCTGGCAGCACTCTAGACAGGCGATCGGACCCATTGCGGCCAAGCGGTCTTGTGCCGTATTTGTGCCGCGGCGCAGAAGATGCCTGCAAGCGGCGAGCCAAGCCCGATCCGCATGAGTAGGCGACTTGTCGCCTATCCATCCCGGTTGTCGTCGCGTGTCGCCACCGGTCAGGTGCCGAAGGTGGGAGTCGAACCCACACGGCCTCTCGGCCGCGCGATTTTGAGTCGCGTGCGTCTACCGTTCCGCCACTTCGGCCTGGGCCCATAGTACTGCCGGCGTTGGCAAGCGCCTCGAAATGGGGTACAACCACGGCTTCATGTCGCACGCTGCCGGAGGGGGCAAGGGGGGACGCGCTCCAGCGTCCTCGATCACCGCTTCGGCGCGGGGCCGCCGCTCACTGTGGGAGTCGAAGAGGAGTACATGCTCGTCGACCCGGAGAGCTGGGACCTCGTGTCCGGGGTTGAGCCCCTGCTCGAGAAGGCCGCCGACAGCGAGTTCGCCGACCGGCTGAAGCCCGAGCTCATGCAGTGTGTGCTCGAGTCGGGCACGGTCGTGTGCGAGGACGTCCCCGCCGCCGAGACGGACCTGCGCCACATCCGGGCCTACGTCGCCGAGCATGCCCGGGCCGAGGGGATGCGCCTCGCCGCCTCCGGGACGCACCCGTTCTCGCTCTACGAGCACCAGAAGATCACCGCGCGAGACCGCTACCGGGCGCTGGTCGAGATGCTCCAGTACGTCGCCCGGCGCGAGCTGGTGTTCGGCATGCACGTCCATGTGGCCGTGCCGACGCCAGAGGCTGCGCTGGCGGTCATGGAGGGCGTCCTGATCGAGCTCCCAGTGCTGCTCGCGCTCTCGGCCAACTCGCCGTTCTGGCGCGGCGAGCGTACGGGCCTGGCGTCGACCCGCGCCATGATCTTCGCCGCCTTCCCCCGCAGCGGGCTCCCGCCCCGGTTCGAGGGCTACGAGGATTACGCCAACGCGGTCGGGTTCATGGAGGCCACCGGCGCGATCGGCGACTACACCCACCTGTGGTGGGACGTCCGTCCGCATCCCCGGTTCGGCACGCTCGAGGTGCGGGTGATGGACTGCCAGACGCGCATTGAGGACACGATCGCGCTGGCCGCCTACGTGCAGTGCCTGGTGAAGCTCCTGCTCGACCGTTTCCAGGCCGGCGAGCCGGTGCTCTCGTATCACCGCATGCTGATGGCCGAGAACAAGTGGCTGGCCGCCCGCTACGGCCTCGACGCCCCCCTCATGGACCTGTCGGCGGGGAAGCGCGTGAAGATGCCGGCGCGGACGCTCGTCAAGCGGCGCCTGCGCGAGCTGAAGTCGATCGCGCGCGAGCTCCGATGCGCCGAGGCGCTGGCGGGCATCGAGGCGATCCTCGAGAAGGGGACGGGCTCGGAGCGTCAGGAGCAGGTGTGGAACGCCAACCGCGACGTGAAGGAAGTCGCGTGCGAGCTCGCAACCGCGGCGGAGGACGTCTGACGGGCTACCCGCTCGTGTACGCCTGGCCGAGGATCCAGAGGCCGAGCACCGTGTAGGCAATCATGAGCGCGATCAGCGGTGCCTGCACCACTACCGCGGCGCGCCGCCGTGAGACGACGCTGAGGGCGATCCGGTGCGCCGCGAAGATCGCGCACACGTGCCCGAGCACGATGACGGTGACCTGGAACGCCCAGGCGGCGCCGGACGGGTAGCCGGTCCAGACGCCGAGGTCGGGCACCCAGTCGCGCTCGAGCGGGTCGATGATGACCTTCCACGTGAGCTGCCCATAGGTCACGAGGTAGAGCAGGTAGTGGGCCGCGAAGTAGACGGCGACGATCGGCATGAGCGTGGGGGCGTACCGGTCGACGGCGTCGTGGAAGCCGCGCCCGCGGCGGCCGACCGCGGCGGCCACCGCGACGAAGATCGCGGCCAGCGGGACGACGAAGCCGACCATCATGAGCGTCCGCAGGCCCGTGTCGGGAAGCGACGTCCAGTGGCGATGGATCCACTGGGCGAGATCCGTGAACCGCATCGTCTCGGCGAAGCCGTCGAAGAGCACGATCGCGAGGAGCACGACGATCATCGCCGCACCGCCGGGCAGTAGCGGCAGGTCGCGCCATGTCCCCGACGTGAAGCCGCGCCAGCGGATGCCGCGCTCCTCGGGAGCCGCCTGGCGCCAGCAGGCTCCGCACCCGACCACCTCGCCGGGGTCGTGCAGGTCGGCCGGGCAGGGCCGGTCCGAGACGACGTACCACTCGAACGGCGACACGCGTGCCATGAGCCGGCTGAAGCTCGTGAAGAGCTCGGCCCGCTCGAGCCACACGTCGGCGCCGACGAGCGCCATGCCGATGACCTGGAAGAGCACGTACACGACGATCACGACGGCCAGGTCGAACGGGTGGCTGCCGCCCGGCCAGGCCAGCTCCATCCAGCCGAATGCTGCGAGGGCGGCGACCGCCGGCCAGGCTCCGAGCGCCTCTGGGTAGGCCAGGGGCGGCTGGGGGTTCACGCGGTCGACGAGGTCGCCGATCAGGCGGAGGGGGTTCACCAGGTCCCAGACGGGCCCGAAGACCGCCGAGACCAGGCCGAGGCCCACCCACAGGTCGACCCAGACCAGGACAGTCGCCGGGTTCGCCGCGAACTCCTCGGAGCCGAAGAGGCCGGCCGCCACGATCTCGACGAGCAGCACGGCAGCCACGATCTGGGCAACGCGGACGAGGCGGCCGGAGCCGGGCCGGTACAGGTTCGGGCCGAGGTGGCGTCCGATCCGGGTGTCGGCGAGCGCGGCGACCGGGACAGACACTGCGACGGCGATCGCGCCCGCCATCACGTAGAGCCACAGGGGGACGGGGGACTGGTAGGTGACGGTGCCGATCGCGTGGGCATTGGCCGTGGCCGGAGCGGCCAGGCCCGCCACGCCCATCGCCGCCGTCGCGGCCAGCACCGGAGGGGTACGAGCCCGCATGTCGGCGCGGGAGTCTAGATGATCACTCTTGGCCGGCTCCAAGCAGTGAGGAGGACGAGCCCGGTGACCGCGGCGCCGGCACCGAGGGCGAACACGGCGCCGGGCGCGACGCTCGACCAGAGCACGCCGGCGACGATGCTGGCGATGACCTCCGAGCCCCCCGTCAGGAGCCGGAACGTGCCCTGCGCGGTTGCCCGCAGCCCGGTCGGCGACAGGTCGGCCACCAGCGCGCGGGCGACGCCGTCGGTCGCCGCCATGTAGCAGCCGTAGAGGGCGAAGAGCGGCCACAGCACGGCCGTCCCGTTCGCGAAGCCGAACCCGGCGTAGACGGCGGCGAAGACGACGAGGCCCGCGGCCAGCAGCCGCCGCCGGCCGATCCGGTCGGACAGGTGCCCGAGCGGCCACGAGAGGCCCGAGTAGAGCGTGTTGTAGACGGCATACGCGAAGACGACCCCGGTGGCGGAGAGGCCGAGGTCGCGCGCCCGCAGGAGCAGGAAGACGTCGGCCGAGTTTCCGAGCGAGAAGACGACCCAGGCTGCGCTGAAGGACCAGAACGCCCGCGGCAGGTCGCGGGTCGGCGGTGGCGCGCTGCGCGGCGCCTCGCGGGGCGCCGCCTCGCGAACGGCGCGAAGGGCGAACATCGTGAGCACGGCCGGAACGATCGACACCACGATCACCTGGCGGAGCGACAGCCCGGCGGCGAGGAGCCCGAGCGCCAGGAGCGGGCCGACGGTCGCGCCGGCTGAGTCCATGAAGCGGTGATATCCGAACGTCGCGCCGGCCCGGTTGGGGTCGGACGAGTCGCGAAGGAGCGCGTCGCGCGGCGCCGTGCGAAGGCCCTTCCCGGTCCGGTCGAGCACCCGCGCCCCGAGCACCCAGCCCCAGGCCGGGGCCAGCGCGACGAGCGGCTTCGAGATGTTCGAGAGGGTGTAGCCGGC
The DNA here is from genome assembly GCA_963821535.1 of uncultured Actinomycetes bacterium. Taxonomy (GTDB): domain Bacteria; phylum Actinomycetota; class Thermoleophilia; order Gaiellales; family JAICJC01; genus JAICJC01. The sequence continues at coordinate 447,371 of CAWGEC010000002.1, read as the reverse complement.
CCACACGAACGGGAGCCGCCGGTGGATGCGGTCCGACCGCCGGCCGACGACGTAGCCGACGATCTGCGACGCCGCGCCGGCGGCCCCCTCGACGAGGCCCACGGCCGCCGCCGGGGCGTGCAGCGTGACGACGAGATAGAGCGGCAGGACGGGGTAGAGGAGCTCCGACGCGGCGTCGTTCACGAGGCTCGTCCAGCCCATTGCCCGCACATTGCGGGGAATTTTTCGGCGGCCCTCGGCGGCGCCCTGTGACCGGGGCGGGATCATCCGGGGCACGCTATACACTGGCCCCCGGCCGGGACACCGAAGCGGAAGGACTCAGGGCTATGACACTCGCTCCGGAATACAGGGGAAGGACTGCCATGGACAAGCAGGAAGTCTTGGAGCAGTGCGCGCGCGACAGCGTCGCCTTCGTGCGCTTGCAGTTCACGGAGCCGTACGGCGCCGTCAAGAACGTCTCGATCCCCGTCGACGAGCTCGAGAAGGCGCTCGACAACGAGCTCATGTTCGACGGATCGTCGATCCGCGGGTTCAAGCGGATCGAGCAGTCCGACATGTACTTCCTGCCCGACCCCGCGACGTACGCGGTGCTCCCGTGGCGCGGTACCGAGTCGGCCCGCACCGCCAGGCTGATCTGCGACGTCGCCGACCCCGACGGCCAGCCCTTCGCCGGCGATCCGCGCACGAACCTGCGCCGGGTGCTGAAGGAGGCCGCCGACCTGGGCTACACGATGAACGTCGGCCCCGAGGCCGAGTTCTTCCTCTTCAAGCTCGACCAGGACGGCAACCCGACCGTCGACCCGCACGACGCCGCGACCTATTTCGACGTGGCGCCGATCGACCGCGGCGAGGACTGCCGGCGCGACATCGAGGTCACGCTCCAGCAGATGGGCTTCCAGCTCGAGGCCGCCCATCACGAGGTGGCGATCGGCCAGCATGAGATCGACTTCCGCCACGGCGACGCGCTCTCCACGGCCGACAATCTGATCACGTTCCGGATGGTCGTCAAGACGATCGCCGCCCGCCACGGGATGCACGCCACGTTCATGGCCAAGCCGATCCACGGCGAGAACGGCTCGGGCATGCACATCAACCAGTCGCTCGCCCGGGGCGATGAGAACGCCTTCCTCGACGAGGGCGACGACCTCCAGCTCTCGACCGAGGCCCGTTCCTACATCGCCGGCATCCTCGAGCACATCCCCGCGATCACCGCGGTCGCCAACCCGACTGTCAACTCGTACAAGCGGCTCTTGCCCGGCTACGAGGCGCCGGTCTACATCGCCTGGTCGCCCGGCAACCGCTCGGCTGCCATCCGCGTCCCCGCCAAGCGCGGGCGCTCGACGCGGATCGAGTTGCGCACGCCGGACCCGACCGCGAACCCGTATCTGGCGCTCGCGTGCATGCTGGCGGCGGGCCTCGACGGCATCAAGCGCGGGTTGAAGCCGCCCGAGCCGGTCAACCGCAACATCTACCACATGACCGAGGACGAGTCCCGCGAGCTCGGGATCGGCAGCCTGCCGCACGACCTGTCGCACGCGCTCGACAAGCTCGAGGCCGACAACGTCATGCGCCAGGCGCTGGGCGATCACATCTTCATGGAGTACGTCCGCCTGAAGCGCGAGGAGTGGGCGTCCTACAACGAGCAGGTCCACGACTGGGAGATCCGCCAGTACATGGATCGGTACTGACCTCGCGGGGAGTTCAGGCGAGGGGCGGCTGAAGCACGACCACCCGCGTCGCAGGTGGTCGCTCCGCCGGCACGGTCCACTCGGGCCCCTCGAGCCGGTCCACGTCGTCGAAGAGCGCCAGGAACGCGTCCGGCGGCTCGAGGAAGTCGATCGCCGGCGTGCGGTAGTGCATGGGGACGGCGTAGGCCGGGGCCAGGTCGCAAACGATGACGGCGGCCGCGGCCGCGCCGATCGTCGGGCCGCCGCCGACGGGTAGGAAGACGAGGTCGACATCGCCGATCGCCGCCCGCTGCTCTGGGCGCAGCTCGCGCTGGCCGAAGTCGCCGAGGTGGGCGATGCGCAGGCCGTCGAGCGAGAAGACGTAGATCGTGTTCGGGCCGCGGGCGGTGCCGGCGTCCGGGTCGTGCTCGGACGCGACGGCCACGATCTCGCCGATCGGCGACTCGAAGCGCCCCGCGGTCGAGCGGATCAGGTGCGGCTCGCCGGTCACGACCTCGACCGCGTTGTGGTCGCGGTGCTCGTGGGTCACGAGCAGGACGTGCGCCGGGTGGGGCTCGATCGGCGGATAGGCGAAGCTGATGCGGGCGGCCACCTCGGGTGGGAACGGGCCGAACGGGTCGACGGTGACCGTGTGCTCGGCACCCGTGATGGTGTAGGCGGACTGCCCGTGCCAGCGGATGATCATGACGTGAGGATCAGGTTCTTGACGGAGTCTTGCGCTGATAATATAACGTGAAGGGAAGGTTTATGGCAGCAACCGCCCCCACCCACATCCGGATCGGCGAGCTCGCACGCCGGGTCGGCGCGACCCCGCGGACCGTTCGGTACTACGAGGAGCTCGGCCTCCTGCCCGGCCACGGCCGCCGCCACGGCAGCCACCGGGTCTACGACGCCGGCGACGAGGCCCGCCTCGCGGACCTGATCCGGATCCGTGACCTGCTCGGCCTCTCGCTCGCCGACCTGCGGGCCTGGGCGGCTGCCGAGGAGGCCCAGGCGGCGTTGCGCGAGCGGTGGGCTTCCGACCCGAGCGACGCCGACCGGGCCGAGATCGCCGCCGAGGCGCGCGAGCCTCTCGACACGCAGCTCGCGCTGGTTCGGGCCCGGCGGGCGGCGCTCGAGGAGCTCGAGGACGAGCTCGTCTCGAAGCGCCGGCGGGTGCGCGACATCCTGCACGAGCTACATGAGGGGCCGTCGACGCAGTGACCCGGCGGGGCGATCGGTACAAGTGGGTCGCGCTCTCGAACACGACCATCGGCATGCTGATGGCGACGATCAACTCGTCGATCGTGCTGATCGCGCTGCCCGACATCTTCCGCGGGATCCACCTCGATCCGCTCGAACCGGGGAACTCGAGCTACTTCCTGTGGATGCTCATGGGCTTCCTCGTCGCCACGGCTGTGCTCGTCGTCAGCTTCGGGCGGATCGGGGACATGTACGGACGGGTGCGCATGTTCAACTTCGGGTTCGCGATCTTCACGGCCGGCTCGATCCTGCTCTCGCTCACGTGGATGGACGGCTCGGCCGCCGCCCGCTGGCTGATCGCGATGCGGATCGTCCAGGGCGTCGGCGGCGCCCTGCTCATGGCCAACTCGTCGGCGATCCTGACCGACGCGTTCCCGCACAACGAGCGCGGCCTGGCGCTCGGGATCAACGCCGTCTCGGCCATCGCCGGCTCGTTCATCGGCCTCGTGCTGGGCGGCGTCCTCGCTCCCGTCTCATGGCGCCTCGTCTTCCTCGTGTCGGTGCCGGTCGGCCTCGCCGGGACGGCGTGGTCGTGGTGGAGGCTCGAGGAGCGCGGCGAGCGCCATCCGGCGCGCGTCGACTGGTGGGGCAACCTCACGTTCGCGGTCGGGCTCATCGCGGTGCTGGTCGGGATCACCTACGGGATCCAGCCGTACGGCGGACACACGATGGGGTGGACGAACCCGGCTGTGCTCGTAGAGCTCTTCGGCGGCCTGGCGGTGCTCGGCGTCTTCGTCGTGATCGAGCTTCGCACCGAGGAGCCCATGTTCCGGCTCGGCCTCTTCCGCATCCGGGCCTTCACGGCCGGAAGCGTCGCCAGCCTGCTGGCCTCGCTCGGCCGCGGCGGCCTCATGTTCATGCTGATCATCTGGCTCCAGGGGATCTGGCTTCCGCTGCACGGCTACTCGTTCGCCGAGACACCGCTCTGGGCGGGGATCTACATGCTGCCGCTGACCGTCGGGTTCCTGGTCGCCGGGCCGGCGTCGGGGTGGCTCTCGGACCGCTTCGGGGCGCGGCCGTTCGCGACGGGCGGCATGCTGCTCGCGGCGCTCGCGTTCTTCCTGCTCGAGCTCCTGCCCGTCGACTTCGACTACCGCGCGTTCGCCGCGCTTCTGCTCCTGATCGGGCTCGCGATGGGCCTCTTCGCGTCGCCCAACCAGACGGGGATCATGAACAGCCTGCCGCCGCACCGGCGCGGGGTGGGGGCGGGCATGAGCGCGACCTTCCAGAACTCGGCGATGGTGCTCTCGATCGGCGTCTTCTTCTCGCTCATGGTGGTCGGCCTTGCGTCGAGCCTTCCGGCGACGTTGAGCCACGGCCTGATCGCTCAGGGTGTGCCCCCGGCCGACGCGCACCGGGTCGCCCACCTGCCGCCGGTCGGCCTCTTGTTCGCGTCGTTCCTCGGCCTGAATCCGATCGGTCAGCTTCTCGGCCCGGCCGTGCACCACCTCCCGGCCGCGAACGGCGCCTACCTCACGGGGCGCTCGTTCTTCCCGAGCCTGATGTCGGGGCCGTTCTCGTCGGGCCTCGACGAGGCGTTCGACTTCGCGATCGTCGCCTGCCTGATCGCAGCGGGCGCGTCATGGATGCGGGGCGGCCGCTACGTACACGACATCGAGCCGCGTCATGCCATCCCCGCCGAGTTGCTCGACGGCGAGCTCGCGCTCCCGGCAGAGGGCGACTGACCCGGGCCGGCAACTTGGCAAGCGTGATCAAGCGGGTGCGTCACGCCGGTGGCACGATCATGGGGTGAGTCTGGCGACCGACACCCTGGCACGGTTCCTCGACCACCTGGCTGAGGGGCTGGATGACGCGCAGTCGAGCTCGAAGCAGCTGGCAGCGAGGCTGCACATGTCACGGTTCTACGTCGACCGGCTGGTGTCCGCGGCGCTCGGCGAGCCGCCGGCGACGCTGCGCCGGAGGATCCTTCTCGAACGCGCCGCCTACCGCCTCAGCACCGCGGACGATCACGTGCTCTCCGTCGCGCTGGAGGCCGGCTATGCCTCGCACGAGGCGTTCACGCGTGCCTTCAGGCGTGCGTACGGCCGCACGCCGTCAGGCTGGCGGGCCCGGCCGTCGAGCTTTCGGATCGGAGCGGTGGCTGCTGTGCACTTCAACCCGCCGGGCGGCCTGTCGCTGCCCGCAGAGAGGACGGTGACCAGTATGGATCTTCTCACCCGGATGGTGGAGCACCACGTGTGGCTGGTCGGGGAGATGATCACGCGAGCCGACGGGCTGAGCGACGAGGCCCTCGACCGCCCGATCGTGGTCTCGGTCGAGGGCATCGACGACGCTCCGACGTTGCGCTCGCTGCTCTCCCGACTCGTGGGCCAGCTTGCGATGTGGCACGAGTCGATCAACCAGCGACGGTACGACTTCGGAGTCGAGCGCGACGAGAGCACCGCCTCGATGCGCCGGCGCCTCGCCGACGCCGGCCCGGGCTTCCTCACCGACGTTCGCACGATCATTGACGAGGACCGCCTCGAAGAGACGTTCATCGACACGACCTGCGACCCGCCCGTTGTCTTCACCTACGGCGGCGTGATCGCCCACGTGCTGACCTTCGCCGCGCACCGGCGCACCCTCGTGTGCGGCGCGCTGATCGACGAGGGCATCACCGATCTCGGCGACGGCGATCCACGGCTCTGGGTCGCACAACCCACCTGAGGCCCTGTGTACGAATGATCCGGTGGGCGGATGGGCCGCTCGTTAGCCGACCCGTGCGATGGCCACTGCGCGGGCGTTGGGCGCGACTGTGGTGGTCATCACCCAGCGCAGCGTCCGTCCGCGAAGGACTGTCACGCGGCCGTCCAGAAGCGATGTGGTGACGATCAGGTCGCCGAAGGCGGCGAGGTTGAACGATCCGTACGGCAACCGGACCTTGCGCAACACCCTGTGTGTTTGTGCGTCCACCATCTCGATCGACGCGCCGTAACCACTGGTGATGTACGCGCGCCCACCGGCGAACGCGATGTGCTGCGGCGCCCGGCCCGCGGGCACTCGCGCCACCGTCGTGCCGGTTCGCGCGTCGAGCACCGAGACGAACGGAGCGGTCGCGGACGTCACCCACACCGTGCGGCCGTCGGGGGCGAACGCCAGGTCGTGGGAGGCGACCGGCGGGTGCAGCCGGCCGATCACCCGCAGTCCGCGGGGCTCCGAGCGGAGAACCACGATGGCGGTCGCGGTCTCGCCCAGCGCCACCCACGCCGTGCGGTTGTCCGGACTCAGCGCGAGATGGTGAGCGCCCCGACCCACCTCGACCCGGTCCACCACCCGATGCTCGGCCAACTGGATGGACGACACGGTTCCGGCCGCGCCGTCGGTGAGCAGGGCAAACGCGCCGCCGCGCATGATGGTGGCGATCTGGGGCGAGCGGAACCCGCGCAGCACGGCGATCGGCTGGAGTGTCGGGACCAGGAGCAGCGTGACCCGCCCCGATCCCGGGCTGACGACAACCGCCGGGCTGTTGCGCCCGGCCGCCACGGTGGTCGGGCGCCCTGCCACGTGCACCCGGCGAAGTACCCGCCCGGTCGGCAGCGACAGGGCGACGACCTCGTTCAGGCGCTCGGCTGTGACCAGCGCGATCGGCCGTAGCCGAGGCGCGCGTGCCGGCCCGGTGTCGCCGCCGGTGCGTCGCCGCCGCGGACGTGGCGCCCGCGTACGTGGCCGGCGACGCCGGCGCCGAGCCGGTCGAGCACCCCGCAACGACCATGCACGTCGCGCCGACGATCAGCAGCGAAGGACGCACACAGGACATACGCGCCGCCTCGGCGGACACGTCCCGGCGCAGCACCACCCGCCACCAGCCGGTTCGTACACAGACCCTGAGTCTGGTCGCCCCAACCACCACACCGGCGAGGCGCAGTTCGAGCTCGAACCGCTGAGAAGCCCTACGGCGGGTGGTGGAGCCAGCGGCGTTGGTGGTGCCAGCGTTGGAGGGTGCGGTGGCTGGGTGGGTGTGCGGGGCAGGTGGCGTAGCGGGTGTGGATTGTGTGGGCGATGTCGGCGGGGCGGGCGCCCGCGGCGTAGCGGTGTTCGAGGGTGCGGCGGAGTTCGGGCCAGGCGTAGCTTCCCGGTCGGGGCCGGGCTGGTTGGTCGGTCTGGCTTGTGAGGTGGGCGTGGATTGCTTTGTGTCTGGCGGCGGTCAGGCATCCACACGCTTGCCATACGCCCAAGAGTGTGCGGGCGAAGTCGCGTCCGTTTCGCTGGCGTTGGAACTCGGTGCTGGCGTGTGCGGCGCACAGTGACACGCTGACGCCGTAGCCCAGTCGCACGAGTTGCGTCTTTCCGCGGGTGCGGTCGATGCAGATCATGCACACCGGCTGCTTGGTCGGCACCTTGCGCGCCTTATAGAGGGTGGGGAGGTAGTCGGACGGCACGTGGGAGAGCTTGGCGGGCCGCGCGTCAGGGGTGGGTGTCGGGGTGTCACATAGGGGTGTCGGGGAACACCAATTGTCGTTTCACCCAGCCGACACGTGGCGCCGCACGCCGAGCCGCGAGAGCCCTACCGGGCTCTGCGACGGCGTCCGGCGTGCGCTACCTGGGGCGCGCCGGCCACCGTCGCACCCACCCACCACCGCATCCCCAACCCGCCCACCCACCACCCCGGCGCCGGCCAGCGCTCCCTAGGAGAGCTGGCTGGCCGGCGACGGTGACCGCCGATCTGCCCGTGCCTCGAACGAAGTCCCGACGGATAGAGTCCCCCGCCGTGCCGGACGACGATCTCGACCCGTCGCTTCTCCCTGCGGACCTGCAGCATCTCGGTCCGCTCATCGCCCGCTACTCCGAGGCCGACGATGTCGCCCGGTCCGACATGCTCGCGGCGGCGTCGCCTGACGAGCTCAAGGAGCTTGCCGACGCCCCGACCGCACACTGGGACGCGATCAACGCCTTCCTCGACGAGCACGTCGCTGCCGAGCCAGGACCGGAGCAGGACGTCGCCCTCGCGCTCGACGCGTTCGCGCAGGCAGCCCTCGAAGCCCGGTCCGAGCTCGAGAGCCGCTAAGAAACCCCCGCTACCGGTAGATCGCCGTCGGATCCTGCGTCGGGCTGGTGGTGCGCTGCGCGACGCCCGTCTCGATCGCGGCCTCGTGGACGGCGTGCGCGACGACCTCGACGACGGCCTTGTTGAAGACGCTCGGGATGATGTACTCCTCGAACAGCTCGTCCTCGCTGATGACCGCGGCGATGGCTCGCGCTGCGGCCAGGTTCATCTGGTCGTTGATGCCGGTCGCCTGCGCGGCGAGCGCACCGCGGAAGATCCCCGGGAACGCGAGCACGTTGTTGATCTGGTTCGGGTAGTCGGAGCGGCCGGTCGCGAGCACCCGCACGTCGCCCATGACGTCCTCGGGCCGCACCTCCGGGTCGGGGTTCGCCATCGCGAACACGATCGCGTCGTCGGCCATCGAGCGCACCGCCTCGACCGACACGGCGCCCGGCCCCGAGAGCCCGATGAAGACGTCGGCGTCCTTGAGCGCCTCGTCGGCGGTGCCCTGGAACGCGCGCGGGTTCGTGTTTCGCGCATACCACTTCTTGATCGCCGTCAGGCCCTTCTGGCCGGGGTGCAGCGCCCCCCCGCGGTCGCACCCGACGATGTCCGTGACGCCGGCCTCCATGAGGAGCTTCGACACGGCGACGCCCGCGGCGCCGACGCCGACCAGGACGACGCGTAGCTCGTCCAGCCGCTTCTGCACCAGCTTGGCGGCGTTCAGGAGGCCCGCCAGGACGACGACGGCCGTGCCGTGCTGGTCGTCGTGGAAGACGGGGATGTCGAGCTCGCGGCGCAGGCGTCCCTCGATCTCGAAGCAGCGCGGCGCCGCGATGTCCTCGAGGTTGATCCCGCCGAATCCCGGTGCGATCGCCTTCACGATCATGATGATCTCGTCGGTGTCGGTGGTGTCGAGGCAGATCGGCCAGGCGTCGATCCCGGCGAACTCCTTGAAGAGCATCGCCTTGCCCTCCATCACCGGCATGGCCGCCTTCGGGCCGATGTTCCCGAGCCCGAGCACGGCTGTCCCGTCGGTCACGACGGCAACCGCGTTCTGCTTGATCGTGAGCGCCCGCACCTTGTCGGGGTCGGCGGCGATCGCGAGGCACACGCGGGCGACGCCCGGCGTGTAGGCCATCGACAGGTCGTCGCGCGTCTTAATCGGCACCTTGTTCTGCACCTCGATCTTCCCGCCCAAGTGCATGAGGAACGTGCGGTCGGAGACGTTCACGATGGTGACCCCGGGGACGTTCCGGACGGCGTCGACGATCCGCTGGCCGTGGTCGGAGTCGGATGCCGACACCGTGACGTCGCGCACGCGGCTCTCGCGCGAGACCCGGACCAGGTCGATGGCGCCGAGGTCGCCGTCGGCCTCGCCGATGGCCGCCGCGACCTTCGCGAACGACCCGGCGACGGCCGGGAGCTCGACGCGGATGGTCAGGCTGTACGACGCGGAAGGGTTGGGGGCCGCCATCTGCGCCGAAGCCTATCCTGGATGATTGATCGATAACTCCCGCGCGCCTGGCCGTACATCTGCGTTGGTAGGCCAACCGCGGTGGGGCTGCGCCTGCGAACCGTCGCCTGCCTGCGTCCTCGGTCGCGTCGATATTTCACCCAATATCGACGCTCCCTGCGTCCTTGCCATGCTCGGTTCTCGCCGCCCAGGACATCACGCGAGTTATCGATCAATCATCCGCGCCTCGGCCGCCGGCAGCCATCCCCTCGGATACGCTACTCATGGTGGCGACCGTCAAGCAGTCCCAGCCCAAGGACCTGAACCTCGACGACGCGCCCGCCAAGCAGTGCGACGTCTTCCTGGTCGACGGGAACGGGCTTGCCTACCGGGCGTTCTACGCCCTGCCCGAGGAGCTGCAGACGGTGGAGGGCCTCCCCACGAACGCCCTTCTGGGGCTGGGCAACATGTTCATGCGGATGCTCATGGACTACCGGCCGCGGACGGTGCTCGTCGCGTGGGACTCCAAGCCGACCGGCCGGCTCGAGATCGCCGCCGACTACAAGGCCCACCGAAAGCCGATGCCCGACCTGCTCCGCCAGCAGCAGCCGTGGTTCGAGCCCGTGGTCGAGGCGTTCGGCTACCGCAACCTGAAGGTCGAGGGGAAGGAGGCCGACGACATCATCGGCACTCTGGCCCGGATGGCCGAGGAGGCCGGGCACAAGGTGTGCGTGGTCTCGACTGACCGCGACGCGTTCCAGCTCGCCTCCGACAACGTCTGCATCATGATGACCCCGCGCGGCGTCCAGGATGTCGTCGTCTACACGCCCGAGCGGATCATCCAGCGCTACGGGATCGGGCCCGACGTCATCCCCGACTTCATCGGCCTCAAGGGCGACACCTCCGACAACATCGCCGGCGTCCCGGGGATCGGCGACAAGACGGCCGCGGAGCTCCTGATCCAGTTCGGGAGCATGGAGGGCGTCTACGCCAACCTCGACGCGGTGTCGGGCACCAAGCGGCGCCAGTCGCTGGCCGATGCCGCCAAGGACGCGGCCGACTCGAAGAAGCTCGCCACGATCGACCGCGAGATCCCGCTGGATGTCGACTTCGACGCGCTGGTCGTCGAGCCGCCCGACCGCTCGACGATGAAGGAGCTCTTCCGGACGCTCGAGTTCCGCGCCCTCCTGAAGCGGGTGGATGAGCTCGAGGAGGTGCTCCCGGGCGCCCCGCCGTCGGAGCCGTCAGACTCCGTCGAGGTGGCCTGGCGCGAGGGCGGCGTGGAGGAGCTGCGCTCGCTCGGCGCCGAGGTGGGGCTGGCCGCTGCCGGCGACCGGCTCGCGGCCTCGGACGGCGAGGCGGCGGTCGTGGTGACGGCCCCGGCGGCGCGTGTCATAGAGGTGCTCCGCGGGGCCCGGGTCATCACCCACGGGCTGAAGCACCCGGCGCTCGAGCCCGCCGGCGACACGGCGATCGCCGCCTACCTGCTCGACCCGGGCCGGTCGGGCTACGAGATCGACGACCTCGCGGAGGAGTCCGGGGTCGCGGTGCAGGTGGGTGCCGACGAGGAGACCGCCTCGCTCGTCCGGGCCGCGGCGGCTGCGCGGCGGCTCCACCCGGGCCTCTACGGGAAGCTCGCCGACCGCGACCTGGTCGGCCTGTACGAGAGCATCGAGCTCCCGCTCATCCCCGTGCTCGGGGCGATGGAGACCGTCGGGATCCGCGTCGACACCTACCGCCTGGCCGAGATCGCCGCGAAGCTCGCGGATCAGGTGGAGGAGCTCGAGGCGCGCTGTCACGAGCTGGCCGGCGGGCCGTTCGTGATCGGGTCGCCGAAGCAGCTCGGCGAGGTGCTCTTCGAGCGCCTCGGCCTCCCCGCCGACCGCAAGGGCAAGACCGGCTATTCGACCGACGCGCGGGTGCTCGCCAAGATCCGCGACATGCACCCGATCGTGGACGTCGTCGAGCAGTGGCGGGAGCAGTCGAAGCTCCTGAACACCTACCTCCAGCCGCTCCCCGACCTGATCGACCCCGCCGACGGGCGCCTGCACACGACGTTCAGCCAGACCACGGCGGCCACGGGCCGGCTCTCGTCGATCCGCCCCAACCTCCAGAACATCCCGATCCGGACGGCGCTCGGCCGCGAGATCCGAAGCGCGTTCGTCGCCGGCGAGGGCTACACCCTGCTCTCGGCCGACTACTCGCAGGTGGAGCTTCGGATCCTGGCCCACCTCTCCGAGGAGCCGGCGCTCAAGGATGCCTTCGCCCGCGGCGAGGACATCCACCGGGTCACCGCGGCGGAGGTACTGGGAAAGCCGCCCGAGACCCTCACCCGCGACGAGCGCAACCGCGCGAAGGCGGTCAACTTCGGCATCATCTACGGCATCAGCTCGTTCGGGCTCTCCGAGCAGCTCGGCATCTCGCGCGAGGAGGCGCAGATCTACATCGACACGTACCTGGCCCGCTTCCCGCGCGTGAACGAGTTCATCGCACGCACCATCGCCTCGGCGAAGGAGCTGGGCTACGTGACGACGCTCTTCGGGCGCCGCCGGCCGATCCCCGAGCTGCGCGCCTCGAACTACCAGACCCGCAGCCTCGGCGAGCGGCTGGCGGTGAACACGGTCATGCAGGGGAGCGCCGCCGACATCATCAAGGTCGCGATGATCTCCTGTCACGAGCGCCTCCGCGACGCCGGCCGGCGATCGCGGCTCGTGCTCCAGATCCACGACGAGCTGCTCTTCGAGGCGGCCGACGGCGAGATGACGGCGCTCAGGGCGCTCGCCACCGAGGCGATGGTCTCGGCGTACCCGCTCGACCCGCCGCTCGAGATCGACATCGGGACGGGCGCGACGTGGCTGGAGGCGAAGTGACCTGGACGCAGGTCGAAGGCGAGCTGAGCGCGCTCCCCGCGCGCCGGGGCGAGGAGCCCGGGGTGTACCTCTGGATCCGGGCGGGCGAGCGGCACGAGCAGATGACGGCCGAGCTCTTCCTCCCGGCCGTGGCCGCGGACGAGCTCGACTCGGCGCTCGGCATCGCGGTCGGAACGGTGCGGGCGCCGGACAGCGAGTGGACGGGCGATGTCCAGCTGGAGTTCGGGCGCGTGCGCGACGGCCGCGGCGTCGTGTCCGCCACGGGGCGCGGGCTCGACGCCGACATCCGGTTCACGCTCAGCGGCCATCCGGCGGACGGCGGCTTCTGCCGGCACTGCGGGGCGGAGCTCCAGGTCGACATCGTCTCGGTCATCACGCCGCCCGACGGAGGGATCATCGGCACGCCCCAGACGCATTGCGGGGCGTGCGGCAAGGACTAGCGGCCGTGCTGCTGGCCGCGCTCGTCACGGCCTGCAGCGGAGGCGGGGGCGCGGGCACCGGGGCGTCGCCGCCGAAGTGCGCCGCCTCGGGCGACGCCGGCGTGCCGCTCGCGACCCGGCTCTCGGCGCGTCCCACGCTCGAGGCCACGCCGATCTGCTCGCTCGTGAGCTACCAGTCGGTCTTTGCGACGGCGGCGTGGGGGGCGATGCCGAAGCGGCTTCGCGCGGCGGATCCCGACGTCCAGGTGTGGCAGGAGCGTTCGCTGCTCTACACGTGCGAGCGCTGTGACGCGGCGGCGTTCCGGCTGCCGTGGATCGAGAAGCACCACCCCGAGTGGATCCTGCGCACGGCCGACGGAGCCGAGATCCACCCCGACGAGCATCCGGGCTGGGTGCTGCTCGACTTCGGCGACGCCGACTACCAGGGCGCCTGGTCGCTTCGCATCCAGCAGAGCCTGACCGACGGCGGCTGGACGGGCGTCGACGTGGCCGATGCGGGGAACGACCCCGAATGGTCGGGAACGCCGGTCGATCCGCGGACGGGCGCGGACATCGAGCCCGACGATCGGGCCACGTACCTCGCCCAGGCTCTCAGCCTCGTGCACGCTGCGATGCGCACGCACGGGTTCTTCCTGCTTGCCCAGAACGGGCCGCCCCATATCGTCGAGCCCGCCCAGATCAATTCCGCCGACGCCCTCACTGCGGGCATGGGGTTCGCGCGGCTGCGCGGCGCGGCATGGACAAGCCTGCTTCGGTACTACCTCCAGGTGCAGCGCGAGCGCGGGGCGGCGTTCGTGTTCGAGGCCGGGCCCGACCCGGGCGAGCGACGGGACGTCTACGGGCTGGCGGCGTACCTGCTCGTCGCGACGCCCCAGGGCGCGTACGGCCTCGCTCCCGGCACCGCGGTCACGCCGCTCTACGACCTCGACCTGGGCGCCCCCGACCCGGATGTGCTCGCCGAGCAGGTCGGCGAGGCGTGGACGCGGACGTATCCAAGCGGGGCGGTGGCCGTCAACCCCTCCGATCTGCCGACCGAGCTCAGCCTGGGAGAGGCCGGCACGATCACGCTGCCGCCGGGGAGCGCGGCGATCGCGGTCGGGAGCCGCCTCGTGACGAGTTACTGACCGGGCGCGCCGCCTGCTTGCCCCGGCTTGCGGGCACGGCGTTTGTATACTACCGGCCGGCCAAACCAGGCCGGCTGCCGCATGACTTCATGTGAGAGGATTCAACCCTGACGGACATGGCTTCAACTGACGACACGTGGATGATCGAAGTGGACGGGGTGCTCGTCCCCGACTACGACCGCACGCTGACCGACTTCAGCGAGGGGGACGTGGTTACCGGCACCGTGGTCCGCGTCGACAAGGACGAGATCCTGGTCGACATCGGCTACAAGTCGGAGGGGGTCATCCCGGTCGCCGAGCTGAGCATCCGCCGGTCGGTGAACCCCGACGAGGAGGTCACGGTCGGTGACGAGATCGACGCCCTCGTGCTCCAGAAAGAGGATGCCGACGGGCGCCTGATCCTGTCCAAGAAGCGCGCTCGGTTCGAGAAGGCGTGGAAGCGGATCGAGGCGGCGGCCGAGAGCGGTGAGCCCGTCGAGGGCCACGTCATCGAGGTCGTGAAGGGCGGTCTCATCATCGACCTCGGCGTGCGCGGCTTCCTGCCCGCGTCGCTCGTCGACATCCGCCGAGTTCAGGATCTCGAGGAGTACCGCGACCAGGTGCTGCTGTGCAAGGTGATCGAGCTCAACCGCAGCCGCAACAACGTCGTCCTGTCGCGTCGCGCCGTGCTCGAGGAGGAGCGCAAGGAGGCGCGCCAGCAGATCCTCGACCGCCTGAGCCCGGGCGTCGAGGTCGAGGGCCAGATCTCGAACATCGTCGACTTCGGCGCGTTCGTCGACCTCGACGGCATCGACGGCCTGATCCACATCTCGGAGCTCTCGTGGAGCCACGTGAACCATCCGTCCGAGGTGCTCGAGATCGGCCAGCGCGTGCGCGTGAAGGTGCTCGACGTCGACCGCGACCGCCAGCGCATCTCGCTCGGCCTGAAGCAGACGCAGACCGACCCGTGGCAGCGGCTCATGGACGAGTGCAGCCAGGGCGACGTCGTCGCCGGCCGGATCACCAAGGTCGTCACGTTCGGGGCGTTCGCGGAGATCGTCTCGGGCGTCGAGGGCCTCATCCACATCTCGGAGCTCGCCGAGCACCATGTCGAGAATCCGCGCGAGGTCGTCCAGCAGGGCCAGGACGTGAACGTGAAGATCGTCGAGATCGACCCCGAGCGGCGCCGGCTCTCGCTGTCGCTGCGGCGGGTCGAGCCGGACGAGCCGGTGAAGCAGATCGACATGGGCATGCCGGGCCCGGCCGCCGCGCCCGCAGTCCCGGATCTCGGGCTGTCGGAGGAGGTCTTCGCCGACACACCGGCCGAGCCCGAACCCGACGCGGAGCCGGAGGCCGAGGCTGAGGAGGCCGGAGAGCCGGAGGCTGTCGCCGACGCCGAGCCCGTCGCCGAGGCGGAGCCGGAGCCGGAAGCCGAAGCAGAGCCGGAGGCCGAGGCGGAAGCCGACGCAGAGCCCGAGGCCGAAGCAGAGCCCGAGGCCGAAGCAGAGCCCGAGGCCGAAGCAGAGCCCGAGGCCGAAGCAGAGCCCGAAGCCGAGGCGGCGGCCGAGCCCGGCGCCCCGGAGGGCGAGGGCGACTCCGCCGACGAGTAGCGTCGTCGTCGGACTGACCGGTGGCATCGGCGCCGGCAAGTCCGAGGCGCTTCGTGCCTTCGAGCGCCACGGCGCCGCGACCCTCTCGAGTGACGACGTGGTCCGGGAGCTCTACTCGCGACCCGAGGTGCGGGAGGCCGTCGTCGACCGGTTCGGGCGCCGCATCCTCACCGCCGACGGCGAGGTGAACCGGGGAGCGCTCGGGCGCATCGTGTTCGCGGATGCCGCCGAGCTGCGCTGGCTCGAGCGGCTTGTGCTGCCGCTGGTCTCCGAGGAGTTCGTCCGCTGGCGCGACGAGCATGAGCGCATGGGCACTCCGCTCCTCGTCCACGAAGCTCCGACGCTGTTCGAGGCGGGAGTCGAGGACCGCTACGACACGATCGTTGCCATCACCGCTCCCGCCGGCATGCGTGAGAGCCGGCGGCCCGGAGCGGCCGAGCGGATGACGCACCAGCTCCCCGAGGCCGAGAAGGCCGCCCGGGCGGACGTCGTCTACGAGAACTCCGGGACGCTCGAGGAGCTCGACGCCTTCGTCGCCGGCCTGGTCGAGCGGCTGCTCCGGCGATGAGGCGGGCGATCGTCGCCCTGATCGTGCTCGTCGCCGTCGCCGGCGCCGCCTTTGCCTGGGTCGATCACACCGAGCCGGCATGGTGGGTGCGGCTGCGCTACCCGCTCTACTACCGCGACAGCATCGTCGGCTACGGCCACAAGTACCACCTCGACCCGGCGCTGATCGCGGCGGTCGTCTACGAGGAGTCGCGCTTCAAGGCAAACTCGAAGTCGAGCGCCGGCGCCATCGGCCTCATGCAGCTTCTGCCGTCGACGGCCAAGGGCATCGCGACGCACACCGGCGGGACGAAGTTCGACCCGCGCCACGACCTCTACGACGCCGACCTGAACCTCCGATACGGGAGCTGGTATCTGGCGCACCTTCGGCAGAAGTACGCCGGACGCCCGAACGGGGGCGACCTCGCGCTCGCGGCGTACAACGCCGGCCAGACGAACGTCGACGACTGGATCCGCGAGACGCCCCCCGGCCAGCGGGTCGTCGTGCGCTTCCCGGCGACGCGCGATTACGTGGACGACATCCATCACCTCGAGTCGCTCTACCGCAAGGCGTACGGCACAGAGCTGGGCTCGGGGTGAATCACGCGAACCGCATCTCGACCCTCCGGGCCGAGTCGTGCAGGGCACGGACGAGCCTCCCGCGCACCGTGAACCGCTCGATCAGGACGAGCGGCCCTCGGACGGCGTACTCGACCCTGAGCGTGACCGCCGACCCGCCGCCGTCCCCGGCGACCTCGATCGTCTGCCGGTAGTCAGAGAACGGCATTCCGACACCGTCGACGAGGTGCAGCACCGACCGGCGCGGTTGGACGACCTCGACGTACTCGCCCACCCACGAGGGCGCCTTGCGGCGGCCGCGCAGGTGGAGCCGGCTTCCGGCTGCGACCGCCTCACCCTCGAGATTGCAGAGGTCGACCGAAACGTCCCAGACCGGCCGCTGCGCGGGGTCGTGCAGGAACGCGAAGACGTCGGCGGGCGGGGCGGCGACGCTCGCGTGGGACTCAACGACGGGCATGGGGCCGCATCCTACGGCGTCGTCGGATCGCCCGGCAGGAGCGACCACATGACGAGATCGACCCGCTCGCCGCGCTGATCGGCCCACGCCCGCAGCACGCCCTCACGGGTGAACCCGGCCTTCTCGGCGACCCGCTGCGAGGACGGGTTGTCGAGATGGGTCGTGAGCTGGAGCCGCCCGACCTCGAGCTCCGTGAACGTCCAGCGCGCGAGCAGTCGCAGGGCGGCGGTGGCGAGGCCGCGGCCGCGCGCCTCACGGATGACGTGGTAGCCGGTCTCGGCCGAGCCCTGGTCATGCAGGACGCGGACGCCGATCGATCCCACCGGGCGGTCGTCGCCGGGCTCCGTGATCGCGAACGCCGCGCCGTCGCCCGCGGCGAGCCGGCCGGGGTGCAGGTCGAGCCACAGCCGGGCGTCGTCGGCGGAGTAGGGCACCGGCACGCTCGTGAACCTGATCACCTCGGGGTCGCCGCACATGGCCACGATCGCCGGCACGTCGCGGGCCTCCCAGGCCCGGAGCGTCACCCGGCCGTCGGTGAGCGGAGGGTCCGGGAGAACGATCGGGCGGCTCACGCGGGCATCGTACACACGTTCGGCTAGACTGAATTCGTATGCCCGGCCTGCACGTCTCCGCCGCCTATCAGCCGACCGGCGACCAGCCGCGCGCCATCGGGGAGCTTGCCGAAGCGATCACCCGCGGCGACCAGTACCAGACGCTGCTCGGGGCCACGGCCACCGGCAAGACGCACACCATGGCGCGCGTGATCGAGAAGGTCCAGAAGCCGACCCTCGTGATCGCCCACAACAAGACGCTGGCCGCCCAGCTCTGCAACGAGTTCCGTGAGTACTTCCCGACGAACGCGGTCGAGTACTTCGTGAGCTACTACGACTACTACCAGCCCGAGGCGTATCTGCCGTCGTCCGACACGTACATCGAGAAGGACTCCTCGATCAACGACGACATCGACCGGCTCCGGCACGCGGCCACGGCGGCGCTCTTTGCCCGCCGCGACGTCGTCATCGTCGCCTCGGTGTCGTGCATCTACGGCATCGGCTCGCCCGAGAGCTACTCCGACATGGTGTGCTTCCTGTCGGTCGGCGACGAGCGCCCGCGCGAGGCGATCCTCACCAAGCTGGTCGACATCCACTACCAGCGAAACGACGTCGTCATGGGCCGCGGCCGGTTCCGCGTCCGTGGCGACGTGATCGAGGTGCAGCCGGCCGACACCGAGTCCGCCTACCGGATCAGCCTCTTCGGCGACGAGGTCGAGTCGATCACGCACTTCGACCCGCTGACGGGCGAGGTCTATGCGCGGCTCGACCACCTTGCCGTCTATCCCGCGACGCACTACGCGATGGAGCGAAGCGCGCTCGAGGCGGCGGTCAAGTCGATCGACGCGGAGCTGCGCGCGCGCCTGCCCGAGCTCGAGGCCGAGGGCAAGATGCTCGAGGCCCACCGGCTCCGCTCGCGCACGGAGTACGACATGGAGATGCTGCGCGAGATGGGCTTCTGCAACGGCATCGAGAACTACTCCCGCCACCTCGACGGGCGCGAGCCGGGCACGCCCCCGCACACGCTGCTCGACTACTTCCCCGACGACTACCTGATCATCATCGACGAGTCGCACCAGACGGTGCCGCAGATCGGCGGCATGTACGAGGGCGACCGGTCGCGCAAGCAGACGCTCGTCGAGTACGGGTTCCGGCTGCCGTCGGCGCTCGACAACCGGCCGCTTCGGTTCGACGAGTTCCTCGAGCGCACCCACCAGGTGCTGTTCGTGTCGGCCACGCCGGCGGCGTTCGAGCTGCGCCAGTCCACCCACGTCGCCGAGCAGATCATCCGCCCGACCGGCCTCGTCGACCCCGAGGTCGAGGTGCGCCCGACGCGCCACCAGATCGACGACCTGATCGCCGAGATCAAGGCCCGCTCCGAGGCGGGCGAGCGCGTGCTCGTCACCACCCTCACCAAGAAGATGGCGGAGGATCTGACCGACTACCTGCTCGAGTCCGGCATCCGCACCCGCTACCTGCACTCCGAGATCGACACGCTCGAGCGGATCAAGGTGATCCGCGAGCTGCGCCTCGGCGACTTCGACGTGCTCGTCGGCGTGAACCTGCTCCGGGAGGGCCTCGACCTGCCGGAGGTCTCGCTGGTGGCGATCCTCGACGCCGACAAGGAGGGCTTCCTCCGCGGCCAGACGGCGCTCATCCAGACCATCGGCCGGGCCGCGCGCAACGTCAACGGCCGCGTGATCATGTACGCCGACAAGATGACCGAGGCGATCCGGGTGGCGATCGACGAGACGGGCCGCCGGCGCGACATCCAGATCGCCTACAACGAGGAGCACGGCATCACGCCGGAGTCGATCAAGAAGGGCGTCTCCGACATCGCCGAGTTCCTGTCGCTCGACACCCAGCCGCACGTCCCCGGCCGCCGCCGGCGCGGCAAGGGCGGCGACGAGGGCATGACGCCGACCGAGATCGAGAAGCTGGTCGTCGAGCTCGAGGAGGAGATGTTCGCGGCGGCCGAGGAGCTTCGGTTCGAGTACGCCGCCAAGCTCCGCGACGAGATCAAGGAGCTGCGCCGCGACCTCGACGCCGCCCGCGTGCAGTGATCGCACGCCGGGAGTTCGGCGAGCGGATCGCGCGCGTCCGCGAGCGGATGGGGGAGGAGGGCCTCGACGCGCTCGCCTGCTACGGCACCCATGTCGACTACGCGCCCGGCGACCTGCGCTACCTGGCCGACTGGTTCTGCATCGAGGAGGAGCAGGCGATGCTGGTCATTCCGGCATCCGGGCCGGTGGTGCTGCTGACCGACTCGGCCGCCGACATCGACCGCGCCCGCGAGCAGGCGGTGTGCGACGAGGTGGAGCACGCGTCGGAGCTCGGCGCCGCGGTTGCAGCGCGCCTGCGCGGATTCGAGTGCGTCGGCCTCACCGGCGGGCGCGTCCTGCCGGCCGCCGCCATGGACGCGCTCCGAGCTGGGGTCAGGGTCGTCACGGATGCCAGCGGGGTGACCACGGCCCTTCGCATGGTCAAGAGCCCGGCCGAGCTCGCGCTCCTTGCCGAGGCGGCTCGGATCTCCGACCTCGGCATGGCCGCCGGCCTCGAGGCGGTGCGGGAAGGCGCGCGCGAGGTGGAGGCCGCCGCGGCGGCAGAGCACGCGATCCGCCACGCGGGCGCAGAGCTCAGCTTCATCACGGTCGCGGGCGCCGGGCCGCGGACAGCGCTCGGGACGTTCCTGCCGGGCGATCGGCCGATGCGATCCGGCGAGGCGATGGTGCTCGACTGCGGCGCGCGCGTCCACGGCTATCACGGCGACATGTGCCGGACAGTCGCCGTCGGCGAGCCGCCGCCGCACCTGGAGCACGCCCTCGAGGCGGTCGCGGCGGCAGTGGAGGCGGCGATCGCCGCGGCCCGCCCCGGCACTACGGTCGGCGAGCTGCGCGAGGCGGCCCGCGTCGCCGTCGTCGCCGCCGGCCTCGCCGACGCCTGGTGGGGCGAGTTCATGCCCCACGGGGCGGGCACCGGCCAGCACGAGCCGCCCTACGGCGACCGCGACCCGGCGTGCGAGCTGCGCGAGGGGATGGTGCTGTGCATCGAGCCCGGCGTGCTCCTTCCGGGCACCGGCGGCGTCGTCCACGAGCAGATGATCGTGATCACCGCGACGGGCGCCGAGGTGCTGAACCACCTCCCGCTTCGCATGTGGCGCGAACCGCCGGGGCCAGACCCCGGGACGGGGTCCGGCCCCATGGGGTTGGGCTAGAGGAACCCGCCGCCACGGGGCGAAGTCTGCGAGTGCGATGCCTCCCATCGACCGCCTGCTCGCCCGTGACGAGCACGTCCACCTCGTGAGCCGGGAGCACGAGGTCGTGCTCGTGGGCCCGTTCCTGCGGGCGTGCATCATTCTCACCGCGTGTGCGTACACCGCCGTCCGGGCGGCGGCGTCCGGCGTGCCGCTGCCTCTTCGCGTGCTGGCCGTCGGAGTGCTCGGCGTGATCGCCGTGCGCACGCTCGTCCGGCTGGCCCGCGCTGTCGGCCGCTGGCAGCGGCGGGTGCTCGTCGTCACCGACCGGCGCGCCCTCCTCGTGCACGGCGGCATCTCGCGGCGCGTCGCCGCGCTCCCCCTCGATGCCATCCACGATCTCGAGATCGTCCGGGCGCGGCCGGGCTGGATGCTGCACTACGGCGGCCTGGTCGTGAGCACCGGCGGCCGCCGGGATCTCATGTTCGGGCTCCGCAAGCTGCCCGATCCCGATCTGCTGTTCGGACTCCTCCTGGGTCTCGCGGACGACCTCCCCGAGCCCTCCTCGCCACCGCGCTGGCGGCTGACGCCGGGCGGCGTGCCGGTGACCGCCGGGTAGCTCGGCCGTGCAAGAGGATCAGCGTCCGGGCAGGGCCGACAACCTCATCCTCGACGAGCTGACCGACCAGCTCGATCGGACGTTCCGGCTGCTCCGCGGCGACACCGACCAGGCGGCCGACCTGGCATTCGCCGAGGTCCGGGTCGACACCGCCGCCGAGGCCCGCCTCCTGAACGAGCTGGCCGAGCGGGCGGCGCTCGCGCATCCCGATCGGTTCACCGACGCCCACCGGCTCGTCATGCATGCGCTCGAGGTGCTCGACCGCGACGGCTGGCGGCGGCCGCGCCTGCCGCGGCTGGGTCCGCTGCATGCACCCGCCGAGTGGGCGGTGGAGTTCGTCGCGCAGTACATCGTCCGGTCGTACGTCTCCGATGCCATCCGCAACCTCGCGCGTCTCTACGCGCGCCGCGAGAGCCAGGCCGAGCCCGAGAGCAAGGAGCGGCGCGTGCTGGCCCGGGCGCGTATCCAGGCCGATCGGCTGACGCTCGGCTTCCGGGGCGGAGCCTCGGGGCTGCCCACGGTGCTGATCGGCGGGGCCGCGATCCCCGTCCTCGCCTCGCTCGCGCGCCAGTTCGGCACCGTGAAGCCCGGGCAGCCGATCCTGTTCGGGGGTGGGGGAGTGCTCATCGTCCTCTTCGCGGCGCTGGCGTTCGTGCTGCTTCAGGGCGCGGGGCTCGCCCGCCGCCGGGTCACGGTCGTCGGCCGCCAGCCGATGGAGGCGCTCTACGAGACGATCGGCCACTGCGGGCGCCCGCCGGAGGACGACGCGGATACCATCGCCCTCGTTGCGATCGGGCTGACGGCGATCACGTGGTTCGTCCTGCCGGTCGTTCTGGTCGCGCTCGCGACGGTCTTCCGAGGCTAGGAGAGCCCTCACGCCCCCGAAACTCCGCATGGTGCTCGTCATCGCCCTGCTCGCTGCGGCGGGCGGGGCGTGCTCGCCGCTGGGGGGCGGCTCGAGCCGCCCGAACATCATCCTGATCATCACCGACGACCAGACCGGCGGCACGGTGACCCAGCAGACGATGCCGAACACCTGGCGATGGCTGTGGCACGGCGGCCGCACCTACCCCAACTTCTCGATCTCGGATCCCCTGTGCTGTCCGTCGCGGATGACGATCATGACCGGCCGCTACGCCCACAACACCGGGGTGATCGACAACCTGTCGAGCAGGATTTCGTTCCACCCCGACATGCAGAGCACCGTCCAGTGCTACCTGCAGGATGCCGGGTACCAGACGGCGTTCTTCGGCAAGTACCTGAACGGGTGGCAATACGCCCGGAAGCCGCCGTGCACCGACCGGTATGCGATCACGCCGGGCGAGCACCATTACGACCTGAAGTTCCGCACGAACGACGGCGTCGTGCAGCCGGACGGATGGGACGACACGTACGTCACCGGCCAGGCGGTCGACTTCCTGAAGACGAAGGCCGGAGACGGCCCGTGGTTCATGACCGTCTCGCTCATGGCGCCGCACTCGCCGTACACGCCGCTCCCGGCCGTCTCCGACGCGCCGGTCCCGCCGCCGACGATCAGCCCCTCTGTCGGCCAGTCGGACATGTCGGGGATCTACAAGGTCGTGCGCCAGCACGCGAAGGCCAAGACGTTCGACACGCGGGTGTGGGACGGCGAGATCCGGATGCTGCGGACCGTCGACTCGGAGGTCGCGCAGATCCGAGAGGCGCTCGACGCGGAGGGCGACCTGGACAACACGATCGTCATGTACGTGTCGGACAACGGCCTGCTGCTCGGCGAGCACCGCCTCGAGGGGAAGCGGCTCCCCTATCTCGAGGCGACGAGCGTCCCGTTCGCAGTCTCGGCGCCGGGGCGATTCCCGGCCGGGACGGTCGACCGCCGGCTCACGTCGAACGTCGACATCGCATCCACCATCCTCGCCGCGGCCGACCCCGGGGCCGGCCTGCGATACCCGCTCGACGGCTATTCGCTCCTCGACGCGTCGTGGAAGCGGAAGCTCCAGTACGAGGAGTCCTTCAACGTCCGCCCCGAGAAGCACTGGCAGCCGCCGTGGCGGTCGATCCGAGACGGCGACTTCCAGTTCATCGAGTGGCTCTCCCAGACGTTCCCCGAGCACACGGTCTGGCGCGAGTACTACGACCTGCGCACCGATCCCTACGAGCTCCACAACCTCGTGCACGACGGCGCGCCGGCCACCGATCTGCACATCCAGCACCTGCACAACAAGCTCGTCAAGGCCGCGTTCTGCGCCGGTCATCCGAGCTGTCCATAGACCATCCAAGTGAAGCCCCGGCGGCCGTGGACGAGGTACTCGATCGCGCCGCCGCTCCCGGGCACAGGCGAGCGGATCGCACCGAGCGGCATCCACCCGCCTGAGCGCAGGCCGTCCCCGGCCCATGCCACCGCCCGGCGCCGGTCGGCCCGCCGCCGTCGATCGAGAACGCGGCGAGCGCGGCCCGCAGCTTCGCATCGCCGCGCAGCGGGATGTCGACCCGGCGCGCTGCGACCTCGCGTTCGAGGCGGCGCAGGGGAAATCGTCGGCGTTCCACGTTGGTACCTCCTGGTCTCGGCATCTGCGTGGGCAGAGGCCGGAAAGGAGGACCACGGGCGCGCCGCTCGGGCGCGCGGAAGCAGCCGCTCGGGACCTAGCGCTACGTGAACCCGGTCACGCCCGAAACTGTATCAGGACGAACACTTGTTCGACGGTCGGCCGCCTGCTAGCGTTGAGGAAGTGGGGCGGGACGCCATCGTCATCAGAGGTGCGCGGGAGCACAACCTCCGCGACATCACCGTCGAGCTGCCGCGCGAGAAGCTCGTCGTCATCACCGGCCTTTCGGGGTCCGGGAAGTCGAGCCTTGCCTTCGACACCCTCTACGCGGAGGGCCAGCGCCGCTACGTCGAGTCGCTCTCGGCCTACGCGCGCCAGTTCCTCGGCCAGATGGACAAGCCCGACGTGGACTCGATCGAGGGGCTCTCGCCGGCGATCTCGATCGACCAGAAGACGACGACCCGCAACCCGCGCTCGACCGTCGGCACCGTCACCGAGATCTACGACTATCTGCGGCTCCTCTACGCCCGCGTGGGCCGGCCGCACTGCCCCACGTGCGGGCGCGAGATCTCGGGCCAGTCGGCTGAGCAGATCGTCGAGCAGGTGCTGTCGCTCCCGGAGGGGACGCGGTTCACGGTCGACGCGCCCATCGTCCGCACCCGCAAGGGCGAGTACAAGGACCTCTTCGAGCAGCTCCGCGCCGACGGCTTCACCCGCGTCAAGGTCGACGGCCAGGACCGTCTGCTCGAGGAGCCCATCGACCTCGACAAGCAGGTGCGCCACTCGATCTCGGTGGTGGTCGACCGGCTGATCATGAAGGAGGGGCTGCGGACGCGCCTCACCGACTCGGTCGAGACCGCGCTCCGGCTCGCCGAGGGCCTGGTCGAGGTGGCGATCGTCGACGGCGCCACGGTCACCTACTCCGAGAAGTTCGCCTGCCCCGACGACGGCGTCTCGCTGCCCGAGCTGGCCCCGCGCATCTTCTCGTTCAACTCGCCGCACGGCGCCTGCCCGCGGTGCACCGGCCTCGGGTCGCAGCGCGAGATCGACCCCGACCTGGTCGTGCCCGACCCGACCCTCTCGATCTCGCAGGGTGCGCTCGTGCCGTGGACGGTCATCAACTCGAGCTTCTACGAGCAGGTGATCCAGGCGATCGCCGACCGGTACGAGATCGACCTCGAGACCCCGTGGCAGGACCTGCCCGAGGAGCAGCGCGAGCTCTTCCTGAACGGCACCGGCAAGGAGAAGCTCTACGTCAGCTACCGCAACTCGATGGGCCGCAAGCGCAGCTACATGCTGGCGTTCGAGGGCATCCTCCCGAGCCTCGACCGCCGCTACCGCGACACCGACTCGAGCTACCAGAAGGAGCGGATCGAGGAGTACATGGCGCTCAAGCCGTGCCCGGCCTGCCACGGCGACCGCCTGAAGCCGACGAGCCTCGCCGTCACGATCGGCGGCATCAACGTCGCCGAGCTCACGCGGATGTCGGTGGCTGCGGCGATCGAGTTCGTCGACAACCTCGTCCTCACCGAGACGGAGCGGGCGATCGGCGCGCGCATCCTGCGCGAGATCCGCGAGCGACTCGTCTTCCTCGACAACGTCGGCGTCGGCTACCTCACGTTGAACCGGGCCGCGGCGTCGCTCTCGGGCGGCGAGGCGCAGCGGATCAGGCTCGCGACCCAGATCGGGGCGTCGCTGATGGGCGTCCTCTACATCCTCGACGAGCCGTCGATCGGCCTGCACCAGCGCGACAACGCCCGGCTCCTGGCGACCCTCGAGCGCCTGCGCGACCTCGGGAACACGGTCATCGTCGTCGAGCACGACGAGGAGACGATCCGGGCCGCCGACTACCTGGTCGACATGGGCCCGGGCGCCGGCGAGCACGGCGGGAGCGTCGTCGCGAGCGGGACGGCCTCCCAGGTCGCGCGCGTCAAGGGCTCGATCACCGGCGCCTACCTGTCGGGCAGGCGGGTCATCCCGACCCCCGACCGGCGCATCCACGACGCCGGCTGGTTCCGGGTCGAGGGCGCCGCCGAGCACAACCTGAAGGACATCGACGTCGAGCTCCCCGTCGGCAAGTTCATCTGCGTGACGGGCGTGAGCGGGTCGGGCAAGTCGACGCTCGTGAACGAGGTCATCTTCAAGAGCCTCGCCAACCACCTGAACCGGGCCCGGATCAAGCCCGGCAAGCACTCGGCCGTGCGCGGCATCGACGCTTTCGACAAGGTCATCGACATCGACCAGTCGCCCATCGGCCGCACGCCGAGGTCGAACGCGGCCACCTACACCGGCCTCTTCGACCACATCCGCGCGCTGTACTCGACGTCGCCCGACGCCCGCGCCCGCGGCTACAAGCCCGGCCGGTTCTCGTTCAACGTCAAGGGCGGGCGCTGCGAGACCTGCCGCGGCGACGGCACCATCAAGATCGAGATGCACTTCCTCCCCGACGTCTACATCAACTGCGAGGCCTGCCACGGGCAGCGCTACAACCGCGAGACGCTCCAGGTGAAGTTCAAGGGCAAGTCGATCGCCGACGTCCTCGACATGTCGATCGAGGAGGCGCTCGAGTTCTTCTCGAAGATCCCCAAGATCCGCCGGCGGCTCCAGACCCTGCACGACGTCGGGCTCGACTACATGCGCCTCGGCCAGCCTGCGACGACGCTGTCCGGGGGCGAGGCCCAGCGCGTGAAGCTCGCGACCGAGCTCTCGAAGGTGGCGACCGGCCGGACGCTCTACATCCTCGACGAGCCGACGACGGGCCTGCACATGTTCGACATCGAGAAGCTGCTCCAGGTGCTCCAGCGGCTGGTCGACGCGGGGAACACGGTGCTCGTCATCGAGCACAACCTGGACGTCGTGAAGCAGGCCGACTGGGTGCTCGACCTGGGGCCCGAGGGCGGCGACGCCGGCGGCGAGATCGTCGCGCAGGGCACGCCGGAGGAGATCGCCGAGACGGACGGCAGCCACACGGGCGAGTTCCTCCGCCGCGTGCTGCCGGTATACGAGTCCGAGCGCGAGGCGGAGCGTGCACTCGCCGGGTAACGATCCGCCCGAGATGACTCTGCGGGCGCGGGCCGTCATCCCCGACACCGAGGGCCGCGTGCTGCTCGACCGCACGCACGATCCGGCGAAGGACGGCTTCTACTGGTTCCCCGGCGGCGGCATCGAGCCGGGCGAGACGGCCGAGGAGGCGGTGAAGCGCGAGCTCGTCGAGGAGGCCGCGCTCCAGATCGACGTCCTGAAGCCGCTCTACCTCTCCGAGAACCTGTTCGTGGAGTCGGGCGAGTACCGCCACGAGGTGATCCTGTACTTCCTGGCGGCGGTGCACGCGTTCGTCGACGCGCCGCCCACCGACCCGCGAGAGCACGAGTGGCACCCGCCGTCGGCCACGCCGCGGCCGCTCCTGCCGCCCGACGTCGCCGAGGCCGTGATCTTCGACCTCGAGACGGGCTTCAAGCGCCCGCTGCAGCATTTCGTCTGCGACGAGCGGCCCGTCGAGCGGCCGGTGTGACGAAGGGCGTCCGCCGGGCCGGGAAGACGCTCAAGGACTCGGAGCGGCGCCGGCTCGGCAAGGCCCGGCGCGCGGCGCGAGCGCCCGAGCCCTCCCGGTCCCCGGACGGCGCGGCCACGCTCTGGTGCGACGGCGGCTCGCGCGGGAACCCGGGCCCGGCGGCGTACGGCTTCGTGCTCGAGGATGCCGACGGCCGCGAACTGGCATCCGCAGCGGGGCCCATCGGCCAGGCCACGGTCGCGGTCGCCGAGTACCGGGCGCTCGTCGCCGGTCTCCACGCCGTCGTCGAGTGCGGGATCGACGCGGTCGAGGTGCGCACCGACTCCCGCCTCGCCGTCGCCCAGATGACGGGCGCCGCGCCGGTCAGGAGCCGCGCCGTGGCGCCGCTCCACGCCGAGGCCCGCGATCTCGGCATGCGGATCGGCACCGTCAGCTACCGGTGGATCCCGGCCGATCAGAACGGCGCCGCCGATGCGCTCGTGGCGGGTGTGCTGAACGGTTGAGATCGCAAGCATCGGGGAACATGATCCGGTACGCGACCCAAGGGGGGTGCCACGATGACGCTTGGGCTCCTGATCATTCGTGTCATTGCAGGTCTCACGATGGCTGCGCACGGCAGCCAGAAGCTCTTCGGCTGGTTCGACGGCCCCGGCAGGCGGGGCACGGCCGGGATGA
This sequence comes from uncultured Actinomycetes bacterium, assembly GCA_963821535.1. Classification (GTDB taxonomy): domain Bacteria; phylum Actinomycetota; class Thermoleophilia; order Gaiellales; family JAICJC01; genus JAICJC01. The sequence goes on along the minus strand of CAWGEC010000002.1, from coordinate 419,322 downwards.
TGGAGAAGCTCGGGTTCCGCGAGGCCGCCGTCATGGCATCGCTGGCCGGGCTCAGCGAGCTCGCCGGCGGCCTCGGCCTCGCGCTGGGCTTCCTCACGCCGCTTGCCGCCATCGCGATCGTCGTCGTCATGCTGAACGCCGCCTTCATGGTGCACCTCAAGAACGGGTTCTGGAACACCGCCGGCGGCTATGAGTACCCGCTCGTCATGAGCGCGATCGCAGTCGGGATCGCGGCGACCGGCCCGGGCGATGCGTCGGCCGACAACGCGCTCGGGTTCATGGGCGCCCTGTCCGGCGACATGTGGGCGCTGGTCGTTGTGGTCGTCGCGCTGGTCGCCTCGACGCTCACGATGACCGTCGGCCGGCATCACGAGCAGCTACCGGGCCATCCGGTCCGCTAAAAGGCGGCGTATGGCCGAACATGCGGTGGTGGTGGCCGGAGGCGGCCCGACGGGGATGATGCTGGCGGGCGAGCTGGCGCTGGCCGGGATCGACGTCGCGATCGTCGAGCGGCGCGCCAACCAGGAGCTCGAGAGCTCGCGCGCGGGCGGCCTCCAGTCGCGCACGATCGAGGTGCTCGATCAGCGGGGGATCGCCGACCGGTTCCTCGCGGAGGGACAGACGGCGCAGATCGGGAGCTTCGCCCGGGTCCGGCTGGACATCAGCGCCTTCCCCACCCGGCACGGCTACGGCCTCGCCCTGTGGCAGACGCATATCGAGCGCATCATGGCCGGCTGGGTCGACGAGCTGGGGGTGCCGTTCATCCGCGAGCGCGAGGTGACCGGCTTCGCGCAGGACGAGGCTGGCGTCGACGTCGAGCTGTCCGACGGCCGGTCGCTGCGGGCCGCGTATCTCGTGGGCTGCGACGGCGGCCGCAGCCTGATCCGGAAGGCGGCCGGCATCGACTTCCCCGGCTGGGACCCGTCGGTCAGCTCCCTGATCGCCGAGGCCGAGATGCGCGACGAGCCCGAGTGGGGCATCCGCTATGACGAGAACGGGACGCAAGCCATCGGCAAGCGCGAGGACGGGCGGGCCGGGATGGTGATCACGCAGCCCTATGCCCGGCACGTGGACGAGCCGACCCTCGACGATCTTCGCCGCGCGCTCGTCGCCGTTTGGGGTACGGACTACGGCGTCCACAGCCCGAGCTGGATCTCCCGGTTCACGGACATGACCAGGCAGGCGGCGTCCTACAGGGAGGGACGCGTGCTCCTCGCAGGCGACGCGGCGCACGTGCACTACCCGATCGGCGGGCAGGGCCTCAACACCGGCGTGCAGGATGCGGTGAACCTGGGCTGGAAGCTGGCCCAGGTGGTCAAGCGCACATCGCCGGAGAGCCTGCTCGACACGTACCACGCCGAGCGGCACCCGGTCGCCGCGCGCGTGCTGCAAACCACCATGGCGCAGACTGTGCTCGCTCGAGGCGACGCGCGCATCGACGCCGTGCGCGACACCATCGCCGACCTGCTGGGTCTGGACGAGGCTCGCACACGCGGTGGCCGCGATGCTGGCGGGCCTGGACATCCACTACGACCTCGGTGAGGGCCACCCGCTGCTCGGGCGCCGCATGCCCGACCTCGACCTGGTCACCCCCGGCGGCCCGCTGCGGGTCTTCAGCCTGCTGCACGATGCCCGGCCGGTGCTGCTCAACCTCGGCGAGCCCGGAGCCTTCGACATCACGCCGTGGGCGGCTCGGGTTCAGCTGGTCGACGCTGAGTACGGAGGTGCGTGGGAGCTTCCCGTGGTCGGTGTGGTGGCCGCTCCCACGAGCGTGCTGATCCGGCCCGACGGACATGTCGCCTGGGTGGGGGACGGGACGGATACCGGATTGCGCGACGCGCTGACCACCTGGTTCGGGTCACCGTGACCCGCCGGATCGGTCAGTACGCGTAGAACCCGGCGCCGGCCTTGCGGCCCAGGCGGCCGGACTCGACCATGCGGACGAGCGACGGCGGCGGGGCGAAGCGCGGCTCGCGATAGGCCTGCCACAGCGCCTCGGAGGCGTGCACGTGGACGTCGACGCCGATCAGGTCGATCAGCCGGAGCGGCCCGATCGGCCAGTTCAGCCCCGCCGTCATCGCCTGGTCGAGGTCGTCGGCCGAGATGCCGCCCTGCTCGTAGAGGCGCACGCAGTCATTCAGGAGCGGGATGAGGATCCGGTTCACCACGAAGCCGGGGCGGTCGGGGCAGACGACCGGCCGCTTGCCGATCGCCTCGGCGAACTCCCGCACGCGCTCGGCGACCGAGGCCGACGTGCGGTCGCCGACGATCACCTCGACCAGCGGCAGCACCGGCGCCGGGTTGAAGAAGTGCATCCCGACCACCCGCTCGGCTGTGGAGGTCGCGGCGGCGATCTCGGTGATCGAGAGCGCCGAGGTGTTCGTCGCGAGGATCGCGTCGGGTCGGCAGATCTCCTCGAGCCTTGCGAAGAGCTGGCGTTTGGCCTCCATGTCTTCGACGATGGCCTCGACCACCAGGTCGCAGCCGCCGAACGCCTCGAGGTCAGTCGTGCCGGCGACGTGCGCCAGCGCGGTCTCGCGCTCGGCGGCCGTCATCCGGCCGCGCTCGACATGGCGGCCGAACCCAGCCCCGATCCGGGCCAGGCCGGCCTGCACGAGGTCGTTCGACACCTCGCATGCCACCACGCCGTAGCCGTGGTGGGCGACGACCTGCGCGATGCCGGCCCCCATCGTGCCCAGCCCGACAACGCCGACCGTGCGAATCCCGTGCGTCACGCGCGCTGACCCTACCGGCTTCTCGAGCCACGCGAACGTCGGGACCGGCGAGCCGGTGTGCGAGTCGAGGCCGACCTCGCGGTAGCCGAGCCGCTCGAAGAACTCGCGGTTTCGCGGCAGGTTCAGCCGGACGCCCAGCCGCACCCGGTCGCGGCCGGCCCCGGCCGCGAGCGCCTCGACCTCGGCGACCAGGCGGACGCCGAGGCCGCGGCCGCGGAATGCGGGGAGGACGGCCAGCCGTCCGAGATAGACGTGATCGGCGTGCGTCCGGTGGAACACGCAGGCCACGATGCGGCCCTCGGACTCGCAGACCAGGATCCCGCCCAGCTTCATCAGGTCGCGGACGGCGGCGGCGTCGAGGGCGAGCGCTCCCGAGGGCGGCTCGAGCACGCCGCGGTACTGCCCGAACGCCGAGCGGATCACCTGCGCGATCCGGGCCGCCTCGGCGGCATCCGCCGGGCGGACGGTCTCACCGGCAGCTGCCACGACTCGTGAGCGTACACTGCGGCCCGATGCCCGAGGCGGTCATCCTCTCGGCGGTACGGACGCCCGTCGGTCGCCACGGCGGCGCCCTGTCGGGTGTCCGCCCGGACGACCTGGCGGCGCACGCGATCGCCGCGGCCGTGGAGCGGGCCGGCGTCCCGGCCGCCGAGATCGAGGACGTCTACATGGGCTGCGCGAACCAGGCGGGCGAGGACAACCGCAACGTCGCGCGGATGGCGGTGCTGCTCGCGGGCCTCCCCGACTCCGTCGCCGGCGTCACGCTGAACCGGCTGTGCGCGTCGGGCCTCGCCGCCGTCACGGCGGCGTGCCATGCGATCCGGGCCGGCGACGGCGAGCTCTTCGTCGCGGGCGGTGTCGAGTCGATGAGCCGCGCCCCGCTGGTCACGGCGAAGCCGGAGCGGGCCTTCCCGCGCGGCGACCGGACGCTGTATGACTCGACGCTCGGGTGGCGGTTTCCGAACCCGCGGATGGAGGCCATGTTCCCGCTCGAGTCGATGGGCGAGACCGGCGAGAACGTCGCCGAGCGCTGGTCGGTGAGCCGCGCCGACCAGGACGCCTTCGCGCTCGAGAGCCAGCGCCGGTGGGCGGCGGCCGACGAGGCGGGGCGGTTCGCCGACGAGCTGGTGGCCGTCGCCGACGTTGAGCGCGACGAGCATCCCCGCCCCGACACCGATGCCGAGAAGCTGGCGGCGCTGAAGCCGGCGTTTCGCCAGGGCGGAAGCGTCACCGCCGGAAACTCCTCCGGCATCAACGACGGCGCGGCGGCGCTTGTCATCGCAAGCGCCGAGCGCGCGGCCGCGCTGGGCGCCGCGCCGCTGGCCCGGTACGTCGCCGGCGGCGTCGCCGGTGTCGACCCGAGGGTGATGGGTGTCGGGCCGATCCCGGCGGCCCGCAAGGCGCTCGGCCGGGCCGGGCTCGAGCCGGGCGACCTCGACGTCGTCGAGCTGAACGAGGCGTTCGCCTCGCAGAGCGTGGCGGTCATCCGCGAGCTGGGCCTCGACCCGGCGCGGGTGAACCCGAACGGCGGCGCGATCGCCATCGGCCACCCGCTCGGGATGAGCGGTGCCCGGCTGGTGGTCTCGCTCGTGCACGAGCTCCGCCGCCGCGGCGGCCGCTACGGCATGGCGATGCTGTGCGTGGGCGTCGGGCAGGGCCAGGCGGCGATCTTCGAGGCGTCATGATCGAGACCGGCGTGCACATCGGCGGCGAGACGCGCCCCGGCGGCGGCGGCGACCTCGCCCTGGCGGAGCCTGCGACCGGGGAGCCGCTTGCGACCGTGTCGCTCGCAGGTGAGGCCGATGTCGACGCCGCGGTGGCCGCGGCGGGCGCCGCGCTCAGCGGTGACTGGGCCCGGGCGCCGGCCACCGAGCGGTCGCGGCTCCTGCACGCGCTCGCCGACGGGATCCGGGCGGGCCGGCCCGAGCTGGCCCGGCTCGAGGCCCAGAACGTGGGGAAGGCGATCAGCTCGGTCAACGCCGAGCTGGCGGCGGCGCTCGAGACGTTCCGGTTCTACGCGGCGGTCGCGGCCGCGCCGTCGGGCCGCACCGGCACGCTCGGCGGGTCGCTGACGCACTACTCGCTGAAGCAGCCCGTCGGCGTGTGCGCCCAGATCGTGCCGTGGAACTACCCGCTCATGATGGCCGCCTGGAAGCTCGCGCCGGCGCTGGCGGCCGGGTGCACGACCGTGCTCAAGCCCGATCCGCGTACGCCGCTCTCAGCCCTCTGGCTGGCCGAGCTCGCCGCCGAGGTCGGGATCCCGGCCGGCGTCGTCAACGTCCTCCCCGCGGAGGGTGCGACGGTCGGCAGCCACCTCGTGGGCCATCCCGGCGTCCAGAAGGTGGCGTTCACCGGATCGACGGCCACCGGCGCCGAGATCATGCGGTTGTGCGCCGACCCGATCAAGCGGGTCACGCTCGAGCTCGGCGGCAAGAGCCCGAGCATCGTCTTCGCCGATGCGAACCTCGACGAGGCGATCCCCGCCTCGGTGTGGTCGATCTACTACTCCGCCGGCCAGAGCTGCGAGGCGCGTTCGCGGCTCCTGGTCGAGGCCTCCGTCTACGACGAGGTCGTGACGCGGTTCGCCGAGGCGGCCGGGCGCCTGCGCGTCGGCGACCCGCTCGACCCCGAGACGCACATGGGCTCGCTCATCGACGGCGGCCATCGTGATCGCGTCCACGGATACGTCGAGCGCGCCGCCGGAGCCGGGAGCGAGGTCGTCCTCGGCGGCCAGGTGCCCGACGGCCCGGGGGCGTTCTACCCGGCGACGGTCGTGGCCAAGGTCGACGCGGCGTCGGAGGCCGCCCAGGAGGAGATCTTCGGGCCGGTCGTGACCGTCACCCCGTTCGAGGACGAGGGAGACGCGGTCAGAATCGCAAACGGCGTGCGCTACGGCCTGATGGCCACGGTCTGGACGGGCGATCCCAACCGTGCCCAGCGGCTGGCGCGCCGGATCGACGCGGGCACGATCGGCCTCAACATGCCGTACACCGCGTTCCCGGGCGTCGCGTTCGGCGGCTTCAAGCAGTCCGGCTTCGGGCGCGAGCTCTCGGCCGGAGCGCTCGAGGAGTACCTCGAGGAGAAGTCGGTCATCGTGGCCGCCGGGTCGCGGCCGTCCAACCCGTTCGGCCTGTAGGCTGCGGGCCGTGGTCATCGTGCTGGTCACCTACGACGAGCTGCCCGACCCCGACCGCTACGCCGAGCACGCCGCGCTCTGCCATGCCGTGCCCGGGGGCGAGTTCGCCCACGGGCCGGTGTTCGGGAGCCCGATGGGCGACCCGGCGTTCGCGTACATGGCCGAGTGGCGCTTCCCCGACATGGATGCGTTCAAGGCGGCGACCCGGACTCCGGAGTTCGCGGCCACCGGCACGGACGCGGCCGAGATGGGGATCGCATTTCGGGTGCACTTCTGCGACCTGAAGTGACCGAGCCGACCCACCCCACGCCGCGCGACCCCGCCGAGCTCGGCTTCGAGGCGATCGTCTATACGAAGGAGCCGCCGCGGGCGACGATCACACTGAACCGTCCCGAGGTGCTGAACGCCTTCGACTTCCGCATGCTGCGCGAGATCGCGCGGGCCGCCGAGGATGCGTCGTGGGACGACGCCGTCCGGGTGGTCGTCGTGACCGGGACCGGGCGGGCGTTCTGCGTCGGCGCCGACCTCAAGAGCTGGCAGGCCGACTACCTCGGAAAGCCCGGGGAGTACTGGAAGTGGTTCGGCGCGTTCAAGGACGCCCACGATCGCCTCCGCGAGATCGGAAAGCCGACGGTCGCCCGCATCAACGGCATCTGCGTCGGCGGCGGCAACGAGCTCCAGATGGCCTGCGACCTGGCGGTGATGGTCGACGACGCCTTCATCCGCCACGTCGGGCCGGAGCACGGCTCGGTTCCGGCCGGCGGCGCCACCCAGTGGCTGCCCGTCATGGTCGGCGACCGCCGCGCCCGCGAGATCCTGATGCTGTGCGACGAGATCCCGGCGGCGCAGGCGGCGGAGTGGGGGCTCGTGAACCGGGCGGTGCCGGCGGCGGAGCTCGACCGGGTCGTCGACGAGCTGGTGGAGTCGCTCGCGCGGAAGCTGCCCCAGACGATGCGCTACACGAAGCAGCAGGTCAACTTCTGGCGCGACCTGGCCTGGCACCAGACCGTGGGGCACGCGCGCGACTGGCTGGCGGTCTCGATGGCGACCGACGAGCCCGCCGAGGCGGTGCGCGCCTTCCTGGAGCGGCGGCCGTGAGCGACCTCGTCCTCGTCGAGCGCGACCCGCCGGTCGCGGTCGTCCGCCTGAACCGGCCCGAGTCCCGAAACGCGCTCTCCGACGCGCTCATGGACGAGCTCGTGGCCCGGCTCTCCGAGCTGGATGCCGACGGCGACGTGCGCTGCATCGTCCTGGCCGGCGACGAGCGGGCGTTCGCCGCCGGCGCCGACATCGCCGAGCTCGCGGCGGCGACGGCGGTCGAGCTCTACCAGGCGCCGCGGGTCGCGCGCTGGGACGCGATCCGCAAGCTCTCGACGCCGCTCGTCGCGGCCGTCTCGGGCTGGTGCCTCGGCGGCGGCTGCGAGCTCGCGATGACGTGCGACCTCATCGTCGCGTCCGACACGGCCCGGTTCGGGCAGCCCGAGACCGGGCTCGGCATCATCCCCGGGGCCGGCGGGACGCAGCGCCTGGCGCGGGCCGTCGGGAAGGCGCTCGCGATGGACATGGTGCTGACCGGCCGCATCCTGACCGCGCACGAGGCGCTCGCGGCCGGGCTCGTCGCCCGGGTCGTCGCCAGGGAGGCGTGGCTCGACGAGGCCCGGCGCGTCGCCGGCGAGATCGCCGCCCGGGCGCCCGTCGCCCAGCGGCTCGCGCGGGAGTCCGTCGACCGGGCGTTCGAGACCGGCCTCGACTCCGGGCTCGACTTCGAGCGCAAGGCGCTCTATCTGGCGTTCGCGTCGGAGGACGCCCGCGAGGGCCTGAGCGCGTTCGTCGAGAAGAGGAGGCCCGAGTGGAAGTCGAAGTAGCCCGTGACGGCGCCGTCCTCACGGTCACGCTCAACCGGCCCGACAAGCTGAACGCGTTCGACGATGCGATGCACGCCGGCTTCCGCGACGCGCTCAAGGCCGCCCGCGACGCCGACGTGCGGGCCGTCGTCCTGACGGGAGCCGGCCGCGGCTTCTGCGTCGGCCAGGACCTGGCCTCGTTTGCCGGCGGGCGCGACGTCGGGGTCGCTCCTGCGAGGCACGTACCACCCCAACATCCGCGCGCTGCGGGCGCTCGAGAAGCCCGTCCTGGCCGCGGTGAACGGCGCGGCGGCCGGCGCCGGCCTCTCGCTGGCGATGGCATGCGACATCCGCATCGCCGCCGACTCGGCCTCGTTCGTGCCGGCGTTCGTGAACGTCGGGCTCGTCCCCGACTCGGGCGGGTCGCACTTCCTCACCCGGATCCTCGGGCCCGCCAGGGCGGCGGAGTGGATGCTCTCCGGCCGCCGTCTGAGCGCCGACGAGGCGCTCGCCTGGGGCCTCGTGTCCGAGATCGTGCCGGCCGCCGACCTGCCCGCTCGCGCGGCGGAGCAGGCGGCGACCCTTGCCGCGATGGCGACGGGTGCCATCGCGATGCACAAGCGCCTCTTCGACCTTGCCGCGCGAACCACCCTCGACGAGCAACTGGAGCTGGAGGCCCAGATGCAGTCGGCCGCTGCCCGATCGGCCGACTTCGCCGAGGGTGTCGCAGCGTTCCGCGAGAAGCGCCCTCCGCGGTTCGGCTAGGCCTTCGCGCCGACGAGGACGGCCTTCGTGCGCCGCGCGATGGTGCGCCGCGTGCTCAGCGGAGCGGGTCGCCCCTCCCAGTCGACCTCCGACCCGTGCCAGCACGAGAACTGGATATCGGCGATCAGCCGATCGAGTGCCCGGATGTCTGCGTTGTTCATGGTGATTCAGCCCCCTTGTGAATCGTTGCCCTCGCTCTTAATAACGGCAGACCCCGTATTCCGATCAAGGCTGTGACGGAAACCTTGACAGACCGCGAACAATTGTGGTCGAGAGATCGCCCGGTGTGGGTGATGTCCCGCGTTGGGATCCGGCGCACGCTTCGCATGCCCTGAAGGATTCCCCGCAACGCTCTGACGGTCAGGTCCGGCTCCCCATCGGGTGCCGGCGAGCACGCCCCGGGACGGTCGTGGCGACCGTGCTGCTCGTGGCGTTGATGCTTGCCGGCTGTGGCGGGGGGAATGGTGGTGCACGCCTATCGAGCGCCCTGCCGGACTCGGTGGCCGGCTCGTTGCCGGGTTCCCTGCCCACGTCAGTGCCGTCGTCCACACAAACGACGGAGTCCCAGCCGGGGACGACGGAGTCCACCACGGAGACAACGACCGCGACCGTGACGGCATCCGCGCCTCCCTCGACCACCGACACGAGCGAGACGCCGTGGGGATGGATTGCGGCGCTGATACTCCTTCTCGTCCTTTTGGTCGTGATCGTGGGCTGGGCGCTCGGCCGGCGCGGCGCGGCGCGCAAGAACTGGAGCGCGAACGCGCGCCAGGCGAGCGCCGACGGGATGGCGTTTCACGACGCGGCGATGGGCGAGGTGATCGCCGCAGCCATGGCCAATCGCCCGGAACGATGGGCGGCGATCGCAAGCGCGGGCGACCACTGTGAGACCTCCCTGCAGCGTCTGGCCTCGGCCGCGCCCGACGAGCATGCCGGGCGTCTCGTGCGAACCGCTCAGGACGCCGCCGCCGCGGTTGGGTCGGCGGTGGCGATCGCGCTCGCCGCCCCACCCGGTCGACCGCTGGATGACGCAGCCGGACGCACGCTGCGAGAGCGCCTGGCCCCGTTCGCGGCAGCCATCGCGGACCTCGCGGCATACGCAGAGCAGGGGTAGACCCTCCTCAGATCGTCTTGAACTGCTCGAACGGCTGCCGGCAGGCGTCGCAGTAGCGGATCGAGCGGCACGGCGTCGGCCCGAACAGGTTCTCGAGGTGCGTCTCGGACGAGCCGCAGTACGGGCAGCGAAACGCGGCCGCCTGAAGCTGGACCAGCGCCGGCTCGCCGGCCGCCCGCGGCGCCGGCGGCGCGAACCCGGCCTCGCGCAGCTTGGCCCTCCCGTCGGGCGTGATCCGGTCGGTGCTCCACGAGTCGTCGAGGATGACGCGCACGTCGGGCTCGCCTCCCGAGATCGCACCGCCTCGTCCATCCGCAGGCGCATCGCGTCGAGCGCCGGGCAGCCGAGGAAGGTGGGCGTGAACTCGATCGTGACCCGGTCCCCGTCGACGGCCACGTCGCGCACGACGCCCAGGTCGACCAGCGAGATCACGGGAATCTCGGGATCCGGCACCTCGGCCAGCGCCGCCCACACCTGCTCGGCCGTCACCATTGCGCCCCCGGGACCGAGCGGCGCACCATCGTCATCTCGTCCCAGAGCGGCGCCAGCTCGGGCGTGTGCGCCCCCCGCGCATGCTCGGACGCCGGGTCGCCGGCGACGTCGAACCACGGGAGCCGCGCCGCCACCCGCTCCCGGAACCGCTCCCGCAGCGGCCCGTCGAGGATCCCGAGTGCGTAGGGCCAGGTCGCCTCGAGCGACGCCCCGAGCCGGGCCCGCTCCTCGCCTCCCGAAAGGCGGTCGACCCACATGTCGGCGTGCAGGCGGTGGTACGCCTCCTCGCGCTCGATCTTGCGGGCGAGCCCGGCGAGCTCCTCCCAGTCGGACGCGGCCATGTCCCCGATGCGGACGGCGTCTGCGGTCTCGTAGAGCCAGTGGCGGGCGATGGTGTCAGCCCAGTCGAGCCGGCGCAGCTCGACGAGCGGGCAGCAGCGGTACTCGTCGGGGCGGCGATCGAAGGCCAGCGCGTCGGCGTCGCCTCCGAGCTCGCGCGCGGCCAGCTCGTATAGGGCGCGGGCGTGGCCGATCTCGTTCTGGGCGATCGACGAGAACGCCACGTCCTCCTCGAGCGACGGCGCGATGCCTGTCCACTCCGAGTCACGCCAGCCGAGGATCAGCTCGTCGTCGGCGGCGGCGAGGAGGAGGTCAGTCCGGCTGGGTGCCCGCGCGCTCACGCGCCTCCCGCAGCCGCGACTTCAGCGAGTAGCCGTCCACGCGGCGGTAGTTGCGCTCGAACTCGTCGACGAACTCGTCGACGGTGCGCACCTCGGCGCGGGGGACGAGCCACAGCGCCCGCGACTCGTTGCGGCGGCCGTAGAGCTCGTGCGCGTAGGCCCGCGCGAACGACTCGTCGACGGCCTCCAGCGACCCCGCGTGGGCGAAGGCGGCTCCGTCCCGCTCCTGCCGGAAGACCTCCCAGATCATGCGGCGTCGGCGAGCACCGCGCGCCGCACCCAGGCGTTCGCGTCGCGCATGCGCCTGCCGCAGCTCGAGCCGGTCGGCGCTGGCCGGGCCATGGCCCGAGACGACCCGGCGGAGCTCCTCCCAGTCCGGCTCGGTGTAGAGCCACCGCCCCTGGCCCTCGTCGTAGCGGAGCTCCGGGATCGGGGATCTCGAGGCCGAGCTCGCGGATCTGCGGGACGTAGCCGTCGAGGAACTCCTGCCGCAGCGACTCGTTGTCCTTGGTCTTGATCCGGTACTGGAGGACGAGGTCGCTCTCGGGCGGCATGCGGGTGCCGTGGAACTGCATGATCGGCCCCCACCAGCGAATGACCGCCTCCTGCACGAGCTCGCGCTGCTCGTCGGTCCCGTTCATCATGGCCAGGATCACGTCGCGGCCGTGGAGGATGTGGAACGACTCCTCCCAGCAGATCTTCTTCATGATCCGCGCGTACGGGGCGTACGAGCACTTGAGGAGCGCCTTCTGCGAGACGATCGCGGCGGCGTCGATGAGCCACGCGATGACGCCCACGTCTCCCCAGGTGCGAGTTGGGTAATGAAAGACGTTGTGGAACTTCGCCCGGCCCTCCAGCAGGTCGTCCAGGAGCTTCTCGCGCGGCGCGCCCAGGTCCTCGCACACGCGGTAGATGAGCTGGGCGTGGCCGACCTCGTCCTGCACCTTCGCGGTGAGCGCGAGCTTGCGCTGGAGCGTCGGCGCGCGCAGGATCCAGTCCCGCTCGGGGAGGACGCCCATCAGCTCCGAGTTGCCGTGCATCGCGATGAACTTCACGAGCAGCGCGCGGTACTCGTCGGGCATCGGATCGCCCGCCTCGACGACCCCTCCCGACTGGACGTGCTCGAGGAACTGCGCCTCGGTGGTCACGAACCACATCGTAGTCTCGGACTACGATGCAGGCCAGCATGCGCGTAGAGCCCTCGCCGGCCGTGCCCGAGCTGCGTCGCGTGATCGGCGACGGTGCGGGGCACCCGGACGCCGAGGTCGAGGGCCTCGACGACGCCGGCCTCCTCGCCCTTCACCGCTCGATGGTGCTGCTTCGCACCTACGACGAGCGGTCGGTCACCTACCACCGTCAGGGCCGGATCGGGACGTACGCGATCTTCTGGGGCACCGAGGCGATCCAGGCCGGGTCGGTGCACGCGCTCGGGCCCGACGACTGGCTCTTCCCCTCCTACCGCGAGTCCGCGATCGGCCTTCTGCGCGGCATGGCGCCGGCCACGCTCCTGGCCTGGTGGCGCGGGCATCCAGCCGGGTGGTGGGACCCGCGCGAGCTCAAGGTCGCTTCGATCTGCGTGCCCATCGCGACCCAAGTGCCGCACGCCGCCGGCCTGGCGTGGGGGCTCAGGCTGCGCGGCGAGCAGAGCTGCGCCGTCTGCTACTTCGGCGACGGCGCGACGTCGGAGGGGGCCTTCCACGAGGGCGCGAACTTCGCGGCGGTGATGGACGCCCCGCTCGTCCTTCTCTGCAACAACAACCAGTGGGCGATCTCGACGCCGCTCGGGGCCCAGACGAGGGCTGCGACCCTCGCCGACAAGGCCGTCGGCTACGGGATGCCCGGCGTGCGGGTCGACGGCGGCGACGTGCTCGCGGTCTACGAGGCGACCTGCCAGGCGGTGGAGCGCGCGCGGGCGGGCGAGGGGCCGACGCTGATCGAGGCCGTGACGTACCGGATGGCGCCGCACGCCACGGCCGACGACCCGTCGCTCTACATCGACGAGGCCCGCGTCGAGGAGGAGCGCCGCAACGAGTGCCTGACCCGCTACGAGGGCTACCTGCGCCGGCGCGGCCTGCTCACCGACGAGCTTGCGGAGGCCGCCCGCGCCGACGCGCTCGCCGCCATGCGCGACGGGATCGCCGCCGCCGAGGCGCTGCCGGCTCCCGATCCCGCCCTGGTCTTCGACACCGCGTACGCCGATCCGCCGCCCAACCTCGCCGCCGAGCGCGCGGAGCTCCTGCGGATCCTCGCTGAGGGCGGCGGATGAAGACGCTCGTGGAAGCGGTGAACGACGGGCTCCACACCGAGATGGAGCGCGACCCGACGGTGATGGTGATGGGCGAGGACGTCGGGACGCTGGGCGGCGTCTTCCGCGCGACCGCCGGCCTGCGCGACCGGTTCGGGAGCGATCGGTGCGTCGACACGCCGCTCGCCGAGGCGGGCATCCTCGGAGCGGCCGTCGGGCTCGCCATGGCCGGCTTTCGGCCCGTCTGCGAGATGCAGTACGACGCCTTCTCGTACCCCTGTCTCGACCAGCTCATCTGCCACGTCGGCCGCTACCGCTGGCGCACCGGCGGGACGATGGAGTTTCCCATCACCGTGCGGATGCCGTACGGCGGCCGCGTGCGGGCGCCGGAGCTGCACGACGACTCACCCGAGGCGTACTACGTCCACACCCCCGGGATCAAGGTGGCGATCCCCTCGACCCCGGCCGACGCCAAGGGCCTGCTCGCCGCGGCGATCCGCGACGCCGATCCCGTCGTGGTGCTCGAGCCCAAGCTCATCTACCGGACGGCGCGCGGCGAGGTGCCGGAGGGCGAGCACGTGGTGCCGCTCGGGAAGGCCCGGATCGCGCGCTCGGGATCCGATGTGACGGTCGTCGCCTACGGGGCGATGGTGGCCGTCGCGGAGGCGGCGGCCGACCGGGCCGACGCCTCCGTGGAGGTGCTCGACCTGCGCTCGCTGAAGCCGCTCGACGAGGGCGCCCTGCTCGAGTCGGTGGGGAAGACCGGGCGGGCCGTGGTCGTGGCCGAGGCTCCGCGCGTCGCCGGCTTCGCCGCCGAGGTGGCGGCGGTCCTGGCCGAGAAGGCGATCCTCGACCTGCGCGGGCCGATCATCCGCGTGACCGGCTACGACGTGCCGTACCCGTACTGGACGATCGAGGACGCCTACCTGCCCTCGCCGGAGCGCGTCCTCGCCGCAATTGACAAGCTGATGGCCTACTAAATGGCATACGAGTTCCGCATGCCCGACCTGGGCGAGGGGGTGGCCGAGGGCGAGATCGTCCGCTGGCTCGTGGCCCTCGGCCAGGAGGTGGCCGAGGATGACCTGCTGGTCGAGATCCAGACCGACAAGGCGACCGTCGAGGTGCCGTCGCCGGCGGCCGGCGTGGTGAGCCGCATCCTTGTGGAGGAAGGCGACGTCGTGCCGGTGGGCGAGCTCCTCGTCGTGATCGGCTCCGAGGATGGGGGACCAGGTAACGCACCCTCGGCCGTGACAGAGCCGGTGCAGAGTCGTGTGCAGGCCACGCCGGCCGTGCGCCGGCTGGCGGCGGAGCTTCGGGTCGATCTGGCCGCCCTGGCCGGCGACGGGCCGGTGACCGAGGCGGCGGTGCGGGCGGCCGCGGGCGGGGCGGAGGGAGGCCAGGCGCGAGCCCCTGCGGGGTGTGAGGCGGGCGATCGCCGAGCATCTGGCCCGGTCGCATCGCGAGGTGCCTGCCGTGACAGTGGTCGAGGAGTGCGACTTCACGCACCTGTCGCTGACCAGGGGCGAGCTCAGCTACCTGCCGTTCGTGCTGCGCGCCACCGCCGACGCGCTCGGCCGCCATCCGGCGCTGAACGCCCGCCTCGACCGTGACGAGATCGTCTATCTCGACGACATTCACCTGGGCGTTGCGATGCAGACCGAGGCCGGCCTGATGGTGCCGGTCGTCCGCGACGCCGCCGCCAAATCCGTCGAGGAGCTCGCGGCCGAGGTCTCCGCCCTCGGAGCGGCTGCCGCGGCGGGCAGCCTCACGCCCGAGCAGCTGCGCGGCTCCACGTTCACGGTCTCGAGCGCCGGCCGCCTGGGTGGCCTCTTCGCGACCCCGCTCGTCAACCATCCGGAGGTCGCGATCCTCGGCGTCCACCGCATCGCCCCCCGGCCGGTGGTGATCGACGGCGCGATCCTGGCGCGCGACATCGGGCTCGTCTCGTGCACGTTCGACCACCGGGTGGTCGACGGCGCGGTGGCGTCCGCGTTCCTGCTCGACGTCATCGCCGGCCTCGAGGGACGGGAGCCTTAACGAGCTGCGGCGGGGGCTGGGCCCCCGCCGCGTCGTCGTCGCGTAGTGCTTACGTGGCGCTTACGGCGTCCAGCGGACGAAGCCCTCCTGAGCCACGCTGTGGACGTTCGTGAACGAGCCGCCGGCCATGACCTGGGTCCTGGTGCTGCGGATCGCAAACGCGCCCTGGACGCTGTTCCCGATCGGGTTCCAGTTCGTCAGGTGCCCGGTCGACGTGTTCAGCGCCAGGAACTTGCGCCGCCCGACGTTCGTGGTGCAGAGGAGCGGATTGCCGGTGCCCGCGTGGCCCTGGCAGTAGTTGTTGAAGTGGCCGCCCACGTAGAGGATACCCTGCCGGAGCGTGATCGCCCGGACGTCGCCGTCCGTGAGGGCGTCCCACCTGGCGTGGCTTGTCCTGAAGGTGACGGCCGTCACGTGGCCGCCGTTCCCGGCGCCGCCGACGAAGAGCGTCGGGCCGGCCAGCGTCAGCGAGAAGACCGGGTACGACGGGTGGAAGTGGAACTTCTTGGCGATGCCGCCGTCCGCGGTCTTGATCGCCGAGAGGTGGTTGGCGAGCTTGCCGTTCATGTGATCGAAGGCGCCGCCGACGTAGATGCGCTTGCCGGTCGCCGAGAGCTGCAGCGTGTAGACCTCGGAGCTGGCGTGGGGGTGCCAGTTGAGCAGCGCCGCCGACGCGGTGGGCGAGACGGCCCCCAGCCGGTTTCGAACCTTGCCCTTGAGGGTCGTGAACGCGCCGCCGATGTAGACGCGCGTCCGGGTCGCCCTGATGACGTCGACCTTGCCGTTGGCGTTGGCCTTCCAGGGCCGCAGAGTGCTCTTCAGGGCGTTGATCGCCGCCACGTGGAGGCGCGCCGCGCCGTTCACCTGGGTGAAGTGGCCGCCGACGTAGATCGTCTTGCCGTTCGGCTTGAGCGCGAGCGCGTTCACGATGTCGTTCGCGCCCGGGTTCCACGCCAAGAGCGCGCCCGTGTGAATGTTGAGCGCCGCCAGGTGGTTCCGCACCGTTCCGCCTGGGCCTGCTACTCCCGGCGCGCGGACGTGGGTGAAGCTGCCGCCGATGTAGATCCTGCCGTTCCCGACGACGATGGCGTTCACCTTGCCGTCGGTTTGCCATGAGCTGGCGGGCGTTTCGTTCACAAGCGCCGCCTGAGCCGGGGCCGCCGCGGCGGCCAGAAAGCCGGCCGCAGCCATAATCATTAGAACACGCCGCAAGTTTGCCCTCCCGTGTTTTCCAGTTACAACGAGACTAAATCGTCAGTTGGGAATGTCAACGATATCAGCAGACATCTCCCCACCCAGCCGGTAGGTCCGCCAGTGGCGGAATGCCGCCGCAGTGAGCTCCCCCTTGACCTGCGTCCGTGCGATCAGGTCGTCGATCTGCTCCGGCGTGAACCATTCCGGTGCGCCCAGAATGTCCGGGTCGTTGACAGCGTAGCTCGTTTGGCGCAATTGCTCGCACACATAGTTCAGCCGCAATGACGTGCCCACCCGGTGGCCGTCCGGGTCGTGCTCACGCACCAGCGAGACGCCGATCAGGTGGGCGTCGGATGCGGCGTAGCCGGTCTCGACGAGCAGGTTGCGGTTGACCGAGTGCTCGGGGAGCTGGACGCGACCGTCCTCGTCCATGGGCTCCATCCAGCCGGTCGGGAAGTTCCACCGCTCCTCGCCGTCACGGTTCAGCTGCCGGACCATCAGGAGCTCGCCACCGTGCTCGACGACCGCGCAGACCGTCGTCGGGAGGATGTTGGGATGCCCGACGCCCATCTGCGTCGCGAAGAACCCGGCCTCCCCGGCAGTCACGTGATCGCTCACGACTCAAGGATACCGCCGACCATCCGCTTGACGACCCCCGGTGTGGAAACCCACGTATTCACAACAACTGGTTGACGGATTCCTAAACGTCCCACAAAATGGATGCGCCGAGAGATCCGCCTGGCGGCCGCTCGGCGCGGGGCCGGCTCAGAGCCGGCGCGTGAAACTCACAGGAGGGGGAATCCGGGGATGTCCGTCAAGCGACTGGCATTGGTCGTCCTTGTCGCCGTGGGCGCGATCTCGGCGACGGCGTCGCCGGCGTTTGCGCTCAGCGCGACCGCCGACACGACGTGGATGACGAACGGCAAGGTGTTCGCGCTCGCTCAGAGCGGCAACACGCTCTATGTGGGCGGCAAGTTCGCCCAGCTGGTCTCGCCCGACGGGCTGACCAAGATCAAGGTCAAGAGCCTCGGCCGCTACGACGCCACCACGGGTGACGCCATCGCCAGGCTGGGGGCCGAAGATCACCCAGGATGGCAAGGCCGGCACCGTGCGTGCGCTTGCGGTCTCGGCGGACGGGTCGATGCTCTACGTCGGCGGCACGTTCAACGCGGTCGACGGCGTGGTGGTGAAGAACTTCGCCGTGGTCTCCACGACGGATGGCTCGCTCATCGCCGGCTTCCAGCACAAGTTCAATACCGCGGTCCACGTGATCAAGGTCGCGCCGAACCTGGTCTACGTCGGCGGTGCGTTCACGACCGTTGACGGCATCGCGCGGAACTTCCTCGCGGCCCTCGACCCGTCGACGGGCGCCCTCGACTCGACATGGCTCCCGTCTGCCAACGACACGGCGCGCTCGTTCGCGTTGGCGTCGGACGGCACGACGATGTTCATCGGTGGCATCTTCACGACGATGGACGGCGTCTCGCGCCAGTCGGTCGCGCGCGTCAGCAGGACGACCGGCGCGCTCGATCTGTGGGCCATCCCGGCCGGCGTGATCGTCGCACCGCAGACCGCCTGGGCGCTCATCGCCACTCCTACCCGCCTCTACGGCGGCTTCGGCCATGGCCCCAACTACGCCGCGTCGTTCCGGCTCGACACCGCGAACGTCGGCTCACAGGTGTGGCGCTTCAGCACCGTGGGCAACGTCGAGAGCCTGGCGCTCTCGAACGACGGGACGCGGCTCTTCATGGGCGGCCACTTCGGCACCGGGCGGCTCCAGCAGACCGTCTGCGGACAGCCGCTCCACGGCCTCATGTCGGTCAACCCGGCGACCGGGGTTGCGTACTGCGACTGGTTCCCGGCGATCACGCCGTTCGGCGCCAACTTCACCGGAGCCTGGGCCCTGCTGTCGACGGGCACGAAGCTCTACGTCGGCGGGCTGATCGACGCCATCAACGGCGTCACTCACGTCGGTCTGGCGCGCTTCCCGCTCTGACCGACCACACGCTGAGCCCGCTCTCCGGCAACGGAGGGCGGGCTCACCCGTGTTCTCACCCCCCGAGCGGCCGGATCATCACGACCGCCTGGTTCACATCGTTCCACCATCCGGCGGGATCCCAGACCGGCTCGAAGCCGCACCGCTGCCAGAACGTGCGCGTGCCGGCGTAGCCGTCCTCGACGCTCGGCTCGGCCGTCGCCTCCGACAGCGTCGTCACGACCGCGTATCGCATGGCCGGCGGCACCTCGCCAACGAGCGCTTCGACGAGCGCCCGGCCGATGCCGTGTCGGCGCTGGTCGGCGTGGACGGCCATCCAGGTGATCTCGATCGCCGCGGCGTACCACGGCCGCCACGTCACGAACCCGATGGGCGGGCCGTCCCGCGTGGCGACGAGGCCGGCCTGCTCGCGGACGGCCGCCGCGCACATCTCCTGCCCGTGCTCGTCGCCGAAGTGGTACGGAAGCGATGCGACGATCGCGTCGCAGGCCTCGGCGTCGGCGGGCGCGAGCTGCCGGATCGTCACGTGCGTATGTGCGCTGCCGCCCACACGGTGCACCGTAACGCCCAGGCGGCCTCGTCCATCAGGACGTCGCCGAGGCCCGCTCGGCCGCCTCGGACGACGAGATCACCGGGATGATCTCGAACGTCGCCAGGTCGGACCAGGCCGCCGTCCACTGTTCGAACAAGGCCGGGTCGTCGGTCTCCATGATCTGGAAGCAGCGGTCGAGGCTCTCGTCGATCCAGCTCTCGACGTACTCGAGGCCGGCTGGGGCCATCCGGCCCCGCTCGGCGAACCGCTCGTAGACGGGCTTCGGCCCGCTTGTGAATCGCTCGACCACCATGTAGCGCATGTCGTCCTCCAGGGCTGTGACGGGCCGCGGATCCTATGCCGCGACGAGCTCGAGGATCGCATCGGCAGCCGCCCCCGGGCCGTCGACCTCCGCCATCGCCGCCTGGAGGCGGCGCGCGGCCTCCCTGTGCCCGGTGCTGCCGAGCACCTCGCCGATCGCCGCGGCCAGCGTCGCCGACTCGACCTCGTCCGGAGGCACGAGCCGCGCAGCGCCGGCCCGCTCCGCCAGATGGACGTTCAGGTGCTGCTCGGGCTGGAGCGGGATCCCCACGAACGGCGTCCCCGACGCGAGCGCCGTCTGCACGCTCCCCTGCCCACCCGCGATCACGGCGGCATCGACGCGCGGCATCACGAGGTGGCTGGGCAGGACCGGCTCGACGAGCGACCGCGGGCCCGCAAGGTCGGCGAGCTCGTGGGTCGTGCCCGCGACGACCACCCGCGCGCCGGCCTGCTCGGCCGCACCGACGGCTGCGCGGACGACCTCGGGCCCCGTCGAGGTGATCGCGACGTAGACGACCGGCCCGGGGGCCGCGAGGAACCGTTCGACCCGCTCGGGCAAGGCCTGGGGGAGGCGGGCAGAGATCGGCCCGGCGTAGCGGATCCGGGTCTCGGGGCGGTAGCGGTCGCTCGGCCTCCACGCGTCGACCTCCGCCGCGGAGACGCCGAGCAGCGCCGGGACGTCGGTCAGGAGCGTCAGGTCGCCGAGCAGGAGCGCCGGGAAGCTCGGGACGCCGGGGACGCCGAGCTCGGCGGCCGCCCGGTTGAACCCGTCGGTGTAGATCGAGAGGTTGGCGACGCCGGCGTTGAACATCCGCCGCACGAGTGGCCGCGGGAGCCAGCGCTGGAACGGAATGCCCACCGGCGTGAGCGGGGCAGGGAGCAGCCCGCGCTCGAACACGGGCGGGACCCACGATCCGGCGTGCTCCGTGACGAGCGGGACGCCGGCGACCCGCGTCGAGAGCAGCGCCGGCAGCGTCCAGCCGGTCACGACCGCCGACACGCCGTGTCGGTGGAAGTAGTCCACCTCGGCCGCCGTCCAGGCCAGAAGCTCGGCATCGCTCCACATGCTCTGGTCGGGCGGTCCGACGCCCGGGACGCTGCGGACGAACTCCGCGGCGCGGGCCGCCGTGAGCCCGTCGCCGATCAGGTCGTGCGGCGCGCCCGCTGCGTCGAGCACCGGGCGGAAGGGCCCGCCGTGGGTCGCCACCACGACGTCCGCCCCCCGCTCGACGAGGGCGGCGCGGATCTCGAGCATCCGTGTCGACCTCCGACAAAAAGCAGCAGTTGGGAAGCAGGCAGATCACGATGTCGGAGAGTTTAGGTAATATATTGCCTATGTCAAGTGACCTGCGCAGGACCATGGGGCTTCCGGACGCCGAGGCCGCCGCGCTCGGCGAGGGCGGGGCGACGCGCGTCCGGACGTTCCGGCTCATCCTGCTCGTCTCGCAGACGCTGCGAACGATGATGGACGACCTCCTGCGCGCCGACGGGCTGACGACGCAGCAGGCGGCGCTCCTCAGCGTGTGCGAGGCCCTCGACGGGCCGACGCTCTCGCAGGCGGCGGGCGCGCTCGGTACGACCCGCCAGAACGTGAAGCAGGTGGCGCGGGCGCTCGAGCGCAAAGGGTTCCTGCGCGTCGAGCCCGACGCGGACGACGCCCGCGTGCGCCGGTTGATCGTGACCGAGAAAAGCCGCGCGTACTGGCGAGGGCGCTCCGCCGACGATCAGCACACCGTCGTCGGCTGGTTCTCGGCGCTGCCGGATGCAGAGGCGGCGACACTGTTCGACCTGCTCTCCAAGCTCGAGGCGGGCCTCCGAACGGCGTGACGGAGCGGTGAACCGGCGTTGACCGCACCCCGCCGATCTGAGAGAGTGAGGCGGTGGCGAGGCGAGAACCCGAGGCTCGGATGCTGCACCTACCCAGGCCAGGCTGCGTCCGATCTCGAGCACGCGCTCGCCCCCGATCGGTAGCGCGGTCGCCGTGCCCTTCCGCGAGGTGCGCATACGGCCGGCCAATCCCGCTCGTCTTGCACCGGTGATCGGCCCGGCGCGGATGCACGAGCTGGCCGAGGCGATACGCGGCGCACGCCGGGTGCTCGGCTCTCGTACAGTGGTCAATGTCAACTCGACGGCGGTCGGCGGCGGCGTCGCCGAGCTGCTCGAGACGCTTCTGGGCTACGCCCGCGGCGGCGGCGTCGCGACTCGATGGTTCGTGATCGAGGGGGACCCGGCGTTCTTCGAGGTCACGAAGCGGATCCACAACGGCCTGTATGGGTCTTCGGGCGACGGCGGGCCGCTGGGCGCCGCCGAGGCTGAGGCGTACGAACGGACGTTGCGCGCGAATGCGGGCGAGATCGACGGGCTGGTCCGGCCGGGCGACATCGTCATCCTGCACGATCCGCAGACCGCCGGCCTCGCTCCGGCATTTCGGCGGCTCGGCGCGACGATCGTCTGGCGGTGCCACGTCGGATCGGACCGATCCAACGAATGGACGGAGCGGTCGTGGCGCTTCCTGCAGCCGCACCTCGAGGACGTCGACGCCTTCGTCTTCTCCAGCCGGCGCTTCGCCCCCGAGTGGGTGGACGGCGATCGGATCCACGTGATCTTGCCGTCGATCAACCCGTTCTCGACCAAGAACATGCACTTCACCGGGGCCGAGGTGCGCGGAATGCTCCTCGCCGCCGGGCTGATCACCGCGCCCTCCCCGACGACGACGGTCGGGTTTCGACGCGCGAACGGCCGCCGGGGCGTGGTTCGGCACCGAGCAACCGTTGTGCGGGAGGGCGGGCCGCCGCCCCTGGACGCCCCGCTGGTCGTCCAGATCTCGCGCTGGGACCGGATGAAGGACATGGCGGGTGTCATGGCCGGGTTTGCCGAGGGCTTCGACGCGAGCCTCGGTGCGCACCTGGTTCTCGCCGGCCCCAAGGCGGACGGCGTGGAGGACGACCCCGAGGCTGCACAGGTGTTCGCGGAATGCCGGATCCAGTGGGAGGCGCTTCCCGCCAGCCGTCCGCCGGCACGTCCACCTGGCGCTCCTCCCGATGTCGACCACGAGGAGAATGCCGTCATCACGAACGCGCTCCAGCGGCACGCATCGGTTGTCTGCCAGAAGAGCCTCGCCGAGGGGTTCGGGTTGACGGTCACGGAGGCGATGTGGAAGGGCAGGGCCGTCGTCGCCAGCGCCGTGGGTGGCATCGTCGACCAGATCCGCGGCCCCCAGTACGGCGTCCTGGTGAATGACCCGAGGGACCTGACCGAGTTCGCCGTCGCCGGTGGACCGACTGCTGCGCGCGCCGTCCGAGGCCCGGCGGCTCGGAGCCAACGCCCGCCGGTTCACGACCCGCCACATGCTCTCCGACCGTCACCTCCAGCGATACGCGGAGCTGATCCAGATGCTCGACTCGCGGCGCTCGTAGCCCTTACGGGACGCGCCGGCGGAGTCGGGCGGTCACACGCCTCGCTCGACGGCCAGCGCGACCCCCTGACCGCCGCCGATGCACAGCGTCGCCATGCCGCGGTGGGCGTCCCGCCGGCGCATCTCGTGCAGCAGGTCGACCAGGATGCGCGCACCCGACGCGCCGATTGGATGGCCGAGGGCGATCGCGCCGCCGTTCACGTTGACCTTGTCGGCGTCCCAGCCCACCTCCCGGTTGACGCAGATCGCCTGGGCTGCGAAGGCCTCGTTGGCCTCGATCAGATCGAGGTCCGCCGCAGTCCAGCCGGCCTTCTCGAGGCACTTGCGCGTCGCCGGAATCGGCCCGGTGCCCATGATCCGCGGATCCACCCCGGCGCTGGCAAAGGCGGCGATCCTTCCCAGCGGAGCCAGCTCGCGCCGCTTCGCCTCGTCCGCCGACATGACCACGCAGGCCGCGGCGCCGTCGTTCAGGCCGGAGGCGTTGCCGGCGGTGACCGTGCCCTGCTTGTCGAAGGCCGGGCGCAGCTGCCCGAGCGCCTCCGCGGTCGTGCCGGCACGGGGGAACTCGTCGGTGTCGAAGACGATCGGCGCGCCCTTGCGCTGAGGGATCTCGACCGGGACGATCTGGTCGCGAAGCCGACCCTCGGCGATCGCGGCGAAGGCCTTCTGCTGCGACGCCGCGGCGAACGCATCCTGATCCTCGCGCGAGACGCCGAACTGCTCGGAGACGTTCTCGGCGGTGTTGCCCATATGGACGTCGTTGAACGCGTCCCAGAGCCCGTCGCGGATCATCGTGTCCACGAGGGGCCAGTCGCCCATTCGGCGGCCCTCGCGCGAGCCCACGAGCGCGTGCGGCGCCATGCTCATGTTCTCCTGGCCGCCGGCCAGCACGGTGAGGGCGTCGCCGCAGCGGACGGCCTGCGCCGCCAGCCCGACGGCCTTCAGGCCGCTGCCGCACACCTTGTTGATCGTGAGCGCCGGCACCTCGTGGGGCAGCCCCGCCTCGATGGACGCCTGGCGGGCGGGGTTCTGGCCGGCGGCAGCCGCGAGCACCTGCCCCATGATGACCTCGTCGACCTCGCTCGGCTCGATCCCGGTCTCCTCGACCAGGGCGGCGATCACCCTGGCGCCAAGGCCGCTGGCGGGGATTGCGGCCAGCGAGCCGCCGAACTTCCCGACGGCGGTGCGGCGGGCCGCGACGATGACGGCGTCGATCATGGAGGACCTCCCTCCGGCTCGGGGCCGGCGTTGGCCTCGCCGTCCGCGGCGTAGCTTCGGTACACGGCCAGCAACGCGTCCTTCTGGGCGTCGCTCAGCGCCGGATCGGCAAGGATGGCGCCCTCGGTTGCCCGCCGCTCCGTGGTTGCACCGTCGGCCGACAGGCCGGTGTGCATGAGGAGCTGCTCGAGCGGGATGCCGAGGGCGTCGGCAAGCGCTCGCATGACGCGGAGTGACGGCTCGTGCAGGCCGCGCTCAAGCTGCGACAGGTACGCGTTGGACAGGTTCGTCATCCGCCCGAGCTCGCGCAGCGACAAGTCGGAGAACTGGCGCTGCGCCTTCAGATAGCGCCCGAAGGCCTCGATCTGGACCTTCCACGGATCGAACGGATCGGAGTCGGACACGGGTGTCGGCAGCGTAGCTTGCCGACACCCGCTCGACGGTTTCCGCGCGCCTACTTCGCAGCTGGCTTCGCAGCCGGCGTCGCCTTGGGGACGACCGGCTCCGCGGCGGCCAGCACGGCCGACATGTACTCGTGCTGAGCGTGAAGCAGCTTCGTGGCGAAGCTGTACGAGTTGTCGAGCAGCTCCTTGGGCGAGACGGCGCCTTCCACGGCGGGCGTGGCCGGGGCCGCCTTGGCCAGCGGCTGTGCGGCCTTCGCCCAGGCCGACACGCTGTCAACGGTCAGCTTCTGGCTCTGCTCGATCATGCCGAGCAACTGCTCCTGGTACGTCTTCGAAAGGTCGAGATAGGTGGACATGAGACGCTCCTCCATTGGGTACGTGGTAAGTATAGTACGCAATGCGCGGAACGTCAAGCGGCAATCTAGCGCTCGAGCACGTACTTCCCGGGAGCCGGGCAGAGGGGCGGATAGTCGTCGTTCCCCATCGACGGCGGCGCGCCTCGCCGGCCGGAGTGCGTGCCGCATCCAGCGCGCCCAGTCCTTCCACCACGTGCCCTGGTGCACGGACGCGCGCTCGAGCCACTCGTCCGCATCCGCCGTGTCGCCGCCGTCGGTGCGATGGGTCCGCTTCCCTCCGGGTGGGTTGACGACGCCGGCGATGTGGCCGGACGATGTGAGGACGAACCGGACGTTCCCCGGAAACAGCCGCGACGACGCGTAGCCGCCCTTCCACGGCGTGATGTGGTCGTCCTGGGCGGAGACGTAGTAGACGTCGACGGCCACCAGGTCGAGGCGGATCCGGCGGCCGAGCAGCCGCATCGTCCCCCGCGCGAGCCGGTTCTCGATGTAGCACTCGCGCAGGTACTCGCCGTGCATGCGCGCGGGCATCCGGGTCGCGTCGGCGTTCCAGGCGAGCAGGTCGAAGTCGGCCGGCGGCTCGCCCATCAGCCATCCGCTGGCGACGTAGTTCCAGATCAGGTCGTTGGCGCGCAGGGCGGCGAACGTGTTCGCCATGGCGCTGGCGTCGAGATAGCCCTTCTCGCGCATCATGTCCTCGACCGCGTCGACGGACTCGGCGTCGGCGAACGCCCCGAGCACGCCCGGCTCACGGAAGTCGAGCAGGGTGTTCAGCAGCGTCAGCGATCGCACCCGGTCATCGCCCGCCGCCGCCAGGTAGGCCGCGGCGGCGCCTGCGAGCGTCCCGCCCAGGCACAGCGCCGCCGACGTTGACCTGCTCGGCACCCGTGATCGCGCACACCACGTCGAGCGCCGACAGGAGGCCGTCCCGCGAGGTAGTCGTCGAGCCCGGAGTCGCGGTGCTCCGAGCCGGGGTTGACGTAGCTGATCGCGAACACCGTGTGGCCGCGGGCCACCGCCCACTCGACGAAGCTGCGGCCGGGCGAGAGGTCGAGGACGTAGTACTTGTTGATCCACGGCGGGCTCAAGAGGAACGGCACCGCGTGCACCGTCCGCGTGCTGGGCGCGTACTGGATCAGCTCGATCAGGTCGTTTCGGAAGACGACCTCGCCTGGCGTCGCGGCCAGGTCGCGGCCGAGCTCGAACCGCGACAGGTCCACCTGGCTGGGCCGGCCCTCGTTCGTGACGAGATCGTCGATGAACCGATCCATCCCGCGGGCGACGCTCTCACCGCCGGTCTCGACCGCCTTCCGCAGCGCTGCGGGATTGCCGAGGAGCGTGTTGGTCGGCGACAGCGCGTCGATCATCGCGTCGACGGCGAAGTGCGCCTTGCGCGCGGTCGGGCGGTCGAGATCGGCCGCATCGACCAGGTCGCGCATGAACCTCGACCAGAGCAGATAGCCCTGCTGAAGGCCGAAGTAGACCGGGTTCTGCTGCCACGACGGATCCTTGAACCGGCGATCGGTGCGCGCCGGGGTCACCACCGCGTCGCCGCCCTCGGCGCCGAGGGCATGGGCCATGGTCGCCGCCCCCGCGGACATGCAGTCGCTCGCGAACCGCATCCATACAGCCTGGGCGGCCTCTGGGTGGGTCGCAAGCGCCTCGCCCAGTGCTCGCAGCGCCTCGTCGAAGCCGAAACCGCCGAAGCCCGTGGCCTCCGTCCGGCTGCTCACTGGTCACATGTTCAGTCCTCCGTTCACGTCCACGACCGAGCCGGTGATGTAGCCGGCGTCCGGGTCGACCAGGAAGTCGACCACCCGCGCCACCTCCTCCGGCTCGCCGAGGCGCCCGACCGGGATATGGCCGATCACCTTCGCCAGGGCCTCCTCAGGCACCGCCATCACCATGTCCGTCGCGATGAAGCCGGGCGCGACGCAGTTCACGGTGATGCCCCGCCGGGCGGTCTCGAGCGCCAGCGTCTTCGTCAGCCCGAACAGGCCGGACTTGGCGGCCGAGTAGTTCGCCTGACCGATGTTGCCAGTCTCGCCAATCACGGAGCTGATGTTGACGATCCGTCCGTACCCGCGCTCGATCATGGCGTTCAGCACCGCGTGCGTCAGGTAGAACGCCCCGCTCAGGTTGACCCGTACGACCCGGTCCCACTCGTCCGGATCCATCTTGCGCGCCGTATGGTCGGCGGTGATGCCGGCGTTGTTGACGAGGATGTCGATCTTGCCGTGGCTGCTCGGTCACCTCGGCGACCACCCGGTTGCAGTCCTCCACGACCCCGATGTTCCCCTGATGGATCGAGACGCGGCCGGGGTTCGCGTCGAGCAATGCCCGCGCGTGCACGTCGTCCCGCGAGTATCCGGCGGCGACCGTCGCCCCCTGCTCCAGGAGGCGGTGGGAGATCGCGAGCCCGATCCCACGAGCGCCGCCGGTCACGAGGGCGACCTGACCGTCGAGGCGTCCACTCATCGCTGACCTCCTTGATCGGTTCGAGTATATCGGTGGGCCGAGGCGACCGGACGCGGCCTAGAGTTTCGTCCCAGATAGGTCGTTGACGCGCTGAAGTCGTAGCGTCCACGCAGCTCGCGAGGGTCGCGGTGTGGTCGGTTGCGATTCGGGTGGGATCGCTGGTGTGGCAGGGCTAGCGCGGTGTTGTAGGTCGGCGTCCGCGGTCGACGGGTGGGTTGGGCCGGTGGCCGGCGGGACTGTCGCTCACGGCCGTCGTGCCGTGATCGGCGGGTGTCGTCTTGCCAGCGCCGCTTGAAGCAGGTGCCGTTGTCGGTGAGGATGCGCTCGATGGTGATGCCGTGCTCCTGGTAGAAGCGCTGAGCGGCGGCGAGGAAGCTGATCGCTGATGCGTTGGTCTCGTCCGGGTAGAGCTCGGCGTAGGCCAGCCTGGTGGCATCGTCGACGGCAACGAACAGGTGCTGCCAGCCGGCTTTGCCCTTGGCGCGTTGGCGGCGGTCGCCGGTCACTCGATGCCCAGGCCGGATGATCCGCCCAAGCTTCTTCGCGTCGATGTGCACCAGCTCGCCAGGCCGGTCGCGCTGGTAACGGATGATCTCCTCCCGAGCCGGACGAGGCGCCAATCGAGAGCAGCCGTGGCGGCGCAGAATCGCGTGCACCGTCGAGGCCGGCACGCCGGTCGCCCAGCCGATCACGTGTGGTCCCTCGCGAAGCTCGCTGCGTGCCCGAAGCACCGCCTGCTCGACGACGGCGGACACCCGTCGCGGCGAGCGATGCGGCCAGATCGGTGATTCCCAATTCCCGCGCGCCTGGACGTACGGCTGTCCGTGCGGGCCGGCGGTGGTGGGGCTGCGGCTGCGAACCGGCGCATCCACGGAGACCTGCTTGGATAGCAGGTCTTCCCGTGACCGCTGCAAGGCGTTCGCCTTGCAGCTTGTCCTCGGTCGCGCCGATATTCCCGATATCGGTGCTCCCTGCGTCCTTGCGCTGCTTGGTTCGCAGCCGCCCAGGACATCACGGAATTGGAAATCAACGATCTATGCTGGCCGTCCAGCCGTTGCCCATCACCAGCTGAGAGCCTGTGTAGGAGCGCCCGCCCGGCCCCATCACGAAGGCCACCGTCTCGGCCACGTCGGCCGGCTCGATCAGCTCCTTGCGGGCCTGGCGGGTGAGGAGGATCCGTTCGAGCACCTCCTCGGCCGGGATCCCGTGTGCCCGGGCCTGGTCTGAGATCTGGCGTTCCACCAGGGGCGTGCGCACGTATCCGGGGCACACCGCCACGCTGACGATGCCGTGCGGCGCGCCCTCCAGGGCCAGCGTCTTTACCAGACCGAGCACTCCGTGCTTGGCGCTCACATAGGCGGACTTGAATGCCGACGCGACCAGCCCGTGCACCGATGCGATCGCCACGAAGCGGCCGTCGCCGCTCGCGACCAGCGCCGGCCAGGCGTAGCGGGCGAGCAGGAACGGACTGGTCAAGAGTACGCCGATCAGGTCGTCCCAGCGGTCCTCCGGGAACTCCTGCACCGGCGAGACGACCTGAAAGCCGGCACATGCCACCACACCGTCGAGCCTGCCGAACGCCGACACCGCCTCATCGACGGCCGCCCGGTTGTCCTCGCGCAGGGTCAGATCGGCCGCGAACGGCCGGCCGGGGCCTCCGTCATCGGGAGCGCGGTCGACTGAGAGCACGTCGTGCCCGTCGTCGACGAGCCTCGCCGCGATCGCCCGTCCGATCCCGCTCGCCGCCCCCGTGACGAGGTAGGCGCGCCGGTCGCTCATTCGCTGCGGGCGAGCTCCGCCAACAGCGGTGCCCAGTGCTCGCGAAGCGCGGCGCGGCTCATGAACAGACCCAGATGGCCGGCGTCGACCAGCTCGCAGCGGATCGCCTCGGGCGCCGTCCCGACGTGGTGCGCGAGGGCGAAGGCCTGGTCGGGCGGCGTGATGTGATCGCGCGAGCCGGCGAGGATCGTGACCGGGCACGTGATCGCCCCCAGATCGACCCGCTCGCCGTCGACCTCGAGCGTGCCTGCAACCAGCTCGTTGCCCGTGAACAGGTGCTCGACGATCCACAGGTAGAAGGCCCCGGAGATGTCCTGCGTGTACTTGAACCAGTCCTCGAACTCGGCATAGCGGCGCACGAAGTCGGGATCGTGCATCTCGAGCAGCAGGTCGAGGTGCTTCTTGCCCTCCTCCTCGGGAGCGAGCGCGATGAACCCGGCCAGCATCGCCTCTCCCCGCAGCAGCCCACCGCCGGCGTCGACCATCGCCTGGTACGGCGACACGTGCAGGTTCGACATCAGCGCGACGTAGTCGTTCAGCGGCCCCTCGCCGGCGCTGAAGTCGATCGGAGACGCTCCCACCGTCAGGGTCGCCACCGAGCTCGGCTCGAGCGCGGCGTAGATGGCCGCCAGCCAGCCGCCCTGGCAGTCGCCGATCAGGTGCACCGGCTCGCCGATGTGCTCGACCGCGTCGCGGACGGCCCCCACGTACTCCTCCACCGAGCAGTGGGCCGTGGCAGGCGTCGCCTCGAGCCACTCGAGCACGAACATGCGGTCGAGGCCGTTGTCGAGGCCCACGCCGACCTGGCTCTGGTGGGGGTTGAAGTCGACGATGCACGAGTGGTGCCCCGCCTGGGGCGGCAGGATCAGCGTCGGCACGGGCGCCGAGGCGCCCTCGGGTGAGAAGTCACGCAGCCGCGTGATCGGGCTCTCGGTCAGCACGGTGCTCGGCGAGCCCCAGTTCGGGTCGGAGCGATTCTGGGTGAGCCGCATCCACGAGTAGGCGTCGTCCAGCACGTCGGCGGGGGACGCCCCGCGTGCGATCGCGCCCTGCCAGTACTGGGCGCCGACCGAAAACGCGTGTGACGTGACGTCGAGCCATGCGCTCGCCATCCTGGTCGCGAGCCCAACCGCTGCACCGGCAGCGGTCTCGGTCTCGGCCGCCGCGGTCACGCGTGCGAGCCTGAACTCATGCAAACCATTGTACCCGCAGATCCAGACGGCGAGAAGAAGCGCAGATCTGCGGCCTCGATGCGCTACCGAAGCCTGTCGGCGAGCCGCTCGGCGACGGCAAGGGCGGACAGGTGCGTGTTCGCGCGCGGGATGGCCGGCATGATCGAGCAATCCGCGACGTGTACGCCCTCCAGGCCGCGAACCTCTCCGTCGCCGTCGACGACGCTTCCGAGCGCGCACGTCCCGACGGGATGGAAGTAGCACCCGAGCGATGCGCGGACATGCTCCCGCAGCGCGTCCTCGGTTGTCTCGGTCGGTGCCTCGACGGTCGCACCCAGCTCGCGCAGCGACGGCGCCGACGCGACCCGCGCCGCCTGCGCGACGCCGTCGGCGAGGATCCGCAGGTCGGTGCCGCCCTCGTCGGAGAGCGGTCGATGCTCGATCGCCGGGGCGTGCTCCGGATCGGGCGATGCAAGCGAGACGCGGCCGGCGCTTCGGGGGCGAAGGACGCTCGTCGCGATCCGCAGCACGTGGTCGCCCGTCGGTTGGGCGTTCTCGTCGCGGAGCCCCCAGCAGACGGCGAACAGGTGCATGTCCCACGTGCCCGGCTCGCACAGCCCGCTCGCGGCCTTCACGAGCGTGCCGCCCATGTGCACGCCGGAGCCCGCGGCCTCCGCTGCGATCCGGCGGGCGAGCTCCGGCCCGGGGTCGACCATGACCCGGGCGTTCCAGTGGTTCTGGAGGTTGGCGCCGACGCCCGGGAGGTCGGCGACCGTGTCGATGCCGAGCCGGCGCAGGTCGCCGGCCGGCCCGACGCCGCTTCGCAGGAGGATCGCCGGCGAGCCGTAGGCGCCCGCGCAAAGCAGCGTGCGGCCGGCCTCGATCAGGCGCCGCTCGCCGCCGCGGACGACCCAGGCTCCCCGGGCCCGGGCCCCCTCCAGCTCGAGCCGGTCGGCGAGCGCCCGGTCGACAATCGTGAGGTTGGGTCGCCCGCGGGCCGGGTCGAGGTAGGCGATCGCGGCGTTCCAGCGCACCCCGTCGCGGTCGTTGACCGGCACATGGCCGACGCCGAGCACCGCATCGGCGGCGTTCAGGTCGGCGAGCGGGGCGAACCCCACCTCGACCGCCGCGGCATGGACGGCGTCGTTCCAGGCGCCGGGGTCGGGACGCATCCGCACGCCGATCGCCTCCTCCGCCCGCAGCCGGTACGGGTGGAGCGCGGCGGCCGACCAGCCCTCGCCCCAGCCGTCGTAGTCGGTGTCGGCGCCCCAGGTGAGCATGCAGGCGTTGTGGGTCGAGCAGCCGCCGATGACGCGCGCCGACCAGCCGAAGCCGTCGTCGTACCGCCAGTCGTGCGAGACCGGGAGCTGGTGGGAGTCCACGAGGTCGGCCGGCCAGCCTCCGCCTGCGAGCGGGCCGTAGTCGGGGCCCGCCTCGACCAGGCAGACGGCTCGGCCGGGATCCTCCGACAGGCGGGCGGCCAGGACGCATCCCGCCGGGCCGCCGCCCAGGATCAGATCGTCGAACCGCTCGGTGCGCACGCCTCGAGGATGTCAGACGGCGGGACTACTCGCCCAAAACGGTCAGGCTCACGTGCGACGGCTCCGGCCCGCCCGTCACGATGCGCTGGCGGTTCACCGCCGTCTCGACCGCGAACCACGGGCTCTCGGAGGTGCCGGGGTGGGGGATGTAGAGCGGGTAGTCGCTCGAGGCGACCTGAAGCCGCAGCCGGTGGCCGGCCGGGATCCGGTGGCCGGTGTGCCCCAGATACACCTGCACGGGCGCCGAGTCCCCGGGGCGGTCGATGTACTCCTGGCCGTAGAGGAGGATGTGGGACGCCCCGTCCGGGGCCACGTCCACCAGCTTCACGTGGACGCACATCGACGGCCCGTCGCTCCCCACCCGAAGGTGGGCGACGACCCGGCCGGCGAGCGTCAGCGGCGCGTCGAGCGGCTCGCCGGTGAACACGGCCACGTCGGGCCGGGCCGCCACCTCGCCCTCGTCCGGATACTCGAAGAGGAACGAGAACGGGTCGACGATCGTCGACGGGACGAGGTTCGCCGGGTCGTGCAGCCAGGCCACCTCGCCGGCCTCGCCCGGCTCGGCGCCGAGGCCGCCACCCGCCGAGAGGTGGAGCCGCGACTCGTGCGCGCCCGGCGGCGGCCACGACGGCGACTCGCGCCAGCCGTCGTTTCCGAGATGCCAGCGGACGCGCGGCACGGACGCGGGGTCGCTGCGACCCGCGAGGAACGCGTCGAAGAAGTCGAGTGCGGGCTGGAGGTAGCGGGGCAGCATCCGCTCGAGTGCGTCGTCGTCCGTGGCGTGGTCGTCGGCCTCGCCCACGGGCACGTCCTCGAACCGGTAGTTCTCGTGGTCGGTCGACCCCGCGTGCAGGTACTGGTACGGCGCGGCTTCGGGATCGGCCATGAGGCGCTCGTAGTCGAGCATGTGGGGCGGCGTGATGTTGTCGAACCAGCCAACGCCGTGCAGGGTCGGGATCCGAAGGCGGTCGAACGGGTGGCCGTTCGCGTAGAGGTCGACGCCGGCCTGCCCGCGCTCCTCGGCGAGCAGGCGGTCAAACGCGATGGAGCGCGACCCGATCGCCGCGAACCCCTCGTCGAAGAGCTCGCACAGCGGCCGGTGCGTCCAGTCGGGCGTCCAGTGGTGGGTGAGCGAGTCCGACCAGTACTGCGCCAGGTAGTGCGCGCCGTAGAGCGGCGTCACGCCCGCGAGCCAGTCGAAGAGGTCGGCGACGGTCACGCGCGGCACGATCGCCTTCAGGGCCGGATGCCCGGATGCGACGGCCGTCCACTGCACGAACCCGTAGTAGGAGTCGCCCCACATCCCGACGGATCCGTTCGACCACGGCTGCTCGGTGATCCACTCGAGCGTGTCGTAGCCGTCGTCGATCTCGTGGACGAACGCGTTCACCTCGCCGCCGGAGCGGAACTTGCCGCGCACGTCCTGGACGAGGAACGCGTAGCCGCGATCGGTGAAGTGCCGGGCGATCTGCGGCATCCAGCAGTACCGGCCGTTCTTGTCGTACGGCAGCCGCACCAGCACCGCCGGTCGAGGCCCGCCCTCGTCCGGCAGGTAGACGTCGGTCGCGAGCGACACGCCGTCGCGCATCGGCACCATCCGCTGGTCGGCGCGGGGATCGACGGCTCCGGGGCCGGTCGTCTCGACGGTCTCGCTCACCGGGCGAACTCTCTCACGCTGCGTTTGGCTCAGTGGCAGGGAGCCGAGCCCGAGTCGACGACCGTGCCGTCGACCGCGACGAACTGCCAGTCGTAGCTCGCCGCGTGCAGCCGCAGCTTGATCACGCCGAAGCGGCTCGCGGTGAACTCGACGTTCGTCGACCCCGACAGCGACCCCAGGCTCTTGCCGCCCGTGCCGACGATGAACTGGCGGATGCCGCGCGCGGCGTTCACGTTCCCGTCCGCGTCCTGGGGGGCGAACCGGCCGTAGGCGTGGACGTGCCCGTTCAGGATGATGTCCGCCCCGGCCGCGTAGAGGGTCTGCCAGAAGTAGCGATAGTCCGAGACGCGGGACCCTCCGTTGTAGAACGGCTCGTGCCAGTAGGCGAGCGTGCACTTGCGGGTGCCGAGGTGGCTGCGCAGGAACCCGCCCTGCGGCGAGGCGGCGTCGCAGCCGCCCACGTCGCTGCACTCGCCGTTCAGCCCGATCATGTGCCAGTCCCCGGCGTTCCACGCCGAATCCGCCTGCGCGTTGCCGGCGGCCGCGCCGAAGTAGCGGAAGTACCCGGCCGCGTCAGGCGCACAGTCGCTGCCGCCGGTCGTCTGGTACTCGTGGTTCCCCGCCACCGGGTGGATCTTCGACAGGAAGCGGCCCCATGACGGGTCGAACGACTGCTGGAACGGCTGGAAGCCCCCGCAGCCGTACTGGTTGTCGCCCAGGCTGAGCACGGCCGAGATCGCCGGCGCACCGAGGATCAGGTCCGACGTCGCCTTCTCGGCGCAGGCGGTGGCGGTGCCGTTGCCGCCGTTAAATCCGGCGTCCGTGGGGTCGCACGCGATGTCGCCGGCAGCCGCGATCAGGACTCCGCCCGAGGACGGCGTCGTGACGGTGGCGGCGCGCGAGCGCTCCGAGCGGTTCCCCGAGTCGTCGACCGCGTCGACGGTGTAGGCGGCGGTCGTGCCGGGTTGTGCGGTGGCGGTGTAGTCGGTGCGCGCGCCGCTCACGATCGCGATCGGGATGCCGCGCCGGTAGATCGTGTAGGCGGCGACGCCCTCGTTGTCGGCGGATGCGTTCCAGTCGAGCGCGACCCTGGTGTTCGACGTGGCCTGGGCCGTGAGGCCGCCCGGCGTCGCCGGTAGCTGCCCGTCGCCCGAGACCGCGAGGAGCGACACGTCGTCGACCTGGAAGCTGTCGCCCGGCCGGGACGGCGCGGCCTGCACGATTCGAAGTGCGATGTGGTTGCCGCTCTTCCTGGCCCGGTAGCGCACCTCCGGAAATGCCCGCCAGCGCCGGGTCGCCGTGCGGCATGCGGAGTGCGTCCCGACCTTCGAACCGCCGGGCGTGATCTCGAGCAGCTTCAGGCACACGCGCCGCCCCGGCGTCCCGGATCGGACGTAGCCCCGGCCGCGGTATGTCCGGCCTGCCACGGAGAACGCGGAGTTGAGGGTGGCTCGCAACGAGTAGGTCGGGTTCCCCGGCCTGCGCCCGACCCTGGCCGCGTGGCCGCCTCCGCGGCCGTCGGCGCGCAGCGTCGCGGCCGCGCCGGTGCCGGCCCAGCCGGCGAGCGAGCCTCCGCCGCGCTCGAAGTCGCCGTTCGGCAGGAAGCCGGCCACCGCCGGGGCCGCGGCGATCGCCGTCACGGCGCCTGCGGCCGCCACGGCTGAGAGGATTCGAAGCGCCCCCACCGGCTCCATGATCCGCGCCGATCTCGAGATGTCAACCGCCGGCCGGGAGCCGCCGGTCGCGGGCTGCGCCGATCGCCTCCGCCAGCGCGCGGACGGCCGGCCGGACGGCCGGCTCGGGCAGGTGGCCGTAGCCGAGCATGAGGGTGGGCGGCCCGTTGCGGACGCCGTAGTCCGACATCGCCGCGAGCGCGATCCGGCGCGCCTGCGCCTCCTCCAGGATCGCCTGCTCGTCGTCGGCCGCCGGGAGCTCGACGGTCACGTGCAGGCCGGCCGCGATCCCGCGCACCGTCGCCTCGGGCAGCTCGCGGCCGAGGGCCTCGATGAGGCCGGCTCGTCGCGCCGCGTAGCTGAGCCGCATCCGGCGCCGGTGCCGGTCGAGATGCCCGCGGGCCAGGAACTCCGCGAAGGCGAGCTGCTCGATCCGGGCGGTGCCGCGGTCGGCCAGGAGCTTCTCGGCCCGCACCTGCTCGAGCAGGTGCGCCGGCACGACCAGCCAGCCCAGGCGCAGGGCCGGTGCGAGCGTCTTGGCGGTCGAGCCCGCGTAGACGACACGGTCGGGCTCGAGGCCCTGAACCGCGCCGACGGCGGCCCGGTCGTAGCGGTACTCGGCGTCGTAGTCGTCCTCGACGGCGACCGCCTCGCGAGTGCGGAGCCAGCGCGACGAGCGCGTTTCGCCGCTCGCTCGAGAGGACGGCGCCGGTGGGGTGCTGGTGGGCCGGGGTGACGGCGACGGCGTCGACGCCGGCCCGCTCGAGCAGATCGACGCGGATGCCCTCCCCGTCGACGGGCACCGGCACGGGCTCGAGACCGCCGCGGCGGGCGATCATGGCGTACTCGGGGTCGGCGGGCGACTCCAGCGCGATGCGGCGCGCGCCCGACTCGGCCAGCGCGCGGCAGACGATCGAGAGGCCCTGCGTGTAGCCGGTCGTGACGACCACGTTCTCGGTCGTCGCGACCACGCCGCGCACGCGGCCCAGGTAGCCGGCCAGCGCCGCCCGCACGGCCTCGACGCCGCGGGGATCGCCGTAGGCCAGGTCGGCGTCGGTGATCTCCGTCGCCGCGCTCCGCAGGCAGCGGGCCCAGGCGGAGCGGGGGAAGGTGGTGACGTCGGGCATGCTGGGGCGGAAGTCGAACCGCACCTCGGCCGCGCGGGGCGGGGGAGCGGCCGGCGCAGGCGCGGCGCCCACGGCCGGCTCCGCCACCTGCGGGCGGGCTCCCTGGCGGACGGCCAGGTAGCCCTCGGCGGTGAGCTGGCCGTAGGCGTCGACCACGACGCGCCGGGAGATGCCGAGCTGGCGGGCCAGGTCGCGGGTCGACGGGAGCGTCGTGCCGGCCCTGAGGGCCCCGTCGCGGATCCGGCTGCGAAGCTGTCCCTCGATCTGCGCTCCGAGCGTGCCGGGCGCCTCGCGCGAGACCGAGAGCAGAAGCTCGACCGGCTGACTGGACTCCTTTTTCATGCCGGGAGTGGATCTTGTTTCTGCACCAGTGGAGCCTAGCATGCGCGTATGCAGTCGATCCTCCGAAACCGCCCGGCCCGCCGCCTCCTCGCGACCTCCACGCTCGCGCTTCTGCCGCAGGCCACCCTCAGCATCGCCCTGCTCGTCCACGCCGCCCGCCTGACAGGCTCGGTGGCCGCGGCCGGCCTCGTGTCGGGCGCCTATGCCGTCGCGCTCGGCGTCGGCGGCCCGGTCGCCGGCCGGATCGCGGACCGGCGCGGCCAGACCGGCGTCCTCGCCGCGAGCACGGCCGCCGCGGTCGCCCTCCTCGTGGCGATCGCGCTCCTCCCGGCCGGCACGAGCATCGCCCTCCTGGCCGCGCTGGCCGCCGCGCTCGGCGCGGCCACGCCGCCGGTGGCGGCCTGCCTGCGGGCCGTGCTTCCCGACGCGCTCGACGATCCCGCCGAGCTGCGGACGGCCGTCGCATTCCAGGCCACGCTCTCCGAGCTCGCCTGGATCACGGGCCCGCCGCTCGTGCTGGGGATCGCGGCGGCCGTCTCGACCCGGGCGGCGCTCCTCGTCGCCGCGGCGGGTGTGCTGGCCGGCACCGTCGCGTTCACGCGCCAGCCGGCCTCGCGCGCGTGGCGGCCCGCGGCGGGCGCCACGCGTCCCCGCGGCGGCGCGATGCGGGCGCCGGGCATGCGAACGCTGGTGGCGGTCCTGGTCGCGGTGGGCGTCATCTTCGGCGCCGTCGAGGTCGCGATCGCCACCGGCCAGGGCTCCGCCGCCGGGCCGCTCCTCGGGCTGTGGGGCGCAGGGTCGCTCCTGGGCGGCGCCGCGGCGACCCGGTTCGGGGGCGGAGCGAGGACGCCCGCCGGTCTGGCCGCGGTGCTGGCCGCCCTCGCGGTGGGACACCTGGCGCTCGCATTCGTGTCCGGAAGCGCCGCCGGCCTCGGGCTCGTCCTCGTTGGCGCGGGCGCGGCGATCGCCCCGACGTACGCCACCGTGTACGCCATGGTCGACGACGTCGCCCCGCCCGGGACCGTGACCGAGGCGTCGGCGTGGCTCGCGACCGCTGTCGCCGTCGGCGCGGCGCTCGGGTCGGCAGCCGCCGGCGTGGTCATCGCGCAGGCCGGCCCCGTGGCCGCGTTCGGCCTGGCGGGCGCCGCGGGCGCGGTCGCCGTCGCGATCACGGTCGGGCGGGGAGGTACGCTCGGGGCGTGCTCACCGCGGACGACCTCGACGAGATTGCCCGCGTCTACGGCCTCGGCGGCCGTCCCCGGCTGACGGGCACGGTCGAGCGCGGGGAGCAGGGCCAGGTGTGGCAGCTCGAGACGGACCGGGGCATGTGGGCTGTGAAGACGGCGTTCGGCGTGCCGGAGGAGCTCGACGGCGAGGACGCCGACTTCCAGACCGCTGCCCACGCCGACGGCGTGCCCGTGCCCGCCGTCGCGCGTACGCAGGCGGGGGAGGTGTTCGCGGTCGTCGGCGACGTGCACGTCAGGGCATACGAGTGGGTGGACATCTGCCCGCCCGACCGGACGCTCGATCCCGCCGAGGTCGGCCGGGTCGTGGCGGCCATGCACCGGGTCGAGTTCGAGGGGCGGCGGCCGGAGCATCCGTGGTACACCGATCCGGTCGGTGCGGCCGCCTGGGACGAGCTCATCGGCGACCTCGCCGCGGCCGGCGCGCCGTTCGCGGACGACATGGCTCGACTCCGGGACGACCTCGTCGCGCTCGAGGCGCTGATCGAGCCGGCGAGCGAGCTTCGCACCTGCCACCGCGACGTGTGGGCCGACAACCTGCGCCCGACCGCGGCCGGGGGCATGTGCGTGATCGACTGGGAGAACTGCGGGCTCGCCGACCCGGGCCAGGAGCTCTCCGGGGTGCTGTTCGAGTTCTGGGGCGGTGACCCCGATCGGGCCCGCGCGCTCTACGGCGCCTACCGCCGCTCCGGCGGTCATGGCCGGGTCGACCACCGCGGTAGCTTCTCCATGACGATCGCCCAGCTCGGCCACATCACCGAGATCTCATGCCGGGCGTGGCTCGACCCTTCCGAGACCGACGAGGAGCGCCGCCGCCAGGTGGGCCGCGTGGCCGAGTGCACCGACGATCCGCTGACCGTGGACGTGATCGACGCGATCCTGGACGCCGTGGGGGGTGGCTAGGCCGCCGCGAGCTGCGAGAGATCGCGCGCGAGCGACGTGCACTCGGTCCAGTCGGCGAGGACGTGCTGGTCGCGGTCGCGGTGGTAGCGGCCGAGCGCATCCTCCTCCGTCGCGCCGCCGCTCAGCCAGTCGGCGACGGCGTCGGCGGCCATGACCGCGTGCCCCCCGGCGGTGTCCATGCCCGCTCCCGTCCACGGATCCTGGTGCACCGCGGCGTCGCCGACGAGCACCCACCCGGGGCCGGCCGGGACTCGCATCCAGCTCGGCTCCGGCGACCCGCCCGCCGGGCGGCCCACCGGCCGGGCCGCGAGCCAGCGCTCGGCCAGGCCCGGATGCGCCCGGACGCGGCGGTCGAGTGCGGCGTCGGGCGCCGCGCGGAACGCGGCGAAGTCCCTGCCCGGCGCGCTCACTCCGATGCAGGCAAGCCCGGCGTCGGAGGGGAAGACGTATGCGACCTCGTCGCCGTTCAGCGAGAACTCGGCGGCGTCGGGCGGCTCGCCGCCCGGGCCGTGCCATCCTGCGACGTACCGGTAGTACAGCGTCCTGAGGGCCTCGGCGCGGTGCTCGACCGCGGGTGCCACCTCACGAGCCACAAACGAGTGGCGGCCGTCTGCACCGACGACCACCCGGCTTCGCACGTCGTGCTCCCCGTCACCGTCTCGGAGCCGGGCCCCCACGACGCGGCCGTCCTCCCGCAGGAGCCGCACCACCGTCGCCGGCTGCGCGAGGACGACGCCGGGCGTCCGCGCTGCACGGCGCAGCAGCAGGTCGTCGAGCGGCTCACGCCGCACCGAGAGGCTGAATCCGGCCTCGCCGGGGCCCTGGGGCGGCCCCTCCTCGGGGCCGGGGGTGCCGAAGCCGAAGCTCCACTCCCGCCTCAGGGGCGGGGGCCCAGCGCGAGCACCTCGTCGAGCAGCGACAGCCGCTCGAGCACCGCGACGAGCCCTTCGCCGCGGAAGAAGTGGGTCGAGATCGTGGTGCTCGGGAACCGCACCCGCTCGACGAGGAGCACCCTCATCCCGCGGCCTCCCAGGAGCGCGGCGACGGTCGAGCCGGCGATCCGTCCGCCGACGACGATCACGTCGTAGCTGTGATCTCGCTCACACACGCTGAATCCATCTCACGAGCTGACCCGTAACGCCCTCCGTGCACCGCCGTCTCCTCGCCGCGACGCTCGCAACGCTCGTCCTCGTCGCCTGCGCCTGGGTCGCCCTGGCGTCGAGCGCCGCGGCCGCGACCACCGTCAACATCGGTCTTCGCAGCTTCTCGATCTCGAAGAGCGTCTCGTCGGCCCCCCACGGGAAGGTCACGTTCCACATCACAAACCACGCCACGATCGCACACAACTTCCGGATCCGGGTGGGAACGGCGGGGGCGGTGCTGGCGCGGTCGGTGAACCTGGGCGCGGGCCGCTCGACCAACGTCACGGTCAAGCTGAGCGCCCGCTCCTACACGATCTTCTGCGGCATCCACCCGACGCTGATGCACACGTCGTTCCGGGCGACGTAGCGCGCGCCCTGCGGTCAATCCGCGCTCGATCAGCCGATCGTCTGAACCGGCACCTCGTAGAACTCGACCGACGTGCGCCGCTCGGTGGCGCCCGGGCTCATGGCGTTCAGCGCCTCGTCACCGCGGCGCATCGCCTCCTCGCTCTCGAACAGGGTCACGCCGAGCCCCTTGCCGGTCTCGCGATTCACAAGCATCAGCATCCTCGCGCCCTCGAGACCGGCCGGCGTATCGCCCGCCACCTCCTCGCGGACCATCTCGATCGCGGCGTCGATGTTGGCAGGGTCGCTTTCGAATGTGGCGATGCGTGCGTACACGATCCCTCCTCCGGGATGGGTCACGCCGATGGTACCGCCGTGCGGGCCACGCGAAACCGCGGCCCTCGCGGAGCGCCGGTCTACGATTCACGACCATGCCTACTCGAGAGGCCGCATGCAGCTGCGGGCAGCTGCGTCTGGAGGCGGAGGGCGATCCGATCCGGATCTCGATGTGCCACTGCCTCGCGTGCCAGCGCCGGACCGGAAGCGCCTTTGGAATTCAGGCCCGGTTCCCGACGGATCGCGTGAACGTCGCCGGCCGCCACAGCGACTACGTGCGGGCCTCCGACGAGGGCGGCGAGGAGCGGGCGTTTCACTTCTGCCCCGACTGCGGCGGGACGGTCTTCTATACGACCGGCGACGCACCCGACGTGATCGCCGTTCCGGTGGGTGCCTTCGCCGACCCGTCGTTCCCGCCGCCGACGCGGTCGATCTATGGCTCGCGGCGGCACCCGTGGGTCGTCCTGCCTCCCGGGGCCGAGACCGACGAGGCGTGGGCGTCGCTCGGTCCGCTCTACGAGGCGGGCGAGTACGCGGAGGCCGCCGACCGGGCCGGCGAGCTGATCGCGGCCCAGCCCGAGAACGCCCAGCTCCTCTACAACGTCGCGTGCTGCGAGAGCCTCGCCGGGCGGACGGCCGACGCGATCGACCATCTGCGCCGCGCGATCGAGCGGGCGGAGGAGCTGCGCTCGCTCGCCGCCACCGACTCCGACTTCGACTCGATCCGCGACGAGCCCGCGTTCAGGAAGCTGGTGAGCTAGCCGTCGTGGCGACCCGGGAGGCAGCATGCAGCTGTGGCCAGCTTCGCCTGGAGGCGGCCGGCGATCCGTTCGCGATCTCGATCTGCCACTGTCTCGCCTGCCAGCGGCGGACCGGAAGCGCGTTCGGCATGCAGGCGGGGTTCAACGCCGACCAGGTGCGCGTCACCGGTCACCACACCGACTACGCCCGGACGTCGGACGAGGCGGACCGCAAGATCCACGTCTTTCACTTCTGTCCCGACTGCGGTTCGACCGTCTTCTACACGGAGCCCGACGAGCCGGACGTCGTCGTGGTCATGGTCGGGGCGTTCGCCGATCCGGAGTTTCCACCGCCGACCGAGTCGGGCTACGGATCCCGGCGTCACTCGTGGGTCGTCCTTCCGTCAGAGATCGAGAGCGACCAGGTGTGGGAGGCGCTTCGGCCCCTCTATGAGGCCGGCGAGTACGCCGAGGTGGCTGACCGTGGCCGGGAGTTGATCGAGGTTCATCCGGAGAACGCCCAGCTCTTGTACAACGTCGCGTGCTGCGAGAGCCTGGCCGGGCGGACGGCCGAGGCGATCGAGCACCTGCGCGTTGCGATCGACCTCCATAGCGATCTCGGCCCGCTTGCTGCGGGCGATTCCGATCTGGATGCGATCCGCGACGAGCCCGCGTTCAGGGCGCTCGTGGGATAGGTGCGCCCGGGACGCCGGCGATGGACTCGAGGAGATCCGCGACCTCGTGAACCGGCTTTCGGGTGTCGATCTCCGCGGTCGCCCCGGCGCGCAGCAGGGGCTCGACCTCGCGGAGGTCGCTGAGGACAAGGGCGCGCTCGGCGTCGGTCTTGCCGTAGTCGTTCGTCCGGCGTGAGGCGACGCGGTCGAGAAGGACGTCCTCCGGCACGCTCAGCAGCACGATCGCATCGAAGCGGGGGTAGAAGCGGCCCTGGTTCGCCACGGTTCCCGACACGAACAGGGCGCCGTCGACCGGCTCGGCCAGCAGCGCACCGATCCGATGCTCCCGCCAGAGCTGCTCATAGCCGCGTTCGGGATGCGGCACGTCCTCACACCAGTCGCCGTAGTCGGTGTCGACCACGCGGTGGCCCCTGCGCGCAAGCTCCGCCAGGGCCGTCGATTTGCCGGTCCCCGACATGCCCGTCACCAGAACGGTCACCATGGTTGCAGCCTAGGCTGTGACTCCATGAACCTCACCATCGAGCGCATGGCGGCCGTCACCGATGAGGTTCGGCAGCTCCTGGCCGAGTTGGACGTGGCGCTCGCGGGCAACTACCTGCCGGAGCAGCGGCATGCGTTGTCGGTCGACCAGCTCTTCGGCTCGAACGTGAGGTTCTTCGTGGCACGCGTTGACGGCGTTGCCGTTGGGTGCGGCGGCGTCGCCTTCTACGACGGTTACGCCGAAGTGAAGCGGATGTACACGCGGCGGACGGCTCGGCGGATGGGCGTCGCGACCGGCGTCCTGCGGCAACTGGAAGGAGAAGCCAAGGATGCCGGCTACTCGATTCTCCGGCTCGAGACCGGCAGGTATCAGGCCGAAGCCATCGGGTTCTATCTGCGCATGGGCTTTGAGCGATGCGATGCCTTCGGCGACTACGCGACCATGGCCCCGCAGGCAATCGAGACGAGCGTCTTCTGCCAGAAGAT
This sequence comes from uncultured Actinomycetes bacterium, assembly GCA_963821535.1. Lineage (GTDB taxonomy): Bacteria > Actinomycetota > Thermoleophilia > Gaiellales > JAICJC01 > JAICJC01. Next base: position 376,698 of record CAWGEC010000002.1, on the reverse strand, counting down.
GATCTGAGAGACGATCGATGTGGCCGACGATCTCGATCCTGGACTCATCCAGTGGACGCGCCGGCCTCCGAGCGGTCGGCCTCGGCGCGTGCGCGCGCCCCGAGCATCGGGCCTGTTGCGGACTCGGTCGGCGCGAACAGGGCCATCCCGACGCCGGGGTCGACGTCGACGTAGATCGATTCGAATCCGCCACGCCGGAAGTACGTCTCGTGCCAGAACGACGTGCCGCCGCGGTCCCGCAGGTAGTCGGTCCACCACCGCTTGTGGGGCAGCGTCAGCGTCCAGGCCCGGAGCGAGTCGAAATCCCGCCAGTACTGGCGCATGCCGGTGTGGGGCGGGTCCTCGGAGTAGATGAGCCGTTCGTGCAGGAGGAGCCCGTCCGGCTGCTCGTCGACTGCGGCCTGGATCTGTGGCCCCAGAGCCTGGAGGGTCTCGATCCCGCGCGGTTCCTCGACCCGCATGCCCAGGTAGATCACCACGAGATCCGGGTAGGCGGACAGGTCGACGGTCTTCCGGTCGGGTGCCTCAGCCATGGTGACGCCCTCCGATCAGTGGATCAGCCTGTGGAAAATCCAATCACGGTTCGGGCCCGGGTTCAATGATGTACCCACCCATGCGCATGGAGATGGAGACCGATCGGTTGGCACTCCGCCCTTGGCGGGCCGCCGACGCGCAGTGGCTCAACAAGCTGCATCGCGAGCGGGAACTCAGACCAGGAGCGAAACCGCCCGGACTTGAAGCCACCGAACGAATCGTGAACGGCATCATGGAGCGGGCCGCTGCTACCGGGATCTCTCTGCTGCCGGTCGTGCGGAAGGCCGATGGCCTGGCGATCGGGTATTGCGGCTTGACCGAAGGGCGCAGCTCGATCGACGAGCCAGAGATCGCCTACGAACTGTTCCGAGAGCACCACGGGCGCGGCTATGCGACCGAGGCGGCTCGAGCAGTGGTCGCGGCGGCAACCGACACCGGCCGGTCGCGCCTGTGGTCGACGGTGGGAGCGTGGAACGCCCCATCGCTTCGCGTCCTGGAGAAGCTCGGGTTCGAACGGGATCACACGACCGAGGAGGCGAATGGATCGGTTGTCTGGCTGACCCTCGGTTTGCGCCCGGCGTCACGAGGCTAGCTCCGCCCGATGATCTCGATCCCGTGCTGATCCAGGAGCACTATGCCGACATCAACGAGAGTTGGGGGGCGCGCCGTGAGGGCGTTCGGCGGGCGTGTCGGCCCGCACCCTGCAACACCAACGAACGGAGCGGCAGGCGCTGGACGGCGCCCGCCTAATGGCCCTGGAGCGGCCGTGACCTACGCCCGTGATGTTCGCGCGCTCCTTGAACGCGACGCCGACTGCTCTAGCGGCTGCGGGGCCGTCGTGCCTACCCGCGCCCCGGCGGTTTGATCCGAGCCACGCGAGTTCAAGCGTCCGGTGTTGGCGCCGTCGCCGCCTTCCGCGCTCGATCAGCTCAATTCCGCAGGAGTCTGTATGCTCGCCGAAGTCGACCACATCGCTGGATCGACACCACCGGGCAGCAGGCAGCCGTCGAGCCGTGGCAGAATCGACCGCCACTCAGCCAGAGAAGAAGATGCCGAGCACCTCGCGGCTCGCATTCATCGCGGGAACCGCGGGCTTGCTGGCAGTTGCGACCTATACCGTCATCGTCGCGGCACCGCTCGACGACGTCACGGCTCCGTTCGTCGCCAGCCTCTTCGGCCCTCTGCTCGGTGGGGCGAGCGTTGCCTTGTACTTCGTACTAGCGAGCGAGCGCCCGACGTTCGCCGGTCAGCTCGGCGCGATCGCGAATGTCGCTGCCGGCGTGCTCGTCACCGCCATGCTGCTCGTCCAGCTCGCGCTCAAGGAGGCCGAGGACAAGAACGCGATATCGCCGGCCATCGAGGACGTGTTCGACCACGTCCACTTCGGCCTCGACCTCGCGTGGGATGTCTTCATCTCCGCTGGGACGATTCTCTTTGCGTGCGCGATGTTGGGGCACCCGCTATTTTCACGGTGGGTGGCGCTATCGGGAATCGCTATCGGAGCCGCGCTCTACGCGATCAATTTCACGGTGTTTCCGGAGCCGCCCGCGGATGCCGGCGTGGTCGACATCGGCCCGCTCGTCGGCGCCTGGTACGCCATCGTCTCCGTGCGGACGCTTCGTCTTCGTCGGGCCCTCGCCAAGTGACCAGGCGCGCTACCCACAGCGCGCCCCAACACTCGGTGTCGCCCTATCCGCGCCCGATGATCTCGATCCGGTACTCATCCGGGTCGCGCACGAAGCAGAGGCGCGAGCCGCCCTCGCTCACGGTGTACGGCGGCCGCTCCGGCTCGATGCCCTGTCGCTTGAGCGCGTCGAGCGTGCCGTCGAGGTCGTCGACGCCGATCGCGATGTGGCCGTAGCCGCTGCCGAGGTCGTACGTGCGGCCGTCGTGGTTGAACGTCAGCTCGAGGATGTTCTCGCTGCCCGGCAGGCTGAAGAAGTAGTTCGTGGCCTCCTTCTCGCCGTTTCGGACGATGTCCATCTCGCGGGTGAACGCGAACCCGAGCGCCTCGTAGAACGCCCGGCTCTTCTCCGGATCGGTGATCCGGACCATGGTGTGCAGGAAGCTTGTCATGGCGGCCATTCTAGAGTCGGCCGCCGGGCCGCCACGCGCTACCAGTCGGCGAGGATGTTGTCCTCGGCCGAGCCGGCCTCGACCGCGGTCGTGAAGGCCGAGAGCTCTTCGGGCGTGATCGTGAAGGCGTGCTCCGGCGCGGGGAACGTTCGCCCGCGCACCTCGTCCGCGTAGGCCTTTACGCCGTCACGCATCGCATCGCCGATGTGGGCGAAGCGCTTCACGAACTTGGGCTGGAACGTGTCGGCGCCGTGCATGTCGAGCAGGTCGTGGAGGACGAGCACCTGGCCGTCGGTGCCCGCGCCCGAGCCGATGCCGATCGTGGGGATCGTGAGCCGCTTCGAGATCGCCGCCGAGACGACCTCGGGGACGCATTCCAGGACGATGCCGAAGCACCCGGCCGCCTCGAGCGCGAGCGCGTCGTCATAGAGCCGCTTGGCGTGGTGCCACTGGCGGCCCTGGGCCTTGTGGCCGCCCAGCATGGTCGCGGTCTGCGGGGTGAGCCCGATGTGGCCCATCACCGGGATGCCCGCGGCGACGATTGCCGCGGCGCGGGTCACCGACGTGCCGGAGCCCTCGAGTTTCACGCAGTCGGCGCCGGCGTCCTTCACGAACCGGCCGGCGTTCCGGACGGCGTCCTCGTCGGACACCTGGTAGGACATGAACGGCAGGTCGCCGATCACCATCGCGTGCTCGCAGCCCCGGCTGACCGCGCGGGTGAGGATGACGAGCTCGTCCATGGTCGCGCGAACGGTCGAGATCGGGTCGTGTCCGAGCACGGTGTTCGCGGCCGAGTCGCCGACCAGCACGAGGTCGACGCCGGCCGAGTCGACGATCCGCGCCGAGGGGAGGTCGTAGGCGGTCACCATCACGATCGGCGTGCCGGCGATCTTCAGCTCGCGCAGATGAGGCAGCGTGCCCTTCATCGGTCCTCGATCCGAATGTTATCGATGAGCCGGGTCGACCCGAACCGGGCCGCCCCGATCACGAGGGCGCCCGGCCGCGGCTCGATCTCGAGGAACGTGTCCGCGTCCACCACCGCAAGGTAGTCGACGTCGCCCTCGACGAGGCCCGGGTCGCGGGCGACAAGGGCCCGGTGGAGCGACGGTGCCCGCCTGCGTTCCTCAGGAGACAGATGGGCGTTTCGCGAGGAGAGTGCGAGGCCGTCGGGCTCACGCACCGTCTCGACGGCCCCGATCTCGACGCCGAGGTCGAGGTCGGCCGTCATCCGCCGGATGACGGCCAGCTGCTGGGCGTCCTTCTGGCCGAAGTACGCGGCGTCGGGGCGCAGGCGGTTGAAAAGCTTGAGGACGACCGTCGCGACGCCGTCGAAGTGCCCCGGCCGGTGCGCGCCCTCGAAGCGGCTCCCCACATCACCGGCCGACACCGTCGTCGAGAAGCCGTCCGGGTACATCTCCTCGACGGCCGGCGCGAAGATCCGGTCGACGCCCTCCTCGGCGGCGATCGCTCGGTCGCGCTCCTCGTCGCGCGGGTAGCTCTCGAGATCCTCGCCCGGCCCGAACTGGGTCGGGTTCACGAAGAGGCTCATCACGACGACGTCGGACTCCGACCGCGCCCGGCGCAGGAGGGCGCGGTGCCCCGCGTGGAGGGCGCCCATCGTGGGGACGAGGCCTGTCGTCACAGGAGGTCGCGAACGGCGGCGGCCGACGCGGGATCGACGAGCGGCAGGGTGGCCTGCCCGAGCGCCCGGTAGAGCGGCGCGAGCTCAGGGCCGATCGCCTCGAGGTGGGCGGCGATCGTCTCGGCATCGCCGCGGTTGATCGGGCCCGTCGGGTTCCCGCCCGCCACGTCGACCGTGCGGTGCTGGAGGGGGCCGAGCACGCGCAGCGCCAGGTCGCGGTCGAGCCCCGAGCGCTCGAGCAGGTCGACGGCCGTCCGGGTGATCGTGACGAGGTAGTTCCCGGCGAACACCATGGCGGCGTGGTAGGTGACCTTCATCTCGTCGGCGAGCGGGAACGGCTGGAGGCCCAGGTCGCGCGCGATGCCGGATCCGAGCTCCCAGTCGCCGGTGACCGCGCCGTAGGCCCCCTCGAGCTGGTCGGGCCCGCGATCGGGCCACACGGTCTGGACGGGATGGACGCAGGCCCTCGGGCCCGGCGCGGAGTCAAGCGCGTGCACGCTGGTCGCCCCGGAGAAATGGACGACCGCGGTCTCGGGCCCGAGCCGCGGCGCGAGCGCCCGGCAGGCGTCGGCGATGGCGGCGTCGGGGGTCGCGATGCAGACGAGCTGCACGCCGTCGAGCGGCACCTCAGCGCCGCGGCCGTACGCCTCTGCTCCCAGGCGCGCGGCGACGACGCTGCCCACGCGACCCGCGCCGATGACCACGGTGTGGCTTGGCATGCGACTGCGCCGCAGGTTACGGCAGCACTCGGCCGTGGCGCGCCAGGAGATCACGCGTCGTGCCGGGGCCGATGAACGCGCCTTCGGGGTCGTCGCTGTGAGCGCACCGCGCGGAGTACGCCATCGCATAGTCCGCGGCCGCCCGCACGGTCTCCATCTCGGCGGCGGTGAATGGGCGGCCGCGCGCTGACTCGTACTCCCGAACGAATGCCGCGGCCTCCTCGGGCGTCGGCGCGACGGCGGTTTCGATGTACCAGGTCGCCGGAAACGCGTGTACGGCCTCACCGACGAACACCGGCTCGAAGTCGACCGCGAGGCTGTCCCAGTCATAGACGGCGGTGACGCGATCGCCGGAGAACGCGAAGTTCTTGACCGACCAGTCGGAGTGGCCGACCACGACCTCGCCGGCCGCCTCGGCGAGACGCTCGCGGGCTCGCTTCGCGATGGTGTCGATCCATTCGGCGCCACCGGCCGTGCGCTCGAAGTCGAAGCGTGCATCGTGCGGCTCGGGCCAGAGCTGGTCAGGCGGAAGCTCGCGGAGCAGATCCCGACCGAGGTCGTGGGCGACGGCGAACGTCCGTGCGGTGTCGACGAGCGCCCAGAGTGTCCTCGCCATCGCCCGGCGAACAGCCGGCTCGTGGCCATCCCGGTGCGACTCGCGGGCAATCAGCTCCTCGAACGTCGCCCACGTTCGCCCGATGCTGACCGGATCCGCGAGCGGCAGGGGACACGGGAATCCCGCATTCGCGAGGGGCCGCTGCACATCGGCGACAGCCAGGAGCCGAGACCGGGACACACCCGCGGGGTGGACCTTCACCACGGCTTGGCGGTCATCGGCCAGCTCGAGGCCGAACACGCAGCCGACGCCGCCCTCGTAGAACGCGCATGCGACGATCTCGGCGCCAAGCGCCGCCCTGGAGATCGCGCTGATGAGGTGGTCGATCTCCGTCGGATCGTCCGTCCCGAGCACCGCTCGTTCGACCACCGGCGGGCGCTCCCAGTCCGCGAGCGCGGCGGCGATTGCCTCGGCGATCGTCTGCATGGCCGCGCGGTACAGTACGCCCATGCCCATCTACGAGTACCTGTGCGCCGACTGCTCCGACACGTTCGAGGAGCTCGTGTCGGCGTCCAGCGCCGGCGATGTCCACTGCCCGGCGTGCGGCAGCGGAACCGTCACGAAGCTCCTGTCGTCGTTCGCGACCCCGCGCCCCGTGGGGGCGACGGTCGGCGGCGGCGGTGGCGGCTGCTGCGGCGGAAGCTGCGGCTGCGGCCATTGACCTGAGTCGTCCGGGGCGCTTGCCAGAATGCGATCCGTGAGCGATGCACCCGTACGCGCGGCAGAGCTCGAGCGACTGGCGGACGAGTGGCGAGGCTGTGCCAAGTGCGCGCTCTCGGCCTCGCGCACGCAGGTCGTGGTCGGCACGGGCCACCCTGACGCCGACCTGATGTTCGTCGGCGAGGCGCCCGGCTTCCACGAGGACAGGCAGGGTGCGCCGTTCGTGGGCCAGGCCGGGAAGGTGCTCGAGCGGCTGCTCCAGACGATCGGGCTCTCGCGCCCCGAGGTCTACATCGCCAACGTGCTCAAGTGCCGCCCGCCCGGGAACCGCGACCCCCAGCCCGAGGAGATCGAGGCGTGCGAGGGGCACCTCTTCTCGCAGGTGGAGCTCATCCGCCCGATGGTGGTCTGCACACTCGGCAACTTCGCCACCAAGCTGCTCTCCGGCCAGCCCCACGGCATCACGCGCGTGCACGGCCGGCCGCAGCCGCGCCGGATCGGCGGCGTCGACCTCGTCCTCTACCCGATCTTCCATCCCGCGGCTGCGCTCTACACCCCGGCGATGATGACGACGCTCGAGGGCGACTTCGCGCGGCTGCCCGAGCTGCTCTCCGGGCCTGTCGAGGCGCCGCCCGCGCCGGTGCCGATCGCCGTCGGCTCGCCGCTCGAGAGGATCGCCGAGCCCGAGCCTGAGCCCGAGCCCGAGTACGCCCAGCTGGGTCTCTTCTAGCCTCGCCGCCACCGAGCGGATCGCCGCGGCGGTCGCGGGGCAGCTCGCCCCGCCGGACGTGGTCGACGTGGTCGGCGAGCTGGGGGCGGGGAAGACCGCATTCGTGCGCGCGGCATGCGCCGCGCTCGGCGTGACCGACCTGGTGACGAGTCCCACGTTCACGGTCGGCCACCGCTACGCAGGAGCCGCGTTTCCGGTGTCGCACCTCGACCTCTACCGCTCGGCCGGCGTGTCGCCGGAGGAGTGGGCCGACCTCGAGCCGTACTTCGACGATGCCGTGTGCTTCGTCGAGTGGCCGGAGCCCGGCGCCGGCGTCCTGCCGGCTCCGCGCCTCGTTGTGGAACTGCGGTTGCAGGAGGCCGATGCTAGGCTGATCTCCTTGCGAAGCGAACATCCAGGATTGCTCTCCGCGATTGCTGATTCTCTCGGTTGACACCGCCACCGACATCGCCACCGCGTGTGTCTGGCGGGATGGCCTCGCACTGGCAGAATCTGCCACCCGGGCCCGCTCGGTTGCGGCCCAGCGCGTGCTCGCCGACGTCGATCGGCTGATGGACGAGGCCGGCGTGACCCCGGCCGAGCTCGACCTGGTCGTTGCGGGCACGGGGCCGGGGACGTTCACCGGGCTTCGCATCGGCCTCGCGGCCGCCCGCGCCCTCGGGTTCGCCCTCGGGATTCCCGTGAAGGGCGTCTCGACGCTCGACGCGCTCCGCGCCGGCGAAGGGGTCGACGTGGCGTGCGTGGACGCCCGCCGCGGCGAGGTGTTCGCCTCCGGCGCCGGGCTCGACGTCCAGGCGATCACTCCCGAGGCGCTCGCGGACGCCCTCGCTCCCGGCACCGTCTGCGCCGGGGACGGCGCCGTCCGCTATCGCGACCGCCTTCCGGGCCTCGAGATCCCTGCCGACGACTCGCCGCTGCACGTGCCCTGGGCCCGGCATCACGCCGCGCTCGCCGGCACGGCCGGCCCGCCCGAGCCGCTCTACATCCGCGCTCCCGACGCCGACCGCGCACTCGCAGCGAGGGCCGCCTCATGATGACCGCGGTCAAGCTGCGGCGCCTGCGGACGTTGGACCTCGACCGCATCGAGGAGCTCGAGCGCGAGAGCTATCCGACGCCGTGGTCGCGGTCGATGTTCGCCGGCGAGCTCGCCAAGCCCAGCGGGGTCTGCCTGGGGGCGTTCCAGGGCGAGGACATGCTCGGCTACCTGATCGTCGCCCGCTACGTCGACGCCTGGCACATCATGAACGTCGCGGTCGATCCGATGTGGCGGGGCCGCGGCATCGCCCGTGTGCTGCTCGAGCGGCTGTTCGAGGTCACGGGCGAGGATCCCGACCGCGGCTACACGCTCGAGGTGCGGGTGACGAACGCCGTCGCGATCCACCTGTACGAGTCGCTCGGCTTCGTGACGACCGGGGTCCGCCGCGGCTACTACACCGACAACCGCGAGGACGCGCTCATCATGTGGAAGGACGCGGAGCCCCCGGTGTGATCCTCGGCATCGAGACGTCGTGCGACGAGACCGCCGCAGCGGTCGTGTCGCCGGACGGCGTCGTCCTCTCGAGCGTCGTCAGCTCGCAGGCGGCGCTGCATGCGCCGTACGGCGGCGTCGTGCCCGAGGTCGCGTCGCGCCGGCATCTGGAGCTGATCGTGCCGGCAGTCGAGCGCGCCCTCGCCGACGCCGGTGTCACCCTGGACGACATCGCGTCGGTGGCCGTCACCGAGGGGCCGGGGCTGATCGGCGCGCTTCTCGTCGGCCTCTCCGCCGCGAAGGCGCTGGCGTTCGCCCGCCGCCTGCCGCTCGTGCCCGTCGACCACCTGCACGGCCACGTCGCCGCCCTCTATCTCGAGCCGGATCCGCTCGAGCCGCCGTTCCTGACGCTGCTCGCGTCGGGCGGCCACACGCTCCTCGCTTCGGTGGAGTCACGCGGCGGGATGACGGTCATCGGACGCAGCCTCGACGACGCGGCGGGAGAGGCGTTCGACAAGGGCGCCCGGCTGCTCGGCCTCGGCTATCCGGGCGGTGCGGCGCTCGAGCAGCTCGCGGCCGGCGGCGACCCGACGGCCCACCGCTTCCCGGCTGCGATGGTGGGCCGTCCCGGCCACGACTTCTCGTTCAGCGGGCTCAAGACGGCGCTGGCCCGGACCGTCCGCGACGGTGGCGGCGCACCGGCCGATCTGGCCGCGTCCTACCAGGCGGCGATCGTCCGCGCCCTGGTCGAGCGGGCCGCCGAGGCGGTCGAGGCCACCGGCACCGGGACGCTGGCGATCGTCGGCGGCGTCGCCCGGAACGCCGTCCTGCGCGATGCGGCGGCGCGCCGGTGCGACGAGCTGGGCGTGCGCCTGGCCCTGGCCCCGCCCGAGCTCTGCTCCGACAACGCGGCCATGATCGCGTCGGCGGCCCGGTACGTGACGTCGCTGGCCTATCCCGACTACCTGTCCCGCGACGCCTACGCGACCGCGGCGTGAGCGTCGAGGTGCGCATGATGACGGCGGCCGGCTGCCACCTGTGCGACAAGGCCTACGCGGTGCTCGAGGAGGTGCGGGCCGAGGCGGGCTTCGAGCTCGTCCGCGTGGACATCACGGGCGACCCTCAGCTCGAGGCCGAGTTCCGCGAGCAGATCCCCGTCGTGTTCGTCGCGGGCCGCAAGGCGTTCAAGTACCGCGTCGATGCCGACGAGCTCCGCCGCCGGGTCGCGGCCGCCACAAGCGCCGTCTAGAACGCCGCGCTCGTGGCGGTGTGACACCGCAGCGAAAGCCACGGGGCTACACTGATCGTGACGTGTTACAAACCCCCGCACTGAAGGAGACCTCGTTGGCTTCGGACCGCCTCACCGTGGGCGTCGCCGCCCGGCTTTCGCGCTATCTGCAGGTGCTGACGCAGGCCAAGAAGCAGGGCCGGGACTCGATCTCTTCGCAGGAGATCGGCGAGTACACCAACATCAACGCCACGCAGATCCGGCGCGACCTGTCCGGGTTCGGCAAGTTCGGCAAGCGCGGGGTCGGCTACAACATCGACTTCCTGATCGGCGAGATCAGGAAGATCCTGCGCACGTCCGGCCAGCACAACATCGTCCTCATCGGCGCCGGCTCGCTCGGCCAGGCCATCTCCAAGTCGAGCATCTTCGCCGACCACGGCTTCAACATCGCAGGGGTCTTCGACAACGACCCGGCCAAGGTCGGTGAGGATTCGGGCGACGTGCGCGTCCAGGACATGTCGGAGCTGCCGGGCGCCATCCGTGACCGCAACGTGATCGTGGGCGTCCTCGCCGTTCCCGAGGAGGCGGCCCAGGAGGCCGCCGACCGGCTCGTACGCGCGGGCGTGAAGATCATCTTCAACTACTCCGACGCGCTCATCGACACGCCGGCCGACGTCACCGTGCACCGCTCGAGCCCGGTCGTCGAGATCCTGCACGCGCTCTACTTCCACCTGACCTAGCGGCATTGGGCCGGCCGGACGGGCCGGTAGGTTGTGGCGGTGCGGCTCGTCCTGTGGCATGGCTACCTGCTCGAGGGCACCGGCTCGAACATCTACACGCAGCACGTGGCACGGGCGTGGGGGCGGCTGGGGCACGACGTCGTCGTGGTGTGCCAGGAACCGAGGGCGGAGCGGTTCGACCTCGGCCCGAACGTCCGCGTGGTCCGGCCCGACGTGGGGCCGCTGCTCCCGACCTTCATCCTCGACCGCTACGAGGGCATCGAGGCGCGCCACGTGGCCGACATGACGCCCGCCGAGCTCGAGCTGTTCGTCGACCGGAACGCGCAGGCGGTGGCGGCGGCCCACGACGGCCGTGCCGACCTCGTGCTGGCAAACCACGTGCTCATGGGCGGCCCCGTCGCGGCGCGGGCCTGCGCCGGAGGCACGGCGCACGCCGTCAAGATCCACGGCTCCGAGCTCGAGTACGCCATCCGCGGCCGTCCGCAGCTCGCGGCGCTGGCCGTACCGTCGCTCGCGGGGGCGAGCGCGCTCTTCGCCGGCTCGCGCCACATCGTCGAGGTGACCGAGGAGCTCCTCGGGCAGGGCCTCCACGACCGGATCCACATCGTCCCGCCGGGGGTCGACACCGAAGCCTTCCGGCCGGGCGGCGGCGACCTTCCCGCCCTGATCGCGATGCTGGGCAGAGACGCGGCGGCGCCGCATCCAGGCCGTCCGGCCGAGCGGGCCCCGGACGCCGACGCCGGCGACCGGCTCGCCGGTCTGGGCCGTTTCGTCCTCTACTTCGGGAAGCTGATGCGCCAGAAGGGTGTTCACCTGCTGCTCGACGCGTGGAGCCGGCTGTCCAGCGGCGTTCCCCGATGTGACCCTCGTGGTGGTCGGATTCGGCGACGCCCGGGCCGAGCTCGAGGCCATGCCTGCCGAGCGGGTGATCTTCACCGGCGCGATGGACCACGACCATCTCCATCGGCTCGTGCCGCTCGCCGACGCGGTCGTCGTGCCGTCGGTGGTCCCGGAGGCCTTCGGGATGGTCGCGGCCGAGGCGGCCTCGTGCGGCGTCGTCCCGATCGTCGCGAACCACTCCGGCCTGGCCGAGGTCGCGGCGGGGCTGGGCCCGAACGGCCTCACGTTCGACGGCACCGCCGAGGATCTCGAGGCCCGGCTCGCCGACCTGCTCGCGCTTCCCGATGTGCGCAGGCGCGCGATGGGCCTCGAAGCGCGCGCGGCGGTCATCGAGCACTGGAGCTGGGAGGGAATCGCCCGCCGCCTGATCGACCTCAGCCTGGCCTGAATACCACAGAGTGGTGACCCGAAAGCCTTAAGGCGCCGTCTTTCGATGCCGATTCGTGCCCCGTGGCCCCCCGCCTCAGGAACGGACTACGGCGTCTCGCCTGGCGCCGCCCGCCTCGCACAGAGTCGCTCTATGACGATGCCCGCCTCGGCCTGCTCGCGGACGCTCTCTTCGACGCGGTGTTCGTGCACGTCGACGGGCGGATCGTCGAGGTCAACCACGCCTTCGAGACGACGTTCGGCTACACGGCCGAGGAGGCTCTCGATCTCACGGTCTTCGACATCATCGCGGCCGAGCACCACGACCTCCTGGTCGAGCGCGTCCAGGCCGAGAGCGAGGAGCGGTACGAGCTGGTCGGCGTCACCAAGGCCGGCGAGGGCCGCCACATGGAGGTCTGCGGCCGGACGATCCCGTACCGGGGCCGGACGGCGCGTGTGGTGGCGATCCACGACATCACCGACCGGAAGCTCGCCGAGGAGCAGGTGGGCGTGCTGGCGTTCCAGTACGCCGCCGACCTCACCGCCGTGTCGGATGTCGCCCGGCGCCTGCCGCGAACGGCGGATGCGCAGGGCGCACGGCAGGCGATCTGCGAGGGCGCCCTGGCCGTGTGCGACGGGATGATCGCGGTGCTCATGGAGCCTGACGGTACGGGCCATCTCGTGTCGACGGCGGTCGCGGGAGCCGACACCGCGCCGATGCGCGTGCCGGTCGACGCCACGGGCTCGGCCACGGCGCGGGTCTTCGTGACCGGCGAGCCGTTCTTCGTCGCCGACCTGGCCGGCGAGCAAGGCCTTTCGCGGCGGGTGGTGGATGCCACCGGCGCGGTCTCGGCGCTGTGGCAGCCGGTGCTCCAGGACGGCGCGTCCGTCGGGGTGCTCCTCGTCGCCTGGGACCGCGGCCTGGCGCACCTGTCAGACCGGGCGGCGGCCGTCGTCGGGTTGTTCGCCGCCGAGGCCGCCGTCGCCATCGAGCGGGCCGACTCGCTCGCCCAGCTCGACGAGCTGAACGGACGCCTGGCTCGCCAGATCGAGGCGCTGCGCCTCTCCGACCAGATGAAGTCCGATTTCGTCTCGAGCGTCTCGCACGAGCTGCGAACCCCGCTCGCGTCGATCCTCGGCTACCTCGAGATCCTCTCGACCGGCGAGGTCGGCGATCTCACCGAGCTCCAGAGCGAATTCCTCGGCATCATCGACACGAATGCGCACCGGCTGCTGTCGCTGATCGACGACCTGCTCACCCTGTCGGGCCTCGAGAACGGCAAGCTCGCCATGCGGTTCGAGACGATCGACCTGGGCGAGCTCGTGTCCGGCGCCGTGCAGGTCGAGCGGCCCGCCCTGCTGGAGCGGCACCAGGAGATCGACGTGCAGATGCCCGATGGCCGGGTCGAGGTCACGGCCGACATGGACCGGCTGGAGCAGGTCGTCGCCAACCTCCTTGCCAACGCCGTCAAGTTCACGCCCGAGGGCGGCCGGATCTCGGTCCGCCTGAGCGAGTCGGACGGCGTGGCCGAGCTCGTCGTCGAGGACTCCGGAATCGGCATCTCCGAGGACGACCTTGGGAGGATGTTCGAGCGGTTCTTCCGGGCCGCGAGCGCGACCGAGCAGGCCATCCCCGGCACCGGCCTCGGCCTTGCGATCTCGAAGGGCATCGTCGACGCGCACGGGGGCAGCCTCGCCGTCGAGAGCGAGCTCGGCCGGGGATCGGCGTTCACGGTGCGGCTGCGCACGACCGCCCGCCGCGACGTGCATCAGGCCGCCTAGGAACCTGCGGGGCTGCCGCTGCGGGTATCGTCCGCCGCCGTGGGGGAGTCGCCCAAGATCACCGATCCGCTCGAGGCGCTCGAGGCGGCTCGGGCGTCGTTCGACGCCGCCGACGACTTCACGGTCGGCGTCGAGGAGGAGTTCGCGATCCTCGACCCGGCGACGCTCGACATGACCGCCGGGTTCGAGCGCATCGACGAGGCGGCGCGCACGGGCCCGCTCGCGGGCATGGTCGCAGGCGAGCTGATCCGCTCGGAGGTCGAGGTCCGCACCGGGCGCTGCGAGACGTTCGCCGAGGCCGCTGACGCGATGGCGCACCGGCGGCTGGACGTGATCGACGTGGCCGAGCGGCTCGGCTATGCGCTGGCCGCCGCGGGCACGCACCCCTTCGCCCGCTGGCAGGACCAGGAGGTCATCGACACGCACCACTACCACCTGGTCGAGTCGACCCTGCGCTACGTGGCCTGGCGGAACAACACGTTCGGGATCCACGTGCACACGGGCATCCGGGGGGCCGACCGGGCCGTGGCGGTGTCGAGCGCGCTCCGCAGCGTGCTGCCCGAGCTCCTGGCCGCGTCGTGCAGCTCGCCGTGGCTCGAGGATCGATACACCCATCTGCACTCCACCCGCACCCAGGTGTTCACGAAGTTCTTCCCGCGCTGCGGTGTTCCCGACTCGCTCGCGGGGTGGAGCGAGTACGCGGAGTTCGTGCGCTTCCTCATCGCGACGAGGTCGATCCGGGAGCACACCGAGATCTGGTGGAGCGTCCGCCCGCACCAGGCGTTCCCGACCGTCGAGGTGCGGATCTGCGACGCGCAGCCCGAGTTCGGGCGGGCGGTGGCGCTGGCGGGGCTGATGACCGCCCTCACAGCCCACTACGCGCGCGCGTACGAGGAGGGCCGCCCGCTGCCCGCGCATCCGCACCGGCTGATCGAGGAGAACTTCTGGCGGGCGATCCGGTGGGGCATGGCCGGCGAGCTGATCGACCTCGACTCGGGCGCGGTGATGCCGGCCAGGGCGCGGATCGAGGCGCTGGTCGAGGAGGCCTCCGAGATCGCGTCCGAGCTCGGGATCACCCCGTATCTCGAGCCGCTCGGGGAGCCGAGCGCGGCCGAGGTCTACGTCGCGCGGCTCGAGGAGGGCGAGTCGGTACGGGAGGTCTGGCCCCAGGTCGTCGCGCGAACGCGGGAGTCCGCCGTCGAGTGGCTGGGCGTGAGAGAGGGGGAGACGCGATGAGCGAGGACGAGGCACGGGCTGCGCAGGCCGCTGCGGCCGAGTACATGAAGCACGTCCCCATCGGCGAGGTGGTGATCTCGACCGTCCAGACGCTGATCGAGCTCGGGTACCGGCGCACGGGGCTCGTCCAGGGCGCCGCCGACGAGCGCGACCTGCCGCAGACCGAGGTCGCCATCGAGGCGCTCCGGGCGCTCGTCCCGGTGCTCGAGCGGCTGCTCGAGCCGGCGTCGGTCACGGCGCTTCGCGGCGAGATCGCCCAGCTCCAGCTGGCCTATGCGCGGGCGACCGAGGCGCCGCCGGCGGATGCGCCGGCCGAGGGCGCCGCGCCCGAGCCCGACGGCCCGGACGTCGATGTGCCACGGCCCAAGATCTGGACCCCGGGGGTGAGGTGTGAGCGCCGACGCCGAGATCGGCGTCTTCGGAGGCTCGGGCTTCTACAACCTCCTCGATGACGCCGAGGAGGTCGCCGTCGACACGCCCTACGGCCCGCCGTCCGACCGGCTCGTCGTGGGCGCGATCGGAGGCCGCCGGGTCGCGTTCCTCCCCCGGCACGGCCGGCACCACCACCTGCCGCCGCACCGGATCCCGTACCGGGCCAATCTCTGGGCGATGCGCGAGCTGGGAGTGCGGCGGGTGATCGGGCCGTGCGCGTCCGGCAGCCTGTCGCGCGACGTGCCGCCCGGGTCGTTCGTCGTTTGCGATCAGTTCGTCGACCGCACGTCGGGCCGCGACGACACGTTCTACGACGGCCCGGTGACGACCCACGTGTCGGCGGCGGATCCCTACTGCCCCGACCTGCGCCGGATCCTGCTCGAGACCGGGCGCGAGCAGGGGATCGACGTCCGCGACGGCGGCACGGTCGTCGTCATCCAGGGGCCGCGGTTCTCGACCCGGGCCGAGTCGAAGTGGTTCAGCTCGATGGGGTGGGAGGTCATCAACATGACCGCGTACCCCGAGGGCTGGCTCGCCCGCGAGCTCGAGCTCTGCTACGCCAACATCTCGCTGATCACCGACTACGACGTCGGCCTCGAGGACGACGCGAGCGTCGGCCCGGTCAGCCACGCGTCCGTGATGGAGGTGTTCGCGGAGAACAACGAGCGCCTCCGGAAGCTGCTCTTCGCCGCCATCCCGAAGATCGATCCGCAGCCGCAGGACCTGTGCGCGACGGCGCTCTCGGGCGCCCGCGGATAGGTCGCCGACTTCAAGTTCCGCGATGTCCTGGGCGGCTGCGAAGCGAGCAGCGCAAGGACGCAGGGAGCGTCGATATTGGTTGAAATATCGGCGCGACCGAGGACGCCGCGATGCGACGGTTCGCAGCCGTAGCCCCGTGACCGTCACCTCCCCGAGCACAGCCGTGCGACCAGGCGCGCGGCACTTGGAGTCGTCGACCTAAGGACGCACGAGCGTACCCTTTAATCCGGCTTGGGAAAACCGAGGCCGCTGTTACAATCCCCCGGTTCCCGCCTGCCCCTCGAGCCCCTCCAAGGAGCCTCTGACGTGAGTTCACTGGCCAGCCATGCTGTGCTCATCTCCCTGATCTGCGGCGCTGCCGCCGTCGTCTACGGCCTGGCGCTGACGCGCTGGGTCCTTGCCCAGTCCGCCGGTACCGATCGCATGCGCGAGATCGCCGCCGCCATCCAGGAGGGGGCGGCCGCCTACCTCAAGCGCCAGTACACGACGATCGCGATCGTCGCCGTCGTCGTGTTCCTGGCGATCGGCGTCGCCGGCACGTGGACGGGCGACCTGGGGTGGAAGGTGGCGATCGGGTTCATGATCGGCGCCCTCCTCTCGGCACTCACGGGCTTCATCGGGATGAACGTCGCGGTGCGCTCGAACGTGCGGACGGCTGAGGCGGCCAAGTCGGGGATGAAGCCGGCGCTGTCGGTCGCGTTCAAGGGTGGCACGGTCACGGGCATCCTCGTCGTCGGCCTGGGCCTGTTCGGCGTCGGCGGCTACTTCGGCATCCTCATGCTGAACGGCGACAGCGACCTCCAGGCGACCAAAGCGCTGGTCGGCCTCGCCTTCGGCGGCTCGCTCATCTCGGTCTTCGCCCGGCTCGGCGGCGGCATCTTCACCAAGGGCGCCGACGTGGGCGCCGACCTGGTCGGCAAGATCGAGGCCGGTATCCCCGAGGACGACCCGCGCAATCCGGCGGTGATCGCCGACAACGTGGGCGACAACGTCGGCGACGACGCCGGCATGGCGGCCGACCTCTTCGAGACGTACGCAGTCACGATCGTGGCCTCGATGTTCCTGGGCGCCCTCTTCGGCAACGCCGACGCGGTGCGGCTGCCGCTCCTGCTCGCGGCGTTCTCGATCCCCGCGTCGATCGTGGGCACGTTCATGGTCCGGCTGCCCAAGTCGGGCAGCGTGATCAACGCGCTCTACATCGGCGTCATCGTCTCGGCGGTGCTGTCGGCGATCATCTACATCCCGGTCATGTCGAACAGCGCAGACGGCTTCGGATCGTTCACCGACGGCGCAAGCTCGACCGACCTCTACTGGTGCGCGCTGATCGGCCTTCTGATCACAGCGCTGATCGTCGCCATCACCGAGTACTACACCGGCACTCGCTTCGGCCCGGTCCAGCGCATCTCGGAGCAGTCGCTCACGGGGCACGCGACGAACATCATCGCCGGGCTCGCCGTCGGCATGCAGGCCACGGCCCTCCCGGTCATCGTGATCGCGCTCGGGACGGTCGCCTCGTTCCACCTGGCCGGGATCTACGGGATCGCGATTGCCGTCACGGCGATGCTCTCGATGGCGGGCATGGTCGTGGCCCTCGACGCGTTCGGCCCGATCACCGACAACGCCGGCGGGATCGCCGAGATGGCCGACCTGCCCCACGAGGTGCGCGACAACGTGACCGACCCGCTCGACGCGGTCGGTAACACCACGAAGGCCGTCACGAAGGGGTACGCGATCGGCTCGGCCGGGCTGGCCGCGCTCGTCCTCTTCCAGTCCTACAACGACGAGCTGGGCAAGAAGGTCGGCCACCCGATCACGTTCCAGATCAACGACCCGGCCGTGCTGGCCGGGCTCCTGATCGGCGGCCTCATGCCGTTCCTCTTCGCGTCGCTCGCGATGGACGCGGTCGGCCGCGCCGGCGGCGCCGTCGTGCAGGAGGTGCGGCGCCAGTTCCGCGAGATCCCGGGGATCATGGAGGGCACCGCCAAGCCGGACTACGCCCGGTGCGTCGACCTGGTCACGCGGGCGGCGATCCGCGAGATGCAGCTGCCGGCGCTGATCCCGGTCGTCATCCCGATCGTCGTGGGCCTGATCTCCTACTACGCCCTCGGCGGCCTCCTGGTCGGCACGATCGTGACCGGGCATCTTCCTGGCCATCGCGATGACGTCGGGCGGCGGGGCGTGGGACAACGCCAAGAAGCTGATCGAGGACGGAGCGCACGGCGGCAAGGGCTCGGACGCCCACGCGGCGTCGATCACGGGAGACACGGTCGGCGATCCCTACAAGGACACCGCAGGGCCGGCGATCAACCCGATGATCAAGATCACCAACATCGTTGCGATCCTGATAATTCCGCTGCTCGCGAGATAGCGCGGCGTAAACTCGCGGCGTGCCACTGAAGCGACGCCAGGCCGGCGGCCTCCACCGCGTTCTCGGGACGGCGGCGCTCTTCTCGACGGCGTACGGCAACGTCGGCTCGTCGATCTACTACGCGCTCGGGCTGGTCACGGTGTTCGCCCTCGGCCTGACGCCGGTGGCGTTCGTGATCTCGGGCGCGATCTTCTTCTTCACGGCCGTGACGTACGCCGAGGCCACGGCCCGCTTCCCCGAGGCGGGCGGGTCGTCGTCGTTCACCCGGCACGCGTTCAACGAGGCCGTCTCGTTCTTCGCCGGCTGGGCGCAGATGCTGAACTACACCGTGACGATCGCGATCTCGGCGATCTTCGTGCCGCACTACCTGGCGATCTTCGCCGGCGGCGACACGCTCCGCACGCATCCGGTGGACATCATCGGCGGCGCCCTGGTCGTGGTGCTCCTGGCCGGGCTCAACATCGTCGGCGTGAAGGAGGCCGCGGGCCTCAACATCTTCCTCGCGCTCGCCGACCTCGCCACCCAGGCGCTGCTCGTCGTGATCGGCCTCTTCGTCGTCTTCTCGCCCGACACGCTCCAGTCGAACGTCCACCTCGGCACGACACCCACATGGGACAACTTCATCATCTCGATCCCGGTCGCCATGGTGGCCTACACCGGCATCGAGACGATCTCGAACATGGCCGAGGAGGCCATCGACCCGCCCCGGCACGTCCCGCGCTCGATCATGTACGTGGTCGTCGCCGTGTTCGCGATCTATGCGTTCCTGCCTTCGGTTGCGCTGTCGGCGCTGCCGGTGAGCGGTGCGACGGCGGCCGCAGGTGCAGGACACGAAGACGTTCGATTGCACGAACCAGGATCTGAAGGTCGGCGATCCCACGTCGGACCTGGCGTGCAGGTTCGCGAACGACCCGGTCGCCGGCCTGGTCCAGAACATCGGCCTCCCGACGACCATCGAGAGCGGGCTCGGGTACTACGTCGCGATTCTCGCGGCGACGATCCTGATCATCGCGACCAACGCCGGGATCATCGGGGTGTCGCGGCTGACCTACTCGATGGGGCAGCACAGACAGTTACCCGAGGCGCTGCGGCGCATCCACCCGCGCTTCTTCACGCCGTACGTCGCGATCGCGCTCTACAGCGCCGTCGCCGTCGGGTTGATGCTGGGCAACTCGACGTTCCTCGGCAACCTGTACGCCTTCGGCGCGATGCTCTCGTTCACGCTCGCCCACGCCTCGGTGATCTGGATGCGGCACACGATGCCGTCGGCGGACATGCCGTATCGCGGCCCGATGTCGTTCGTGGTGCGTGGCTACGACGTGCCGCTCTTCGCGGTGCTGGGCGGCCTGGCGACGTTCGTCTTCTGGCTCGTCACGATCGACAAGCACTTCTCGGACAACGTCGCGCCGGTCGGCCTGGCGTGGCTTGTGATCGGGATGTTCGTGTACGTGATCTACCGGCGAACGCAGGGTCTGCCGCTGACGGTGACGGTGATCGCGCAGACGGCCGCGTACGGCCCCGCGGTGGAGGTCGAGTACCGCTCGATCCTCCTGCCGCTCACGTCGCACACGGTCACCGACGAGATGACCGTCACGGCGCTCCGGCTCGCGGCCGAGTCGGGCACGAAGCTCATCGCGCTCTACCCGATCCAGGTTCCGCTGACGCGCTCGCTGGCCGACCCGATGACGGAGGAGGCGCAGCGCGCCGAGCATGAGCTGCGCGAGGCGGCGGCGCTCGGGAGCCAGTACGGCGTGAGCGTCATCACCCGCATCGTCCGCACCCGCAACGTCGGCCAGGCGATCGTCGAGGAGGCCCGCCGGCGCGGCTCCGAGATCATCGTCCTCGGCGCCGAGCAGCGAAAGCGGGGCGGGGAGCGGATGTTCGGGCGCGTCATCGACTACGTCCTCAGAAACGCCGACTGCCGCGTCATGGTCGGCACCCAGCCCGCCGGCTGATGATCACCGCCAGCCGGGTCGTCGCGTACCTCTTCCTCGCCATCGGGATCGCGACCCTCGCCGAGACGATCTGGCTCGGCGGAGGCCAGGTCGGCTTCCTCGCCGGCGCCGTCTTCATCGTGCTCGGCGTCATCCGCCTGCGCGCTCTCCGACCATGAGCGTGAAACACCGGCGCCTGTCGCCAATGTTTCACGCTGGGGCGGCTACCTTCTCGCATGTGGAGGATCCGGCCAGAGCCGCCGCTGAGGACGCGTTTCGCGAGCACTGGGCGCGGGCGGTGGGTGCGCTGTGGCGCCGGTTCGGCGACCCCGACCTGGCCGAGGAGTCCGTCCAGGAGGCCTTCACGCGCGCGGCCGCCCGCTGGCCGGTCGACGGCGTCCCTGCCGAGCCGGCCGCCTGGGTGATCGCAACGGCCGGCAACGTGGCGCTCGACCGGCTCCGGCGCGACCGGACGCTGGCCTTGAAGCTGCCGCAGCTCGAGCAGCCGGGCGCGGAGCCCGCCCTGGACATTCCCGACGACCGCCTGCCCGACGATCGCCTCGAGCTGATCTTCGCCTGCTGCCACCCGGCGCTCGCATCCGAGGCGCAGGTGGCGCTCACGCTCCGGCTGGCCGGCGGCCTCTCGACGCCCGAGATCGCGCGCGCCTTCCTCGTCTCGGAGCCGGTCATGGCGCAGCGGCTCGTGCGCGCGAAGCGCCGGCTGCGCGTGGCCGGCATCGGTCTTCGCGACTCGCCCGAGCCGGTCATCCCGGAGCGGCTCGACCAGGTGATGGCCGTGCTCTACCTGATCTTCAACGAGGGGTACTCGGCGTCGTCGGGCGACGCGCCGGTCCGACAGGAGCTGTGTGCCGAGGCGATCCGCCTCGCCCGTGTCCTCGCGAGCCTGCTGCCGGATGAGCCGGAGCCGGCGGGACTCGTGGCGCTGATGCTCTTCCACCATGCCCGCGCCCCCGCGCGGACCGGGGCCGACGGCGTCCCGGTGCTGCTCGACGACCAGGACCGGCGGCTGTGGGACCGTGAGCTGATCGCCCAGGGCGAGGCGGCGCTGCGCGGCGCCGCCGACGCGGGATGGGTCGGCGTCTACTGCCTGCAGGCGGCGATCTCCCGCGAGCACGTCCGGGCCGCCTCCGCCGCCGACACCGACTGGCGGGCGATCGCCGCGCTCTACGACGACCTCGCCGAGGTGGCGCCGTCGCCGGTGGTCGAGCTGAACCGGGCGGTCGCCGTCTCGATGGGCGAGGGGCCCGAGCAGGGCCTCGTGCTTCTCGACAGCCTGGCCACCGAGGCGACGCTCGAGGGCTACCACCTGCTGCCGGCGGCCCGGGCCGACATGCTGCGCCGGCTCGGCCGAACAGCCGAGGCGCTGGCGGAGTACCGGCGCGCGCTGGAGCTCGCGCCGGGGGCCGCGGACCGGGCGCTCCTCTCCCGGCGCTGCGCCGAGTTGCAGGCCCACTAAGCTCTCTCCATGGCGCGCAAGATCCCGTCGCTCGGCCGGTTCCTGGGCGTGAGGGCGCTGTACGCCATGGCCTACGGCGAGATCTCGAGCTCGCTCTACTACGCGCTCGGCATCACCGCGGTCTACGCGCTCTCGCTGACCCCGGTCGTGTTCGCCGCCGCCGGCTTTCTCTTCGCGCTGGCAGCCGCGGCATACGCCGAGGGCGGGGCGACGATCCCCGAGCCCGGCGGCGCGTCGGCCTTCGCCCGGCGAGCCTTCAACGACCTCGTGGGCTTCATCGCCGGCTGGGCAACGGTGCTCGACTTCGTGCTTGCGATCTCGCTGTCGGCGCTCTTCCTGCCGTACTACTTCGCGGGCGCGCTCGGGCAGTACGACTGGTTCCACCGGCAGCCCGGTCGCGCGACGGTCGCCGCGGTCGCGATCGTCCTCGTGGTCACGGTCATCCGCATGCTGCGGCGCACCGACGCCTACACCGTTGGGGTCGTCGTGGCCGCCCTCGATCTCGTCGTCCAAGTCGGGATCGCGATCTTCGGACTCGTCCTGCTGTTCTCGGTCGACGCGCTCAAGAACAGCATCGACCTCGGCGCGGTTCCGACCTGGAACTCCCTGGCGTTCGCCCTGCCGATCGCGATGATCGGCTACACCGGCCTCGAGAAGGTCGGCAGCCTGGCCGGCGTCGCCAAGGACCCCGAGAAGAGCCTTCCCGACAGCATCCGCACGTCGGTCTTCACGGTCGTCCTCGTCTACAGCGCGGTTGCGACCGCCGCCGTGTCGGCGTTCCCCGCCCGCCCCGATGACAGCAAGGTCGGCGGGACGACGCTGCTCGGCACGCGATGGGTGGACACGCCGATGCTCGGCCTGGCGCATGCAATCGGCGAGAAGGGGCCGAGCTGGGTCGAGACGGCGCTTCGTATCGGGGTCGGTCTCACCGCCTGCACGATCCTCGTGATGGCGATCGCCACGAGCTTCTCGGGCTGCGCTCGCCTCGCGGAGGCGATGGGGCGCCATGCCCAGCTTCCCGCCGTCTTCGGGCGTACGAGCCGACGGGTGCTGGCCCCGCCCGCGGCGATCATCTCGGTCTCCGTCCTTGCGATCGGCTTCCTCGTCGTCGGCTCGTTCTTCTCCGGCGAGGAGACCTTGACGCTGGCGTCGCTCTACTCGTTCGGGATCCTGATCGCGTTCATGCTGACTCAGGCGGCGATCATCTGGCTTCGCATCTCCGAGCCCGACCTGCCGAGGCCGTTCATCATGAAGGGCAACGTCTGGATCCGCGACCGGCTGATCCCGGTGACGTCGGTCGTCGGCGTGGTGCTGTCGTTCGCCGCCTGGGTGGTGGCCCTCGGCACGCACCCCGGCGCGCGCGTCGTCGGGCCGCTGTGGATGATCGGCGGCCTCGTGCTCTACGCCGGCACGCGGATCCGGGCCGGGCTTCCGCTGATGGAGCGCGTCGAGGACGCGGCGCCGCCGCCCTCGGCCGTCACCGACATCGCCTTCTCGACCGTCGTGGTTCCGCTGGAACGGCTGGATGCCATCGCCGAGGAGACGATGGCGACCGCCTGCCGGCTGGCCGTCGAGGCCGGTGCGGCGGTGGTCGGCGTGAGCGCGATCTACGTCCCGGTGCGAGATCCCCTCGACAGGGACATGCCGGAGCGCGAGGCGGAGGTGGCCGACGTTCAGGCGATGGCGGCGTCGCTGGCCGAGGAGTACGGCGTCGAGTACCGCGCCGTCGTGGCCCGGACGCGGAGCCCCGGCCGGCTCGTCGTCGACGCCGCAGTCGAGCACGACGCGGGCCTGATCGTCGTGGGGTCGCCGCAGAAGCATCGCGTGGCGGCCAGCCTGCACGAGGAGTTCTTCGGGCAGACGGTCGACTTCATCCTGCGCAAGGCGCCGTGCCGCGTGATCGTCACCCACTTCCCGGCCGGCGCCGAGCTCGTCGAGACCTAGAGGATCAGCCCCCGCGCTCGAGCACGGGCAGGACGACCGGCTCCGAGCGGCTGAACCCCAGCGCGCCCACGGCGGCCGCGGCGTCGCGCACCGCGCCCTCGCGCGCGCGGTGGGTGAGGATGACGATGTGGACGCCGCCGGCCGAGCGCTGCACGACCTGGGCGACCGATGCGCCCCGGTCGGCGAGCGCCTGGGCCACCTGCGCCAGCACGCCCGGCTCGTCCTCGACGTCGAAGCGGAGGTAGAACGGGCTCTCGAGCTCTCGCACCGGAAGCCGATCGAGCTCGCGGAAGTAGCCGTCGTGCTGGAGGAACCCGGTCCCCTGCGTGCCGATGACGGCCAGCAGGTCGCCGATGACGGCCGTGGCGGTCTCGGCGCCGCCGGCGCCCGGGCCCTCGAGGATGACCTCGCGGATCGACTCGCCCCGCAGCATCACGGCGTTGAACGCGCCCTCGACCGTGGCCAGCGGGTGGTCGCGGCTCACGAGGCAGGGGTGCACGCGCGCGACGACGGCTGAGCCGGACTGCATGGCCGAGGCGATCAGCTTGGTCGCGTACCCGAGCTCGGCGCCGTGCTCGACGTCGGCCAGGTCGAGCCGGTCGATGCCGACGTAGTCGACCTCCTCCAGGAGGATGCGGGTGTGAAACGCGATCGAGGCGAGGATGGCGATCTTGGCCGCCGCGTCGGCGCCCGTCACGTCCTCGGTCGGGTCGGCCTCGGCGTAGCCGAGCCGCTGCGCTTCGGCCAAAGCGTCGGCGTAGGCCGTGCCCGTCTGCACCATCTGGCTCAGGATGAAGTTGGTGGTGCCGTTGACGATGCCGTCGATCCGGTGGACGCCGCTCACGATCATCGACTCGCGCAGCACCTTGATCACCGGGATGGCCGCGCACACGCTCGCCTCGAAGCGCAGCTGCACCCCGTGCTCCTCGGCGGCGCCGAAGAGCTCCTCGCCGTGCCGCGCAAGGAGCTGCTTGTTGGCCGAGACGACCGACTTGCCAGCCTTGAGGAGCGCGAGCACGTGCTCGCGGGTGGGCTCGATCCCGCCCATGACCTCGGCGACGACCGAGATCGACGGGTCGTCCCTGAGCCGGGCGAAGTCGGTGGTGAGGAGCCCGGCGGGGGCGCCGGCGTGCCGGGCCGGGTCGCGCACGAGCGCCGCGGCGACCTCAACCGGGCCGCCCGTGACGCGCTCGATCGCGGCCGCGCCGCCGTCGAGGAGGCGGTGGACCGCCGCACCGACGGTTCCGTAGCCGAGGAGGCCGATGCGAGTGGTCGACATCGGCCGCGACGATATCGCGCCAGACGCTAGGCTTGATGCATGAAACTCTTGATCGTTGGGTGCGGCCGAGTCGGCTCGGCGATCGCCAGCCGAATGGCCGCCGACGGGCACGACGTCTCGGTCATCGACGACGACCCCGAGGCGCTCGCCCGCCTGCCCGAAGACTGGCCCGGACGGTTCGTCCAGGGCCACGCCCTCGACCTCGACGTCCTGATCGACGCGGGGATCGAGACGGCTGACGCATGCGTCGTCGCGACCGACGGCGACAACACCAACATCGTGATCGCCCAGGTGGCGCAGAAGCGGTTCCACTGCCCCTGCGTCGTGACGCGGATCCTCGACCCCGCGCGGGCGGCGTTCTACTCCTCGCTCGGGCTCCAGACGGTGTGCGCGACCTCGGCCGCCATCGAGACCACCACGCAGGCGATCTGCGCCACGCCCGGCCGGGCGGCATAGGGGAGCGCCGCGTGTACATCCTGATCGCCGGGGGCGGCAAGGTCGGCGCGAACCTCGCCTTCACGCTCCTCAAAATGGGCCACGAGGTGACGCTGCTCGACAACGACCGCAGCCGGTACGCCGCGCTCGAGGCGCGGTTCGAGCACGTCGCCCGCTACGGCGACGCGACCGAGCTCTTCGTGCTCGAGCGGGCCGGGGTCGAGCGGGCCGACCTGGTCGTGGCCGTCACGGGCGACGACGAGGACAACATCATCGTCTGCCAGGTCGCCAAGGAGAAGTACGGCGTGGCGAAATGCATCGCCCGGGTCAACGACCCGCGAAACCAGCCGCACTTCGACATGGTCGGCATCAACCTCACCGTCTCGGCCACGGCCACGATCCTGGCCCTGATCGAGCACGAGCTGCCCGCCCACGAGCTCGTCACGCTGCTCGACCTGCGGCGCGAGAACCTCGAGATCGTCGAGTTCGCGATCGATCAGGACTCGCCCGCGGCCGGCAGGATGGTCCGCGACCTCAACCTGCCCGGGAAGTCGCGCCTCATCTCGGTGAGCCGCGCCGGCCGGGCCGAGATCGCGATCGGCGAGACGGAGCTTCGGCCCGGCGATCTCGTGATGGCCATCCTCGAGCCCGGCTCCGAGGAGGACCTGAAGCGGGTGCTCATGCCGGCCGCGATTTAGTGGGTCGTCCGGTAACGTTGCTGGCGTCGATGGCGAGCGAAAAGCAAGCGATGCAAGGACGCAGGGAGCGTCAATAGTGGTTGAACTATTGGCGCGACCGAGGACGCAGCAGCGCGCCGCTTTGCAGCCGCCAGAACCCGGCGAACGTTGCCGGACGACCCACTAGGCGGGCTCTTATGGCCGGCCTGATCGAGCGCTATCGCGACCGGCTTCCCATCACCGACCTGACGCCGGTCGTCACGCTCGACGAGGGCTCGACGCCGCTCCTGCCGGCCCCGCGGATCTCGGCCCTCGTGGGCGTCGACGTCTACCTGAAGTACGAGGGGGCCAATCCCACCGGGTCGTTCAAGGACCGGGGGATGACCGTGGCTGTGTCGAAGGCCCTCGAGGACGGCGCCACCGCGGCGGTGTGCGCGTCGACCGGGAACACGTCGGCGTCGGCGGCCGCCTACTGCGGCCGGGCCGGCATCCGCCTGGCGGTCGTCCTGCCCGAGGGGGCGATCGCGCGCGGGAAGCTCGCCCAGGCCCAGATCTGCGGCGCCCGCGTCGTGGCGGTGCAGGGCGACTTCGACGACGCGCTGCGGCTCGTCCGCGAGCTCGTGGAGCGGCGCCCGCTCGCCCTCCTGAACTCGGTGAACCCGCACCGGCTGGAGGGCCAGAAGACGGCGGCGTTCGAGGTGCTCGAGCAGCTCGGCGGGACGCCCGAGTGGGTCTCGCTTCCCGTCGGCAACGGCGGGAACATCACGGCGTACTGGAAGGGCTTTCGCGAGTCGGATGTCGCTCCCCGGATGCTCGCCGGCCAGGCCGAGGGAGCGGCGCCGCTCGTGACCGGCCGCCCGGTCGCGAGCCCGCAGACGGTCGCGACGGCGATCCGGATCGGAAACCCGGCGCGGCTCGAGGAGGCGACCGCCGCGGTGCGCGAGTCGAACGGCGCCGTGCGGGCGATGCCCGACGATCGGATCCTGAGCGCCTATCGCCTGCTGGCCCAGGAGGAGGGCGTCTTCTGCGAGCCGGCGTCGGCGACGTCGGTGGCGGCGCTCATCGAGGCGGTCGCCGACGGCCTCGTCGCGCCCGGGTCGACGGTCGTGTGCGTCCTCACCGGCCACGGCCTCAAGGACCCCGACATCGCCGGCGCCGAGGGCGCCGAGATCGTGCGCTGCCCGCCCGACGTCGAGAGCCTCGAGGAGCTGGCGCTGGGCGCGGAGCCGGTGCGTGCCTGAGCGGATGCACGTCTCGGCCCCGGCCTCGGCCGCCAACCTGGGGCCGGGCTTCGACTGCCTGGCCGTGGCGCTCGAGCTGCGAAACGAGGTGACGATCGGCCCGGGCGAGGGCGACGGCGTCGAGGTGACCGTCGAGGGCGAGGGCGTCCGCGCGGCGTCGCGCGGCGCCGACAACCTCTTCGTGCGCGCCTTCCGCGCCGCCGGAGCGGACGCGCGCGGGCTGCGCTTCGAGATGCGAAACCGCATCCCCTTCTACCGCGGGCTCGGGTCGAGCGCGGCCACGATCGCTGCGGGCGTCGCCGCCGGCCTGGCGTGGACGGGCCGGGATGCCGATCCGCTGCCGGCTGGCGGTCGAGCTCGAGGGCCATCCCGACAACGTCGCGGCGGCGCTCCTCGGCGGGCTCACGCTCGCCTGGACAGCGGAGCGCGGGCCCGCCGCGATCCGCCTGGAGGGCTGCCCCGTCGACTTCGCCGTGGCCGTGCCCGACGACGAGCTTCCGACCAAGCTGGCCCGCGAGGCGCTGCCCGAGACGATCGCGCATGCCGACGCCGCCCATACGACCGCGCGGGCCGCGCTTCTGGTCGCCGCCCTCCAGTCCGGCCGCACCGAGGTCCTGCGGACGCCCTCGACGACCGCCTGCACGAGCCCTACCGGGAGCCGTTCGTCCCGCTGCTCGCGGCGGTCCGGGGCCGGCTCGACGGCCTCCCGGTCTACGGCGCGACCATCTCCGGTGCCGGCCCGTCGGTGCTCGTGTGGTGCGAGCGAGGCGCGGCGGAGGCTGTCGCGGAGGCGCTCGCCGGAGTCGCGCCGCGCGTCCTTCCGCTCGGCGTTGCCGGGTCCGGCGTCGAGATCGGCTAGCGGTTCTCGCGCACGTCCGGCCCGCGCCTCCCGAGGGCCGCGTAGGCGAGCGTCTGGAGCGAGGCGTTCAGCTCGTGGAGCTCCTCGGCGATCCGGTTCAGGCCCTCGAGCCCGTCCAGCCGGCGCCCGATGACCTCGAGCTCGCGCCGCAGCTGCTCGATCCGGTCGAGCAGCGTCTCGAGGCGGCGGTCGGAGTCGTCGATCACGTCGCCACCGCCGTCTCGTCCACCAGCGCGAGCAGGCCGTCCAGGCCGTCCTCCACGAGCACCGCGGAGCCGAGGCCGAGCGCCGAGGCGGCGGCGGCCGCCGAGGGCGCGATCACGATCTCGTCGAGCAGCCGGGCCACGCCCAGGTGGTGCAGCAGCACGGCCGTCGCCTCGGCCGGCCCGGGCGAGGCCCAGACGAGCCGGACGCCGGCCGCGTGCAGCCGCCGGAGCGTCGCGTTGACCGCCGCCCCCGGGCGGACGTGGACGGGGATGTGCTCCTCGTAGTAGCGGCGCAGCTCGCCGTGCCAGTCGACGTCGGAGCCGGCCCACGCATCGAGCGCGGCCACCGCCGCGGCGCGGTCGCGAGGCAGCGGCTCCGCGGGGAGCGGCTTCGCCCGGCCGAGCTTGCGGCCGACGTGCTCGACGGCGGCCGGGAAGAGGTCGCCCGTCGGCGCAACCGCCGGCTCCCACAGGACTGCTGCCCTCGACATCGCCGCTCAGCGTAGCGATTCGGGCGGACACCGGGGCCAGGCCCCCGACGGGGCCTGGCCCCATAGGGTTCGGCGCCGTTCGGAGCGTCTGTCACGGCCAGCGTGACAATTCCGCACCCGTCTCTCAAAGGCTTCGCCATAGCGGCGTGACGGCGGGCGGCCACAGGATGCGAGTGATCCCCCTCACCTCGCGAAAGGAACCCCCCGTGCTCTCCCGCCTTCGCCTGCTCGGCGTGCTCGCCGCCGCCATCTCCGTCGTCGGCGCCGCCCCGACGGCCGCTCAAGCCGGCACGTACTCCGTCACGGTCGACACGTCCGCCGACATCTCGGGCTGGCAGTTCTTCCACGACCCGGGCTTCTACGGGTGCTCGATCAAGAGCCACCCCGGCCCGTGCGCCGACGGCGACGTTCCGTCACCGACCCCACTTCGCATCTTCGGCCTGGGCGCAGCCGATCATCTGGCGAACGCGTACTGGGAATGGCTGGCGCCGCCGACGACGACGATCGACCACGGGTCGCTCACGGTGTCGACCACGGATCACGGCGACCGACACGTACGCGTTCATGAAGGCCCGCCTCCGCAGCGAGTCGCTCGTCGGCGCTCCGAAGCTCCACGAGACGTCGGCCGACGGCACGTTCACGTGGTCGATTCCAGCTGGGAATCAGGCGGCGAGCGTGTCGCTCAAGACTGACGTCGATCGCAACTACGGCAACAAGTGGCACAACACGCTCGAGATCGACTCCCTACCGCGACGCTCCGCGACGACACCGCGCCGTCGGTCGTCGCTCTCGGGCCCCCTGGCGGCCGGCGCCTGGCTCAACCAGTCCCAGCCGGTGAGCCTGACGGTGGATGCCGATGACGCCGGCGCGGGCGTCGCGGCCGCCTCGCTGCGAAACGCCGGGACGGTGCTCGACTCGGACGCCGTCGCGGTCCAGTCGGCGACGCAGCCGGGCCGGACGGCGTACTCCGGTACGCTCGGGACCAGCCCCGCCGCGCTCGGCGACGGCAGCCATGCATTGGACGTCGTCGTCGCGGATGCCGCGGGCGAGACGACGACGACGCCAGTCCAGGTGAAGGTCGACGCGCATGCCCCGGTCGCGGTCGCGCTGAAGCCGTCCGGCTCGACCACGGACCTGCGCCCCGCCGTCTCGTTCTCGGTCGATCCCGGCCCGAGCGGGCTCGGCTCGTTCGAGGCGAGCCTCGACGGGCTGCCGATGCAGATCACGGGAGCCGATGCGACGTTCGCGCCGGCCGCCGATCTCGCCTACGGCGAGCACACCGTCACCTACCACGCCACCGACGGGGCGGGGAACAGCCGCGACGGCGCGTGGACGTTCGACGTCGTCGACACGACCCCGCCGTCGCTCTCGCACGCCGTCCCGGCCGACGGCTCGAGCGGCGAGGGCCGCCGGCCCGAGGTCGCGTTCGACGTGGCCGACGCCGGCATCGGCGTCGATTCCGGCAGCCTGCACGTCGTGCTTGACGGCGTCGACGTCGCGGCGGCCGGCACGCTTGCGGCCGGGCACTTCTCGCTCATCCCGGGCGCGGATCTCGCCTACGGCTCGCACCGCGTCAAGGTCACCGTCGCCGATCGCTCAGCCAACGCGATGGCGCCGGTCGAGTGGACGTTCACGGTCGCCGACGTGACCGCGCCCGTCCTCTCCGACCCGACGCCGAAGGACGGCTCGTCGGGCGCCGATCGCACCCCGGCGATCTCGTTCCAGGTCGCCGACGCCGGCATCGGCGTCGATCCCGCAACGATCGCGGTGTCGCTCGACGGCTCCGACATCACGGCCCACGGCGCCCTTGCAAGCGGCCGGTTCTCGTACCTCCCGGCGCTGCCGCTGGGCTTCGGCGTCCACACGATCTCGGCGCGTGCGTCCGACCGGGCGGGCAACGCCTCTCCCGCGCTGGTCGTGGTCGTTCACTGTCGCCGACGAGCAGGCCCCGTCCGTCACCGGGCAGCGCCCGCTCCCGGGCTCCATCGTGCCCGGCGCGGCGGTCATCGCGTTCGACGTGTCGGACGCGGGGACAGGCGTCGCCACGGGAACGCTCCGGGTTGATGTCGACGGGTCAGACGTCGCGTCCTGGGGCACGCTCACGGGAAGCCACTTCTCGTATGCGCCCGGGAACCTCGGTGCCGGCGTGCACACGATCTCCGTCATGGTGGCCGACAACGCCGGCAACGTCGCCGGGCCCGTCATGTGGCAGTTCGCGGTGGCCGATCCGGCGTCGCTCGGGCTCGCGGCCGCCGGAGGCCCCGCGTCGATCGTGGCCGGGCACGCCGCCGTGCTCCGGTTCACGGCCACGAGCAACGGCGTCGGGATGGCCGGTGCCCGGGTGCTGGTCTCCGCCCGGCCTGCGGGGAACGCCGCCTTCGGCCCTGCGCAGGATCGTGCACCGCATCGACCGCCGGGGTCGCCGAGTTCTCGGTCTCGCCTGCGCGGACGACCGTCTACCGGGTCGAGCTCGAGGCCGATCCGAGCGTCCGGACCGAGCGGACGCTGGTGGTGCACCAGCGGGTGACGCTCGCGGCTCTCGGCGCACCGGATGCGCCGCGGCGGGGCGCTCCAGCTGACCGGCCGGGTCGCTCCGGGCCGGACGGGCGTGTGTCGATCGAGCTCCTCACCGCGTCGGGCTGGCGCACGGTGGCCCGCCCGAGGCTGAGCGCCCGTTCGGCCTATCGCGCGACCGTCATCGCCGCGCTCCCCGGCCGGTATGTCCTCCGCGCGGTCGCGGCTGCGACGGCGGCCAATGCCGGAGGCACCAGCCCGACCGTCACGGTGCGGGTGCGGTAGCCGACCGACGGCCACCGGGGCCCGGCCCTCTCGAGGGCCGGGCCCCGCGGCGTCGGGCCCTCCACCCCTCCCGGTAGAATCCCTCTCGTGGGCACCTCCGCGCTCTCAACCGCCACCCGACCGCCCGTGAGGGCTGTCCGGTAGTGGCGCACGCGGTCACGTCCGACGACGCCCTCCTCGACGCGCTCAACCCGGAGCAGCGCGAAGCGGTGCTGCGCACCGAGGGCCCGCTCCTGGTGGTGGCGGGCGCCGGCTCGGGAAAGACGCGCGTCCTCACCCACCGCGTCGCCCACCTGATCGCTCCGAGCAGGCGCGGCCGTCCGAGATCCTGGCCATCACCTTCACGAACCGCGCCGCGCGCGAGATGCGCGAGCGGGTCGAGCGGCTCGTCGGCGGCCGCACCGCGGCCCGGATGTGGGTGATGACGTTCCACGCCGCGTGCGGCAGGCTCCTGCGCCGCGACGCCGCCCGCGCCGGCTACACGCCGAGCTTCACGATCTACGACCAGGCCGACCAGCTCCGGCTCGTGAAGGCCTGCATCGAGGAGCTCGAGCTCGACCCGAAGCGGTTCGCGCCGCGGGCCGTGCACACCCGCATCTCGCGCGCCAAGGAGCGGCTCCTCACCGCCGAGGCCTACACCGAGGAGGTCTCGACGTTCTTCGAGCAGGCGCGCGGCCAACGTGTATGCCCTCTACGAGAAGCGCCTCCACGACGCCAACGCGATGGACTTCGACGACCTGATCATGCGCGCCGTGCTCCTGCTCGAGCACGACGAGGAGGCGCGCGACGGCGTGGCAGGACCGGTGGCGCTACGTCATGGTCGACGAGTACCAGGACACGAACCACGCCCAGTTCCGGCTCGTGTCGCTGCTCGCCGAGCGCCACCGGAACATCGCCGTGGTCGGCGACCAGGACCAGTCGATCTACGCGTTCCGCGGCGCCGACATCCGAAACATCGCCGAGTTCGAGCACGACTTCCCCGGGGCGTACGTCGTCACGCTCGAGCAGAACTACCGCTCGACCCAGGCCATCCTCGACGCCGCGAACCACGTCATCGACCGCAACCCCAACCGAAAGCCGAAGCGGCTCTGGTCGGACCTCGGCACGCGGCCTCCCGGTGCGGGTGGTCGAGACCGACGACGAGCACGCCGAGGCCCGGTTCGTCGCCGGCGAGATCGCCGAGGCGATCGACTCGGGCGCGAGCGCAGCCGACATCGCGGTCTTCTACCGGGTGAACGCGCAGTCCCGCGTGCTCGAGGACCTGCTCGTGCGGCAGGGCGTCCCCTACCGGGTGATCGGCGGCCCGCGCTTCTACGAGCGGGCCGAGGTCAAGGACGCGATCGCCTATCTCCAGGTGATCGGGAACCCGGCCGACGAGGTGTCGCTGCGCCGGATCGTGAACCGCCCGCGGCGGGGGATCGGCCAGACGACGCTCGAGCGCCTCGCGGCGCCACGCCGCCGACATGGGCTGGTCGCTCTGGGAGGCGATCGACCATGCCGCGTCCACCTCGCTCTCGGCCTCAGCGGCGGGCAAGGTGCGCGAGTTCGCGGCGCTCATCGAGGATCTGCGGGTCGAGGCGGCCGAGCTGGGGCCCGCCGCGCTGCTCGAGAAGACGCTGGCCGCGAGCGGCTACATGGAGATGCTCGAGGCCGAGCGCACCTTCGAGTCGCAGGGCCGGGTCGAGAACCTCCAGGAGCTCGTCGGGGTCGCGCGCGAGTACGAGGAGCGCGGCCAGGAGGAGGCGTCGCTCGACGCGTTCCTCCAGGAGATCTCGCTCTTCTCCGACCAGGACGCGCTCGACGTCGAGCGTGCCGACGTCACGCTGATGACCATCCACAACGCCAAGGGGCTCGAGTTCCCGATCGTCTTCGTGATCGGCATGGAGGAGGGCCTCTTCCCGCACCAGCGGTCGCTCGAGGAGGACTCCGAGGACGAGGAGCGCCGCCTCTGCTACGTCGGCATGACCCGCGCCCGCGAGCGGCTCACGCTCGTGCATGCGCACAGCCGCACGATCTTCGGCGCCCGCGGCTACAACCTGCCCTCGCGGTTCCTCTCCGAGCTGCCCCAGGAGGGGGTCGAGCGGCAGCGCGAGACCGGGTGGGCCCGCCCGGCCGCGGCGGCCGGCGGCGGGCTCCCGACCGGCCCGTGCCGGCGCTCTCGGTCGGCGACGAGGTGCGCCACGCCACCCTCGGTGACGGCATCGTCGATCGGGCTCGAGAGCGACGTCGTGGCCATCCGGTTCCGCGACGACGGCTCCGAGCGCCGGCTCGTGCTGGGCTACGCGCCGCTCGAGAGGCTGTAGTCGACCCGGCCCATCGCGCGGACGCTGGGCACGGCGAGCACGGCAGCGGCGGCGGCCACGCTCCACACGACGCCGAGCCAGAGGACCGTCGAGGTCGACAGGGCCGCCGCCGCCGGCCCGGCGAGCACGAACCCGACCGGCAGGAAGACGAGCGTGCCGGCCCAGTCGTAGGAGCTGACCCGGGCCAGCGCCCGCGCCGGGACGTGCTCCTGGAGCGCCGTGTTCCAGATGACCACGACGAACGACATGCCCGCCCCGGCGATGAAGCCGGCGAGGCCGATCAGCCACGCGGGCGCCGCGAGCGCGAGCAGCGCGACCTGCGGCGTCCAGAGCAGGCCCGCCCACGTCGCGGCCCGAAGCGGCCAGCGCGGGCGAAGCCGCAGCGCCAGCAGCCCTCCGGCGAGCTCGCCGAAGCCGGACGCGGCCAGGATGAGCGCCCACGCGCCCGCGCCGCCGAGCGAGTCCCGTGACACGACCGCGCCGAGCACCATGAACGGCCCGAG
Organism: uncultured Actinomycetes bacterium; assembly: GCA_963821535.1. Taxonomy (GTDB): domain Bacteria; phylum Actinomycetota; class Thermoleophilia; order Gaiellales; family JAICJC01; genus JAICJC01. Next base: position 342,294 of record CAWGEC010000002.1, on the reverse strand, counting down.
CACGAGCATGTGCCACACGGCGTACTGCAGGACGATCACCCATACCCACGTCCGGGCGCGGAACTCCGACCATCCCTCCGCCAGCTCGGCGACGAAGCCCCTGCGCACCTCCGCCCGATCGTGCTCGGGCGGGTGCATCGCAAGGAGGGCACCGGCGCTCACGACGAACGTCGCCGCGTCGGTCGCAAGCGCGGCGCCCGGGCCGGCGAGCGCGATCACCGCGCCGCCGACGGCGGGGCCGAGGACGGAGCCGGCGGAGTGGGCGATCCCGAGCAGCGCGTTGGCCTGCTGAAGGAGCGGGGCGCTCACCGTCTGGGGCACGAGACCGGTCGAGGCGGGGTTGAAGAACGCCGCGCCGATCCCGTGGGCCACGACCATCGCGATGTAGAGGCCGAGCGGCGCATCCCCCGAAATGACGGCGTACGCGAGGATGCCCGAGGAGACGGCCCGCAGCGCGTCGGCGGCCAGCATGACCCGGTGGCGGGAGAGGCGGTCGGCCCACACGCCGCCGACGAGGATGAAGGCCACCCGGGCGATGATGTTCGAGGCGTAGACCACGCCGACGTCGGTCGCCGACCCGCCCGCGTCGAGAATCGCGAACGCGAGCGCGATCGGGGCGAGGTTGTCGCCGATGAGCGAGACGGCCTGGCCGGAGAAGAGCAGGCGGAACTCGCGCTCGCGCAGCGGGGCGATGGCGTCGGGCAGCCGCACTCGCCGCGATGCTAGCCCAGGGCCGCGGCGCCGGGCTCGGCGCTGCGGTCGGTGAGCCCGAGGCGCACCGCCAGGAGCTCGACCGTGCTGCCCTGGAGGACGGTCGAGACGAGCACGGCGAAGAACACGATGTTGAAGAACTCGAGGCTCCGCGGCACGCCGTCGATCACGGGGAACGTCGCCAGGATGACGGGCACGGCGCCGCGGAGGCCGGCCCAGCCGATCAGGGCCTTCTCGGCCGCCGTGAACGGCTCGAACGCCGTGGCGAAGCGCCGTCGCGAGCGGGCGGGCCACGCAGGCCACGATCAGCCCCAGCAGCGTGCCCTCCACGAGGACGTCGCCGAGCTGGCTCGGGAAGACGAGCAGCCCGAAGGCCAGGAACATCCCGATCTCGGCGACGGACGCGAGGCCCGAGTGGAACGCGCGAATCGCATCGCCCGACGGGACGACCGCGTCGCCGACCATGAGGCCGGCCAGGTAGACGGCGAGGAAGCCCGAGCCGCTGATCGAGGCCGCGGCGCCGTACGCGACGGCGGCGGTCGCCGCCGACGAGACGAGGAGCAGGCCCGACGGCGCACCCCCGAGCCGGCGGAGGAGCGTGACCGCGCCGATGCCGACACCGGCGCCGATGACGGCCCCGATGCCGAGCTCCCGGACGAAGTAGATGCCGCCGTCGAGCGCCCCGTAGCCCGGCGTCTGGATGAGCTCGACGAGCGCGACGACCAGGAGGACGGCGACCGGGTCGTTGAAGCCCGCCTCGGCCTCGAGGGTTCGCGCGAGCCGGCTCGGCAGGTGCGAGCCGCGCATCAGCGCGAAGACGGCGGCGCCGTCGGTGGCCGAGAGGATGGCGCCCAGAAGCAGGCCCTCCTCCGTGGAGAGGTCGAAGATCCAGGCTGCGGCGAGGCCCGCGACGAGGGCGGTCACGATCGTCCCCAGAACGGCGAGCACAACGGCCGATCGCAGCACCGGGCGGATCTCCTCGAAGCCCGTGTCGATCCCGCCCTCGAAGAGGATGAGGACGAGCGCCACGGTCCCGATCGAGCGCGCGAGCCCGTAGTCGTTGAAGTCGATCCAGCCGAGGCCGTCGGTGCCGATCGCCATGCCGATGCCGAGGAACACGACCAGCGCGGGAAGCCGCACCCGCGCCGCCCCGAGCGATGCGGCAACGCCGGCCGCCAGGAGCAGGCCGGCGATCAGGATGAGGACGGCGTCGTGGTGCATCGCGGGCCGTCTACGGCTCGATGAGCCCGGCGCGGATGGCGTAGCGCGTGAGCTCGATGCGGTTTCGCAGGTTCAGCTTGTCGAGCAGGTTGTCGCGATGGCGGTCGACCGTGCGCGGGCTGATCACGAGCATCTCGGCGATCTCGCGCGTGGTGTGCCCCTCGGCGACGAGGGCCAGGATCTCGGACTCGCGCCGGGTGAGCTGGGCGATGCCGGCGTCGCCCGCCAGCTCGAGGGCGCTCCCGAGCATCCGCCGCTCCGAGTCGGGGTACATGAACGGCTCGCCGCGCATCACGGCCCGGCAGGCGCGGATCAGGTCGTGGTCTGCAACCGACTTCAGCACGTACCCGCCGGCACCGGCGCGAAGGGCCTCGAGGAAGTACTGCTCGTTGTGGTGCATCGAGAGCATCAGGATGCGAAGCGACGGCACGCGCCGGGACAGCTCGTGCGCCGCCTGGAGCCCGCTCATCCGCGGCATCGTGACGTCGAGCACCGCCAGGTCGACCTCCTCGCGGATCGCGAGCTCGACCGCCTCGAGCCCGTCGTCGGCCTCACAGACGACCTCCATGTCGGGCTCGGTCTCGAGCACCATCCGCAGGCCGCGGCGCACCACGGCGTGGTCGTCGGCGAGGAGGATCCGGATCGTGCGCCGGGCCGTCACCGTCATGCGCCGGCCGCCGCAACCGGGATGCGCATCGAAACCTCGGTCCCGCCGCCCGCTCCCGGTCGGGTCTCGAGCGTGCCGCCGACAGCGACCGCGCGCTCGCGCATGCCGCGCATCCCTCCGCCCGGGAAGCTGCCGTTCATGCCGATCCCGTCGTCCGACACGCGCAGGAGCACGTCGCCGGCAGCGGGGCCGAGCGAGACGCGCACGGTCTTGCACTGTGCGTGCCGCGCCGCGTTGGTCAGCGCCTCCTGCGCGACGCGGTAGACCGCCAGCTCAACCTGGCCGTCGAGCGCAGGGACGTCGCCTGCCACGGCGAGCTGGACCGCGATCCCGGCGCGCCGCTCGATGCCCGAGCAGAGCGATGCGAGGGCGCTCGCGAGGCCGAGGTCGTCGAGGGCGGCCGGGCGAAGCTCATAGCTGATCCGGCGCACCTCCTCGAGCGATTCGCGCGCCAGCTCCTGGGCGTCGGCCAGGGCCTCCGCCTCGCTGGGGTCGATACGCTCGCGCACGCGCTTCAGCTCGAGGACGACCGCCGTGAGGTTTTGACCGATCTGGTCGTGCAGCTCCTGCGCGATCCGGCGCCGCTCGGCCTCCTGGGCGGCCAGCACCCGGTTCATGCTCTGCCGGCGCTCTCCCTCCAGCCGGTCGAGGGTCGAGTTGAACGTCGAGATCACCGCCGCGACCTCGGCGGTGGCCGCCGGATCGAGCCGCCTCCCCGGCTCGAGGATGTCGACGATGGACATGAGCTCGGCGAGCCGGCGCAGCGGTCGCAGGCTGAACCGGACGAGCCAGGCGTTCGCCACCAGCATCACGAGCAGCCCGCCGACGAGAACCACGAGCTGGCCCCGGGTCGGCTGCGGGTCGATCGACACCGGCGTGACGATGAGCAGGAGGACCGCGACCGACAGGATGGCCGCGTTCACGGCGAACACGCGCCAGTACAGGCTGACCCGCGACGCGGCCGGGTCGACCCGTTCCACCGTCGTGCGGCGATCGTCCCCGCGGCCGTCCAGCGTCGTATCTCCACCTCCGGGCCGACTGCAGTCTAGTCGGTCGGCCGATGGTTGGGTGAAATCCCCCATGGGATGGCGGATCCGGCGCTGCGATGATCCCGACCGGTGCACACGTGGCCAGGTGCCGAGCTCGTGTCCGCGAGGTCGATCGAGCGGACCCTTCAGCGACAGCGCGAGGCGCTCGCGCTGCTCGCGGGCACCGCGTGTGCCGGCCTCCTCCTGCTGCCACCGGCCCCCGAGCGGCTGCTCGGGTGCGTGGCGGCCGCCGCCGCCGTGGGGGTGGTCGTCGCCTCGGTGGCCCGGGTGTACGAGCGCGATCGCGGCGACCGGTCGGCCGACGCCCTGATCGAGGAGGGATTCCGCTACGAACGCCGCTCGGACGCGGTCAGCCGCGCGGTCGCCGAGCGCGTCGTGCGGCTCGAGTCCGACCGGAAGCGACGCAGCCTCGCCGGGGCGCTCCGTGCGCACGTCGAGCTCGACCGGGTCCCCGCAGCCCGGCCGCTCTCCGGTGCGCAACCGTCCCGCCGCTGCGCGGCCTCGGCGACCACTCCGACGTCGTCGAGCGGATCGCGACGTCGTTCGAACGCGGCGCGTGTGACCCTCGGGCGATCATCCAGGTGGAGCGGCTCCTCACCATGCCGCCGGCGGTGCCTCCGGCCGACGACGACCGGGGCGAGCTCGGCCGCAGGCTTCGCGGCATCATGCGTCTGCTCGAGGCCGGGCCGTGAACCGCCTTCGGAGGGGGTGGTTCCGGTGGAGGTGAGGCAGGCGGCGATGATCGTCGCCACGACGTGCGTCGTCACGTTCGCGGTCGTCCTCGCAGCGCTCCTCATGGTGCGCTGACGCGCGTGGGTGATACCACCCAACTCGGCCCAACCATGCGGAATCGGGGCTCGCGCGGGGCTATCGTCGCTCCCAGATCACCGCGCCGGGCTCGCCCGGCGCCGCCACTGGAGGTGCGGATGGACACGGTTACCGAAGCCCTCGAGGAGGCACGCCGCCTGATCGGCATGGGCGACGACAAGCGCGCCGCGCAACTCCTGCACACCGCAGCGCTCGAGTGTCACGACCCCGCGAAGGCGGCGCAGATCCAGGCGCTCGCCGTTCAGGGGCGCGAACGCGCCGGCCGCTTCGGCCGCAAGCGCTGGGACGAGCCGATCCGGATCGCGGAGGCACGGCAAGCCACGGGCGTGAGCTAGCCGTCCCGCGGACCGCATCGGCGCGAAGCCGGGTGGGCGATCATGCGCCCACCCGGCCGATGCCGACGGAGCCACACTCATCCACCGCGCCGGCCGACTCGGGGCTGACCGAGGCCGAGGCGCGCCGGCGGCTCGATGCGCTCGGCCCTCGCGGCGAGCTCCCCACGAGCCGGTCGTACGCGAGCATCGTGCGCGCGAACACGCTCACGCTGTTCAACCTGATCCTGGCGACCTTCCTCGTGGTGATCCTCCTGGCCGGACGGCCCGCCGACGGGCTGTTCGCGGGCGTGCTGGTCGCGAACACCGCGATCGGGATCGTCCAGGAGGTGCGCGCGAAGCGCACGCTCGACCGGTTGGCCCTGCTCGTCGCTCCGCATGCCCGGGTCGTCCGCGACGGCGCCACGCGGCCCGTCGGAGCCGACGAGGTCGTGTCGGGCGACCTCGTCACGCTCCAGCCGGGCGACCAGGTCGTCGCCGACGGGACCGTCGCCCGGTCGGTCGGCCTGATGCTCGACGAGTCGCCGCTCACCGGCGAGTCGCACGCCGGTCGAGCGGCCCGTGGGCGCGGCGCTCCTCTCCGGGTCGTTCGTCGTCGAGGGCGCGGGCAGCTACACCGTCGAGCGGGCCGGCGAGGCCAGCTATGCGGCATCGCTGACCGGGATCGCGCGCGAGTACCGCCACCGGCGCTCGCCGCTCGAGCTGCAGATCGACCGCCTGCTGCGCATCATGGTCGCCGGCATGCTCGTGCTCGGATCGGCCTTCGTGTGGGTGCTGATCCGGAACGACCTCCCGTTCCGCGAGGCCGCGGCGACCGCCACCGCCGGCATCGTCACGCTCGTGCCCGAGGGGCTCGTGCTGCTGACGAGCCTGACGTTCGCGGTGGCGGCAGTCCGGCTTGCGCGTCGCGGGATGCTCGTGCAGGCCCTGAACGCCGTCGAGGTCCTGGCGAACGTCGACACGGTGTGCCTCGACAAGACCGGGACGCTCACGGACGGCCGGCTCGTGCTCGAGCGCGTGGTTCCAGCCTCCGGGCACGACGCATCGGACGTGGAGGCGCGGCTTGCGGCCTATGCGGCGAGCGCCGCCACCCGGACAGACACGCTCGACGCGATCGCCGCCGGCCTGCCCGGAACGGCGGCGCCCGTCGCTTCGGAGGTGCCGTTCTCGTCGCGCTGGAAGTGGAGCGCGATCGTCCTCGAGGGCGAGCCGGCGCCGCTCGTGCTCGGAGCGCCCGACGTCCTCGCGCCGGGAGCCGGTTCCGACGAGACGGCCGCGATGGCGGAGGACGGCCGGCGGACGCTCGTGTTCGGGGTGGGCCGGGCGCCGCTGCCGGAGCCCGCGCCGGGCGTGACGCCGGACGGGTTCGAGCTCGGGGCACGGTCGTCCTCGAGGAGCGCATGCGGCCCGACGCCGTCGCGACGGTCGAGTTCCTCCGCAGGCAGGGAGTCGCGATCAAGGTGCTCTCGGGCGATGCGCCGGCGACCGTGGCGGCCGTTGCCGAGCGCGCCGGCATCTCGGCCGGGCCCGGCCCGGTGACCGGCTCGCGAGGAGCTGCCGGAGGATCCCGACGCTCTCGCCGCCCTGGCGGAGGAGCGGTCGGTCTTCGGGCGGCTCACCCCCGAGGACAAGCGCCGGCTGGTGGAGGCGCTCGCCCGGTCGGGGCGAGCCGTCGCGATGATCGGCGACGGCGTGAACGACGTCCCCGCGATGAAGGCCTCACGGCTCGCGATCGCCTTCGGCGCCGGGAGCCAGCTCGCGAAGAGCGTCGCCGACGCGGTGCTCGTGACCGACGAGTTCGCCGTGCTGCCGGGAGCCGTCGGGCAGGGTCGGCGCATCATCGCCAACGTGCAGCGCGTCGCCCGGCTCTTCGTGACGAAGTCGGTGTTCGCCGCGTGCGTGATCGCGACGTTCGGCCTCGCGACCGCCTCCTTCCCGCTCCTTCCCAGGCACCTTTCGCTGGCCGCGGTGTTCACGGTGGGCGTGCCCGGGTTCGTGCTTCGCGCTCCTGCCGGGAGAGCCCCGGCCGGAGCAGGAGCCGTTCCTCAAGCGTGTCGCCAGGTTCTCGATCCCGGCGGGCGTGGTGATGGCGGGCGCCGTGATGCTCGCCTACCTCACCGACCACGAGCTCCGCGGCCGGTCGGAGGTCGATGCGCGAACGGTCGCCGTGACGGTCATGGTTGCCGTCGGGCTGGTCGTCCTGCTCGTCCTCGACCGCGAGCGCATGCAGACGAGCCGGCGGTACGCGATCACCGTGTCCGTCCTGGTGGGCGGGCTCGCGCTTGCCTATCTGGCTGTCCTCGCCTCGCCGGCCGCCCGCGACTTCTTCGCCCTCTCGCAGCTCGGCTTCGTCGACTGGCTCGTCGTCGCGGCCGCCGTCGCGCTCGCCGTGCAGGCGCTGGGCCGCATCGGCATGTCGCCGATCCCGCCGCACCGCCCGGTCCGCGAGGAGCCGCCTACGTGATGTCGATCAGCGCCTCGCGCAGCGCCTCGAGATGGTCGATCTCGTGGCGGCGGATCTCGGTGAAGCACTCGGCCGCCGCGGTGTCGGTGGCGCGGATCGCGTGCTCGGCGAAGGTGGGGTACATCACCTCGATCTCGTAGGACTCGGCCTCGATCGCGGCGCGCAGGTTGTCGGCGTCGTCGCCGACGATCCCGGCCAGGTCCGCAAGCGCGGCGAAGTGCTCCTCGAGCTCGGTCCGGGCGGTCGACTCGAAGAGATCCGCGATCTCGGTGCGCCCGTTCCGGCGCGCCGCGGCCGCGTACAGCATCGAGCGGGCATAGGTGAACGCTTCGGTGCGAAGCGCGGTGAGGACGTCCTCCTTGGTGGCCGAGTGCAGGCCGGGTGCCGCTGACATCGGGGCTCCTTCGATCGACTGCCCGTCAGGATGCCGCGCCGGCCGGGCGGATGCATCAGTGGCCGCACCGATCTCGCGGAAGCTCGGCGTTCGGCTTTTCCGCAGCGGCCGCAGGGGAGGCGCCCGGCGGACGAGCCCCGTGGCACACCGCTACTCGACCGGATCGAGCCTTCTCAGCACAGCCGAGCAGAACGTCACCGACCGGATGCGCCCGTCCGCTCTCCGCTCGAATGTGCACGGCTCGCCCGACTCCCGCACGCCAGGCTCCACGACGAAGCTATCGGGCTCCCCGGCCGGCTTCAGCGTGGGCAGCCAGGTGGGCTCTTCGGCGTCGATGAACGTCAGCTTGCCGTCGCGCCACTCGAGCCTCCACAGCGAGAGGAAGTCGTTGTCGGCGTAGAGGCCGACGAGGTCGCGCCACTCCGCCGGGATCGGCGCGGGCGGCTCGATCGGGGCGGGGGCGGCGCGGACCGCGTCACGTGCGAGCGACGCCATGGCCATCGCCAGTTCCGGCGCGTCGCCGACGCCGTTCACGAGTGCGATCGCGCCGACTTGCTCCTTCGGGTCGAAGCAGACGTTCGTGATGAACCCGTGGAGCCCGCCGGAGTGCTGCACCCACACCACGTCGTTTCGGCGCAGCGCGTACCAGGCGATGCACCAGGCCTCGGTCCAGGCCTCGTCGCCGATGTAGCGGGGCCGGTGCATCTCGGCGAGCGTCGATCCGGCCAGCACCTGGGCTCCGGTGCGCGGCCCGCCGTCCTCCCGCAGTTGGAACGACACCCAGCGGGCCAGATCCTCGACGCACGACCAGAGGCCGCCCTCCGCCTGGACCGACGGCGCCGCGACGGATTCCCGCAGGTGGTCGCTGAACGCCCTTGGGGCGTATCCCGTCGCTCGACGAGACGCCAGGTCGCTCGGGAGATCGTCGAAGGACGTCGACGACATCCCCAGCGGCGCCAGGATCTGCGCGCCGACGTACTCGGCGTACGGGACGCCGGAGACTCGAGCCACGATCTCGCCCAGAAGCTGATAGGCGAGGTTCGAGTACTTCTGCTGCGTGCTCGGCGGAACCCGCGTGCCGATCTCCGCGACCCGCGCCAGGTTGGCCGCCGGGTCACCCTCGTAGATCGGCTCCGACCAGTCGGTCCCGGGCGGATCGCCCATCAAGCCAGACTCGTGGCTCAGCATCCGCCGGATGGTCACCGTCTCGATCGCTCCGAAGGGACTCGCTGCGCCGTGAAGCTCCGGGAGGTACACCACGGCCGGGTCGTCGAGGTGAAGCCGCCCCTCGTCGCGAAGCTGCATGATCGCGGTCCCGGTGAACGTCTTGGTGATGGACGCGATCCTGTAGAGCGTGGTGCCGTCCGGAGTCCGCCGCGAGGCGATGTCCGCGAAGCCGGCGCCGGAAGACCACACAAGCTCGCCGCGGTGAACGACCCCCACGGACACCCCGGGAAGGCGATGCTCGCGCACGAAGGACAGGGCCTTCGCCTCGAGCTGGGTCGAGAGCTCGGCCACCGGGCTGAGATCCCCTGGCATCCCGGCAGCGTACTTCTCGTCCACGCTTTTCGGGTACGCGGAAGCACCACGACCCGCCTTCGGCTCGCTCTCATCGCCCCGGCCCGGTATCCTTGCGTCTGCCAGGGCGGTTAGCTCAGTTGGGAGAGCACCAGCTCGACAAGCTGGGGGTCACTGGTTCGAGCCCAGTACCGCCCACTACCCGGAATCCCGGTACCCGAATGTTCGCAGACGAAGACCCCGCCATCGGCGCTCGATGGTCGGCTCAGCCGGGCAGTACCCGTGCCCGGACGGCGTTCCCCTGGAACTGGACGCTGAACGCGTTGTCGTGCTTCAGAACGGCGCTCGCATCCCTGGTCAGGGCCCGTCGGACGGACCACCGGCGGCTCCGCCGCTGACTGGTCGCCGACCCTGCCGGGACTTCGGCCAGACGCCGCCTATACGGTCACCGCATCCGTTATCGCCGCCGACGACGCGCACCCATCCGGCTGGCGGAAGCCACTGCGGTTTCGCTGGGAGTTCGGCGCGTGACGCGAGCGTTCAGGCCAGCGAAGTCGAAGTCGATGAACAGTTCCGGTGGATCGCCGCCTTCGTGCCGTCTCGTACCGCCGAAGAGCGCCCGCGCACGCGACGGGCGCAGTCGGTTGGAGCAATCGGGGTTTCCCCGACGCGACGAGCGACGCTGTCCTCGACGATTGATCCATGGACACGCCTGTACATCGCAGACTCGGTGTCGCCATGATCGTGGGGCCGATCCTGGTGACGATCGCCGCCGGACTGTTCGGAATCGGTCTGGCCGAACGAATCACTGCCCCTGCAGATGATTTCCTGGCTGGTCTCGAATGGCTCGTGGCCGGCATGTTCTTCATCGCGATGGGCTCGGTGTGGTGCTTGGTCGCGTCGATCGTTGCTGTGGCGCGGGCCTGCGAGCCCGGCCGGCGGTGGGTGCTTGGCCTGTGCATCAACCTCGCGTCGCTGGCGATCGTTGCGGCGTTCATCGCCTTCACGGCCACGCAGTAGTTCGCCAAGATGATGGACGACAGGCATCTCAGTAGATGACTCAGAGCGGAGAGGCAGGTACCATCGTTTCGTGAGAGGCAGACTGCTGCTGGTTGTGCTCGCCATCAGCGCACCATCGCTGGCCGGTTGCGGGTCATCAGCGGGCTCGGACGATCCCGGCGAGTTCGCGAAGCAGCAGTACGAGCAGATGAGTAAGCGCGAGCGCGACAAGGTTTACGACTCGCTGTTACCGGAGCAGCGAAGCCAGGATGTGCTGGACGCCTACTGGGGGTGCACGGAGTCCGTTGTTGGCAGCTTCCACTTCGACACGATCGAGGTCGTCGACGTCCATGACGAGCCGATCACCGTCGGCGGAGTCAGCCACCCAGGCAAAGCGGTGACGTTGAAGATCAGACTCGGCCCGAACCACGCGAGCATCACACGCGATGTGATCAAGGAAGACGGCCACTGGTACGCGGCGGTCAGCGACCATAAGCTTGAACAGTGGCATCAGGGCGTCTGCGAGAACCCCTAGTCCGGTCGCCCACATGCCAAGAGCGGGCCGTGGCGTGTCCGTTCGGGCGATCCGCCTCCGAGGACGTGTAGGTCTACGGACGGCGCATCGCGACCTTGAGATCGATGACGGGCGTGCCGTCGATCGCCTCGAACGCGTCGACCCGAAAGGTTGTTGGCCCCTCCAGGTCCGTGACAGTCACCCCGTGGACGCCGATCGGGTTCGGCGGTCGGGAGAGCGCGTTCGGAAGACGCCTGTGAGCGGAATGCTCGTGTCTCCGATCGGGTGGGTCTTGAGTACACCCCGGTCGGCGAGATGGAGCCATGTGAGAACTATCAGCCGGTCGCCGGCCTGGATGCGGTGGAGCGCGTCCGCGAACCGTGGGTCGATCTCGATCAGGGCGTCCGGCGCGCCGTCTGCCGATTGGGCGCCTCGGCCGGGATGCGCAGCGTCGAGCGGACGCACCGATCTGCTGCACGCCGTATGGGTCAGGGTCATCCATGCTCGCGGGGCGAGTTTCGCATGAGCCAAGCCCAGGACCGCCCATTTCTCTAGGCTCCGTCGAATGACGAAGGCCGAGGAGCTGGGCCGCGGCGGTCGGCTGCGGGGAGGTGCGGCCGGCGAGTTGGTCGCGGCTGCGTATGCCGCCGAGAGCGCGCACGGCCCGCGGCTCGCGCACGGGCTCTCGCTGGCCGATCTGGCGCACGCGGTCGCGCTCGTCGAGGGCGGCGACCTGGCCGGCGACGACGCCCGGGCGCTCCTGCGCGGGCTGCTCGAGCTGCACGCGATCCCCGGCGACGAGTTCCCGTGGGATCCGTCGCTCGGCGACGCGTTCAACGCGCGCGAGGCGGAGCTGGAGCGGCGCGTCGGCCGCTCGGCGGCCGGCTGGCTGAGCGCGGGCCGGCCGCGCCGGGAGGCCTTCCGCGTCGGGCTCCGCCTCACCGCCAGGAGCGCCGTGCGCGAGCTGCACGACGCGCTCGTCGACCAGGCCGCGGCGCTCGCCCGACACGCGCGCACCACGCGCGCCGCGCTCGCCACCGACTACACGTATCTGCAGCCAGCCCAGCCGACGACTGTCGGCCACCTGCTCCTGGCATACGCCTATCCGGCCCTGCGCGACGCCGAGCGGCGCGCGCCGGTCGCACGCCGCGCTCGGGGTGAGCGTCGCCGGTGCCGGTGGCAGCGCCGGCTCCCGCTGGGCGCTCGACCGGGCGCGCCTTGCCGAGCTGCTCGGATGCGACGGGCTGGTCGAGCACGCGAAGGACGCCGCCTGGCAGGCCGACGTGTACGTCGAGCTGCTCGCGGCGCTCGCGATCGCGGCCACGCATCAGAGCCAGCTCGGCCAGGACTTCGAGATCTACGCCAGCCAGGAGTTCGGCCTCGTCGAGCTCGCCGACGCGCACAGCCGCGCGAGCGCGCTGATGCCGCAGAAGAAGAACCCGTACGCCCTCGCCGCGATCCGGACGCAGGCCGGCCAGGCGGCCGGCGACCTGGCCGCTGCGGTCGCGACGCTGCACACCGGCTCGGCCCGCACCGACCACTTCCACCTCCTGAACGGGACGGTCCCGCGGGCGCTCGACGAGGCGGTCGCGACCGCCCGGCTCACGGCGTCCGTGCTGGAGGGGATCGAGCTCCGCTCCGGCGCGCTTCGAGCAGATCGCGCGCGAGAGCTTCGTCACGGCGGCCGACGTCGCCGACGTGCTCGCCCTCGTCGGCGGGCTCGACTACCGCAGCGCCCACAAGGTCGTCGGTCGCGCCGTGCGCGACCTCGTCGAGGCGGGCGAGCCGCCGTCGGCGCTCACACCGGAGCGTCTGTCCGCGGCCGCCGAGGCCGCGATCGGGACGCCGGTCGAGCTGGACGAGGCGACGCTGCGCGCGGCCCTCGACCCGGCGGCGTGCGCGGCGGCCCGCCGGCAGGTCGGGCTCGTCCTCGGCGGCCGCGATGGACGCGATGCTCGAAGGGCTCGCCGTGACGCTGGCCGCCGACGAGGCGTGGAGCAAGACCGCGGGCGAGCGCGAGGCGGCCGCGGAGGCGGCGCTCCTGGCCCGCGCCCGTGAGCTCGCCTGAGCCGGGGGATCACCGGTTCGTGCCCGTGCCGCCCATTCGATCTCAGGCCGTCTGTGCGTCTACGGCTCTACGGTCGGGGACGGTCGACCTGAATTGTGACGCGCTCCTCGCCGCGGACATAGTCCCGACTCCACCGTCTCCCGTACGCGGCGGTTTCTTCGCCGTCCTGGCGGAAGCCGGCGAGCTCGAGTTGGCGGATGCGCCGCCCGAAGTCGTCAAACGCCGAACGCGCGTCCTTGTAGCTCTGGAGCTCGTGCTCTCCAGCCATCGACGGCGTCGTGGTCACTGTCCACGAGATCGACCCGGCGGAGCCGCGCGGGGCTGCGGTCGTTGATGCGGGTCGCGCAATCCGCCTGACCGGGTCGGGGCGCGGGACTGGATCACGGTTGCCATGTCTGAGATTCTCTTCCTGTGCACGGAATCGGCATCGGGGCGGCTGCCGATTCTGCCTGCGGCTTTCCGCTACGCGGTATCGGCTCGCCAACAAGCGGCCCCCGCCCATGGTCCTGGACAGCCGGTCGGTCGCAGTGGTCGCGTCTCGGGTACACGGTGGACGCCGGGTGCCCGCGGCGACGGTCAGCGGCCGGCGTTGGCGTACGGGGGATCCGGCCGCAGGCGCAGCTGCGGCGGCGGAGTCGGCGGCCGCCACGTCGTGGCGCGGAGCGGGGCCGGGCTCGGTGTGGGCGACAACGTCATTGGCAGAGTCTCGACGGCGTGAGCGGCGGCCATACGGCTGCCAGGCGTCCTGTGGGCGCCTGCCCCGACGACCGTGGTGCGGCCAGCACCCGGTCGGCGCCCATCCCCGAACGGCCACGCCTCACGCTGGCCGAGACCCTCGCCGACAGCCGCGTGATGGCCGCGCGCCAGCTGCGCAAGGTCCCCCCGCGCCGACCCATGTATCTCGTCTACCTGTTCGTCCAGCCGGTGATCTTCGTGCTCTGCTGCTCGCGTTCGCGCCCTGTCGGTGCGCGCGTTCCAGCGCGCATAGAGCAGCCGGCCGTGCGGCTATGACCCGAGACCTTCGACAATCGGGCCGAGCGCCAGGGCCGGGAGGAGCATCATCCGGCCGTGAGGACGATCACCCCGACGAGCAGGACGACGAACGTCGGCCCGTCGGTGCGGAGCTGCCGGCCGACTCGGGAGCGCGCGTCTTGGGGGCGACGGAACCGGCGAACGCGAGCGCAGCGAGAAGCGGCACATAACGGCCGAGGATCATCGCGACCGCCCCGAGCTGGGCGCTGAAGTTCGTCGCGCCATAGCCCGCGAACGCGCTGCCGTTCGTGTTCGCCATCGATGTCCAGGCGTAGAGGGCCTCCGTGAATCCGTGCGCCCGCCTCGACGCAACGCGAAGATTTGGGACATCGACCTGAAGAAGTCCTCAGTGCTCCGCGCTCCTGGGGATCTCTAGGATCGGGCTGTCATGGCCCGGTGGTTGAGATGAAGTACCTCGGGGAGCCGAGCCCGCGATCCACCGATCCGCTGAGCCGCGCGCTGAGCGGCGTGATCCCGCCGCTCGCGTTGCTGGCCCTGCTCGCCGTCGTCCTCTACCCGTTCCGCGACGATCTGGGCTCGGGCACGATCGCGCTGATCCTGCTGCTGCCGCCGCTCGTGGCCACGGTCGGCGGCCTGTGGGTCGCGCTGGCGATGGCGGCGGTCTGCGCAGGGGCTCTCAACTTCTTCTTCATCCACCCCTACTACTCGTTTCGGATCGAGTCCGGCGAGAGCGTGGCCGCGTTCTGCATCTACCTGCTCGTCGCGGCGATCGTTGCGGTGGTCTCGAGCCGGTTGCGGGCGGCGGAGCAAACTGCGTCTCGGAGGGCCGCCGAGTCAGAGTTCCTCCATCGAGCGACAATCGACCTCTTGACCGCGGACCCCGTCATCCCGACGGTGCGCAGCGTTTTGGCGGGACTCCAGACCGCCATCGGCTTGGCCGCAGTCCACCTGCGCGCCGCATCGCCCATGACCGGGCCGATCGACGAACGCGCGGGTGGGGAAGCCGAGACCGGCCGGGTCGTCTCGTTCCCGATCTCCAGAGGCGACGCGATGCTGGGCACGCTCGAGGTCGCGCCGGGCGCGCAGGAACTTGCCGGCGACGAGCATCGGCTACTGGAGCAGTTCGCCGATGTGGTCGCGGTGGCCCTCAGCAATCGACCGCGCACGACGTAGTCCGCGGCGGGACCACATCTTCTACTACAGAGCCGATTCGGCCCCCGGCTCCTCTGCTGTCGGAGAGCCTGGGTCGTCCGCAGGCTCGGTGCGTTGAGCTCGCTCTTCGAGCTTGCGGCGCGCTTCTCAAACGACACGTCATGCTCCTCTTCCTCGCGTTCCTCCTGGCGCGATGAGCGTACGCGGGGGTCGGCTCGCGCGCGTCCGCCAGATGGGGTGAATGGCGGCAAACTGACCTGAGCAACCACACCGTTGTCCCCTGGCGGCGCGTAGGCTGCGGCGATGTCGTACGACGAGTACGTCGCGTACGTTGTCAAGATGGTCGAGACGGTGGGCATCGCGATCATGGTGATCGGTGGCCTGGCCGCCTTCGTCGCCTTCGTGCCGGCGGCACTTGACGCCGAACGCCGGCGGGCGCGTACGAGCAACTGCGACGCATGTTCGGCCGCTGCATCTGCTCGGCCTCGAGGTCCTGATCGTCGCCGACATCGTCCGCACCGTCGTCGTCGACCAGACGTTCGAGAGCGTCGTGGTGCTGGAGCGATCGTCGTCATCCGGATCGTCCTGAGCTTCTCGCTCGAAGTCGAGATCGACGGTACCTTGCCGTGGAATCGGCGGAGGAGCGCAGCCTGAGACCACAGGTCCACGTACGGATTACCATCTCACGCGTCGTGTCCCACTCGATCGTCCAGTCCGGGACCTGCCGTTCGTCGATCGGCCCTATCGGCCGCAGGACCAGCCGCGCGGGGTCGCGAGCCTCACCGAGGCGCTCGGCCTCGAGAACGCCCGGGCGTCGGTGTGGCGCTATCCGCCGGGCGCACGCGGGCGCAGACATCGCGAGGGCGCCCAGGAGGAGGTCTTCGCGGTGCTCGAGGGGACGATCACGCTCGCGCTGGGCGAGCCGCCCGAGATGGTCGTGGTTCCCGCAGGCGGGTTCGCGCGGGTGGGCACCGGCACCGAGATCCAGGTGCGAAACGAGAGCGGGGCGGAGGCGGTCGTGCTTGCGTGGGGCGCCCCCGCCGTCACGGGCGAGGCCGAGATCCTCGACGACCTGCCGTAAGCGCGGCGGCTCCGGCGCCTGAGAGAGCCTCGCGAGTCTTCGGGTTGACATGTGACTATATCAGTCACCTATAGTCGCCGGCATGGACGAGGTGTTCAGGGCGCTCGCCGATCCCACCCGGCGGAGCCTGCTCGACGAGCTGTTCCGCGAGGACGGCCAGACGCTGAGCGCGCTCGAGGAGCGCTTCGCCGATGACGCGCTTCGGCGTGATGAAGCACCTGCAGCGTGCTCGAGGAGGCCGGGCTCGTGGTCACCACGACGCGCGGGCCGCGAGAAGCTGCACTTCCTGAACCCGGTCCCGATCCGGCTCGTCCACGACCGGTGGGTGAGCAAGTACGCCGAGCCCTGGGCCGCGGCGCTGAGCGACCTCAAGACAACGACTGGAGGAGCACACGATGGAGAAGGTCTTCGAGATCTACATCAAGACGACGCCCGAGCGGCTCTGGGAGGCGATCACCGACCCCGAGATCCGGGCCAAGTACAACTTCGGCGCCGGCGTCACGTCCGACTGGACGCCCGGCTCGCGCTTCGAGATGAGCGCACCCGACGGCTTCCAGGTCGCTCGGCGAGGGCGAGGTCCTCGAGGTCGATCCGCCGCGCCGGCTCGTGCAGACGCTTCGGCGCGCTCTGGAGCGACGACGTCAAGGCGCGAGGGCGACGTCGCGCGTCACCTGGGAGATCGAGCCGGTCGGCGACTCGTGCCGCCTCACCGTCACGCACGACCAGCTGCGCGAGGGCGCGCAACGAGAGCTCTACGGCGGCTGGCCGATGATCCTCTCGGGCCTCAAGACGCTGGCTCGAGACCGGCGAGCTGCTCACGACGCCCGGCTCGCTGATGTACGCCAGCTGACGCAAGGGATTGCCACAATGGTTGCCGCCCGGTAATGTCGGCCGGCCTTGAGGCCGCCGACACGAGCCTTCCGCATAGCCCTGGCCTGCGCGCTGCTCAGCGCGGCAGCCGCATGCGGCGGGGACGCGCACGACGTGACGTCGAACGAGCTCGACCTGTTCACGTGGACGCGCTACGTGCCGGCGTCGGTCATTCACGGCTTCGAGCAGAAGTACGACCTGAAGGTGAAGGTGACCTATTACGCCTCCAACGAGGAGGCGATCGCCGGGCTCGAGAACCAGCCCGGCAAGTTCGACCTCGTGATCCCCTCGGACTACGCGGTGCAGATCATGCGCGACCGCGACCTGCTCGAGTCGATCGACCCGACCACCGACCTGCGCAATTGGGGGAACGTCGACCCCAGCTTCCGATCGCCGGCCTTCGACCCGGGGAGCGGCCTCCGCCAGCGCAAGGGCAAGCCGCCGGAGCCGAAGTACTCGGTGCCCTACCAGTGGGGCACGACCGGGATCGCCTACAACGCGAAGGAGCTCAGCTTCACGCCGCACACGTGGTCCGACCTGGCGCGGCCCGAGGTGCACGGCAAGGTGGCGTTCGTCGACGACAACCGCGACGTGCTCGGGGCCGCGCTGGTCGCGAACGGCTTCGACCGAAACGACGCCGACCCGGCCGCCCTCGACAAGGCAGCGAGCTGGCTCGAATCGCTCGATCCGGTGCCGGTGAACGCGAACCACCCGGCCGAGCCGCTGATCGACGACCAGGCCACGATCGCCGTCATGTACAACGGCGACGTCGCCCAGGCGATGCGCGAGAACCACGACATCCGCTACGTGCTGCCGGTGGACGGGAGCATCTGGTTCGACAACCTGGCGATCCCGAAGAACGCGCCGCACCGCGACGCCGCGCTGGCGTTCGTGGACTACGTCCTGGACGCCCATGTCGGCGCCGACATCACGACGTTCTTCGGCTACTCGACGCCCAACTCGGCGTCCCTGGATGTCCTCTCGAACGAGGCTCCGGCGATCGTCGACAACAGCGCAACGAACCCGCCGCGCGACGCGCTCCTCGGCCTCTTGCTCACGACCGACGTCGGGCCCGCGGGCACCGAGCGGTTCCTCGACACCTGGAAGGAGGTCTCGGTGAGTGAAGCCGTCCCGGTGATCACCCCGGCCGACGTCATGGTGACCGTCGTCCGCCGCCAGCTGCGCCTGCTGCCGCTGGTGGGGCTCATGTTCTTCACCGTGTCCGGCGGCGCGTACGGGCTGGAGGACATGATCAGCCTGTCCGGCCCCGGCATGGCGATCCTGCTGCTCATCATCACGCCGATCATCTGGAGCGTGCCCGCGGCCCTGATGGTCGCCGAGCTCGGCACAGCGATCCCGATCGAGGGCGGGTTCTACCAGTGGGTGAAGGCCGGGCTGGGCCGCTTCTGGGGCTACCAGGAGGGGTTCTGGTCCTGGACCACGACCTGGGTCGACATGGCGATCTACCCGGTGCTCTTCGCCGACTACCTCTCCGAGACGTACGTGCCGAGGGCGGCGGCGGGGGACACGGTCTTCCTCGACCTGGGCTTCGTCCAGTTCGACCTCCACTGGGTCGTCGCCATCGCGGTCATCTGGATCTTCACCTACGTGAACATCCGGGGCGCGGCGATCGTGGGCGACTCGTCGCTGGTCTTCATGTTCATCATCCTCGTCCCGTTCGCCATCATGGTGCTGATCGGCATCCCGAAGCTCTTCACCGAGGGAATCAACCCGGTGCAGCCGTTCCTCGCGAACGGCGAGACCGCGGCGAGCGCATTCGGGGCCGGTCTCTGGATCTGCATGTGGAACTACCTCGGCTGGGACGGCCTTTCGACGATCGCGGGCGAGGTCGAGAACCCGCGGCGCACGTTCCCGCTCGCGCTCGTCGTCTCGATCCCGCTCATCACGCTCTGCTACGTCCTTCCGGTCCTCGCCGGCATGGCGGGCGGCACCGACTGGCAGGCGTGGACGGCCGGCTACTTCCCGGTTGTCGCCGGAAACCTCGCCGGCGAATGGCTTCAGGTGCTGATGACGTTCGGCGGCCTCATCTCGGCCGTCGGCCTCTTCTCGGCGCTCCTGCTCTCGGTGTCGCGGATCCCGTACGTGGTCGCCCGCGACGGGTGGCTGCCGGCGTTCATGACGCGCGAGCACCATCGCTACGGGACGCCGTGGGTCTCGATCGTGGTGTGCTCGGCGATCTACTCGATCTTCACACTCGGGCCGTTCCAGTCGCTTGTGGTGGTCGACGTCTTCGTCTACTCGCTCGCGCTCCTGCTCGAATTCGCGGCCCTGATCGCGCTCCGGCGCAACCAGCCCGACCTGTACCGCCCGTTCAAGATCCCGGGCGGGTGGCCGGTCATCTTCGTGATCACGCTCTTCCCGACGCTGATCGTGCTCTTCGCCGTCTGGCAGAACGTGCAGGATTCCGGGATCAGCTCGATGTACCTGTCGGTCGGGGCCGCGCTGCTCGGGCCGCTGTCGTATCCGTTTGCGAAGCGGTTCATCAAGCGCGACCAGCCGACCGAGCCGGTCGTCGTCGACGACGTCGTCATCTGGAGCGACACATGAGCACCGATCCATTCGAGAGCGCCGAGGTCTCCCACGTGCTGTTCGGCACCGACGGCTCGGAGGAGGCCCGGCGCGCCCAGCGCTGGGCGATGGGCATCGCCCGGTTCTGGGGCGCCAAGGCCACCGTCGTCTGCGCCTTCGACTCGCCGCGCTCCTTTCGTAAGCGAGGCAGCATGGTGCTGCCAGAGGTGCGCGACGAGATGGAGCAGGAGGCGCGCGAGATCGCGGCCGAGGCGGCCGCCGAGCTCAAGGCGAACGGCGTCGACGCCGACGGGGTTGCGTTCGAGGGCTCGGCGGTCGACGCCATCCTGCACTTCGCCGAGGAGCGCAAGTCGAACGTCGTCGTCATCGGTGGCGGCGGCCGCGAGGGCCCGCGCGACTACCTCGTCGGCTCGACGGTCGAGCGCATCGTCCGCCACTCGCCCGTGCCCGTGCTCGTCATCAAATAGCCGCCGATCGCGTCGAGCTCGTCGCGAGCCCATGCCTGCCACGTGTCACGGAAGGCTGCGTGCCGTCGCGACTCCAACGCCCACATGAGCATCTGCATCCGACGGAGCACGAACAGCGCCCGGAGGTGGATCAGATGGTCTTCGGGCAGCGCACGATTGTCGGCGTAGGCCTCGAGCAGGGCGTCGCGAAGATCGTCGTATCGCGGTCGCTGCTCCAGCTCCCAGAGGCTGACCGCGAGGTCGTAGAGGTAGAAGCCCCAGCCGCAGTCGTCGAAATCGATCGCTCGTATCGCACCGTCGTGGAACAGGAAGTTCTCGGAGTGAAGATCGCCGTGGACGAGGCCGAACGAGCCGGGAGTCTGCGCGAGCTTCCGGGTGGTCGCCCAGACCAGCTCGAGCGCTCTGGCGATTAGCGCCGAAGCGTCGGCAGAGATCAACGCCTCGACGAGTCGCAGACACCGCTCCGCATCGTCCTTGGTCGGGTGATCGCCAGGAAGGCTCGCTTCAGCCGACCCGGCCATCGAGGCGACCTTCCCAGCATCGCTCACTGTGTCGACCCGCGGTCGCCAGAATCCCGACGGCGGAACCCAGCGCTCCGCATGGTCGTGCAGGCGCGCCTCCAGGATTCCGACCTGTCGCAGCTGCGCGGGTGTGAGGCGCTGGTCGCTGAACCGGCCTTGAAGCCACCGCATCAGCACGCACGCGTGGGGCACGGGGACGCCCGCGTCGTCGGCCAGGACGACGAACGAGCCGTCACTCGTACGGACGGGGTCAGGGACGCCGAGATCGGTCTCGCGTCGCAGCGCGGTCAGCCAGGCCATCTCCGACTCGATGGTCTTCGGGGTGTGCACGTTGGGTCGATTGATCCGGAGCAAGAACCGCCCACCGACGGTCTCGACCCGGAACGTGGTGTTGGCCTCATGGCGCAGGAGCGTCAGCCGCGCGTCCTCGACGCCGAATGACGCCAAGGCCGTCCGCCCGAGTCGCCGCAGCCGCCGGAGCTGAGCGCGCCGGCTCAGCGACTCCCAGGCGGAGGCTGTCAAGTCGCCTCGAGGTCGATCCGGTCGTCGGCCTGGGCCATCACGACCGGGTCGTGGGTGGCGACGACGACGGTGGCTCCGTGCAGCCGGGCGGCGTCCGCGAGCAGCCGCCCGACGACCGCAGCGTTCACCTGGTCGAGGCGCGAGGTCGGCTCGTCGACGAGCACCAGGCCGGGTGCGCCCGCCAGCGCGCGTGCGATCGCGACGCGCTGGCGCTCGCCGGCCGAGAGCCGCTCCACCCGCTGGTCGATCCGATGCTCGAGCCCGAGCCGCATGAGCCATTCGCGCGGGTCGCCCTCGCGGCCGCGCACCGCCAGCGCAAGCTCGATGTTCTCGGCGGCCGAGAGGTGCCCGACCAGGCCGGCGTCCTGGCTCACGAGGCCGACGTGCCGGCGCCGGAACGCGGCCACCTCCGCGGGCCCGAGCCCAGCGACGAGCTCGCCGGCGACGGTGACGACCCCGGCGTCCGGCCGCACGAGCCCCGCCAGGACGCGAAGGAGCGTGCTCTTGCCCGAGCCGGACCGCCCGGTGACCGCCGTCATCCGCCCTGCGGCGAACCGGGCCGAGCGGCGGTCGAGCACGGTGCGCTCGCGGCGGCCGCGCCCGAATCGGACGACGACGTCCTGCATCTCGGCGGCCACGCCCGCGACGGGCCGGGCCGCGCCGGGCTCGCGGTCGGCGGCGACGGCCTGCTCGCCAGGCTCGCCGGCGGGAACGATGAGGACGCCGCCGTGCTGGGGCTCCGCCCGCGCCAGGCGGCCGATGCCTGCGTCGCGCAGAAGCTCCTCGGGCAGCCGCATCCAACCGCCGCGGCCCACCACGATGGCCGCCTCGCCCGTGCCGGCGGCCTCGTCGCTCAGCCGCCCGTCGCGGATGTGGACGGCCCGGTCGGCGATGCCCGCAGCGCCCGGGTCGTGGCTCACGAGGACCACCGTCGCGCCCTGCTCGCGGGCCAGCTCGCCGATGAGCGCATAAGCCGTTCGCACTCCGGCGGCGTCGAGCTCGCCGGCGGGCTCGTCGGCCAGGAGGAGGGCGGGCCGGTGGGCGACAGCCGCGCAGATCGCGATCCGCTGCGCCTCGCCGCCCGAGAGCTCGGCGGGGCGCGCGCCCGCGGCCTCGGCCAGCCCGACCCGTTCCAGGAGCTCCGCCGACCGGCGGGTGCGCTCGGCGCGCGGCGCGCCGAGCATCGCCATCTGGAGCGTCACGATGCTCGCGCAGTCGAGGTCGGGCGGGAGCGCCTGGCGGTAGTGCTGGTCGACGACGCCCATCCGGTGCGCGCGCAGCACCGCGGAGCGGCGCGCGGGCAGGCTCGCGAGATCGTGGCCGAGCACGCGCGCCGAGCCGGCCGAGGGCCGCTCGAGCCCGGCCAGGATGCGCATGAGCGTGCTCTTGCCCGACCCGCTGGGGCCCAGCACGGCGACGACCTCGCGGTCGTCGATCCGCAGCGTCAGCCCCTGGAGCGCCGCCGCGTCGCCCTCGGCGGTGCGGTGGATGCGGAAGACGTCGCGGGCGTCGACGGCGGCCGTCATCGCGTCCTCCGTCCGGCGAGCGCAGCGACCGGCAGGAGCGCGGCCAGGGCGAAGGCGGCGAGCGCCAGGGTGACGAGGCCGACCGGCACCGCGGTGCGAAGCGGCGGCACGGCTGCGGACGTCCCCGCCCCGAGCTGGACCACGTCGACGACGGCCGCCGAGAGCACAGCGCCCAGGACGACGCCGCCGATCGCGCCGGCGACGGCGAGCACAGCCGCCCGGACGAGCAGGTGGGCGCGAAGCGTGCGCGGCGGCACGCCCATCGCCTCGAGATCGTCGAGGTGCGGGCGCTCGTCGGCGAGGTCGGCGGCGGCGATCAGCACGAGCCCGGCGGCCGCGAGCACGACCGAGAGGATCGCCGCGCCCTCCAGTACGACCAGGATCCCGCGCGCCAGTGGCCGCGAGGCGGCATGGGAGTGAAGCGAGGCCCGCGAGCGCACAGCGAGGCCGGAGAACGGCGGCCGGTGCAGGGCCGCCGCGACCCGGTGCTCGGCGGCGGGCGGCGCTCCGATCCAGACCTCGCGCGGCACCGCCGTCCCGGGCGCGCTGGCGTTGACGGCGACCGCGAGCGCCCGCTCGTCGGCCACCACGAACGTGTCGGGCGCGGTCGGGAAGCGGGCGCCCGTTGCGACAACCCGGGCCACGATCGAGTGCCCGTCGGGAAGCACCAGGTGCAACCGCCCGTCCGGCCCGGCGGCGGCAGCCACGTCGTGGCTTGCGAGCACGGGCAGCGCCGTGCGGTCGAACGGCTGGGCGGGACGCACGAGGCCGTCGGTGCGGCCGTCGAGCGCGTACTGCACGACGCCGGCGCCGGAGCGTTTCGCGGTCCCTCCGGCGATCCAGTCCGTGAAACCGGTCAGCGACTCGCCGCCCGCCCGCAGCTCGCCGATCCGCAGGCTGCCCTTGGCGACGATGGTGAGGCCGCCCTCGATCCCAGCGTGGGCCAGCGCTTGTGCGTCGGACGGGGTCAGGCCGATCTGGAGCGCGACGACCCGCGCTCCCCGGTCGGCCGCCGGGACCGGCGCCGTGAGGACATGCCTCCGGCCGGTCTCGCCGAGCTCGATCGTTCCGAACGTGCCACTCGGGCGCTCCACGGCCAGCTGGAGCGCGACCGGACGACCGTGACCCGCCGTCGGGAGCGAGACGGTGGTCGCCGCCGGCGGCAGGTCGGCGCCGGCCAGCTGCGGCTCGGCACCGTGCCGCAGCGCGCGAGCGAGGTCGGCCTGCGAGTCGCCGGAGTAGTCCGACCGCCAGCGCAGGGCGGGCAGCGTCGCGGCCGGGACGCCGATCAGCGCCGGCTGCGCCGGGATCCCCGCACCGGGCACAGCGGCGCTCATCCGGATCACCGGCGCGGCGACGGCGCCGGGAGCGAGCCCGCGGTAGCGGTCGAGCGGTGCGGCGTCGAGCGGGTTCACGAGCGTCGAGCTCTCGGCGACCGTGAAGTCGAGCGGGACGGCGAACGCGGCCTGGTCGGACTCGCCCGTCTGGAGCGTGTCGCGGTAGGAGAGCGCGAAGACCGAGAGCCCGAGCGCCGCGGTCACGAACGCGATCACGAGCGCAGGGCGCCCGCCCTGCCGGCCCAGCGAGACGAGCGCCAGCCGGACCGCGACCGGGCCGCGCCGGACGCTGCGCCCGGCAAGCCGCAGCACGGGCCCCGCCAGCCGGGCGGCGATCGCGCCGGCCGCGATCGCTGCCAGGCCGGGGAGGAGCGCGAGGAGCGGATCCGAGCCCGCCTCGAGCGATGCCTCGGTCGAGGAGCCTCTCGACGCCGCGAGCAAGGCCGCGGCGAGGGCGGCCAGCGCCAGCAGGTCGAGCGCGTGCAGCGGCCCGAGCCGGGTCGACTCGGCGTCGAGCCGTTCGACGGCGACCAGGAGCAGAGCGGCCCCGAGCCAGACCGCGACGAGCAGGCCGAGCCCGGCGGGGGTCAGAAGCGACTGGCGCAGCGTCTCGGACGTGCTGAGGCCGGCCCGCCCGGCGGCGATCGCGATGGCGGCGGCCGCCACGGCGGCCCCGAGCAGCACGCCGATTCCGGTCACCCAGGCCGCCTCGACGCCCGCCTGGAGCCGCAGCTGCCAGGCCCGTGCGCCGTGGCGTTCCAGACGGCCGAACTCGGCCCGGGCGTCGCGCCGCAGCCCGCCGGCGGCGAGGAGGACGAACCCGACCAGGAGCGCCGCCGCGCCGCCGCCGACGAGGAGCAGGCGGCGCGAAGCCACCTGCGCCGAGCTGTGGGCCGTCTCGAGCGCGGTGTCGGGCGCGCCGAAGCCGAACGCGCCGCCGGCCCGCTCGAGCGCCTGCGACGCAGCGCTCTCGCGGCGCAGGAGGCCCGGGACCTGCCAGTCGTGGACGTCTCGGGAGCGGATCGGCACCGTCCAGCCGTAGCGGCGGAAGATCGCCGAGAAGACGGGCAGGGTGGAGAGCTCGTGGACGCTCCCCGCCACGAGCACCGGCGGGGTGGAGGTCTTGCCGTGTGCGGCGGCGTTCAGGCTGGCGAGATCGAACGGGAGCGCCCCGGAGGCGCGGCCGACGACGACCAGCCTGAGGCCCTCCTCCGACACCACCGTCGCCCGGTCGCCGCCCGTCTGCACCACCTCGCAGCGGGTCGGCACGCACTGCTCCGGAAGCCGGCCCGAGACCAGGTGCAGCCACCGGCTCGGATCGTCGACGGCGCCGAGCGAGACGAGCTGACCGTTCAGGTTGAGTTCGGGATACGCGATGGTGCGGGCCGGCTCGCCGGACTGGATGCCCGCGAGCGCCGCCGTGGCGGTGCGGTCGATCTCGGGGTAACCACCGGCCGGCGGCGCTCCGAGCCACGTGGCCGAGAAGCTGCGGCTTGCCGGAGGCAGCACATCGAGGCTGCGGCGAAGCTCGAGGTCGGCCGTGATCGTGCCGCCGGCGGCGACGCCCACCGCCGCCGCCGTCGCAAGCGCCACGCCGACGGCCACCAGGGCGCCGCGGCCGGGGCGGGCGCGGATGCGGGCCACCGCAACGCGGAGCGGTGCGCGGACCGGGAGGGACCGCGCGGCTAGCACGCCGCGTCCCTGCGGCGGCGGTAGGCGCGCGTCTTGGTGCGGTTGCCGCAGTAGCGCATCGAGCACCAGCGCGACGACAGGTTGCGCGAGCGGTCATAGCTCGCCCAGTGGCAGCGACGGCAGGCCCGAAGACGCGTCCAGGTGCCGTTCGCCATCGCCTCGAACGCACCGGCGGCCACCGCCGCCAGCGAGCCGTCCACGCCGGGGTCGAGCGGCCGCAGGGTGGCCGTGCCGTTGGACGCGAAGTCGACTGTGAGCCGCCCGGACGCGGCCACGCGGCTCACGGTCTGCGCGGCTGCGTCCGCATCGATCTCGGGCTCGGCGTTCCGGCGGATCAGAAGCCGCAGCGCCTCGCGTAGCTCGCCGGCGCGCGCGACGTCTGACTCCAGCACGGCGACGCCCGGCGGCAGGAGCTCGAACTCCGCGAGCCACGCCTCCAGGCCGCCCGGCGTGTCGATCACGTCCTTCCCGGTCTCGAGGTTGACCGAGTTGACGAGCGCCTGCACGAGGCGCAGCCGTCCGGGCGCGGGCGGGCGCTCGTCGAGCAGGAACGTCCAGGGTCTGGGTCCGAGATCGAGGGACACGGGTGCGGACGCGCGTCCGGGTGTCGGAGCGCGCGCAGACCGGAGTGTAGACACCGGCAAAGGGGTTTGGCAGGTGTTACAGCGGCCAGTACGGCGTCATCGCGTGCCGGACGGCGTCGATGGCCGCGTCGGCCCGGTCGGCGTCGTCGGGCAGATACGCCATCGGGTCCTCGAGGAGCGGCCCCGTCCCGAGCAGGCCCTCGAGGGTGGCGTGCATGCACAGGCCCGAGTAAGTGCGGCCGTACCCGCCCTCCTGGATGAGCACCATCCGCCCGTCGCAGTGGCGGTCTGCGAGGGCGCGGGCCGCCGCACCGAGGTCGCGGAAGCCGTCCATCGACACGCACATGCGGCCATTGGGATCGAACTGGCTCGCATCCTGGCCGCAGGCGATCACGACCAGTCCGGGGCCGAACGCCTCGACGATCGGCTCGACCACACGGGCCATCGCGCGCCGGTAGCCCTCATCGCCGGTGCCCACGGGCAGCTCGACGTTCAGGGTGCGTCCGGCGCCGTCACCGATGCCGACCTCATCGGGCGCCCCGGTCTGCGGGTGGGACGGGCCCCACGAGCCGTGCCGCATGTGGAACGAGACGGCGAGCACGTCGGGACGGTCCCAGAAGCACTCCTGCGTGCCGTTCCCGTGATGGACGTCCCAGTCGAGGACGGCGACCCGCTCGACGCCGCGGCGGCGCGCCAGCTCGGCCGCCAGCGCCGCGTTCGAGAAGAGGCAGTACCCGTCGGCCCGGTCGGGCTGGGCGTGGTGCCCCGGCGGGCGCACGAGGGCGTACGCCTGGTCGCAATCGCCGTCCAGCACAGCGGCCGTCGCGTCCAGCGCCGTGCCGGCCGCGGCGAGCGCAGCGTCCCACGAGCGGGCGACCACCGGCGTCGACTGGGTGAGGTACCCGCCGCCCGCGGCGCAGAACTCCTGCACCGAATCGATGTAGGCGGCGAGGTGCAGCATCTCGAGCTCGTCTCGGAGGGCGTGCCGGCCGGCGTGCCACTCGAGCCGATCGGCGATCGGGCCGTTGCGGAGCGCGGCGCGGATGTTACGGATCCGCTCGGCGTTCTCGGGGTGGAGCTCGGGGACCTCGATGAGCGGCGAGGGTGGATGTTCGAAGATCCCGGCGCCGGTGTCATGAAGGAGCGCGTCGTCGTGCCAGTAGATCCGCATGGCTAGGCCCCGGGCTGCATGGGGACGAGCGACCGGATGATGTGGCGCAGATCCGACTTGGCCTTGGCGGGCGTCGACACGGGCGTGGCCACGTGGATCGAGATCACGTACACGTTCCCTCCCGCGTGGAAGATCGCCGCGATGTGTCCGGTATGGGACGCCAGGTTGTTGTCATACCACGTGACGGTCTGGCCGCCGACCTTCTCGGTCGCGGGCTCGCGGCCGGCGAAGCAGGGCTGCCCCTCGCAGCGCGGCGGGAACGTCCCGGGCGGATAACCCTCGAACACGACGTGGACGAGCTGGCCCTGCTCGAGCCAGGCGTAGCCGAGCTGCCACTGCTTGTCGGGCACGCGCGCCGTGTTCCACTGCCCGTGGATGACGCCGTCGATCGGGCTCGGGAGCCAGCCCGGGCAGTAGACCGTCATCCCGACCCGATCGGTCCATGTCTGCCAGGAGGCGGCCCACGCCTTTGGGCACGTCCTGGGAGGGGGTGCAGGTTTGGATCCGACGGAATCGCTTGAGGATCCACAGGCCGCGACCACCACGACGACGACCGTGAGGAGTACGATTGCGGCGCGACGTTCTCGACGCATCCGGGAGTGGCGGCGGTGGCGTGGAACCCTTGTGCTCATCCGCCGGGGATGGTAGATAGACCGTCGCGCGTCGGGCGGCGAAGGCCGTCACCGGCGTCGAACGCCAACCCGAAGTGGGAGGAGATCAGATGAGACGTGTACCTGGCCGCGCTCTCTGGGCGATGGCCGCGGTTCTCGTTCTGGCCACCGCAGCGGCCTGCGGAAGCGGGTCGAGCAGCGGCGGAGGCGGTGGTACGAGCGGAGGCGGAGGAGGCAGCGCCGCGACGCCCGTGAACTCCTCCACCTGCAAGTCGGTGGTGAACCCGAGCGGCCAGCTCCTGGTCACGTCCGACCTGCCGCTCAACGGATCGTCGTCGCATCAGACGACCCAGATGAACCAGGCGATCGAGATGATCTTCGAGCAGGCCGGCTGGAAGGCCGGCAAGTACACGATCGCGTTCCAGCCGTGCGACGACTCGACGCCGCAGGCGGGGACGTGGGACTCGACGACGTGCTCGGCGAACGCCAACGCGTACGCTCAGGACCCGTCGGTCATCACCAACATCGGCACCTTCAACTCGGGCTGCGCCGAGCTCGAGGTTCCGGTGCTGAACCAGGCCCAGCCCGGCCCGATCGCCATGGTGAGCCCGGCCAACACGTGGCCCGGCCTGACCCAGGGCACCAAGGTCCCGGCGGAGCCGAGCAAGTACTACCCGACCGGCACGCGCAACTACGCGCGCGTCGTGGCCCCGGATAACTTCCAGGGGCCGGCGCTCGCCCAGACGGCACAGGGGCTCGGCGTCAAGTCGGTCTACATCCTGAACGACAAGCAGGCCTACGGCGCCGGTGTGGCGACCTACTTCGAGGACGCCGCGAAGAAGCTCGGCATCAAGGTCCTCGGCAACTCGGCCTACAACACCAAGACCGGCACCAACTACCAGGCCCTCTTCCAGGGCATCGCCGCGAAGCACCCCGACGCGATCATGGTCGGCGGCCTCATCTGCGAGAACGGCGGCCAGCTGATCAAGGACAAGGTCGCGGTGCTCGGCGACAACCAGAAGGTGAAGCTGCTCCTGCCGGACGGCTTCACGACCTCGCAGACGATCACCGACGCCGGCAAGGCGTCCGACGGCCTCTATTCGTCCGTCGCGGGCGTGCCGACCGACCAGCTCACCGGTGCGGGCGCGACCTTCGTGTCGGACTTCCAGGCCAAGTACAACCCTGACTTCATCGACCCGTACACGCCGTACGCAGCGGCCGCCGCGCAGGTGGTGCTGAACGCGATCGCCGCGTCCGACGGCACACGGGCCAGCGTCGCGAAGAACCTGTTCGGGGCGAAGGTGACCGACAGCGTCCTCGGGACGTTCTCGATCAACGATGCCGGCGACACCGACCAGGGCTCGATGACGGTCGACGTCGTCAAGGGCGGGAAGCTGACCACCTACAAGGTCCTCACCCCGAGTGCGGATCTCGTGGAGACCTTCCCGGATCAGTGAGCAACCTCGGGGGAGCGCTGCGATGACGGCCCAGTCCGGCACGGCCCGGAAGCCCGTGCTCGCGGTGCTCCCCCGTTTCTCACAGCAGATCAACCGCGTCCTCACATGGGTCGTGGTCGGTGTGTTCGCGGTGTGGGTCATTGGCAACTTCATCAACGCCCCCGCCCAGTTCGTGAGCGTGTTCCTGCTCGGCATCACCCTGGGATGCATCTATGCGCTGGTCGCGCTCGGGTACACGCTCGTCTACGGCATCATCGAGCTCATCAACTTCGCCCACGGCGACGTCTTCATGTGGGGGTCGATGGTCTGCGTCACCGTCTCGGCGTCCTGGTTCGGGCTCAACGGGAGCCAGGCGTGGTACGTGACGGCGCCGCTCGTGCTCGTGACGATCGCGGTGACTGTCGCCTTCTGTGCCACGCTCAACGTCGCGATCGAGCGTGTCGCCTACAGGCCCCTTCGAAACGCGCCCAAGCTGGCGCCGCTGATCACGGCGATCGGCATGAGCTTCATCCTCCAGAACGCGGCCGCGCTCGTCTACGGCTTCGTCGAGCAGCCGCTTCCCGACATCCTCCCGACCAAGGCGCTCTTCGACATCGGCGGCATCCCGTACACGCAGAAGTCGCTCCTGATCGTCCTCATCACCATCCCGGTGCTGCTCGTGCTCTCGTATCTGGTGCGCGCGACGCGGCAGGGAAAGGCCATGCGGGCCGTGGCCCAGGACATGGACGCCAGCCGGATGATGGGGATCGACGTCGACCGGACGATCGCCTTCACCTTCGCGCTCGGCGGATCGCTGGCCGGGGCCGCCGGCGTGCTCTTCGTGATGTACCAGACCTCGACCCGGTATGACCTCGGGTTCCAGCTCGGCCTCTTCGCGTTCACCGCCGCCGTGCTCGGCGGGATCGGGAACCTCACCGGCGCTGCCCTCGGCGCCGTGCTGATCGGCCTCATCCAGGCGTTCAACGAGGGCCTTTCGTGGCATACGCCCGGGTCGAGCTGGACGCAGTCCCTGATCTTCTCGATCCTGATCCTCGTGCTCGTGTTCCGGCCGCAGGGGCTCCTCGGTGAGGAGGTTCCCGACCGCGCATGAGCGGGCGTACCGGAGCCGTGGGCGACGCGTGGGCGCGCCTCCCGGAGCGGGTGCGCACGTTAGTGCTGCCGATCACCGTCCTGCTCCTGGTGGTGTTCTATCCCAACTACTACCAGGACCTCTTCAGCGCGCTCGGGGGCGGTACGACTGGTCAGCTCGCACCGACGGTGCCGACCATGGTCGTGATGTGCGTCTACGTCACCATGGCGCTCGGCCTGAACGTCGTTGTGGGCTACGCCGGGCTGCTCGACCTCGGCTACGTCGCGTTCTACGCGGCCGGCGCCTACATCGCCGGATGGTTCGCGACGCTTCAGTTCGCGCCGCGGGACGTGCACTTCCTCTCGGTTGCCGTCAACCCCGTCCTTCCGGGCCTGCACGTCAACGTGTGGCTGCTCCTGGCAGTGGGCGCCGTGTTCGCCACGCTCCTCGGCATCATCATCGGGCTTCCCACCCTGCGGTTGCGCGGCGACTACCTCGCGATCGTGACGCTCGGGTTCGGCGAGATCATCCCGCAGGCCGTGAACAACGGCGACGATTGGTTCGGCCACAACGTCACGAACGGGCCGAACGGCCTCACGCCGATCGACTCGCTCGGCTTCGGCGTCTCGATCCACAACACTGCCTCGTTCCTCCCGGCCAGCTACCGCCTCGAGATCAACTCGGCCGACTACTACTACTGGACCGGCGTCGGCCTGGTGCTGTTCACGCTCTTCTGCTGCATCCGGCTTCGCGACTCGCGCCTCGGCCGGGCCTGGGTGGCGATCCGCGAAGACGAGATCGCGGCCGCGGCCATGGGCGTGCCGCTCATGCGCACGAAGACATGGGCGTACGCCATCGGGGCGTTCTTCGGCGGCATGGCCGGGTGTTTCTACGCGATCTTCAAGAGCTCGACCTTCCCGCAGGACTTCTCGCTCAACATCTCGATCGCGGTGCTCTGCATGGTGATCCTCGGCGGAATGGGGAACGTCTGGGGGGTCTGCCTGGGCGGCGCCGTCCTCTCGTACCTGAACTACCAGGGGCTCGAGGCGCTCGGTAACAACCTGAACGAGGTCGCGGGGACGAGCTTCAACATCCCCCAGTACACCTTCGGCATCTTCGGGATCATCATCGTCACGATGATGCTCGTGAGGCCCCAGGGGCTGATACCTACCGCACGACGGAAGATCGAGCTGGAGGCCGGCATCGAGGGCGGATCGCTCTACGACGCCGAGGCGTGATGGCCGAGGACCTGCTCGTAGCCCGCGCGGTGCGCAAGGAGTTCGGCGGCCTCGTCGCATGCTCCGACGTCGACTTCACCGTGCCCAAGGGCGGCATCGTGAGCCTGATCGGCCCCAACGGCGCCGGCAAGACGACGTTCTTCAACATGCTGACCGGCGTCTATACGCCGACAAGCGGCGAAGTGACGTTCGACGGCCACGAGGTGGTCGGCCTGCCGCCACACGTCGTGACACAGTTCGGCGTGGGGCGGACGTTCCAGAACATCCGCCTCTTCCCGACGATGACCGGGCTCGAGAACGTGCTGGTCGGCATGCACTCCCGCCTGAAGGGCGGGATCGTCAAGTCGATCCTGCGCACGCCGGGGATCAGGAAGGAGGAGCGGGACGCCGCCGACCGGGGACGGGAGCTCCTGCGCTACTGCGGGCTCCCGCGCGAGGCCGAGCACACGTACGCGATGAACCTCGCCTACGGGGATCAGCGCCGCCTCGAGGTGGCGCGCGCCCTCGGGACGGACCCGAAGCTCCTGCTCCTTGACGAGCCCACCGCCGGAATGAACCCGCAGGAGAGCGCCGAGTTCACGAGCTTCGTCGGGCGATTGCGCGACGAGCGCGGCCTTTCAATCCTGATGATCGAGCACGACATGAAGGTCGTCATGGGCATCTCCGAGCGGGTGACCGTGCTCGACCATGGCGAGAAGATCGCCGAGGGGTCACCGGCCGAGATCCAGAAGAACGAGCGGGTGATCGAGGCATACCTGGGCTCGGCGGCGACCGCCGACGGCGGCGAAGCGGGTCCGCGAGATGAGTAGCAACGGCTCCGTCCTGCTCGAGCTCGATGGCGTGCACACGTTCTACGGGACGATCGAGGCGGTGAAGGGCATCTCGATGACCGTCAACGAGGGCGAGATCGTGACGCTGATCGGCGCGAACGGCGCCGGCAAGTCGACGACGCTGCGCTCAATCCAGGGGATCAACAAGCCCAAGCGCGGCAAGATCCTGTTCAAGGGCGAGAACCTCGTCGGCCGCCGGCCGCACGACATCGTGAAGATGGGGATCAGCCAGTCGCCCGAAGGACGGCGGCTCTTCTCGCGGATGAGCGTGCGCGAGAACCTCGAGATGGGTGCGTTCCAGCGGTCGGACAAGGCCGGGATCGAGGAGGACATCGACCGCGTGTATGAGCTCTTCCCGCGGCTCCAGGAGCGGCGGATGCAGAAGGCCGGCACGCTGTCGGGCGGCGAGCAGCAGATGTGCGCGATCGGGCGGGCCCTGATGGCCAAGCCCAAGCTCCTGATGCTCGACGAGCCGTCACTCGGCCTCGCGCCCATCCTGGTCGAGCGGATTTTCGACATCGTCCGCGAGATCAACAAGACCGGCACGTCGATCCTGCTCGTCGAGCAGAACGCCCTGATCGCGCTCGCGGTTGCCAACCGCGGCTACGTGCTGGAGACGGGCCGCGTCGCGCTGCACGACACGGCCGAGGCCCTGCGCAAGAACGAGCAGGTGCGCAAGGCCTATCTGGGCGAAACCTGACCTACCGCGGAGCGGCAGGCCACCACGCGCGTGACCGACCGGTGGTCGGGCGCGAGTCGGCGCCGTACACGACCGCGAGCGGCCCGACGACGACGATCATGATGATGACGAGGGCGATTCCCATACCCGTATCATCGGCAGCGCGATCCATAAGTTCAAATCGGGCTAGTATTCGAATCGATTATGGAACCTGATCACTGGCTGGGCGTCGAGCTACGCCACCTAGCGGCACTCCAGGCCATCGCCCAGCACGGGTCGTTCGGCCGCGCTGCCGAGGCGCTCGGCTACACCCAGTCGGCGGTCAGCCAGCAGCTCGCAACGCTCGAGAAGCTCGTTGGCCAGCGCCTGGTCGACCGGCCCGGAGGCCCGCGGCCCGCAGAGCTGACCGAAGCCGGGCGCATGCTCCTCACCCATGCCGATGCCATCGTCGCGCGGCTTCGCGCGGCACGGGCCGATCTCTCAGCCCTGGCCGCCGGGGAGGCGGGTGCGCTGCGCGTGGGGGCGTTCCAGAGCGCCGGCGCGCGCCTCCTGCCGCAGCTCCTGCGCAGGTTCTCGGAGGCGTGGCCGCGCGTGGAGGTGAGCCTGACCGAGGCCGAGGACGACGTGCTCGTCGCTGCCCTCGAGGCCGGCGATCTCGACCTGGCCTTCCTCGTGCTGCCGATCGCACCGGCGCCGATCGAGACGACGGAGCTCTTGCGCGACCCGTACGTGCTCGTGACGCAGGCCGGATCGCCGCTCGCCCGCCGGCGGACGCCGCCCGGCTTCCGCGAGATCGGCAGCCTGCCGCTCGTCGGATACCGGTCGTGCATCGGGGCCCGGCAGGTCGAGGCGCGGATGCGCGCGGCCGGCGTCGAGCCGACGTTCGCCTTCCGTTCCGACGACAACGCCACGATCCAGGAGATGGTCGCGGCCGGGATGGGCGTCGCGCTCATCCCGCGCCTCACGGTGAACGAGGGCGATTCGCGCGTGACCCTGGTCGACCTCGAGGGCCGCATGCCACCGCGCCTGATCGGGCTCGCGTGGCACCGCGACCGCTACCGCCCGCCGGCGGCCGAAGCGTTCATTGGGGCCGCGCGCGACCTCTGCCGCGAGCTCGAGGTGGCCGCCGCGTAGTCAGTGCGTGGGGGGCGGGGGAGGCTCGAGCGGCTCCGGCCGGCCCAGTGTCCCCAGCTCGACGACGTCGCGGCGGAAGAACAGCCCGACCGTCCAGTCGCTCACCACCCGCAGCCGCCGGCTCATCAGCGGGAGCTGGTACAGGTGGTAGGTGCGCGTGAGCCACCAGCCCGGGAACCCGCGGAACCGCAGCCCTCCCACGACCTCGCACACACCCTTGTGCCGCCCGAGCGTGGCCGCCTGCCCGAGCATGTGGTAGCGGTAGGTCTTGAGCGGCCGCCCCCGCGACTCGGCCACGATGTTCGCCGCCAGCGTGCGTGCTTGCCGGAGTGCGTGCTGGCAGGTGGGTGGGTCCGGTGCGCCGCCGGTCGCCGCGTTGGGCACCGCCGCGGAGTCGCCGAGCGCCCAGACGCGGTCCCCGGCCCGGAGGTGCTCGTCGACCTCGATGCGGCTCCGGTCGTCGAGCCCGAGGCCGAGCCGGCCGACGAGCGGGTTGGGGCGGACGCCGGCCGTCCACACGAGCGTCGCCGTCGGGACACGCGTGCCGTCGGAGAGCTCGACGCCCTCGGCGTCGACGGCGCGGAGCACGGTCTTCAGGCGCAGGTCGAACCCCCGCCGCGCGAGCTGCCTGGAGGCATACTCGCCAAGGCGGCCGTGGAGGTCGTTCAGGATGTGATCCGCGGCGTCGGCGAGGATCCACCGGCGCGGCACGCCGCTAAGGCTCGGATAGTGGCGGCTTGCATCGCGCACCAGATCCTCGAGCTCGGCCATCGCCTCGACGCCGGCGTACCCGCCGCCCACGAAGACGAACGTCAGCCGCCGCTCCCGCTCGCTCGGATCGGCGATCGTCGCCGCCAGCTCGAGCTGCTGCAGCACGTGGTTTCGCAGGTGGATCGCCTCGGCGATCGTCTTGAATCCCACGGCATGCTCGACGAGACCGGGCACCGGCGCGGTCCGGGCGATCGCTCCCAGTGCGACCACGAGCGTGTCGAACTCCACGGCCATCGCGTCGCCCTCGGTCGGCTGCACCGTGACGGTGCGCGCGGACATGTCGACGTCCGTCGCGCGGCCGAGCAGCAGGCGTGCGCGCGGGCACATGACCCGCACGGGCACGAGGGCGTGGCGCGGCTCGACGGTGCCCGACGCGGCCTCGGGGAGAAGCGGCGTGTAGAGCATGTAGTTCCGCGGATCGACCAGGGTGACGTCGATCTCCGGCGCCCGCTTCCCTACCAGCCTGGCGACGTAGCTTCCCGCGAAGCCCGCCCCGAGGATCACCAACCGCATGCAGTCCAGCATAGGACGGCCGTTCCCAGCGGGCCGTCGGTGTACGCTTTCGGCGATGAGCGACCGGCCCTCGGGCGAGCAACACCTGTACGACTGGCCGACGTCCATCGCGGTGGCCGTCGGTGGGACGGCCGCAGCGGTGGTCCTGATCGTCGTCTTCACGTACCTCGTCGACTGGGTCGGGTCGTTCTGGTCGCAGGTCGTCTACTTCCTGGCTGTGTTCGGCGGCGTGATCGGGCTGGCGCTCCGCAGCCGGATGAAGGACGACGCCGACCCCGCTCGGCTCAGGGCGGCGTCGTCGCCCGTGACGCCGATGGGCCTGCCCGGGCCGTTCGTGCTCACCCAGGCGTTCGGCGTGCTGGGGGTCGCGATGATCGCGGTCGGGCTCGTCGTCCAGGGCGATCGCGGCATCCTGTGGACGTTCGCCGGGATCGTGCTCGTGCTCGTCGGCGGCGTGGGGCTCGTCACGTGGCTTGCCGCGATGGCCGGCCGCCGCCGGGCCGGCGCCCGCGGGTGATCCGGGCAGCCGGCGCGGTTCTGCACCGCGGCGGCCGGGTGGCCGTCGTCCACCGCCCCCAGTACGACGACTGGACGCTGCCCAAGGGGAAGCTCGACCCCGGAGAGGGCGAGCCTGAGGCGGCCGTCCGCGAGGTCGAGGAGGAGACCGGCCACGTCGGCGCGATCGAGCACGACCTCGGGACGATCGGCTACGACGTCGCGGGTGGGCCGAAGACGGTGCGCTACTACCTGATGCTGGCGGACGCCGGCGGCCGGCCGCTCGCGAAGGATGTCGACGAGGTGCGGTGGGTCGACCTCGACGAAGCCGTGGCGATGGTCACGTACGACCGCGATCGTGAGGTGCTCGAGCGGGCGCGGGCCGTGCTGTCCTGATCGCCGCCGACAAGTCGAACCCCGTGGGGCCAGGCCCCGTACGGGGGCCTGGCCCCGGTTGTCAGCCGACCGTCAACCTCGCTCTTTGCGGCAAGTGGTGAAGGCGTCCGATCTCGAACCCCGCAAAGTGCGGCATTTTTCCGCTTGCAGAGCGGGCACGCGGCCTCTAGCTTTCCCTCTGCGCCGCCGAGGGCAGCCGAGTAGGTCGAAGCCGGGCGGACGAGTTGTAGAGGTGACTCGAAAGCTCGTTCGGCCGGGGGACGAAAGGCCAGCCGGGGCGGCGAATCTTTGGTCCGGCAGGGCAGGCCGGAGGCCCCCGTACAATCCCGGCCGATGCCGCGGGTGCTGCTCGCCGAGGACGACGGAGTGATCGCGCGGGCGATGATGGCGCACCTGCGCCGGGCCGGCATGGACGTCGAGTGGGCCGAGGACGGCGACCGGGCCCTGCGCAAGATCCGGTTCGAGCGTCCCGACGTCGCGGTGATCGACCTGATGCTCCCCGGCGAGGACGGCTGGCGGATCACGCGCACCCTGCGCGAGGAGGGGATCACGATCCCCGTTATCATGATCTCGGCGCGCGGTTCGGAGCACGACAAGGTGCACGGCCTCAAGATCGGGGCCGACGACTACCTGGCCAAGCCGTTCGGGATGCAGGAGCTCGTGGCCCGCGTCGAGGCGGCGCTCAGGCGGTCGGGCATCGCGCCGATCCAGGCCACCGGAGCGCGGATCGAGGCGCCCGGCCTCGTCATCGATCCCGACCGGCACCAGGCGCTTCTCGAGGGCTCCGACGCGGGGCTCACGCCGATGGAGTTCCGGCTCCTCTACGTGCTGGCGGCCGCGGAGGGAAAGGCGCTCACGCGCGACCGCATCCAGCAGCGGGTGTGGGGCACCCCCTACCGGCATCGCGACCGAACGGTCGACGTGTGCGTCCGCAAGCTCCGCGAGAAGATCGACCGGCGGTCGCCGACGCACACCTACATCCACACTCATCAGGGCGTGGGGTACCGGTTCGAGCCGATCTCGAAGGAGGCGTGAGCATGCGGTACGGAGTTCTCGGCACGGGCATGGTCGGGCGGGCGCTGGCGGGCCGGCTCGTCGAGGTGGGCCACGAGGTCCGGATGGGGTCGCGTACGCCCGACAACGAGACGGCGGCGGCGTGGGCGGCGGAGGCCGGCCCGAACGCGTCGCACGCGACGTTCGCCGACGCGGCCGAGTTCGGCCAGACCGTGGTGAACTGCACCGGCGGGGCGGTGTCGCTCGAGGCACTCGCCGCGGCGGGCGCCGACAACCTGGCCGGCAAGGTGCTGATCGATGTCGCGAACCCGTTCACGTTCGAAACGGGCAGGCTCACCCTGACCGTGTGCAACACCGACAGCCTGGGCGAGCAGATCCAGCGTGCCTTCCCCGACGCCCGCGTCGTGAAGACGCTGAATACAATGAACAACCAGGTGATGATCCACCCCGAGCGCGTGCCCGGCGCCCATTCGGTCTTCGTGAGCGGCGACGATGCCGAGGCTAAGCAGCTCGTGGCCGGGATGCTCGAGAGCTTCGGCTGGCCGCCGGATGCGATCGTCGACCTGGGCGGGATCGAAACGGCGCGCGGGGCCGAGATGTACCTCGTCCTCTGGATCGAGCTGATGCAGGCCGGCGGCACGCCGGACTTCAACGTCAACTTCGTGCGGGCGCCGGGCTGACGGGCCTCAGTCTCTGACGGCCGCGGGCGCCGGAAGCACCACGCGGATGTTGGTGCCGGCGTTGGGCGTCGACTCCACGGTGGCGCGGCCCCCGTACTCCTCGGCGATGTGCTTCACGATCGCGAGACCGAGGCCCGTGCCCGGCCCCGAGCGGGCGTCCTCGACCCGGTAGAAGCGCTCGAAGACCCGGCTCAGGTGCTCCGGCGGGATCCGGCCGCCCGTGTCGTGCACGACGATCTCGACCGCTCCGGAGAGCCCGCGGGCGCGGACGACGATGGACTCGCCCTCGCCGGCGTGATGGATGGCGTTCTCGACCAGGTTGTCGAGGATGGCGTCGACGAGCCGCGGTGCGACGGCGGCGACCAGGCCACGCGTCACGGCGGTGCCGAGGCTCATCGCCGCGGCGCGGGCTGCCCCGGTGTGCCGGGAGACGCACGCCTCCACCGCGGTCGTGACGTCGGTCTGCTCGTCCTTGTCGGGCAGCTCGTGGCTCTCCAGCCGCACCAGCAGGATCATGTCCTCGATCAGCTGGCGCATCGCGTCGACCTCGGCTCGGGCCTGCGCGATCATGTCCAGCCGCTCGTTCTCGTCGAGCGGCAGCGCGATCGTCTCGACCAGCGCCAGGATGCGCTGGAGGGGCGTTCGCAGCTCGTGCGAGACGCCCGCCGAGAAGAGCCGGCGGGCATCGCGGTAGTCGGCCTCGGACGACTGGTCCGAGAGCACGACCGCCGCGCCCGCGTCCGGTCCGCTCCCGAATCCTCGGATCCGCGCGCGGAAGCGGCGCCGCTCGGGCGAGTACACCGTGAGCTCGACGTCGCGGACCGGCTCGCCCGCCGCTCCCCGCGTGGCGGCAGCGGCGAGCTCCGGCTGCGTCCCGGGGCCGGCCAGCTCCGGGCCTGCCTCGCGCGCGGCCGGGTTCGCCCGCACGACCTGGCCCTCGTGGTCGAAGAGCAGGATCGGGCTCGACGCGGCCGCCATCACGGCGTCGCGCGAGGCCAGCGCCGCCGAGAGATCCGACCGCGGCACCATCTCGCGCAGCTCGCGCTCGAGGGCCTCGCGCTTGCGGTCCGCGCGCCGGTCGCGGAGCACGATGACGGCGCCGGCCGCTGCGAGGGCAATCGCCAGCACTGCCGCCAGAAGCTCCATTGCTGCGAGCGTACCAGCGGGGCGCGATTTGTATGCTGCCGACCATGCGCGTGCTCCTCCCTGACGGCAACGAGCTGACCCTCGACGACGGGGCGTCCGGACGCGAAGCGGCGGCCGCGATCGGGCCCCGTTTGGCCGATGCCGCCGTCGCCCTGCAGGTCGACGGCGAGGTGCGAGACCTGCGTCTCCCGGTCCGCGACGGCGAGACGATCCGCATCCTCACCGACCGCGACGACGCGGCGCTCGCCGTCCTTCGCCACTCGACGGCTCACGTCATGGCGCAGGCGGTGCTGCACCTGTGGCCGGACGCCAAGATCGCGATCGGCCCCGCGATCGAGGACGGCTTCTACTACGACTTCGATTTTCCGGAGCCGATCTCGGCCGACGACCTCGAGCGGATCGAGGAGGAGATGCGCCGGATCCTGGCTGCGGACGTCCCGTTCGTGCGCGAGGACGGCGTCGACCGCTCCGAGCTGATCGAGCGCTTCCGCGCCGAGGGGCAGCCGTACAAGCTGGAGCTGGCCGAGGGCCTCGAGGACGGGGCGATCAGCCTCTACCGAAACGACGACTTCGAGGATCTCTGCCGCGGGCCGCACCTGCAGACGACGAAGCCGATCAAGGCGTTCAAGCTGCTCTCGACGGCCGGCGCCTACTGGCGCGGCGACTCGTCGAAGCCCATGCTGACGCGGATCTACGGCACGGCGTTCTTCCGCCAGGCAGACCTCGATGCGCATCTCGCCCGGATCGAGGAGGCGCGTCGGCGCGACCACCGCCGCCTCGGCCGCGACCTCGACCTCTTCCACTTCGACCCGCACTCGCCGGGCTCGCCGCTGTGGCACCCGCGCGGGATGGTGATCTGGAACTCGCTCGAGGACCTGCGCCGCTCCGAGAACGCCCGCCGGGGCTACCTCGAGGTCAAGACGCCGCTTCTGTACGACGTCGAGCTCTGGAAGACGTCGGGGCACTGGGAGAAGTTCCGCGACGACATGTTCCTGGTGCCGGGCGAGAGCGAGGCGCACACCTACGGCTTGAAGCCGATGAACTGCCCCGGGCACATGCTGCTCTTCGGCAGCCAGCGGCGCAGCTACCGCGAGCTGCCGCTGCGCTACGCCGAGTCCTCGACGCTGCACCGGAACGAGCTCACGGGGGCGCTGCACGGGCTCATGCGGGTCCGGCACGTGACCCAGGACGACGCCCACATCTTCTGCACGATGGAGCAGATCGAGGACGAGATCTTCGCCTGCCTGGACTACGTCGACCTGCTGTACGGCATCTTCGGGGTCGTCCCGCAGCCCGAGCTGTCGCTGCGGCCCGACAACAAGCTCGGCTCCGACGAGGACTGGGACGTCGCCGAGGCCGCGCTCCGGTCGGCGCTCGACCGCCGGGGCATCGACTACGTGACGAGCCCTGGGGAGGGCGCGTTCTACGGCCCGAAGATCGATCTGCACATGACCGACGCCATCGGCCGCTCCTGGCAGATGGGCACGGTGCAGCTCGACTTCCAGATGCCGGCCCGCTTTGGTCTTTCGTACGTCGGCCCGGACAACGCCGACCACATGCCGGTGGTGATCCACCGCGCGCTCCTGGGCTCGCTGGAGCGGTTCATCGGCATCCTGATCGAGCACGTCGCCGGCGCGTTCCCGCTCTGGATCGCGCCCGTGCAGGCCATGGTGCTGCCGGTCGCCGATCGCCACCACGAGTACGCCGAGCGTGTTTCGGCGGAGCTCGGGAACGCGGGCCTTCGCGCCGAGGCCGACCTGCGCAGCGAGTCGGTCGGCAAGAAGATCGCCGAGGCCGAGCACCAGCGCCTGCCGTGCATCCTGGTCGTCGGCGATCGCGAGGCCGAGGCGGGGACGGTGTCGGTCAGGCGGCGCGGCAAGGGCGACCTGGGCGCACAGCCCCTGTCCGAGCTGCGCGACGAGCTGCTGGCCGAGGCGGCCGCCCGAAGCGCGGACTAGGCACGAACCACCGGGGCCAGGCCCCGTACGGGGCCTGGCCCCTTGGGGTTCAAGCGCGCAATGCCACTTGGAAGCGGGCCCGGTCGCCGCGGTAGACGTCGCGGGCGAACTCCACCGCTCGGCCCTCGCGGTCTCGCGCGGTGCGCGTGACGACCATCGCCGGTGCGCCGGGACGGGCGCCCAGGTGACGCGCGTCGGCCGGCTCGAGCACCGCCGGCTCGATCGACTCGTCGGCGGTGCAGGGATCGATGCCGTACCGGCGCCGCATGAGGTCGTACAGCGATCCGTGCGCGAGCTCGCGCCGGGCGAGGTCGGGGCACACGGCGTCGGGAACCCAGAACGTCTCGAGCAGCAGCGGCTCGCGGTCGCCGAACCGCACCCGCCGCACCATCCACGCCCGGCCGCCCGGGCCGAGCTCGAGCGCCGACCGGGCCTGGGCGTCGACGCGCCGGGTGCGGCGCATCTCGAGCACGCGCGCCGACGGCTCGATGCCCTGGGCGCGCATCTGCTCCGAGAACCCGGCCAGGCGCTGGAGCGTGTGGACGACCCGCGGCGGCGACACGAACGTGCCGGATCCCGGACGGCGATAG
Source organism: uncultured Actinomycetes bacterium (assembly GCA_963821535.1). Lineage (GTDB taxonomy): Bacteria > Actinomycetota > Thermoleophilia > Gaiellales > JAICJC01 > JAICJC01. The sequence continues at coordinate 300,482 of CAWGEC010000002.1, read as the reverse complement.
ACGGTGCCGCGGCGGACGAGAAGCTCGACCGCCTGGCGGGCGGTCATCCGCGACAGGCCGTGCCGCTCGGCGATCGCGCGCTCGGATGCGAGGCGATCGTGGGGCCGCAGGCCGCCCGACTCGATCGCCCGCTCGAGCTCCGCCGCGACCTGACGGTATCGGGGTGCAGCCTGCGCGGCGACGGCCATCGTCCGATCTATACCACGCCGGCCGCCGGCTCACCCATGCGGGCCGAGAGCAGGGCGATCTGGCACAGCATCCGGTCCTCGACCCGGCTCAGATCGAGGCCGCACATGGCCTCGATCCGGCGCAGGCGGTAATGCACCGTGTTGCGGTGCACGTAGAGCTCGCGGGCCGTCCGCGCCACGCTGTGGTTGTGCTCCAGGTAGAGCGCGAGCGTCGTGCGCAGGTCGTCGGGGAGGCGGTCGATCGTGCGGGCCCGGACGCGGGCCGCCCGTTCGGGATCGTCGGCCAGGAGCGCGTCGTACGCCTCGACGTCGGCGTACCGGTGCAGGCGGCCCGGGCCGCGCAGGCCGCGCCCCAGCCGGAGGGCCCGTCCCGCCTGGCGGTGTGAGGCGGAGAGCCCCTCCGGTTCGGCGGCCTCCTCGCCGGCCCCCGCGGTGAGCTCCCCGCTCGCCGCCGCACCGAGCGCGAGCTCCCGGCCGACCACGTCCTCGTCGCCGGCCGAGCAGACGCAGACGACCTCGTCGCCGTCGCGGGCCACGAGCGGCCGTCTCGGGAGGCGGCCGCGCAGCAGGTCGAGCGCCCGCTCGAGGGCGGCATGGTCGGCATCGTCGGCGCGCAGCCGCAGCACCCGCGCCCCCGCCGGGATCTCGACGCCGAGCCGGCGCGCCCGAGCGGCGCAGGCGGCCCCGTCGCCCGCCCGTCCGTGCACCAGGTCGCGCACGAACGTGGCGATGAGCTCGTCCTCGGTGAGCCGCTCGCGGTCGGACTTCGCGATGTCGAGGGCCACGACCGTCGCGACCTGCTCGAGCGCCTGCACGTCGTCCGGCTGCGCGTCACGCTCGGGGATGAGGCCGACCCGGCCGTGCGTGGCGCCCCGGGCGACGACGGGCACGATCAGCGCTGCCGGCGAGGATGCGAGGCCGCCCTGGCCGAGCCGGTGCGGGCGCCCGTCGGCGCGCCACCCGGCCAGCGCACGACCGGCGTCGTCCTCGACCACGACGGGGTTCCCGAGCAGGGCCGCGGCCCGCCGGACGACGGTGCCGAGGTCGGCCCCGTCGACGGCGAGGCGCACGAGCTCCCGGTGGATGCCGGCCGAGCGCTGGAGGCGCGCATAGGAGCCCGACACGAGCCGCTCGTAGATCGACTGCGAGATCTCGACGAACGGGACCTCGCGCGGCAGCTCGAAGACCGGGAGGCCGATCTCGTCGGCCTGGCGCCGCACGGCGTAGGGGACCGACTCCAGGTAGTAGCCGCACTTGACGACCATCGCGACGACCCCGGCGTCGCGCATGCGCGTCGCGAGCGTCCGCTGGAGCGCCGGGTCGTCGCCGAGGTTGTAGGCGGTCGTGAGGAGCAGGTCGCCCGGCGCCAGGTAGTCGGCGAAGTCGTCGAGCACCTCCATCCACTGGACGCGCTGCACCTCATGGCCAACGCCGCCGGCTCCGGCCCTGAGCGCCGCCCGGCCGAGCGCCGTCGTCTCCACGAGCTCGGCGACCGTCACGCCGCTCTTGTGCAACTGCTCAAGCATTACCCCTGATTTTAGAGCGTTTCGCCAGTATGAGCGGGAGTTGCAGCGCGTTAGCCTTGGCCGATGCCCCTCAGCCTGGCGGCTCGCTACGGCCTTCACCGGGTGCTCGACGGCGACGGCACCTTTCCGCAGCCGGCGTGGAAGCTCGACGCCGACCCGCGCATCTCCGACGCCGAGATCCTGGTCGACGTGGAGCGGCTGAACCTCGACTCGGCCAGCTTCCACCAGCTCGCCGCGGAGGCCGGCGGCGATCCGGCCGCTGTTGGTCGGGCCATCGAGGCGATCGTCGCCGAGCGCGGAAAGCTGCACAACCCCGCCACCGGCTCGGGCGGCATGCTCGTCGGGACGGTGCGAGAGGTGGGGAGCCTCGTCCGCGAGAGCCGCCGCGTCGCGCCGGGCCAGCGCATCGCCAGCCTGATCTCGCTCACCCTGACACCGCTTCGGCTCGACCGGGTCGACGGCGTCGAGATGCACCACGGGCAGGTGGACGCCTGCGGCACCGCAGTCCTCTTCGAGTCGAGTCCGTTCGCCGTCCTGCCGGACGACATCCCCGAGCGGATCGCACTCGCGGCGCTGGACGTGGCCGGAGCGCCGTCGCGGACCGCGGCCCTCGTCCGGCCCGGCGACACGGTGGTGCTCGTCGGCGGAGGCGGCACCGCCGGCCTCCTGACGCTCCACGAGGCGCGAAAGCATGCCGGCCCGGGTGGCTGCGTGATCGTGACCGACCTGGCCGAGGACGCCCTCGAGGACGTCCGCGAGACCGGCCTTGCCGACCACGTCGTCTCTGCCGACGCGACCGATGCGCTCGGCCTCTACGAGGCGGTGATGGACGCGGCGGGCCGCGAGGCCGACGTCGCGGTGAACCTCGTGAACGTGCCCGGGACGGAGCTCGGGACGATCCTGGTGACCCGGGAGTCGGGCACCATCCTCTTCTTCTCGATGGCGACGTCGTTCACGACGGCCGCCCTGGGCGCCGAGGGCCTGGGCCGCGCGACGACGATGCTGATCGGAAACGGGCACATGCCCGACATGGGGCTGACGGCCCTCAACGTGCTGCGCGAGAGCCCCGCCGTCCGGGCCGTCTTCGAGAGGCGCTATGCCGCCTGATCCGCTCCCGTTCGTGCGCGCCGCCGGGACCCACGCCGAGGTGGGAGCCCAGATCGGGAGCGCCAGCGCGTCCGCGGTCGCGCGCACCGCGGCGGCCGTCACCGCCGCCGAGCTGGCCGGGGCGGAGCCCTACCACGAGGTGACGGCGCGGGAGCTCCCGTGGCTCGTCGAGGAGCTCGATGCCGTCGCCGACGCCGCGGGCGCCGACCGGATGCGGGTCTTCGCGGCGTCGATCGAGGAGCTCGCCGGCCTCGAAGGGGGAGAGGGGGCGTGCTCGGACCTGGTCGCCCGGCCGCCGGCGAGCGTCGACGGGCACCTGTGGGTCGCACACAACAACGACCTCGCCCCGGAGGTCGAGCCGGACGTCGTGGCGACCGAGTGGCGGGTTCCGGGCGATCCGGTGGTGTTCACGATCGGCATCGGCCCCTGGATCAGTGTCGGATTCAACTCGGCCGGGCTCGCGCTCACCGGGAACGAGGTGGCGCCCAACGACAACCGCATCGGGATCCCCCGGCTGCTCCACGTGCGCGACATCCTGCGCAGGCGCACCCTGGACGAGGCCGTCGAGGCGGCGCTGAACCCGCACCGGGCGTCGTCGTACAACACCATCCTGAGCCACCGCGACGGTGGCGTCGTGAACGTCGAGGGCTCGGCCACCGACGCGGAGCTGATCCGGCCCGGGCCGGAGGGGACGCTCGCGCACACGAACCACTACGTGAGCTCCCGGATGCTGCCGTACGAGGGCGACCCGGAGTACGCCGCCGGATCGGCGGTGCGGTATCGTCGCGCGCTCGAGTGGCTTGCACCCGGCCAGATCACCGAGCACGTCCTCCGGCGCGCGCTCCAGGATCACACTGGCGCGCCGCACTCGCTCTGCCGTCATCCGGAGCACGGAGCGCAGTCGAAGACTGTCTTCTGGTGCCTGGCCGACGTCACAGAGGGTGCGGTCACATACGGCCGCGGGAACCCATGCGACTCTCTCGAGCAGCGGTATGGCTTTGACTGACACCCCGACCTCCACCCACCGGTACACCGAGCTGACCTGGCCCGAGGTGGCGGAGTGGGTCGCGCGCGACCCGGTGCTCGTCATACCCGTCGCCACGCTCGAGGATCACGGCTACCACCTGCCGATCGACACCGACGTGGTGATCGCCGAGACGCTGGCCGAGCGGGCGGTAACGGAGCGGGCGGGCCGGGCGCTTCTTCTTCCGACGGTCACGCACGGCTACACGCCCCACCACATGGACTTCCCTGGCCCGATCACGATCGGCTGGAAGACGTTCGTCGACCACCTGGTCGACATCGGCCGAAGCGTGCTGCACCACGGGTTCCGGCGGATCCTTTTTGTGAACGGGCACGGATCGAACGTGCCGCTGGTCGATATGGCCTCGCGGCTCATCATGCTCGAGGAGCGAGACGCGATCGCTGCGACGTTCTGGTATCTCAGCTCGCCGGCCTCGGCCGAGCTGCTCGCCGCGACGCGGTCGTCGCCGGTGCCCGGGGGCATGGCCCACGCCTGCGAGCTCGAGACGTCGCTCTACCTGGCGATCCGGCCCGAGCTGGTGCAGATGGACCGGGCCGTGCGCGAGATCCCCGACTGGGAGTCGGACCACGCCTGGATGGACTGGTCGGACGGGCCGCTCTCGGTCAAGGGGCAGTGGAGCGGCTGGACCGAGTCGGGCGTGATCGGCGACGCGACGGCTGCGACGGCCGAGAAGGGCCGCGTGTGGCTCGAGCGGGCCGTCGAGGAGATCTGTGAGTACATCGACGATATGGCGGGTCGCAGGCCGCGGCCCGGGCGGGATCATCACACCCACGCCGTGGCGGGGAACCCGAGGGAGGGTGACGTATGAGAGTGCGAACACTGATGACGACGGCCGCTGCGGTGGCCGTGCTGATCGCGGCGGCCGGATGCGGCGGCGGCAGCAGTAGCGAGAACGGCGGTGGAGGCGGCGGCACGGTCAAGGAGGGCGGCATCTTCACGCTGGGATCCACGAACTACATCGACACGCTGAACGTGTTCAACTACATCGAGGCGGGGGCCACCGTCTCGTTCCTCGAGATCTACCCGGAGCTCGTGCAGTACGGGCCCGGGCTGAAGGAGATCGTCCCGAGCTTCGCCGAGTCGTGGACGGTCTCGCCCGACGGCAAGACCTACACGTTCAAGCTGCATTCGGGCGGGAAGTGGTCGGACGGCCAGCCGCTCACGTCGGAGGATGTTGCCTGGACAGCGAACACGATCATCAAGTACCCGGGCCCGACCGCGGTGCTCGCCGCGTCGGTCGCGCATGTGACGAAGGCGGATGCGCCCGACCCGACCACGGTCGTCTTCCACTACGACAAGCCGGTCGGAAACGCGCTGGCACAGCTGACCTTCCTGTACATCCTGCCCAAGCACGTGTGGGAGAAGTACACCGGCAACAACGGCAAGGACCTGAAGACCTTCCTGCCGGAGGACCACCTGCCGGTCGTGTCGGGCGGCCCGTTCCAGGTGACGAAGTACGACAAGAAGGGCCAGACCGTGTTCAAGCCCAACCCGGGCTGGTGGGGGCCGAAGCCGCACGTCGACGCGGTCGCCTACGTCTACTACACGAACGCCGACTCCATGATCGCCGACCTCCAGTCGGGGCAGATTTCGGCCGTCGACCAGGTGCCGTTCACGGCGGTGAACGCCGTCAAGAAGTCGGGGGAGGCCTTGATCGACACCTATCCGAGCGGTGAGGTCACGAACATCACTTGGAACTCGAACCCGTACAAGCCCCAGCACAGGGAGCTGCTCGACCCGAAGGTGAAGGAAGCGCTGTCGATGTGCGTCGACCGGCAGCAGATCATCCAGGTGGTCTTCAGCGGGTACGCGGTTCCGACGGAGAGCCTGCTGGGCGACATCGCCAAGCCGTGGCAGAGCACCGACTACGCACCGCTCAAGTTCGACTGCGCCCAGGGCAACCAGATGCTCGATCAGCTCGGATACAAGAAGGGCGCGGACGGGACGAGGGTTGCCCCGGCCACGACGGGCAAGTACGCCGAGCCGGCGCACAAGATGGAGTACCAGATCATGGTCCCCAACAGCCTGGACTTCAACGGCGACCGCACGTTCTCGATCGTCCAGGAGGGACTCGCCAACGCCGGCGTCAAGGTGACAGAGCAGAGCGGCGGCGACTCGAGCGCCGCGTATGCGATCGAGACCGACGACAAGTGCGATCCCGCGACGAACACGGGGTACTCGAAGTTCGACATCGCGCTGTGGGACTGGGTTGCGTCGCCTGACCCGGACTTCCAGCTCTCGGTCGTCACCAAGGGCCAGTGGTGCTCGTGGAGCGACACCGGCTGGGACAACCCCGCCTACGACAAGATGTACGAGGAGCAGGGGACGCTCGTGAAGGAGAGCGACCGCATGGATCTCGTGCACCAGATGGACAAGGTCATCCACGACAATTGGGTCTACACGCAGCTCGTGAACGAGCAGGGGATCGCCGCGCACAGCCCCAACTGGGAGGGCTACGACCCGCAGGCGCTCGGGTACAACTACGACGCCTTCACGAACCCGCACCAGAAGTAGCCGACTCCGGACAGGGCGCGGACCACACGAATGCAACGCAGCGACTACATCCTCAAGCGAACGCTCTTCGCACTGATGACGGTGTTCGTCGCCGTGACGCTCAACTTCGTGCTGTTCCGCGCCCTGCCCGGCGATGCCGTCACGGGCCTCAAATGCCACGCCTGCACCATTCAGTTCAAGCAGGCGCTGCGCCACGACCTGGGGCTGGACAAGTCGAAGTGGCAGCAGTACGTGATCTATCTGAAGGCTCTCTCCCACGGCGATTTGGGCAGGAGGTTCATCGGACACCAGCCTGTACGCGGTGAGCTGTGGGATCCGATCAAGAAGACGCTCGCCATGATCACCCTCGGCACCGTGTTCTCCATCATCTTCGGGGTGTTCACGGGGGTGATCTCCGCCTGGCGGCGGGGCACGTCGACGGACAAGCTCTCGGTCTGGACGGCCCTTGCCTTCTACTCGGTGCCGACCCAGTGGCTAGGGCTCATGATCATCTACTTCGTCGCCAGCCGAGTCGGGTTACCCCACGGCGGGATCCAGAGCCCTGACTACGGCATCCTCGGCAATCCAGGCACGTTCGATTTCCTCGTGGACCGGACCGAGCACATGATCCTGCCCGCGCTCACTCTCGGCCTGGTGCTGTATGGCGACTACACCCTGATCGTCAGATCCGCGATGCTCGAAACGTTGGGCGAGGACTACGTCCTCACGGCGCGTGCCAAGGGGATGAGCAACTGGGCGATCGTGTGGAAGCACGGATTTCGAAACGCGATGCTGCCGGTGGTGACCCTGATCGCCCTGTCACTCGGGTTTATCATCGGCGGCGCGATCACGATCGAGTACGTCTTCGACTATCCGGGGATCGGGCTCGCCATCGTCGACGCCATCGACAAACGTGACTACGCATTCCTCCAGGGAGCGTTCCTGGTGCTGACGCTGTCGGTGATCTTCTTCAACTTCATCGCAGACCTGCTGTATTTCAAGCTCGACCCGCGGGTGACGACGTGAGTCACGTGACGACGTCCGCCGACCTCGCAAGTGACGAGGCCGTCGAGGACCCTGACGCCGGGCCGGCGCGGATTCATCGTAACCACCCTCCGCAGCCAGCCCCAGGCCATCATCGGGCTGACGGTGGTCGTGGTGATCATCCTGATCGCGATCTTCGCGCCCCTCATCGCAACGCACAGCATCCATGCGAAGACCGGACCCATCTACGCGCCGCCGAGCAGCGCGCACTGGCTGGGCACGGACGACGGCGGTGTCGACATGTTCTCGCTGATGGTCTACGGCTCACGGGTCTCGCTTGAGGTCGGATTCGCCGCCGCCTTCGTGGCGATGGTCATCGGCGGCACGGTGGGCATCGTGTCCGGGTTCTTCGGCGGCGGTATCGACGTGCTGCTGATGCGGATCACCGACATCTTCCTGGTCATCCCCGACCTGCCCCTGATCATCGTCACCGCCGCGATTTTCGGCCGCAACCTCCTCAACATCATCATCATCATCGGGATCATCTACTGGACGAGTACCGCGCGGCTGGTGCGGGCGCAGGTGAAGAGCGTCCGGGAACGCGTCTACGTGAAGCGGGCCCGATCCATCGGCGCCGGCGGCAATCGCCTCGTCTTCAAGCACGTGCTGCCCCAGGTGGCGCCGCTCCTGATCGCAAACACCGTACTCACCATCGCGCTGGCGGTGTTCCTCGAGACCTACATCACGTTCCTCGGGCTCGGCGATCCCAGCACGATCTCGTGGGGCAAGCTCATCGAGAACAGCTTCCTCGGCAATGCGGTCCTCAACAACGCCTGGTGGGCGGTCGTACCGCCCGGCGTGGCCGTGACGGTCCTGATCCTCGCATGCACGATGGTCGGGCAGGCCATGGAGGATGCGCTCAACCCGCGCCTGCGAGTCGGCCACCTGACGGTGCGCCGGTTCCGTCTGCGGCCCCTGCACGGACAGCTGGACGCCGAGTGAACAAGGCGCCCGTTCTCCGAACCGAGGACCTGCACGTCTGGTTCGACCTCCCCGGCGGCCGGGAGCTCCATGCCGTCCAGGGCGTCAGTCTGGAGCTGCGACCCGGCGAGCGAATGGGCCTCGTCGGGGAGTCGGGTTGCGGCAAGACGACCGCCATCCTGGCGCTGATGGGGCTCTTGCCGGCGAGCGCAAGCGTCGCCGGCCGCGTCTACCTGAACGGCGAGGACGTGCTCGCCGAGGGGGAGGAATCGGTCAGCCCGCACCGCTGGAACGACATCGCGATGGTGTTCCAGGGTGCGATGAACGCGTTCAACCCGGTCAAGACGATCGGCTCGCAGATCGCCGAGCCGATGGAGCTGCACGGCACGGCGTCCGGGAGGATGGCCCGGGCGCAGGTGCGCGAGCTGCTCGAGCTCGTCGGGATCTCCGGCGACCGGGCGGACCGGTATCCGCACGAGTTCTCGGGCGGGATGCGCCAGCGAGCCGCGATCGCGCTCGCGCTTGCGTGCGAGCCGGAGGTGCTGCTTGCCGACGAGCCGACGACCGCGCTCGACGTGATGGTGCAGGCCCAGATCCTGGAGCTCCTCGTGCGCCTGACGCGCGACCTCGGCCTGGCGATGATCCTGGTCACGCACGACCTGCCGGTGGTGGCGCAGGTGTGCGACCGCGCGGCCGTGATGTACGCGGGCGAGATCGTCGAGATGGGGGAGATGGCGACCATCTATCACGACCCGCGGCATCCGTACACGCGCATGCTGTTCGCGGCCACACCCGACCTGCTCGGCGACGAGGACGTGCTCTCGATCGCCGGGGCCCCGCCGCGCCTCGATCGCGAGATCGCCGGCTGCCCGTTCACGCCACGCTGCGACTCGGCGTTCGCGCCGTGCCCAACGACGCATCCGCGCCGGCTCGAGGTCGGGCCCGGGCACGAGGCGCTCTGTCACCTCAACGACCACCTGGTGGCGGAGAAGCCTGCGTGAGCGGTGCGGAGCGCGAGGAGCTGCTCGAGGTCGACGGACTCGTCACCCGCTACCCGGTGCCGCGCGGCATGGTAGGGGCGATCGCCCGCCGGCCCAAGGAGACGGTGCATGCAGTCGAGGGGGTGTCGTTCACGATCGCCCCGGGCGAGATGGTGGCGCTCGTGGGCGAGTCCGGCTGCGGCAAGACCACCACGGCGCAGACAGTCGTGCGCATGGTCGACAGCGAGCGCGGCGTGATCCGCTTCCGCGGGCGCGAGATCACGCAGCTCTCGGCCCGGGCGCTGCGGCCCCTGCGGCGCGAGATCCAGATGATCTACCAGGATCCGTACGAGTCGCTCGACCCGCGCTTCACCGTCCGCGACACGATCGAGGAGCCCCTGCTCGTGCACCGGATCGCCCGGGGCAAGGGGGAGCGGGACGCCAAGGTGCGGGAGGCACTGGTGCGGGCCGGGCTGTCGCCGCCCGAGCTCTTTATCGACCGCTACCCGCACGAGCTGTCCGGTGGCCAGCGCCAGCGCGTGGCGATCGCCGCCAGCCTCGTTCTCGACCCGAGGCTGCTCGTCGCCGACGAGCCCGTGTCGATGCTGGACGTCTCGGTGCGCGCCGGGATCCTGTCGCTCCTGGATGGGCTTCGCAAGGAAGGGATGGGGATCCTGATGATCACCCACGACCTGTCCACGGCCGCCCATTTCGCCGACCGGATCGCCGTCATGTACCTGGGCCGGATCGTCGAGGAGGGGCCGGCGCGGGAGGTCGTTCGAAACCCTCAGCATCCGTACACGCGCGCCCTCATCACCGTTGTGCCGAAACGCGATCCGCGCGAGCAGACGACCCCGCAGATCCTCACGGGCGAGACGCCCAACCCGATCCACGTCCCGTCCGGCTGCCGGTTCCACCCCCGCTGTCCAATCGCCGAGCCGAGGTGCTCGGAGATCGATCCCAGCCTCCAGCGACCGCGAGCGGAGTCCACGCCCGACCACCGCGCCGCGTGCATCGTCACCGCGCCCGGACCGTCCGCCGACGAGGTCGGTCCGAGCGGGGACGGCGCGCCGCCCGGGTGAGCGCAGCGGGCCTGACGTGCGAGACACTCGCCCGGATCGAGGCGACCGAGCCGGCCGTGAACGCGTTCGTCACCGTGACGCGCCGACCTCGCGCTGGAGCAGGCGGCCAGGGCCGATGCAGGTAGCGCCGGGGGGCCGCTGGCGGGCATCCCGGTCGCGATCAAGGATCTTGTCGACGTGGCCGGCGTCCCGACCAGCATGGGGTCCCTCGTCCATCAGGGCCGGGTCGCGGAGGCCGACTCGCCGCTCGTCGCCCGCATCCGGGCTGCGGGCGCGGTGATCGTCGGCAAGACGACGACGTCGGAATACGGCTGGAAGGGCGAGTCGGGAAACCGCGTGAACGGGCCGGCGCACAACCCGTGGCGGCACGGCCTGACCGCAGGCGGCTCGTCTGGGGGCTCCGCGGCGGCCGTCGCCGCCGGGGTCGTGCGGATGGCGCAGGGCGGCGACGGTGCCGGGTCGATCCGCATCCCGGCGTCGTTCTGCGGCGTCTTCGGCTTGAAGCCGACGGTCGGCCTCGTTCCGACGGTGCCGGGCTCGGGCCTCTCGGCCCAGGGCCCGATCGCGCGCACCGTGGCCGACGCGACGCTGCTGCTCGACGTGATGGCGGCGACGTCGCATGCGGCTTCCCTGAACGACGGGGTCGAGGGCGTCCGCGCCGCGTGGTCGGCCGACCTCGGGTACGCCGCGGTCGAGGCCGACGTGCTCGACGTTGCGGCTGCCGCCGCTCGGCGCCTGCCCGAGCTGGGCCTGCAGCTCGAGGACGCCGACCCCGGCCTCGACGATCCGTGGCCGATTGTCGACCCGATCTGGGCCTGGAACCAGGCGCAGGACGAGGATCCGGCGAAGCGCGACCTGGCCGACCCGGGCCGCTGGGAGGTGGTCGAGCGCGGCCTCAGGATGACGACCGCCGACCACGCGGCTGCGCTCGAGGAGAAGGCCCGCTACGCGGCCGCGATGGACGCGTTCTTCGAGAGGCACGACCTGCTCATCACGCCGACGATGCCGTGCCCGCCGTTTCGGGCCGGGGCCGACCAGCCCGGGTGGGTGGCCGGACGGCCGACGGAGTACCTGAGCTGGACGGCGTTCACGTATCCGTTCAACGTGACCGGCCAGCCGGCCGCTTCGGTGCCGTGCGGGCGCGACTCCGACGGGCTGCCGGTCGGCCTCCAGATCGTGGGCCGGCGCGGCGAGGACGCCCTGGTGCTGCGGGCCGCGCGGGCCTTCGAGCGGGCGTTTCCGTGGTCGTACGACGGCCTGGATCTGGTATAGAGCGCGGAGGATGACGGAGCGCTGGCGTGATATCGGGGGGCCGGTGGGCCTCTTCCCGACCGGAGAGCGAAACGCGATCACCGACGTGCCGGGGGTGCGCGTCGGCCATTCGCAGGCGGCGAGCGGCGAGGCGACGGGTGTGACCGTCGTGGTGCCGCCCGAGCTCCCGACGCGGGCCGGAGTCGACACGACGAACGGCGTGGGCGAGCTCACCGCCAAGCTCGAGATCGACGAGTACGGGCTGATCGTGACGCCCGTCTGGCTGTGCGGGACGCATGCGGTGGGCACCGTGTACCACGGCGCGGTGCTCGCGGCCGGCGGCAGCCCGAACAAGACCGTGATCCCGGTCGTGGGGGAGTGCGACGACTCCGACCTGGCCGACTCCCGCACGGTGACGGTCGACGACGTGAACGCGGCGCTCGCGAACGCGGGCCCGGAGGTGGCGGAGGGCACGGTCGGCTCCGGCACCGGGATGACGTGCTTCGACTTCGCCGGCGGGATCGGCACGTCGTCGCGGCTCGTCGAGGGGTACACGGTCGGCGTCCTTCTCATGTGCAACTTCGGCGACCGCGAGCGGCTCACGGTCGGCGGCCTCAGGTTCGACCCGGTCCCGGGCGATCCGCCGCCGGAGGGCTCGTGCATCGCCGTCTGCGCGACGGACGCGCCCCTCACAGCGATCCAGCTCCGGAGGCTGGCGCTGCGGCCGCTGCTCGGGCTGGCGCGCGCCGGCTCCTATGCGGGCAACGGGTCGGGCGAGATCGGGATCGCCTTCGCGGCGACCCGCGAGCAGGCGTTCCAGACCGATCGCATGTCGCCGCTCTTCGCCGCCGCGTACGAGGCCGCCGAGGAGTCGGTCTACAACTGCCTGGTCGCGGCCAAGCCGGGCACGCGCCGGGACGGCCGCCCGCACGAGGCCTTCCCGAAGCACCTGGTCAAGCGGTGACGCTCGAGGAGCTGCTCCGGCCACACGCGGCCGTCACCATCGTGGGCCTGGCAAAGAACGCCGGCAAGACCACCGTCGTGAACCACCTGCTCGAGCGTCTGGACGGCCGGATCGGGCTCGCCTCGCTGGGCCTCGACGGCGAGGCCCGCGACCAGCTCACCGGCCTCGCCAAGCCCCGGATCGCGCCGCCTGCGGGCGCCCTCGTCCTCACCACGATGGAAAATCGGGGTCAGGCACCAATTTTTCAGGCGCTGCCCTACCGCACGGCGGCCGGCGACGTGATCATCGTCGCCGCGGGCGGCGGCGAGGCGGTGGTCGTCGTCTGGGCCGACCCGTCTTGACGAGCTCGACGAGGCGCTGGGCGCGCTGCGATCGGCGGGCGCCGAGCGGCTCTTGCTCGAGGGCGCGCTCGGCCGGCTGGGGACGGCCGCACCGGGCCGGGCCGACGCCGTGGTGCTGGCGGCCGGGGCGTCGGTCGCCGACGGCGGCGCCGACCTGCCGCTGCGGCTTCGGCTCGCGGTCGACGCGCTCGACCTGCCCGCCAGCGAGGCTCCGGCCGACGTCCATCTCGCTCATGCCGCCGGCTTCGAAGTCGAGGCGGGCGCCGAGGTGGGGGAGGGGGAGGTGGCCGAGATCGCCGGCGCGCTCACCGGGCCGCTGCTCGAGCTCCTCATCCGTGAGGGCCGGCAGGCGACCCTGATCGTGGCCGATGCGACCCGCGTCCTGGCCGGCGCACAGACGGTCGCGAGGGCCCGGAGGTCGGGCATCGACCTGGCGGTGCGGCGGCGAATCCGGATCGCGGCGCTCACGTCGAGCCCGTTTCACCCCGACGCCGACCTCTCGCCCGAGCAGGCGTTCCGTGCGCTGGTGGACGCGAGCGCCGGCAGATGGCCCGTCTACGACGTCGTGGCAGGACTGGCAGGCATGAGGCTCGACCTGGACAGCGCGCTCACCGAGGAGGCGTTCGCACTCGCCGACTCGATCGCCGCTCCGGTCATGGAGTTCGCGCTCGGGCACACCACCGTCGCCATCGAGCGTACGGTCGCGCGCCTGTTCGGGGTGGACGGGGTCGACGAGCTGGGCGTCCCGCTTCCGAACGTGCTCGTCGACGCGCTCGGCCCGGCGCTCCCCGGCGGCCTCGCCCTCCCGCTGGCGCAGGCCTGCATCGACCGGAACGCTACGCCGCAGCAGGTCGCCGAGGCCGTTGCGGCAGGCGATGAAAATTGGTGCCTGGCACCGATTTTTCAGCCGAGGCGAGGGAGCTGGTCGTGCGGCTCGCGCAGGAGGCCGACGAGTGGATCCTCGCCCAGCGGGCCCGGCGAGACGCGCTCGTCAAGGAGCACGGCGACCCGCCGACGCCGTGGCTCTATGTCATCGTCGCCACCGGCAACATCCACGAGGACGCCCGCCAGGCCCAGGCGGCGGCGCGGGCCGGCGCCGACGTCGTCGCGGTCATCCGGTCGACCGCGCAGAGCCTGCTCGACTACGTGCCCCACGGCGAGACGACCGAGGGCTTCGGCGGCACGTTCGCGACCCAGGCCAACTTCCGCTGCGTGCGGGCCGCGCTCGACGAGGTGATGCCCGAGCTGGGCCGGTACCTGCGCCTCACCAACTACGCCTCGGGCCTGTGCATGCCCGAGATCGCGGCGTGCGGCGCGCTCGAGCGGCTCGACATGATGCTGAACGACTCGATGTACGGGATCCTCTTCCGCGACATCAACCCGGAGCGGACGTTTTGCGACCAGTACGTGAGCCGCATGATCAACGGCCGCGCCGGGATCATCATCAACACCGGCGAGGACAACTACCTGACGACGGCGGCCGCGCACGAGGCGGGCCACACGGTCGTGGCCTCGACGCTCGTGAACCGGGCGCTCGCGCTCGCGGCCGGCATCCCGGAGGCCCAGATCGGGCTCGGGCACGCCTTCGAGATCGACCCCGACCGCCCGGGGCAGCTCGTCGACGAGTGGGCGCTCGCGCTCCTCATCCGCGAGCTCTTCCCCGACTGCCCGATCAAGTACATGCCGCCGACGAAGCACGTGACGGGCGACATCTTCCGCACGCACGCGCATCGGCTCGATGTTCAACCTCGTCGGCGTCGCCACCGGCCAGCACATCCAGTTGCTCTCGATCCTCACCGAGGCCGTGCACACGCCGTTTCTGGCCGACCGGCTGCTCGCGATCCAGGATGCCCGGCGCGTGTTCGAGGCGGCCCGCCCGCTGCGCGACTCGCTCGCACCGGTGCCCGGTGGGCCGTTGGAGCAGCGCGCCGGCGAGGTGCTCCGAGACACCGTCGAGTTCCTGCGCCGGATCGACGACGTCGGCATGTTCGGCGCGATCGCGCAGGGCTGGTTCGCCGACACCGCTCGCCCGCGCGACGGCGGACGGGGGAGAGAGGGGGTGGCCGAGCGCGGCCCCGGCTACATGAACCCGTTCCTGGAGCTGTGGGAGCCGCAGCTCGCCGGGTGGGCACGTGGCTGAGATCGTCCCCTACGGCGACACGGCGGGCGACGGCATGGTGCAGCTCAGCTTCACGCTTCCGATCCCCGCCGACGCCCGGGCGCGGGAGGTCGGCCTGGAGTTCCTGCGCCGAAACGGCCTGCGCGATCCCCAGATCGTGCACATCGGCGCCGCCGACCGCGAGATGGCGTTCTTCGTCGCCTACGCCCGGGCGGCGCACGGCGTCGACCCGGACGCCGTCGTCGGCTCGGAGGTCGAGGCGCCGGCGCTCGGGTTCGACGAGGTGAACGCGCTCATCGAGCGGGAGTTGGGCCGGCCGATCGTCGTGATCGGCGCCGCGATCGAGTCGGACGCCCACACGGTCGGGATCGACGCGATCATGAACATGAAGGGCTTTGCCGGGGACTACGGCCTCGAGCGCTACCCGTGGATCGAGGCCGTGAACCTCGGTGCGCAGGTGCCGTGCGAGCGCGTCCTCCGCGAGGCGCAGGAACGCTCGGCCGACGCGATCCTGGTCTCGCAGGTGGTGACCCAGAAGCAGGTGCACGCCCGCCAGCTCACGAAGCTCGTCGACCTGCTCGAGGCCGAGGGCGTGCGCGATCGCTACGTGCTCGTCTGCGGCGGTCCGCGGCTCTCGAACACGTTCGCGAAGGAGCTCGGCTACGACGCCGGCTTCGGGCCCGGCTCGACCCCGTCGACAGTGGCGGAGTGGATCGCGCAGGAGCTGGTGGCCCGCAGGCGCGCCGTATGATCACCGGCGGCACAGCGATGGGATCGGCCCAGAAGGAGTGAGCGCATGGAAGGCATGACCGTTGAGCTGCGGGTGCGGCTCTCTGCGGCGGACGTCCACTACGGCGGGAACCTCGTCGACGGCGCCCACGGGCTCGAGCTCTTCGGCGACGTCGTGACGGAGCTCGCGATCCGCACCGACGGCGACGAGGGGCTCTTCGCCGGCTACGAGTCGGTCGAGTTCCTGGCGCCGCTCTTCGGCGGCGACTTCGTGCGGGCCAAGGGGACGATCGTGCGCATGGGGAACACCAGCCGCACCGTCGACCTCGAGATCTGGAAGGACATCACCGCGCGCCCCGACGTCAGCCCGTCAGCCGCCGACACGCTCGCGGAGCCGCTGCTCGTGACCCGCGCCCGCGGCACCTACGTCGTGAAGAAGGACCACCACCGCGGCCCGGGCGGCCACGGCGGCTGAGGGCGTGGACGACCTCCACCGCCTGACGGTCCGCGACGCGCTGCGGCTCTTCCGGTCGCGGGAGCTCTCGCCGGTCGAGCTCATGGAGGCGGTGATCCGACGGGCTGAGCACGTCGAGCCCGCGATCAACGCCTTCCCGCACACGTACTACGAGGAGGCGCTCGAGTCGGCCCACGCCGCGGAGGCTCGGTACGCCGGGGCCGGGCCCCGGCCGCGCGCGCTCGAGGGCATCCCGGTCGTCATCAAGGACGAGACGCCGATCCGCGGCCAGCCGCTCACGCAGGCGTCGCTCATTCACAGGGACGACGTCGCCGACCACACGGCGGTCGTCCCGGATCGCGTCATCCGCGCCGGCGGCATCGTGCACGCCCGCGGGGCCACGCCGGAGTTCTCGTCGGCCGCCTTCACGCACTCCCGCCTCTACGGCGTCACCCGAAACCCATGGAACACCGAGTACAGCCCCGGCGGCTCGACGGGCGGCGGCGCGGCCGCGCTCGCCGCCGGATCGGCGATGCTGGCGACCGGCTCGGACATCGGCGGGTCGATCCGCATCCCCGCCACGTTCAGCGGCGTCGTCGGCTTCAAGCCTCCGTACGGCCGCGTGCCGGTCGAGCCGCCGTACAACCTCGACCACTTCTGCCACGACGGCCCGCTGGCGCGGACGGTGTCGGACTGCGCGCTCCTCCAGAACGTCATCGCCGGCCCGCATCCGTCCGATCCCGTGGCGATCAAGCCGAAGCTCCGCATCCCGGCTGAGCTGGGAGGCATCGAGGGCTGGCGGATCGCCTACTCGCTCGACCTCGGCTACCGGGTCGGCCCGGAGGTGCGCGCGGGGGTCTTGGATGCCGTCGAGGGGCTGCGCGAGGCCGGCGCGATCGTCGAGGAGGTCGAGGTCGGGTGGACGCACGAGGACGTGACGGCCGCGACGCGCGCCCACTTCGGCGCGATGTTCGGCGGCTCGGTCGCCGCGGAGCTCCGCGACCACCGCGACCTCATGACCGCCGTACACGATCCGCTTCGGCGAGGAGATGGCGGGCGTCACGATGGCCGACTACCTGCGCGGCATGGGCGTCGAGGTCAGGATCCACGCCGGGCTCGCAGACGTCCACCGCCGTCACCGGGCGCTCGTCGGCCCCGGTTTCGGCGTCTCGAAGCTCCGCGCCGGCGACGACTGCCTCGACGTCGAGATCTACGACATGCTGCTGACGGCGGTCTTCAACGTGTGCAGCCGAAGCCCGGTGCTCTCCGTGCCCTCCGGCTCGACCGCCGAGGGCGTCCCGACGGGCGTCCAGATCGCCGGGCGGCCCTACGAGGACGTGGCGGTCTTTCGCATCGCCGCCGCGCTCGAGCGAGTGCGGCCGTGGCCCCGGATCGCCGACCCGGTCGCGGTGGCCGTGTGAGCGACGAGCTGGTCATCACCGTCGCGCCGTGCGGCGCCGAGACGACGCGCGACCACAACCCGGCCGTCCCGTTCACGCCGGCCGAGATCGCCGCCGAGGCCCGGCGCTCGTTCGAGGCCGGCGCGCGCATGATCCACGTGCACGCCCGCTGGGACGACGGCACGCCGACCCAGGACGCCGACCGCTACCGCGACACGGTGGCGGCGATCCGAGAGGCCGCGCCTGAGATCATCATCCAGGTCTCGACGGGCGGGGCGATCGGCATGACGGCCGCGGAGCGGCTCGGGTCGCTGGCCGCCGAGCCGGAGATGGCGAGCCTCACGTGCGGGACGGTCAACTTCGGCCGCGGCGTGTTCGAGAACCCGGCCCCGCTCATGCTCGAGTTCGCAGCCGCGATCCTGGCGGCCGGCGTCCGGCCCGAGCTCGAGATCTTCGACCTCGGCCACCTCGACAATGCGGCCTGGCTGGCCACCAAGGCGCCGCTCGAGGGGCCGCAGCACCACGACCTCGTCCTCGGTGTGCCCGGCGGCGCGGCGGGGACGCCCGCGAACGTCACGCTGATGTCGGGCCGGCTCCCGCCCGGCTCGACCTGGTCGGCGACCGGCATCGGCCGAAGCCACCTGCCGGTGATCATGACCGCGATCGCGAACGGCGGCCACGTGCGGCTCGGGTTCGAAGACCAGGTGGAGTACGCCCCCGGCCGGCTGGCGACCTCGAACGCCGAGCTGGTCGAGCGGGCGGCCCGGATCGGCGAGATCGCGGGCAGGCCGGTCGCGACGCCCGAGCGGGCGCGCGCAGATCCTGAGGCTCGCCCCGTGACGGCGCCCGTCGTGGAGCGGTACCTGCGGCTGGGGCTCGAGCTCGACCGCCACGTCGAGGGCACCGTCGACGCCTACTTCGGCCCGCCGGAGCTGGCGGCCGCCGTCGCCGCAGCCGACCCGGTCGACCCCGGGACGCTCGTCGCCGACGCCGAGGCCCTGCTCGGCGAGCTGGACGACGGCTGGCTGCGCGACCAGGTCACCGGGCTGCACACGTTCGCCCGCGTCGTCGCCGGCGAGACGCTCGCGTACCGCCGACGAGGTGGAGCGCTGCTACGGCGTCCGCCCGCACCGCACCGACGAGGCCGCATTCGCCGACGCGCACGCGCGCCTCGAGGCCCTCATGCCCGGCACGGAGCCGCTGGTGGAGCGCTACCAGGCGTGGCTCAAGGCGGCGTCCGTCTCGCGCGAGCAGCTCGGGCAGATCGCGGCGGCGGTCATCGACCGGGCACGGGAGTGGACGAGCCGCGTCGTCGAGCTCCCCGCCGGCGAGGGCGTGGACCTCGAGGTTGTCACAGACAAGCCCTGGGCTGGCTTTTGCTACTACCTCGGCGGTCTTCAGAGCCGCATCGAGCTGAACGCCGACCTGCCGAGGTCGGCAGGCGAGGTGCTCCACCTCGCGCTGCACGAGACCTACCCGGGGCATCACGCCGAGCGGTGCGTCAAGGATCAGGTGCTCGTCCGGCAGGGCGGGCTCCTGGAGGAGACGATCGTGCTCGTCCCGACGCCGCAGTCCATGATCGCGGAGGGGATCGCGGAGCTGGCGGTGAAGCTCCTCCTCGAGAGCGATGCGGGCGCCGCGCTCGCCGACGTCGTGGCCGGCGCCGGCATCGAATTCGACCTGGGGGAGTTCCTCGAGGTGCGGCGGGCGCTGGCGGCGTGCGACTGGGTCGAGGTCAACGCCGCGCTGATGCTGTACGAGGATGGGGCGAGTGAGGCGGAGACGCGCGCCTATCTCGAGCGCTGGGGGCTCATGACGGCCGAGCGCTCGGCGCACCTGATCCGCTTCCTCCGCGAGCCGACGTCGCGCAGCTACGTCCTCACCTACGCCGCCGGACAGGAGCTGTGCGAACGGTGGGTGGGCGGCGACCTCGGGCGGTTCCGCCGCCTCCTGACCGAGCAGGTGCGGGTCGGCGAGCTGCTCGCGCCGGACTAGGCCGGGACCTCGACCGCCGGCTTCGCGGCGGCGAGCAGGTCGCGCACGTGATCTTCGGTGACGTCGCCGAAGTTCTCGTAGAACTGGCTGACGGAGTGGAAGCGGTGCGGGTCGCGAAGCGCCACGAGCCGGTCGCACTCGCGTGCCAGGCGCTCGGCGGCGAGCCGGGGGAGGACCGGAAGCGCGATCACTGTCTGACGGGCACCGGCGTTTCGGACGGCGGCCAGGGCGGCACGGATCGACGCTCCCGTGGCCGCGCCGTCGTCGACGAGGAGCGCCACCCGCCCGATCAGCATCATCGGCACTCCGCCGCGCAGACGCTCGTCCATCTCGCGGGCGGCGGCGGTGGTGGCGTCGTAGGCCGCGTCGATGTCGGCTTGGCTCAGCCGCGCTGCGAGGCGGCGGTTGGTGAACCGCTCGCCCATCGGCGCCACGGCGCCCATCGCGAGCTCCGGGTGGCCGGGCATCGAGACCTTGCGGACGCAGAGCACGTCGAGCGGCTGGTCGAGCAGGCGGGCGAGCTCGGCGGCAACCTCGACGCCGCCGCGTGCCAAGCCGATCACGGTGACGTTCGACTTCCTTCGATACTCTGGGAGCGCCGCGGCAAGCGCCGCACCTGCCTGGGTGCGGTCACGAAACATCGCACGATCATCGCGCAGTCCGAGGGAACGGTCAAGGGTTGGACGCTGGAATTGGCACTCCGGCGACCGTTGCTATACTGCCGCCCTGGCAAGCAGAGGCATCCGCTTCTCACCCGAGACCGGTTCACGCCGGCGGGTTCAACCGAGTTGCACTATCGGACAACGGGTGCCGCTGCGCGCCCGTTTTTTCGTTTGACGAGAGGAGACCGTCAGTTTGGGAATGATCGTGACTAGGCGCGCAGCTTGAGGCCACGCCGGCCACTCGACCAGCGGCCCCAGGAACCGACCACCCGGATCAACGAGGGCATCCGCGTGCCGCAGGTGCGCCTCATCGACGAGAACGGCGGCCAGGTCGGGATCCAGAGCACCGACGACGCGCTGAAGTACGCGTGGGACAAGAACCTCGACCTCGTCGAGGTGGCGCCCGATGCGCGCCCGCCCGTGTGCCGGGTCATGGACTACTCGAAGTACCGGTACGAGCAGGAGCAGAAGGCCAAGCTCGCGCGGAAGCACCAGTCGACGATCACGATCAAGGAGATCAAGCTGCGGCCGAAGATCGGCGTCGGCGACTACGCGACCAAGCGCGGCCACGTGATCCGCTTCCTCAAGAACCGTGCCAAGGTGAAGGTCACGATCATGTTCCGGGGGCGCGAGATGACCCATCCGGAGCGCGGGAGGGACCTGCTCCTTCGGCTCGCCGAGGATGTGAAGGACCTCGGCTTGATCGAGTCGCAGCCCCTCCAGGACGGCCGCAACATGGTGATGATGCTCGCCCCGCACAAGGCGGTTGTGCCCGCCAAGCCGTCTCCGGACGAACCGGCGGCGGACAAGCCGGAGGACGCCCCGGCGGACAAGCCGGCGGACGAGGCGGACGCGGCGGCGACGGGCTGACAGGGAGACGAGATGCCAAAGATCAAGACCTCATCGGCCGCGAAGAAGCGGTTCCGGATCACGGCCGGCGGCAAGGTGATGCGCCGGCGGGCGTTCAAGTCGCACCTGCTCGAGCACAAGAGCCCAAAGCGCCTGCGCAAGAAGCGGCGTGACAAGGGCATGGACGGCAAGGACAACCGCGAGGCGCTCCGCCTCCTCGGAAGGAGATAGCGATGGCACGCGTCAAACGGAGCGTCCACGGCAAGAAGAAGCGTCGCGAGGTGCTGGCGCAGGCCTCCGGCTACCGCGGCCTCAAGAAGAACACGTACCGCAAGGCGAAGGAGCAGATGCTGAAGTCGCTCTCCTACGCCTATCGCGACAGGCGCACCCGCAAGCGCGATTTCCGCCGCCTCTGGATCATCCGGATCAACGCCGGCGCCCGCCAGCACGGCCTGTCGTACAACCAGTTCATGTTCGGGCTTCGGAAGGCCGAGATCGACCTCGACCGCAAGGTGCTGGCCGATATCGCGATCTCCGACCCGAAGGCGTTCGAGGCGCTTGCCGCTGCGGCGAAAGCCGCGCTCGCGACCTGATCACCTCAGGCCAGAACGCGCGCCTGAAGCACGCCCGCAGGCTGCAGGCCACGCGCCGCCGGCGCGAGCTCGGGCAGTTCCTGGCCGAGGGCGAGGACATCGTCGAGGAGGCGCTCGCCGCGGGGATCCTGCCGGTCGAGACCTTCGTCGCCGCCTCCCGCCCGCCCGACGAGGCGCTCGTCCAGCGGCTGACGCGCGGCGGCCCGGTGCACGTGGTCGAGGACCGGCTCCTGGCCGACGTCGGGTCGCTGGGCCATCCGGCCCGCGTGGTGTGCATCTTCGAGACCTCGGCCCTCCCCAACCGTGAAACAGCTGTACCAGGTACCAATGTTTCACTCGGAGTCCATCTGCACCGGGTGATCGACCCCGGAAACGTCGGCACCGTCGTCCGGGCCTGCGGCGCGCTGGGGCCGGCGTGGCTCTCCCTCTCGCCCGGCTGCTCCGACCCGCTCTCGGCGAAGGGCGTGCGGGCCTCGATGGGGGCCGTCTTCCGGGTGCCGATCGAGGCCGGCGCCGACCTGCCGGAGGGCGGAGTGCGGATCGCGTTCGTGCCCGGCGGGGCCGAGCCGCTCTGGGCGCTCGATCTGACCGCAGCCGGCCGTGCTGGTCGTCGGCGCGGAGCGCCACGGCCTCCCGCCCGAGCTCGTCGAGCGGTGCGATGCGACCTGCTCGATCCCGCAGGCCGCCCGTCGCCGACTCCCTGAACGCCGCCCAGGCGACGACGCTCGCCCTCTACGAGGCCGCCCGCCAGCGGGCCGCGGCTTCAGGCTGAGAGCGTGAAGGGCGGGTAGACGTCCGTGACAAGCGCGATGGCATAGCCGCCCACCCTGTTCCCCCAGCGCAGGAACCCCTCGACGAACTCGAAGGCGCCGCGCGGATAGCGGCCCGTGAAGACGATCGCGAACCACGCGTAGACGACGACGAAGAAGACCGCGATCGAGAGGAAGGCGAGCACGATGAAGTGCGGGATCGCGAGGAACCACTTGACGAGCGGCAGCCAGCGGTTGAGCTCGGGCCCCGACACCTCGGGGAAGTCGAGGTGGACGGACTGGTGGTCATCGGTCGACGGGTAGCGGTCGTCCATCAGGAGCCAGTAGACGGTGACGCGGTTCGTGAAGCGCGAGAACTCGAGGTTCCAGTCAAACCACCAGCGCGGGTACTTCTGCCGGAAGAGCAGCATGAGGACGGTGGCGAGCACGATCAGCCCGCCTGCCGTCGTTACCTCGAACCAGTGCCGGCCCGCCTGGACGTTGATGTGCTCGAGCGCCGCCAAGAGGATCGCGATCGGGATCACCGTGATGAACCGAAACCCCGTGGTCAGCCGGTTCAGGGGCCGGTCGGGGTAGTCGACGGAGAAGCGCACCGGGTAGTCGTGCATGCCGGGACACTAACCGAACACCCGGCCGCTTCACCAGACCCGCCGCGCCCTCGGCGCTCGAGCGCATCGGGGCGCTCCCCTAACCAGCCGTCCGCGCGATCCAGACCGAATCGACGCCGCCGGGTTGAAGCGGGCTACGGTCAAACCAGCCGTAGGCGTGGATCTCCTCGAAGCCGGCATCCTCCAGAAGCCGCCGCCAGTCGGGCGGATCGAGCCACCACAGATCCATCGCCGCCTCGGAATCGTCGGTCCGCACGGCCAGTTCGAGCCGGCGCGTCGAGGCGTCCCATGTCGCCCGCTCCCAGATGCCGGGCTCACGCTCGAGCCACTGGTCGTGCGTCTCTGCGATGTCCTCGGCGTCGGGGTGGAAGACGTCGAACGCCAGCACGCCCTCCGGCAGCAGGCGCGCCCGCGCGGCCGAGAGGACGGCCTGCCGCTCGGCATCGGAGGAAAGGTGAAGCAGCGCCCGGAACGGGATGGTCGACAAGGGCGAACCGGCCCAGCTCGGGCAGCGAGCGCATGTCGGCCTCGACCAGCCGCAGGTCGACGGCGTGCGGCTCGGCCCGCCGCCGGGCCAGATCGAGCATCGTGGGCGACGCGTCCACGCCGACGACTGTGATGCCCGCCAGCGCCGTCGGCACGGCAACCCGGCCGGAGCCGACTCCCAGCTCGAGCACCGGGCCGCCGCTTCGCACCGCCAGGTCGACGTAGAACGGGATGTCCTCGAGCACCGACCGGCACCAGGCGTCGTACGCCGGCCCGAGCCGGTCGTAGGCGGAGGTCACGGGCTTTACACTACCCGGCCATCATGGACGTGGACGCTCTGGTCTCGGAGGCAACGGCGCGCATCGCGGGCGCAGCCGACTCCGCGGCGCTGGAGGAGATCCGGATCGAGGCGCTGGGGCGCAAGGCCCCGCTCGTCCAGGCGCTGCGCGAGCTGGCCTCCCTTCCGCCGGACGAGCGCCGCGCCCGCGGCGACGAGCTGAACCGCGCGCGGAGGACGCTCGAGGGCCTCGTCGAGGAGCGCGCGCGCGACCTCCGCAGCCGCGAGCTGGAGGAGCGGCTGCGCACGGATCGCGTCGACGTCACGCTGCCCGGCACCGCGCACGCCCGCGGGTACTCGCACCTGATCGAGCAGACCCGGCGCGACATCCTCGACGTCTTCGTCGGGTTCGGGTACGTCGTGGTCGACGGGCCGGAGATCGACCTCGTCCACTACAACTTCGACGCGCTGAACCACACGCCGACGCATCCGTCGCGGCAGGTGACGGACACGTTCTATGTCGCCGACGACGTCGTCCTTCGCACGCACACCTCGCCGGTCCAGATCCGCACGATGGAGGCCGGCCCGCCGCCGGTCTACATGGCGACGGCCGGCCGCTGCTACCGGCGCGACACGCCCGATGCCACGCACACCGCGATGTTCACCCAGATCGAGGGGCTCGTCGTCGACCGCGGCATCACGCTCGCCCACCTCAAGGGGACGCTCCTCGGCTTTGCGCGGGCGATCTTCGGCGCGGGCCGGGAGGTGCGCCTGCGGCCGCACTTCTTCCCGTTCACCGAGCCGTCGGTCGAGGTCGACGTGAGCTGCTTCAACTGCGCGCGCGACGGGTCGCCGTGCCGCGTCTGCCGGGGCGAGGGGTGGGTCGAGATCCTCGGCGCGGGCATGGTCGACCCGAACCTCTACGGCTACGTGGACGGGTACGACCCCGAGGAGGTGTCGGGGTTCGCGTTCGGCCTGGGCGTCGAGCGCGTCGCCGGCCTGCGCCACGACATCCCCGACATCCGGCTCCTGTGGGAGAACGACCTGCGCTTCACGGAGCAGTTCGGATGAGGGTGCCCGTCTCGTGGCTGCGCGACTACGTCTCGTTCGACATGCCCCTGCAGGAGCTGGGCGAGCTCATGTCCATGACGGGGACGAAGCTCGAGGCGCTCCATCGCCGCGGCGTCCCGCGGGGCCTCGAGCTCTACCGGGTGGGCCGCGTGCTGACACGCGAGCAGCACCCGAACGCCGACCGACTGCAGCCTGTGCACGGTGGACATCGGCGCCGGCGATCCGCAGCAGATCGTGTGCGGCGCCTCGAACTTCGAGGCCGGGGCGACTGTGGCGGTCGCCCTTCCCGGCGCGGTTCTGCCCGACGGCACCGAGCTTCGGGTCGCCAAGCTGCGCGGCGTCGAGTCGCACGGGATGATGCTCTCCGAGCGCGAGCTCGACCTCGGCCACGACCACGCCGGGATCATGCTGCTCCCCGACGACTGGCCCGTCGGCGACGCGCTCATCGACCACCTCGCGATCGCCGACGACGTGCTCGAGTTCGAGATCACGTCGAACCGGCCTGACTGCCAGAACGTCTACGGCATCGCCCGCGAGGTGTCGGCTGCGCTCGACACCGACCTGGCTCCCTGGCCGGGGGCCGAGCCGGCGGCCGACGGCACGGGCACGGTCGACGACTACGTCACGGCGCGGATCGACGCGCCCGATCTCTGCCCGCGCTGGGCCGGCCGGGTCTTCACCGGCGTCACGGTGGGCCCGTCGCCGCCGTGGCTCAAGGCCCGGATCGCCGCCGCGGGCATGCGCCCGATCTCGAACGTCGTCGACATCACGAACTACGTCATGCTGGCGATCGGCGAGCCCACGCACGCGTTCGACCTCGACAAGGTGGCCGGGCGCGAGATCATCGTCCGGCGCGCGCACGACGGGGAGCCGGTGACGACACTCGACGGCCAGGCGCGCACGCTCGACCCCGACGTGCTCGTCATCGCCGACGCGGAGCGGCCTTCGGCGATCGCCGGCCTCATGGGGGCGGAGTGGAGCGAGGTGACCGACGAGACGACGACCGTGCTGCTCGAGTGCGC
The DNA here is from genome assembly GCA_963821535.1 of uncultured Actinomycetes bacterium. Lineage (GTDB taxonomy): Bacteria > Actinomycetota > Thermoleophilia > Gaiellales > JAICJC01 > JAICJC01. The sequence goes on along the minus strand of CAWGEC010000002.1, from coordinate 274,505 downwards.
GAACTTCGACGGCCCCTCGACCCAGCGCTCCTCCATCCGGCTTGGGCTTCGCACGGAGGGATCGAGCAGGTGGGAGAAGGGGCTCGATCCGCACCTGCCGCCGCGGGCGCTCGCGCTGGCGTCCCAGCTCATGGTTGAGCTGACCGGCGCCCGGCTCGTGCCGGGCACGATCGACCTCCATGGAGCGCTCCCCGAGCGCCCTTCCGCCGGGCTGCGGAAGGAGCGGCTCGAGGCGCTGATCGGCGTCGAGTACACCGACCAGGAGATCGAGCGGGCGCTCACCCGGCTCGGCTACGAGCCCGACGGCGACCGGTGGATCGTGCCCACCTGGCGGGCGGCCGACACCACGCGCGAGGTCGACCTGATCGAGGAGGTCATGCGGATCGCGGGCATCGAGCGCGTGCCGGCCGAGATGCCGGGCGGGCACCCGGGCGGCGGCCGGCTGGGCCACGATGAGGTGCTGGGCCGGCTCGTGGTCGACGTCCTGCGCGGAGCTGGGCTCTCGGAGGCCGCGACGCTCACGCTCTGGGATGCGGGCGTGCCCGACCGGCTGCGGCTGGGGGCCGACGACCCGCGCCGGGATCTGGTCGAGCTCCAGAACCCGATGAGCGCGGAGTGGACAGCGATGCGGACGCTGGTCTTCCCGGGTCTCCTGCATTCGGCCCGCCACAACCTGGCGATGGGCGTTCCCGGAGTCGCGATGTTCGAGCTCGGGCACGTGTTCCTGCGCGGCGCCGAGAAGCTGCCCGAGCAGCCGGCCCGCGTGGCGGGCGTGCTGGCGGGTGAGGGGGCCGGGTTCTTCGAGGCCAAGGGCGTCGTCGAGGCGCTGCTCGCGGCCGCCCGGGTCGACGCCCCCGAGTTCCGGCCCGCCGGCGAGCCGTTCCTCCACCCGGGGCGGGCGGCCGCCGTCGCCGACGGCTTCGTCGGCGAGCTGCACCCGGAGGTGGCCGAGGCGTTCGGCCTGGAGGGCACGGTTGCCGTGTTCGAGCTGGGTCTCGACGGCCTCCGCGGCCCGCCGCGTGAGGAGGTGCTCTACCGCGACGTCACGAGCTTCCCGCCGCTCCGCCAGGACATCGCCGTGATCGTCGACGAGGACGTGCCCGCCGGGCGGGTCGTCGAGGTCGTGCGGTCGTCCGGCGGCGCGGAGCTGGCCGGCGTGGACGTCTTCGACGTCTACCGCGGCCCACCGGTGCCGGAGGGGCGAAAGAGCGTCGCCCTGCACCTGGTCTTCCAGTCCTCCGACCGCACGCTGACCGACGCCGAGGGCGACGCCGCCCGCGGCCGGATCGTCGCGGCGCTCGCGTCGGAGCTCGGCGGGGAGCTGCGCGAGTGAGGCGCGACGAGCTCGTCGGGCTGCTCGACGCCTATTTCGGCACGCGCGAGGTGCGCGGCGACGAGTGGGCCGACCTCTTCGAGCTCGTCTATCCCGACCCGTACTGGCGCGAGTTCGCCGAGCCGGGCTACGAGGGCCGGTGGAACGGCCTGCTCGTACGCGGCGCCGACGAGGTGGAGCGGGCGGCGACGTGCGTCTTTCCGTCCGACCGCGTGATCGCGATGCTCGAGCCCGGCACGTTCCTCTTCTCGGAGCATCCGATCGACTACGGCGACGCCCCGGGCTTCCTGCCGCTCTCGCGCGAGAGCTTCGAGCGGATGCGGTCAGCCGGGATCAGCTTCTACAACGTCCACGCGCCGCTCGACCACCACCCCGAGATCTCGCCGTCGCGGATGTGTGCGGCCGGCATGGGCGTGCCGGTCGAGGAGGAGTACCTGCCGATCGCCGAGGGCATCCCGGGTGGCGCCGCCGTCATCGGCCCGTCGGACGAGACGGTCGACGACATCGCGGGCCGGCTTCGGGCGCTGCTCGGCCCCGAGGTGCCGGTGACGATCGTGCGCCGCCGCGAGGGAACCGACGCGGCCGGCAGGGTGGCGGTCGTCGGCGGCGGCGGGGCCGACCGTGCGGCGCTCGAGGCGGCGCTGGAGCGCGGGTGCGAGACGTACGTGACCGGGGGCGTCTTCACCAAGTGGGCAGAGGAGTTCATGGCGCTCGCCGAGTCGTCGGGGATCGCCGTCGTCGACGGCACCCACTACGGCACCGAGAAGCCGCCGCAGCTCGCGATGGTCGACTGGTTCCGGCGGCTCGGCCTCGAGGCCGAGTTCATCCCCGACGGACCGAAGTAGGGAGTTGGTGGCGGGCCTTCGGGACCGCCCGCGTTGCACCTGCGCTTCGCGCTGCGGTGCAACGCGGGCTCCGTGGCGGCAGGGCGGCGGTGCCGGCCCTGCGGGCCGGGTTGCACGGCTGGCGCCGTGCAACAACGGGGTCAGACCCCAATGTTGCAGCCGCGGCGCTGACGCGCCTGCTGCAACATTCGCGTCAGACCCCTAGGGCTGGCCCGGCGTTGGTGGTTACACCACGCCTTGGGTGGCGACGGGGCGGACATCGGTCGCGCGCCGCTCGAGCCGCAGCCTGGCGACGACGCTGAGCGAGTCGAGCGTCCCGAGCCGCTTTCGGCACAGCTCGGCGGCGGCGCCGTAGCCGAAGCTCCGCGCGGCCCGGAAGTGGAAGACCCCGCTTCGCCAGTCGTCGTCGTGCCAGGGGTTGAGCGGGCAGATGACGAGCGCGCACTCCTCCGACTCAGCCGCATCTCGCAGGCGAAGCTCGAGATAGAGGCTCGACCAGTCGGGCGGCTGCGCCTCCACGATCGCGTCCCACTGCTCGACAAGTCCCTGCACAGCGGCGGATGCTACCGGACGTTCCGGTAAAGTCGCCTCCGTATGGACCGGGCCGCCCTCGACCGCTACGCGGAGCTGATCGTGCGGTTCGCGGCCAACGTCCAGCCCGGCCAGATCGTCGAGGTCGGCTCGGAGATCGGCAAGGAGGAGCTGACCCGGGCCGTGGCCGCGTCCGCCTACCGGGCTGGCGCCAAGCACGTGGCGGTCGACTACGACGACCTGCACGTCAAGCGGGCCCGCATCCTGCACGCCCCCGACGGTGCGCTGGGCTATGCGCCGAACTGGGTGCGGCGCCAGGTGCAGGAGCTGAGCGAGCAGCACGGCGCATCGATCTTCCTCTCGGGCGCGGCCGAGCCGGGCATCCTGGACGGCCTTGACGGCGACCGCATCGGCCGCGACCGGTCTCCCGAGGCCGTCGACTGGCAGGACGCGATCAACGCCCGCACCGTCAACTGGACGGTCGTACCGTCGCCGACGCCGGCGTGGGCCGGCATGGTGCACCCGTCCCTCGAGCCGGCCGCCGCGCTCGAGCGGCTGTGGGAGCAGGTGCCTCCATGTCTGCCGGATGGACGAGGACGACCCGGTCGCCGCGTGGCGGCTGCGATCCACCGAGCTGGGCGACATCGCCACCCGCCTCACCGGCCTCCGCCTCGACTCGCTGAGGTTCGAGGGGCCGGGCACCGACCTCACCGTCGGGCTCTTTCCGACGTCGGAGTGGGTGGGCGGCGGCGATCGCACGCTGGACGGCATCGAGCACATGGCGAACCTGCCCACCGAGGAGGTCTTCACCACACCCGACCCGGCGCGCACGTCGGGCGTCGTCAGGGCGACGAAGCCGCTCGAGATGGCGGGGACGACGGTGCGCGGCCTCGAGGTGCGGTTCGAGGCCGGGCGGGCGGTCGAGTTCCGGGCCGAGTCGGGCGCCGACGCCCTCCAGGCCCGCACCGGGCGGGACGAGGGCGGCGCCTTCCTCGGCGAGGTGGCCCTGGTCGACGGCAACGGCAGGATCGCTCCGCTCGACACCGTCTTCTTCGACTCGCTCCTCGACGAGAACGCCTCCAGCCACATCGCGCTCGGGAGCGCCTACGAGACGGTGGGGGAGGAGGATCTCGACCGGATCAACCGCAGCGAGATCCACATCGATTTCATGATCGGCGGCGACGACGTAACGGTCACGGGCGTGACGGCGGGCGGCGATCGGGTCGAGATCCTGGCCGGCGGCCGCTGGGCCTTCGCCTGATCCGGCTCACGCCGGCGGCACGACGGGCGGGGCCCGGTTCTGGTCGTACTCCCGCTCCGACATGAAGTGCGCCGCGGTGATCATCCGCAGGCGCACGACCTGCTGCGTCGAGCGGTCGATCCACAGGCGGAAGAACGTCGGGCCGTTGGGGAGGACGAGCGTGAGCTCGGTCGTCGCCGGGTCGCCGCCCGCGACGTAGACGGCCTCGGCGCCAGGCGCCCAGAACGGATCCGGGACCTTCGAGCGCGGCGTGGGCGAGCGCACCCAGTCACGGCCGGGCTCGCGGTCCCAGCGGGTGGTGCCGATGATCCGCGCCGACGCCCCTCCGCGGACCGAGAAGGCGAGCGAGTCGGGGGCCTGGACGACGAAGTCGGTCGTGACGGCGTGCCCGGGGCGCGACTCGAGCACGTTCAGCACCCGCAGGCTCTGGAGGTCTCGGAAGTTGCGGTTTGCGGCGTCGAGGAGCTTGGTGCCGCTGCGGGCGTCGAACGGCGGGAGCTGCACGGTCGCCGTGACCGGCGGCCTGCCCGGCCGCTTGACCTGCACGGGGATCGGGCGCGGGCCGCGCGGCACGTGCGCGCTGAAGCACACGCCTTTCGCCGTCCGTGCACGGAAGCGCGACGTGCCCGTCGACCAGCACCAGCACCCCCGGGAGCGCGGAGCCCGACGGCGCGAGCACCGTCACCCGGGCGGCCGAGGCCGAGGTCCGCTGGAGCCCGACGGCGAGGTCCGAAGCCTGCTCGGCCGCAACGGGCCCGGTCGGCGCGGGTGGAGCGGCGGCCTGCGGCGTGCGCCGGGCCGGCCCGATCTGCGCCGATGCGGCCCACGTCCGTGCGCCCGCCGTCACGAGGATGCTGTGCCGGCCGGCCGGGAGCGAGGGAGCCGTCCCGACGTACGTCCCGTCGGGCGCGCGGTCGAGGTTCACGGTGCGGCCGCCGATCAGCGCCTGGATCGAGTCGAGCCGCTCCCTGGTGTGGACGGCGACGACGTTCGGGCCCGCGACCCCGGGCCAGAGCGCGAGCCGGGCGTGCGGCGAGAGCCGCGCGAGCACCGGTCCGCCGGGAGGCGCAGCCGCCACGGCCGCGAACCCGGGCGTGTTGGCGGGCTGGAGGTCGGTCAGGAGCGAGACGGCGGCGAGCACGCCGGCGAGGAGGCCGAGCTCGGCGATCGCCCTGTGCCGGACCTCCGAGAACCGGTCGAGCGCATGCCGGTTTCGGTACCCGAGCGCGACGAGGCCGGCGAAGAGGACCGACTTCGCGATCAGCGTTCGTCCGTACCCGGTGCTCCAGACCTGGCTCACGGCCCCGACCTCCCAGAGCGCCCGCCCGCCGCCCGTCACCGCGATGACGACCACCGACCCCAGGGCGAGCGTGGAGAAACGCCCGAGCGCCTCACGCCGGGCCCTGTCCCGGGCGGCGTCGGCCAGGCCGCGGGTGGCGTGCGGGATCACCAGGACAAGCTGGGCCAGGCCGCCGATCCAGACCGCCGCAGCGCCGACGTGAAGCGCGTCGACCGCGATCGCCAACGCGCCGCGGCCGGGGTCGCCGGCATGACCCGAGAGGCCGGGGACGACGATCGTCCAGACGCCCAGCGCCACCGCGGGGACGGCGAGCGCGGCGGCTCCCAGGCGGCTGCGGCGCACGATCGCGAAGGCGCTCGCGGCGCAGACGCAAAAGATGGCCGCGAGGTCGATCCCGCGGCCGAACTCGCGGCCGAAGCGCGTGGCCTGGATGGCCGACGCGACCGGCCCGCGGTGGTCGAAGGCCTCCCAGAACGAGACGCCGGCCACCTCAGCGCCCTGGCGCGTCAGCGCGGCCCAGCCGCCCGCCAGCATGAGGACGGCGGCAGCCGTGAAGAGCTGGGTCGCCCGAATCCGCTCGCGCAAGTCGGCCATCGCCCGCGGCTGTCCCTCGAGCGTGGCGACCACGGGCCGCCACACGACGGCCCGGAAGACGACGCCGCCGATCACGAGCGCCAGGCCCACGAAGTAGGCGAACCGCGCGATCAGGAACGGCCAGTCGAGCGAGGCCGTCTGCACCTCGGCCGCCTGGGGCGGCGGCCGGCCCGCGCCGAAGCCGACCGCGAAGACGCCCGAGATGATGTGTCCGTCCGTCGAGACGATGCGCCAGCGGACGGTGTAGTCGCCGTTCGGGAGGCCGGAGCGGAGCGGGATGACGAGGGCCCGGACGTCGCCAGCCTCGGTGTGGGGAGGCGATGCCGTCACGTCGTCGCCCTGGGCATTGGTCACCGTGCTAGCGACGTCCTGCACCTGCTGGTCGAAGTGCAGCACGATCTGCGCGGGCGCAGACGCGACGACCGAACCGGCCGCTGGATCGGTCCGCAGCAGGTTTGCATGCGCCTCAGCGGTCGCCGGGAAGGCGGCCGCGAGGAGGAGCGCGACGGGGAGTGCGAGGCGCTTCAGCGGCGCCTCCTGAAGCTCACTGCGAGCGCGACGGCCGCCAGGCCGAGCGCCGCCGCGGCCAGGCCGCGGGAACCGTTGTCGCTTCCGGAGCCGGACTCCTTGGCCACCTCGACGGCCGGCGTCTTCCACACCTTGGTCGAGCCGTCGGCGAACGTCTGGACACCGACCAGGTGGAGCGTGCGCTCGTCGGACCCGACCGATGCCGAGAAGCGAAACAGGCCGAGCTCGTCAGGGGCCACGGAGCCTCCCTGCCAGCTGATCGCGACGACGCGATGGGCCTGGTCGCGCACGAGCTCCGTCGTGAAGCCGGGCGTCGCCGCCGCGCCGTCGACCTCCATGCCGTCGGGCACGGTCAGCCTGAGGCCCGTTAGGGGCTGTTCGCTCTCGTCGGGCGAGAGCACGGTGTAGAGCGTGAACGAGCCGGGGTCGACTCGGTCGGGGGACATCTCGACATGGGCGGCGGCCGCTGCCGGGAACGCCAGCAGTGCGGCCGCAGCCAGCGCGAGTGCGCGCATGGGGCACCTCCTGATCGCGGATGGCGGGTCAGGCGGCGAGCGGTGGCGCGCGCCCCAGCGGCAGCCGGGCGGCGGGGGCCGGTACGGGGAGCGACCGGACCACGGCGCTCCGCACGGCCCGGAGTGCTCCAAGGAGCTCGAGCAGGCGGCCGAGGGCGTCGCTCAGACCGGCGAGCGCCCCCGAAAGGGCGCGATCGACGCCCGCTGCCAGGAGCGCCGCGGCGAGGGCCAGGGCCAGGTGCAGGGCGAGCGCGCCGCCTGCCCCGGGATGCGCGGGGGCGCCGGCGACGAGAAGCGCGACATGGGCACAGGCTTGCGAGGCGATGAGCACCGCGGCGGCCTCCAGCACGCCGAGCGGCCGGTGGGCCGGGCTCCCGGTGCGCGGCACGCGCCCGTGATCGAGCTCCGAGGTCGCCCAGCGTGCCGCCAGCGCCGCGACGCCTGTCCAGGCGAGGCCCATGGCCGCGAACGCGGCGCCGGCCGCTGCGGCGCCCGCCCAGCGCGGGTCGGACAGCTCGGCCCATCCGCCGTGGGCCGCCGCAGCCGATCCGGCCGCCAGGCCGGCGAGCGTCAGGTACCTGGCTCCTCGCGCAGAGGGCATGTTGGGAGTATGGCAGCCTGGGGTAGAGTCGCGCCGTGGACGAAGGCACCCTCGAACGGATGGCCGATCTCGTGGTCGACTTCGGCGCGAACGTGCAGGCCGGCCAGCAGGTCCACGTGGGAGCGTCGATCGGCCAGGAGGAGCTCGCCCGCGCCGTTGCCGCCCGCTGCTACCGGGCCGGAGCCGTGTTCGTGCACGTCGCCTACAGGGACCCCTGGGTGCAGCGGGCCCGCCTGGACGACGCCGTCGACGAGGCGCTCGGATACGAGCCGGGCTGGGTCGTGCAGATGATCCGCGAGCTCGGCGAGGCGCGCGGAGCGACGATCGGCCTCTCGGGGCCGGTGGCGCCGGGGCTGCTCGACGGCGCGGATCCCGACCGGATCCGGCGCGACGTCCCGCCCGGACGCCGGGAGGCGCTTGCGAACATGACCGCCGCGCGCCTCAACTGGTCGGCGATCCCCTGTCCGACGCCCGGCTGGGCAGCGCTCGTCCACCCCGATCTCGACCCCGATGCGGCGCTCCGGCGGCTGTGGGAGCAGGTTGTGCACATGTGCCGGCTCGACGAGCCCGACCCTGTGGCCGCGTGGGCCGAGCGGATGGGTCAGATCGAGAGGGCCAAGGCCGCCCTCAACGAGCTTCGGCTCGACGCCGTGCACCTGCGCGGCTCGGGCACCGATCTCGAGATCGGGCTCCTGCCGTCGTCGCAGTGGATGGGCGGCCACCTGACCACGAACTACGGCCTCGTCCACCATCCCAACCTTCCGACCGAAGAGGTGTTCGCGGTGCCCGACCCGGACCGGGTGCAGGGCACGGTGCGCTCGTCGAAGCCGCTCCAGCTCGACGGCTCGATCATCCGCGACTTCACGGTCGAGTTCGACGGCGGCCGGGTGAAGCGGATCGAGGCGGCCGCGAACGGCGGCATCCTCGAGGCGTACGCCGCCAGGGATGAGGGTGCGGGCCGGCTGGGCGAGATCGCTCTGGTCGACGGCCGCGGCCGCGTCGGGCCGCTCCAGACGGTCTTCTACGACACGCTGATCGACGAGAACGCCGCCTCGCACATGGCGCTCGGCCAGGGCTTCGACTGGGCCGTGGGCGAGGATGACGTCGCGCGCGTCAACCGCAGCCAGATCCACGTCGACTTCATGTTCGGCACCGACGAGCTGGAGGTCGACGGCGTCACCGGCGGCGGCGAGCGCATTCCGCTCCTGCGCGGAGGCGCATGGCAGGTGTGACGCTTGGGCCGGCGGGCGCTCAGGCCGCGCCGGTGCGCATGCGGAAGATCGTGGCGATGACCTCGGCGGGGTCGAGGTCGTCTCCCGGTCCGAGCTGGCCGCCGCGCAGGCGCAGCGACGTGTAGGCCATCAGGTCGCGCATCGACACCATGCCGATCACGTGGCCGTCGGCGTTCACGACGGGCAGGTGGCGGAAGTGGCCGTCGACCATGAGCGCCATCGCCTCGGCGATCTCGGTGTCGGGGCCGGTCGTGAGCACGTGCCGCGTCATGCGCTGCTCGACCGGCGTCGACGGGTCGATCCCGTCGGGGACGCACCGCAGCAGGTCGCGCTCGGTGATCACGCCGCACAGGTTCCCGTCGGCGTCGAGGACGATGGCGGCGCCGATGTCCGCTTCGACCATCCGGCGGGCGGCGTCGCCGATCCCGGTCTCCGGGAGGACCGAGACGATCTGCGTTGCCATCATGTCAGTGAGCTGCATCAGATCGAGTGTACGGCGGGCCGGGTGGTCATGCGAGGAGGAGCGTGGGGGCTTCGAGGTGGCGCTTCACGGTCTGGAGCAGCCGGGCGCCGTCGGCACCGGAGCATGCGCGGTGGTCGCAGGACAGCGTGACCGACATGACATCGCCCACCGTCACCGCGCCGTCGCGGACGACCGGGCGCTGGATCGTGGCCGAGACCGCCATGATGGCCGACTCCGGCGGGTTGATGATGGCCGCGAACGCGGAAACGCCCAGCATCCCCATGTTCGAGACCGTGAACGTGCCGCCCTCGATCTCGGTCTGGCGGAGCGTTCCGGCGCGCGCTCGCTCGGCGAGGTCACGGGTCTCGGCGGCGATCGTGCGCAGGCTCTTCGCGTCGGCGTCGCGGAGCACCGGCACGATCAGCCCGTCGTCGAGCGCGACCGCGATCCCGATCTGCGCGTGGGAGTGGTAGACGTGCCGGCCGTCGACGTACGAGCGGTGCGCCTGCGGGTGGGCGATGAGCGCCTGCGCGCAGGCCCGCACGATCAGGTCGTTCACCGACACCTTCTCGCCGGAGTCCTCGAGCGCCTCGTTCAGCTCCTTGCGGAGGGCCAGGGCCCGGGTCATGTCGATCTCGGTCGAGACGTAGAAGTGCGGGACGGTGGCCTTGGAGTCGCCCATGCGCTTTGCGACCGCCTTCAGCATGGGGGAGAGCTCACGCACCTCGTCCCCCTCGCCCGGCGCTGAAACAGCAGTACCTGGTACAGCTGTTTCACGTGTTTCACGCGGGGGCTTCTGCTCCTGTGCCGGTGAAACAGCTGTACCAGGTACAGGTGTTGCAGGCTCGGCCGTTCCGCCGAGCGCCCGCTCGACGTCGGCCTTCACGATCCGGCCGTCGGGCCCGCTGCCCTGTCCGGCGAGCGTCCGCAGGTCGAGCCCGGCGGCGTCGGCCATCCGGCGGGCGATCGGGCTCACGCGCAGCACCTCGGTCTTGCCGTTCCCCTGCTGTGGAGCAGCCTCGGGTGAAACATTGGCGACAGGCGCCGGTGTTTCAGGCTCGGGGGCTTCATCCGGCTGGGCGGCCGCCTCGGCCGGCTCCGCGACCGTCTCGCCGGCCTCGCCGACGATCGCGATCGGGGCGCCCAGCGCCGCCGTCTCGCCGTCGTCGACGATGATGCGAAGGACGGTGCCCGCGTCGTAGGCCTGGAACTCCATCGTGGCCTTGTCGGTCTCGATCTCGGCGATCACGTCGCCCTCGCGGAAGCTGTCGCCTTCGCGCTTCAGCCACCGCCCGATCCGCCCCTCCTCCATCGTGTCGGAGAGGCGGGGCATCGTCAGCTCTTCCGACACGGCACCTCCGTCACAGCCCGCACTCCCGGAGCAGGGAGCGCGCGGCGGCCTCGATCTTCGACTCGAGCGGCAGCGCCGCCAGCTCGAGCGGCTTGGAATAGGGCATCGGCACCTCGGCCGCCCCGACCCGCTCCACGGGCGCGTCGAGGTCGTCGAAGCAGGCCCGCTGGATGCGCGCCGCCAGCTCGGCACCGACGCCGAACGTCGACCAGCCCTCCTCGGCGATCAGCACCCGGTTGGTCTTCCGCACCGACTCGACGACCGTGTCGACGTCCAGCGGACGCAGCGACCGCAGGTCGATCACCTCGACCGAGATGCCGTCCTGGCCCAGCCGGTCGGCCACCCGGAGCGCGCGCTGCACCGTGTAGGAGTGGGCGACGATGGTGAGGTCGTCGCCCTCCTGCGCCACGGCCGCGAGCCCGATCGGCACGGTGTGGTCGCCGTTGTCGGGCACCGGGCCCGTCACGTTGTAGAGCACGAGGTTCTCGCAGAAGAGCACCGGGTCATCGTCGCGGATGGCGGTCTTCAGCATGCCGTAGGCGTCGCCGGGATTGGACGGCGCGACGACCTTGAGGCCGGGACAGCCGGCGAACCAGCCCTCGAGCGACTGCGAGTGCTGGGCCGTGAGCTGGGCGCCCGCACCGCCGGGGGTGCGGATCACGAGCGGGACGCCGACCGTGCCGCCGAACATGTAGCGGATCTTCGCGGCGTGGTTCACGACCTGGTCCATCGCGACCAGGATGAAGTTGATCGTCATGATCTCGACGACCGGGCGCAGGCCCATCATCGCCGCCCCGATCCCGGCCCCGACAAACCCCTCCTCGGAGATGGGGGTCTCGCGCACGCGGCCCGCGCCGTACTTCTCCCACAGCCCGGCCGTCACCTTGTACGAGCCCTCGAACTTGCCGATCTCCTCCCCCATGAGGAAGACGTCGCGGTCGCGCTCGAGCTCCTCGTCGAGCGCCCGCCGCAGCGCCTCCCGGTAGGTCACGTCTGCCATTCGGGCTCCTCGCCGCGCTCTCCGAACGGGGCTCCGGTCGCCATGCGCCCGAACTGCTCGCGCCACGCATCGTCGCCGTACAGGTGCTCGTAGAGGCTGTCCCGGCTCGGGAACGACGCCGCGAGCGCCTCGGAGATCGCGTCCTTCACCTCGGCTGCGACCTCCTCCCAGACGGCCTCGAGGTCGGCGCCCGTCGCGATCCCGCGCTCGCCGAGCAGAAGCCCGTAGCGCGTGATCGGATCGCGCTCGCGCCAGGACTGCACCTCCTCGCGTGTCCGGTAGACCTTCCCCGCGTCGGCGACGGAGTGGCCCCGGTAGCGGTAGGTGACGGTCTCGAACAGCGACGGCCGGCGCTCGTCGCGAGCCTGGGCAAGCAGCCGCGCAGCCGCCTCCCTGACCGCCAGCACGTCGTTCCCGTCGACGCGCTCGCCGTGCATCCGGTAGGCCGCCCCGTGCTTGGCGAGCTCGGGCTCGGCGTTCGACTGGTCGACCCGGGTGCCCATGCCGTACTGGTTGTTGATCGCCTGGAAGACGATCGGGAGGTTCCACACCGAGGCCAGGTTCACCGCCTCGTGATACGCGCCGGTCGCGACCGCACCGTCTCCGAACTGGCAGAGGACGGCGTGCGGCTGGTCGCGGTAGGCGAACGCGAGGGCGGCGCCCGTCGCGATGGGGAGGTGGGCGCCGACGATGCCCCAGCCGCCGAAGAAGCGGCGCTCGACGTCGAGCAGGTGCATCGATCCGCCGCGGCCGTGGGCGACGCCGGTGTCCTTGCCGAAGAGCTCCGCCATCACCGCCGCCGCCGGGCTCCCGACGGCCAGCGCGGTCGCGTGGTCGCGATAGCTGGCAAAGAGCGCGTCGCCCTCCTCGAGCGCGTCGATCGCGCCGACGGAGGCGGCCTCCTCGCCGATCGCGAGGTGGCAGTAGCCGCCGATGCGCGCACGGGTGTACTGCTCCTCGGTCCGCTCCTCGAACCGGCGGACGAGTGCCATCTGCCGGAAGAGGCGCATCGCGTGCGCACGGTCGTCCAATACCGCCGTGTGGGTTACGGCCGGTTCCGCCATCGAGTCCGAAGATTAGCCATCCTCGGATACGCTCTCGGCGTGGCGACCCCGGTAATCGTTCCCAGCCTCGGCGAGGAGATCGCGTCGGCCGTCCTGATCCGGTTCCTGGTGGAGCCGGGGGACGAGGTGCAGCGCGGCGATCCGCTGTACGAGCTCGACACCGACAAGGTGACCCAGGAGGTCGAGGCCGAGGCCGACGGCGTGCTCCTCGCGGTCACCGGCACGCCCGGCGTGGACTACCTGGTCGGCGCGACGATCGGCTGGATCGGCGATGCCGGCGAGACGGTGGAGGCGTGACGGACCCATTCCGCATCGCCCACCTCGACGACCTGGACCGCATCGAGGTCGCCGGCGGCCAGTACCGGCCGATCCGGCGCCGCCTGGGGGTGCGCGCGTTCGGGATCAACGCCTACACGGCGGTGAAGGCCGGCGACCAGGTGGTCGAGCGCCACACCGAAGGCGCAGGCGGTGGGTCCGGGAGGCAGGAGGAGCTGTACATGGTGGTTTCGGGTCACGCCGAGTTCACGGTGGCGGGGGAGACCGTCGACGCCCCGGCGGGGACGATGGTCTTCATCCCCGACGTGTACGCCGAGCGCAGCGCGGTCGGCAGGGCGGACGAGACCACCGTGCTGGTGGTGGGCGGGCCGGCCGACTCGCCGATCCCGACGTCGCCGTTCGAGTACTGGTTCGCGGCCGAGGCGCCGTACAAGGCGGGCGACTACGACCGCGCGGTCGAGGTGGCCTCGGAAGGGCTCGCCGAGTGGCCCGAGTCGGGGCAGCTGAACTATCAACTCGCCTGCTTCCACGCTCTCGCGGGGCGCCGCGAGAAGGCGCTCGAGCACCTCGCCATCGCCGTCGCGAACGACCCACGGGTGGCCGAGTGGGCGTCCGACGACTCCGACCTCGACTCGATCCGGGACGACCCCGCCTTCCCGCGCACTGAATAGAACGGGCCGCAACCGAGGACTCGCGCTACGCGGTTCGCTGCCGCCGCTCTACCCACGGTTACTCGCGATCGTCGTGCGTCCAGGCGCGCGCGGGGTTACCGATCAACCATCTCATCTAGGATGCCCGCGAAAACGAGCGAGGAGCGAGTCGATGGAATGTGACGTCGCGGTACTGGGAGGAGGGCCGGGTGGCTACCCGGCGGCGATCCGCGCCGCCCAGCTCGGCGCCAGCGTTGCGCTGATCGAGGCCGATCGGATCGGCGGGACGTGCATCACGGTGGGCTGCATCCCCACGAAGACGTGGGTGCAGACTGCGCACGCGCTCAAGGACGCGAACGGCCACTTCGCCCAGCTCGGCGTCAAGGTGGCGTCCGCCGAGCTCGACTTCGCCCAGGCGCAGGCCAACAAGCAGGGGATCGTCGACGGGCTCGTGAACGGGATCACGGGCGTCGTCAAGGCGAACGAGATCACGATCGTGTCCGGAAGGGGCGCGTTCACCGACGCCAACACCATCGCCGTCGAGGGCGGCGAGGACGTCAAGTTCCAGTCGGCGATCGTCGCCACCGGTTCGCAGTCGCTGCGCCCGCCGGTTGACGGCATCGACGGCCCGCGCTGCGTCGACTCCACCGGGCTGCTCGCGATCGAGGAGGTGCCGAAGCGGCTTGCGATCCTCGGCGGCGGAGTGATCGGCGTCGAGTTCGCGTCGATCTTCGCCCACTTCGGGACCGAGGTGACGATCGTCGAGATGCTCGACCACCTGATTCCGATGGAGGACGAGGACGCGAGCAAGGAGCTCGAGCGGGCGTTCAAGAAGCGCAAGATCGCCGTCAACCTCGGCGCGCGGGCGACCCGGATCGAGGACTCCGGCGGCGCCGCGACCCTGCACTTCGAGGGCAAGGACGGCAACGCCGCGAGCGTCGAGGCCGACCTCGTCCTCGTCGCGACCGGCCGCGGGCCGCGGGTGCGCGACATCGGCCTCGAGGCCGCCGGCGTCGAGTATGACCCCCGGCGCGGCGTCATCGCTGACCGCCACATGCGCACGAACGTCGCCCACATCTACGCCGTCGGTGACGCCGCGGGCGTCTACCAGCTCGCCCACACGTCCTTCCGCGAGGGCGAGATCGCGGCCGAGAACGCGCTCGGCCACGATGCGACGATCGACTACTCGGCCGTGCCGCGGTGCGTCTACACCGATCCCGAGGTTGCCGCCGTCGGCCTCACCGAGGCGCAGGCCCGCCAGCAGCACGGCGACGACGTCGCGATCGGCCGGTTCCCGATGGCCGCATCGGGCCGGGCCCAGATGTACGGCGAGCGGACGGGGTTCGCGAAGACGATCCACGAGACCCGCTACGGCGAGCTGCTCGGCCTCGTTATCGTCGGCGTCCAGGCCACCGAGCTCGTGAATGCCGGCGTCATCGGGATCTCGGCGGAGGCGACGATCGAGACCATCGCCGACTCGATCGCGGCGCATCCGACGCTCGCCGAGGCGGTGAAGGAGGCGGCCCTCGTGGCGCTGGGGCGGCCCATCCACCTTCCGCCGGCGCGCCCGCGGGCGAAGGCCGCGGCTCGGTGAGCCGCAGCGTCGACGCTTCGAAGTACCTGATCCCGACGCTCAAGGACGACCCGGCCGATGCGGAGGCGATCAGCCACCGGCTCCTGGTCAGGGGAGGCTTCGTGCGCCAGGTGGGGTCCGGCCTCTACACCTATCTGCCGCTGGGCTGGCGGGTGCTCCAGAACGCGATGGGGATCATCCGCGAGGAGATGGACACGATCGGCCTCGAGATGCTGATGCCGGTGCTCCAGCCCGCCGAGCTCTGGCAGGCGACCGACCGCTACGACATCGACGTGCTGTTCAAGCTCGAGGATTCGTCGGGCAAGCCCTACGTCCTCGCGATCACGCACGAGGAGTGCGTCACGCTGCACGCCGCCCGCGAGCTGCGCTCCTATCGCGAGCTGCCGCAGATCTGGTACCACCAGCAGACGAAGGAGCGCGACGAGCCGCGGCCGCGGGGCGGCATCCTGCGCACGCGCGAGTTCATCATGAAGGACTCCTACAGCTTCGACCGCGATCTCGACGGGCTCGAGGAGTCCTACGCGAAGCACCGCGACGTGTACATCCGGATCTTCGACCGCTGCGGGCTCGAGACCTACGCCGTGGAGGCAGACGTCGGCATGATGGGCGGCCACGGCGGTGAGGAGTTCGTCGCCCCGAGCCCGAACGGCGAGGCCGATCTCGTGCGGTGCTCCAACTGCGACTATGCCGCCAACCTCGAGGTCGCGCGCTCGCGTCCGCGGCGCCCCGAGTTCCCGGCGGCGCTCGACGCGCCCGAGGAGGTCGAGACGCCGGGTGCGACCACCATCGAGGGCCTGGCCGAGATGCTCGGGATCGATCCCGCGGCGACGGCAAAGGCGATGCCGATCGTCGTCGACGGCCAGATGGTGCTGGCGCTCGTGCGCGGCGACGACCGGCTGCACGAGATGAAGACGGAGCGGGCGCTCGGGCAGAGCTATCGTCCCGCCGCCGCGGACGAGATCCGCGAGGCGTTCGGCGCCGATCCGGGCTCGATCGGCCCGGTCGGGACGAAGGTGCGCGTGCTCGCCGACGGGTCGCTCCGCGAGGGTCAGTTCGTCGGCGGCGCCAACCGCACCGGCTGGCACCTGCGCGGCCTTGAAGCGGGTCGCGACTACGCGGCCGACTTCCACGACCTGCGTGAGGTCGCCGCCGGCGACACCTGCGATGTGTGCGGCGAGGGGAAGCTCAGCGTCGAGCCGGCGATCGAGGTTGGGCACATCTTCAAACTGGGTACCAGGTACTCCGTGCCGCTCGGTGCCACATACCTGGACGAAGCTGGAAAGGAGCATCCCATCGTGATGGGCTCCTACGGCATCGGCCCGGCGCGCACCGCAGCCGCAGCCGTCGAGCAGAACCACGACGAGGCGGGCGTGATATGGCCGGCGTCTCTCGCGCCGTTTCACGCCCACATGGTCGTGATCGGCGGGGCGGACGAGCCGCAGTTCGCGATCGCGCGCGACATCCAGGCCGAGCTCGAGCGGGGCGGCCTGGCGGTGCTGTTCGACGACCGGTCGACCGGCCCGGGCGCGAAGTTCGCGGATGCGGAGCTGATCGGATGCCCCGTGCGAGTGACGGTCGGGAAGCGCACGGCGACCGAGGGATCGGCCGACGTTCAGATTCGCCGCGGGCGCGACCAGCGTCCGGTACCGGTCGGCGAAGTGGCGGCCGCCGTGCAAGCAGCCCTCTCGGAGGCGTAGTATCCGAGCGGGGGTACTGATGGCGAAAAGCGCATCGGCTGCCAGGAGTGTTCCATTCGATCCCGGGCTAGGGGAGTTGATGGCCCAGGCGGGCGTGTCGTACCGGCGTCTGGCCGAGATGACCGAGCTCTCGGCCGGGTACCTGAACCATCTCGCCCACGGCAACCGGCCACCGCCGGCCGACCCGGTGATCGAGCGGATTGCGAACGCCCTGGAGGTGCCGCCCGACCGGTTCCTGGAGTACCGGATCCGGCGGATCGGCGAGGCCCTGCGCGGCGATCCGCGCCGCGCTGACCGCGTCTACGGCCAGCTCTGCTCGTCCTAGCGGCGGGGGGCGGCCCGCAGGATGACGCGGATCGTTGGTCCGTCGGGCGTGCGCCGCTCGATCTTCGCGAGCCGCCTGCGATAGTCGGCGTAGAGCGAGTGCGGGACCGCGATGACGATCGCCTTCGGCGACCTCGTCGCTTTGACCCTCGCCTCGTGTGCGAGCTTCAGAGCTTCGGACTGCGCGACGCTGAAGATCGTCTGGTCTTGGGCCGGCGAGGGCTGCAGCGGCCCCGCGGCGTCCTTGCCGGCTTCGAGCTGACCGGGTCCCGCCGCCGCTTCCGGCGGCCCCCCCGCTCGACATGCTGCCTGAACCGCCGCCCAGGTGAGAGACGGCGAGCACCGCCACGACGATCGCCGCAGCGGCGGCGGCGTAGGGGAGCACCGGCACGAGGAACGAGCGCCGCCGTCGGCGCAGGCGCGGCTCGGCCCGAACCTGCGACATGACCTCGTCGCGGAGCCGGTCCGGCGCCGGGACAGTGCCGGTTTCGCGAAGCCGGCGACCGATCTCGTCGTGGTTCTGCTCGGTCATCCCGTGCGGTCCGGTTCGAGGGTTTGTGCGAGCTGCTGGCGGGCGCGATGCAGACGCGACTTGACGGTGCCCGTCGGCAGCTCCAGCATCGTCCCGGCGTCTTCCATCGACATGCCGAGAATGTCGCATGCGACGGCGACGACGCGGAAGTCCGGCTCGAGGCCCTCGAGCGCGGCGATGAGGTCGAGCCGGGCCTCGGGCTGCGCGTCGGGTGCGACCGCGTGCAGCTCCTCGACCGGCTCGGGCGTCCGTCTGCGCCGCTCGATCGTGTCGTAGGCCTTGCGCACGACGATCCGGTACATCCAGGTCGAGAAGCGCGCGTCGCCGCGGAACCGGGGGAGGGCCCGCCACGCGGCGATCAGCCCCTCCTGGACGCAGTCGTACGCGTCTGCCTCCGAGAGCGTCACCCGCAGGGCGAGCGTGTAGAGCTTGTCCTGATGGCGCACCACGAGCTCTTCGAAGGCAGCCTCGTCGCCGCGCGCAGCGCGACGTGCAAGCGCCTCGTCCGACCCGATCTGCACCGGTTCATGGTACGCAGGAACGCGGGCGGCGCGCGGGAGCGGAAGGGCGATGGCCTGTTGCATGTCGCCCTCTAGGACAGGCCAAGGGGCGGACGGGTTCCCGGTATACTCGGCCCTCGCGGGGCGTGGCGCAGTCTGGTAGCGCACCCGGCTGGGGGCCGGGCGGTCGGAGGTTCAAATCCTCTCGCCCCGATCGCAGAAGTGGCTGCAAAGCAAAGGGTTCGTAAGGGTCATGGTCCGGATGTTGGTCCAGCCGGCCCGGCATTCGGCGGGACGTGTCGCTTCCACGGGCGAATGCGCCGCGCCGGCTGTAAGCCCGTCGAGCCGCAATCGTCGGTCCGCGGACATCGAGGCCGTTTCCGAGTCGAATCTTGGATCTGCCGCGACACGCCGACGAGCGAGTGGCGCCGCTGCGAGCAGTGGGCGGTCGACCGACGTGGTACTCGAGCCCCACCGCGACGGACGGAGCAGCGAACCGCACTCATGACGGTCAAGGGCTAGCCGCGCGTGCACATAGAGCGAGTGCTTGACCAGGGCTGTCGCGCGGGTCTGGCTGTGCCTGCCGCCTGAGCCGAACTGCATGCCTTACCGTGGCAACCATGCGCCGCGGCTTCTTGCGGTACCTCCGTGTTGAGATCGTAGTGTGGCCGTCCCTGCAAGTTCTGTGGCGATCCCGCGGAGCCGGCGGACGACCTCTGCGCCAGGTGCCTTGCTGACCTCGAGCTTGAAGAGTCTTGGCCAGCCGCCTCGCCCACCGATCCCTACGCGGCCATCATCTGCTTGCACTTCGAAGCCATCTGCTCGCAATGCTCGCCCATCTTGCGACCCGCACGTTTGAACAGTGGCCGTATCGCGATTACGGCGGCGATCGCCACGAATCCGATCAGTGCCTTCTTCATCGCTGGCTCCCTTCTCGTGCTCCAGGTGCGGTCGGCGTCTCGTCCTTGGGCGCGCCGTCGGGCGGCGCGGCGCCGTCAGCGAGCACCTTCCGGCGTGCCTGGTAGTCCTCGACCGAGATCGCGCCTTGCGCGAAGCGACGCTCGAGGATATCGGTCGGCCTTTCTGTCGGCGGTTCCGTCCGTCGTCCCATCCACGGCCAGCAGTCGAAGCCGCCGCGCATGAGCCAGCCGACGCCAATGATGATCACGCCCCAGAAGAGCAGCATCATGATGATCACCATCGCGACCCACCAGCCCGCGCCGAGGTCGCCGTGCATGCCCCAGGTATCCGCCGCGGGGATCGTTTGTGGGATGTTCATCACTCTCCCTTCCTACGCGTGGGCGACCGCGGTGGATTGGTTTCGCGTCATGCGTGTGCCATCGCGCGCTCTTCCTGCAACATGCTGCGGAGCTGCGCTCGGAACTCGGGCGCTCCTGCCCGCTGATGACGACCGGGTGTTCCCCGGGCACGCGGGTGGCGCGTTCTCGCGCACTTCGGTGATGCGGCGAGCTCGAGCGGCGTGGAAAGCGGCGCGGCTAGACGAGATCGGGCTGCACGAAGCTCGTCACAGCGCGGCGAGCATGTGGATCGCGTCGGGGCTCTCGATCAAGCTGGTGTCCGAGCTGATCGGTCACGCGAGCGTCGCGATCACCCTCGACAGGTACGGCCACGTATTCCGCAGCGACGTCGGTCATGCCGCGGCGACGTTCGCCGCCTACCTCGACCGCGCTGACACGGACGCTCGGCTCCGTCAGATCGAGCCTTAGAGACGCCGGTCGCGAGGTACGCTGGCCTCGCGGTAGCGGTCGCGCTCCCAGTCGGTGACGTACCGGGCGAAGCGCTCGAGCTCGTGGCGGAGCATCGTCAGGTAAACATCGATGAACGTCTCGCCGTAGACCCGGCGGGCGAACTCGCTCGCCTCGAGCTCGACGACGGCGTCCGCGAGGCTCGTTGGAACCCGGCGGAGCGACTCGTCGACGTGCGGGTCGCCGGTCACGATCGGTGGCAGCTCGAGCTCCTGCTCGAGGCCGTCGGCGCCCGCAGCCAGGCAGCCGGCCAGAACGAGGTATGGATTCGCATCGGCGGATGCCCAGCGCGCTTCCAGACGCGTCGCCTCGCCGTGGTCGACAGTGGAGCGGATCGCCACGAGCCGGTTGTCGAGGCCCCAGCACACCTGTGTCGGCGCGAACGAGTAGTCCTCGATGCGCTTGTAGGCGTTAACGGTCGGGCAGCTGATCGCCTGCAGCTCGACCTGGTGGGCGAGGAGGCCGGTCAGATACCGGCGCATCAGAACCGACCGGAGGGGAGGCTCGTCGTCGACGACCGCAAACGCGTTCCGGCCGTCAGAGCCGAGGAGGCTCTGGTTGACGTGAAGACCGTTTCCGGCCTCCGTGGCGAACGGCTTCGGCATGAACGTGGCCCGGAGCCCGTGCGACAGGGCCGTCTGCTTGACGACGTACTTGAACACCATGGTCGCATCGGCCACCTCGACGGCGCCGCCGTAGCCGAGGTTCACCTCGACCTGCGCGGGGCCGTACTCGACGTTGCAGCCCTCGATAGGGATGCCGGAGGCCTGGAGGACGCGGCGGATGTCGCCGACCACGGGCTCGACGT
This sequence comes from uncultured Actinomycetes bacterium, assembly GCA_963821535.1. Classification (GTDB taxonomy): domain Bacteria; phylum Actinomycetota; class Thermoleophilia; order Gaiellales; family JAICJC01; genus JAICJC01. The sequence continues at coordinate 253,740 of CAWGEC010000002.1, read as the reverse complement.
CGGCCCCCTTGGCGATCGAGTAGCAGTGCACACCACTGTAGAGCGGCTCCCAGTCGGGCGTGCAGAGGTGAAACTCGAGCTCTGTGGCCGCGAGCGGCTCGTACCCGGCCTTTCGCAGGCGCTCGACGGCGCGACGAAGGATGAGGCGTCCGTCGAGCGGGACGGGCTCGTGGGTGGTTGGTTCGACCGTGTCACAGATGCAGTAGGCGGTTCCCTTCTTCCAGCCGGCCAGGCGAAGCGTCGAGAGGTCGGGCACGACGTGCAGGTCCGGGTAGCCGGTTGCGTCGTCCACGTACGACGTCGGGAAGATGGCGCCGTGCATGTCCCACGTGAAGACGACGTTCGCCATCGGGAAGCCGAACTCGGCCGCCACCTTCAGGAAGTGGCTCGTCGGCAGGCGCTTGCCACGGGGGATGCCCCAGGTGTCGGCGAACATGCACTCGACCGTGTGGACGTCGTTACGCTCGAACAGCTCTCGGGCTGCCTCGACGCTTGTCTCGCCTTCTGCCAGGGCCATTCACTCCCCTTTCTGAACGGGCGGGAGGGCTATCCTACCGCCCGCCTTGTGGCCGGAGAGCGACGGTGCTGGAGGGAAGATCGGCTCTCGCCCCGATCGCTCCAAGTTGTCGTGCTCACTCCCCGGTCTCAGACCGTTCGTCGCCTGCCGAACGGCCGCGACCCCGCATCGGGGGAGTCACCACATCTCGCACGTGGGCACTACTGAACGCCAGGGGAGGGCGCCGCGGCCGACGAACGCGCCGCCCCGATCGGGACGGTAAAGCGGACGCTCGTCCCGGCGCCGGGCGACGACTCGACCGTCGCGTCGCCGCCTGCCGCGCGGATGCGCTCGATCTTCGTGTCCAGGCCGAAGTGCAGGGCGGCATCCGGCCGTGAGCGCACCGAGTCGGCGTCGAAGCCGCACCCATCGTCGCGCACCTCGCTCTGAAGCGTCTCACCGTCGTCGGTCAGCGAGACGATGATCGTCCGCGGCCGGGCGTGCTTGCGGACGTTCGCCAGCGCCTCCTGCGCCGCTCGGTAGACGAGCTCCTCGACGGCGAGGTCGTAGCGCTTCGAAGGCCCCGTGACGTCGCCCTGCGCGCCCACCTCGCGGGCGATCTGCGACACCAGGACGTTCAGGGCGCGGAAGAGGCCCTGGTCGTGCAGGATCGCCGGTCGGAGCTCGAACATGAGCCGGCGCGTCCGTTCCGTCGCCTCCTCGAGCGTCGCCCGCGCCATCGAGACCGCCGGCACCAGATCCCCGACGCCGGTTCGCGCTGCGACCAGGGAGACGCGGTCGAGGCTCAGCAGCGCCGCGGCCATCACCTGCACGGTGTCGTCATGGAGCTCCGTTGCGATCCGGCTGCGCTCGACCTCCTCCGTCTGCAGCATGCTCCCGAGGATCTGGCGGCGGTGTCGTTCGCTGTCGGCCAGGGCCCGCTCGGCGGCCACACGGTCGGTCACGTCCATGAACATGCACCCGACGTTGTCCACTTCGTCCGACCTGTGACGGATCGGGAACAGCGTCATCAGGTACGTGTCGTCGTCGCGTCCCACCTCCAGGCCGGTGATCGCCTCGCCCGTCTCGAACACCTCGCGGATCGCGGCGGAAACGCGCGGATCGGCATCCGGGACGGCGTCGGTCAGCCGCATGCCGATGTGCTCGGGCCGGAGGCGTCCCAGCCGCTCGACTGCGCGGTTGACGCGGACGATCCGGAGCTCACGGTCGTACATGACCAGGCCGAGGGGCGTGGCTTCGAGAATGGCGCCCAGGACGCGCTCATCCGGTCTGGTCGCAGCGTCCGGGACGGGAGTGATCACCGCTACGACGAGCCGCTCGCCGCCGACCTCGATCCCGTGGATGTCCAGGTCGGTGAGAACACGGCCGTGCGGCGTCTCGAACTCGCGCTGCTGGTGATGGCTTCGGCCGCGCTCAGGGAACCGCGAGATGAGCCAGTCCAGCCGGTCGCGGTTGCTGATCCCGAGATCCGCGGAGGTCCGGCCGAGCAGCTCCTCGCGCGGCCTTCCCACGAGGGCGCAGAAGCCGTCGCTCACATCGACGAGCACGGCGTCGCGCATCCGCGCGACCACAACAGCCTGGTGAGTCTCGGAGATGCTCGACGGCAGCGCGTCCGCAGGCGATCGCGACGAGATCGCCTCGGTTCCGGCTGACTGCGAAGACCGTTCCATTGAAGCCGGGAGCGATCGTAGTTGCGCCTTGCGGAGCCGACCTCCCCGGATCGTGGTAACCGACAGGCGCCGCGTCTCGCCTCCCCCGTGGGGAGGACGACGGTGACGCACGTCCAGAGCACGCTCCGTAGTCGGCGGGGCGGCGAGACGCGGCGAACCGGGACGCTAGACCGTTCCCATTCGGACGTCATCCCCGGAACGTGGTATTTGTGACGTTTTCTGTCCCGGCACCGCCGGGAGCTTGCCCGCGGGCGGGCCCGCAGTACCGGCTCCGATACTCTGCACGACGCAGTGCGAGCGGTCATCCGAAAGCAGTTCTCGTTCGAGGCGGCGCATTCGCTCCCGAACCACGCCGGCAAGTGCCGCGAGCTGCACGGGCATTCGTACCGTGTGGAGCTGACCTTCGAAGGCGAGATCAAGCCGGCGCGCGGCGAGTCCGACGACGGCATGGTCGTGGATTTCCTCGACGTGTCGGAATGGTGGAAACGTGAGGTCCAGCCGCTCGTCGATCACCGCCACCTGAACGACGCCATGCCGGAGGAGTTTCACCCCACGACGGCGGAGAACATCGCGTCCTGGATGCTCGGCTTGGTGGCGGATGCGGGGCTGCCGGTGTCCGCGGTGACCGTGTGGGAGACGCGCTCGGCGTCTGCCACCGTCCGGCGATGACGCGAATCCCGGTGGTCGAGGTGTTCGGGCCGACCATCCAGGGCGAGGGTGCCCTGGCCGGAGTGCCGTGCTCGTTCGTCCGCGTCGGCGGGTGCGACTACCGGTGCTCGTGGTGTGACTCGCTGCATGCGGTGCTGCCCGAGGCCGTTCGTGATGCGCCGCGCATGACGCCGGCCGAGGTGATCGACGCGCTCGACCGGCTCTCGGCACAACCGGAGTGGGTGACGCTCTCCGGCGGCAATCCGGCGTTGTTCGAGCTCGGGGACCTGGTCGCTCGCCTGCATCGGGCCGGCCGGAAGGTCGCGGTCGAGACGCAGGGCAGCGTCTGGCGGGAGTGGCTGGCCGACGTCGACCTCCTCACCATCAGCCCGAAGCCGCCGTCCAGCGGGATGGCCTCGGAAGACCACGACGCCGAGGCGGAGCGGTTCCTCGACCGTGCGGTCGCGACCGAGGCCCCGCTGGCGCTCAAGATCGTCGTCTTCCACGAGGAGGACTACGTGTGGGCGCATGGCGTTCGCGAGCGGTGGCCGCAGCTGCCCTTCCATCTGTCGTGCGGCACCGACCCTCCTCGGCCCGGCGACACGCATGCCGAGACGCTGCGCGGCGTCTCGGATCGCTACCGTTGGCTGTGCGAGCGCGCCGCCGGCGATCCGGTCATGGCCGGCGCGCGGATCATGCCCCAGCTCCACGTCGTCGCCTGGGGACACGAGAAAGGCCGCTGATGACAACCGACGCCCACACCGTCCGCCTGACCAAGCTCGGAAACCCCGATGCGAAGCCCGACCGCGCGATCGAGGCGTTTCCGATCGCCGACCGCTCGCAGGTGATCACGCTCGATTGCGGAGAGTTCACCTGCCGCTGCCCGATCACCGGCCAGCCGGATTGGGCGACGATCACGATCGAGTACCGCCCGAATGAGCTGGCGGTCGAAACGAAGAGCCTGAAGCTCTACCTCGAGACCTTCCGGGAGGAGGGGATCTTCCACGAGCACCTCGCCACCCTGATGCGCGACGATCTCGTAGCCGCGCTTGACCCGGTGGCGATGACGGTAACCGTGAAGTTCAACTCTCGGGGCGGGATCGCCGTGACGGCGTCGAGCTCCCACACGCGGTGAGCACCGATGCGGCCGTTGTCTGCCTCTCCGGGGGGCAGGACTCGACCACGTGCCTTCACTACGCCATCCGCCGCTACGCACGCGTGCATGCCCTGTCGTTCGACTACGCCCAGCGCCATCGCATCGAGCTCGACTGCGCCGCCGCGATCGCCGCCCAGGCGGAGGTGGAGCACACGATCCTCCCGATCGAGGCGTTCGCGCAGCTGGCCGACGCGAGCCTGACGAACCCCGCCATCGAGAGCCTCGCCGACGCGACCGGAACCGGGAACACCTACGCCGAGCAACGCGGCCTGCCCTCGTCGTTCGTGCCCGGGCGCAACATCATCTTCCTTGGCCTCGCTGCCGCCTTCGGCATCCCACGGGGAATGAAGGCGCTCGTCGCGGGCGTCTGCTCGACCGACGAGGCCGGATACCCGGACTGTCGAGCCGACTTTGTCGCGTCCCTGGAGGGCACGATCCGGATCGGGATGGACTGCGCGGACTTCGTGATCGACGCGCCGCTCCTGCACCGCACGAAGGCCCAGACCTGGGCCTTGGCGCACGAGCTGGGCGTGCTCGAGCTCGTGCGAACCGCGACCCACACCTGCTACGAGGGTGTCCGAGGCGAGCTCCACGACTGGGGCTACGGCTGCGGCGGCTGTCCGGCCTGCCAAACGCGGGCGCGGGGCTGGGCCGAGTTCGAGGCGACGCGGTAAGCGCGGCGGGTCGCCGCCGGGCGGCGTCAGGCCGGGCGCGGCGTCTTGTCGACCGGCAGCGTCGGATCGAACGTGTAGCGCTTCGTCTGCCCGGCCGCCAGAGGCCCGCCGTCGCCGCGCATGAGCTGCGCGAGCGCCTTCAGCTGTTCGGAGCCCATATGGGCGAAATCGCCGTCGAACCCTCCGGGCGGGAGCCCGGCGAGCATGCGGTTGACCTGGTGGCGGGTCAAGCCTCCCGCCAGGTCGCCCAACCTGCCCTCACGGTGGAGGGCCTCGTCGAGGCGATGCGAGAACTTCGGAGGCGTCGTGGACGTGGTGCCGCGGCCCGCAGTGCGGCTCGGCGCCGACGACGTGGGCTCGGGCTCGGTCGAGCTCGTGTGCATCGGAGGCCGGCTCGTCGGGAAGGCATGCCGCGGGGCGATCGGCTCAGAGCCTCGGGGCGCGGCGAACTTGTCGACGGGATCGATCTGCATCGCATCCTCCTCAGAGATGCTGCCGGGTGCATGCGCACCCATGCACCCCGGTGATCGGTGCCGGGACCCCGTTCTTGAGGACCGTGCTGGTTGTTAGTGGGTCGTCCGGTGACGTTGCTGGCGTCGATGGCGAGCGAAAAGCAAGCGATGCAAGGACGCAGGGAGCGGCAATAGTGGGGAACTATTGGCGCGACCGAGGACGCAGCAGCGCGCCGCTTTGCAGCCGCCAGCCTGTCAAGGCAATGCCTTGACAGGCTTCGCGAGCAGCCTGCTATCCAAGCAGGCTGCGAGAGCGGCGAACGTCGCCGGACGATCCACTCAGTCCCCGGCCGGGGCGGGCTCGCGGCGCGCGCCGCTGCCGCGCGGCGCCTGGCGCTCGCCGGGCGGCTCGATCGTCAGGTTGGGCAGCGCCTTGTCGAGCCACCGCGGCATGGCCCAGGAGCGCTCGCCGAGGAGCGTGAGGAGGGCCGGGACGAGAGTGAGGCGGATGATGATCGCGTCGGTCAGGATCGCGATGCCGAGGAGGAGGCCGAACTCCTTCGACACGCGGTCAGGCGTGAGCACGAACGAGAAGAAGACACACGACATGATCAGCGCCGCCGCGAGGATGACCCGGCCGACGCCGGCCATCCCGTCCTTCACAGCGGAGACGGTGTCCTCGCCGTGGATGTGCTCCTCGCGGATCCGGCTCATCAGGAACACCTCGTAGTCCATCGAGAGGCCGAACAGGATCGCAAACGCGATCGGCGGGATGAAGCTCTCGATCGGGCCGGTCTGGTCGAGGCCGACGATGCCCATCCCGTGGCCCAGCTGGACGACGAGCGTGAGCATGCCGAATCCGACCAGCGCCGACGCGAGGGTCGTGATCGCGGCCTTCGTGGCGATCACGACCGACCGGAACGCCATCGCGAGGACGATGAACGTGACGCCGATGATGTAGAGCAGGAAGTACGGCGCGCGGTCGAAGATGATGTTGCCGATGTCGGTGAATGCGGCGTTGGCGCCCGAGACGTAAGCCTTGGCGGAGGAGCCGTCGAGCACCCCCGGGATCGTGCGGTCGCGGAGCTCCGAGACGATGTCGTCGGTGCGGGCGTCCTGTGGGGCGTACTTCGAGTAGGCGTTGATGATCGACACCGACGCCTGATCAGGGGTGTTCGTCTTGTCGTTGTAGATCGGCGCGGCGACCTCTTTGACCCCCGGCACCTGCTTCATCGCGGCCTCGAGCTTCACCGCGGCCTGGTGGTCGTTCGCGAGGTCGATCACGACCGGGATCGGGGCCGTGAACCCGGCTCCGAACCCGTCGGGCGACGAGAGCAGGTCATACGCCTTGCGCGTGGTCTGATCCTTGGGCGCCGTGCTGGAGTCGGCGAGCCCGAGCCGAACCGACAGCACCGGCGACGCCAGCAGCAGGAGCAGGACGATCGACAGGGGAAGCACGATCTTGGCCTTGCGTGAGACGAACCGGCCCCATCCGGCGACCGGCGTCCGGGCCTGGCCGGCCCGCGAGTCGTCGGTCGGCTTCATGCCGAGGCGGCCGCGATCGATCTTGTGGCCGAGCAGCGAGAGCACGGCGGGCAGCATCGAGTTGGCGAGCAGCACGGCTGTGAGCACGCCGAGCGCGCTCCCGATGCCGAGCTTGGTGATGAAGTCGATGCCGATGATGGCGAGGCCGGTGATCGAGATGGCCACCGTCGTGCCTGCGAACACCACCGCGCGCCCGGCGGTCGCGCCCGCGGCGGCGGCGGCCTCCTGCGGGGTCAGCCCATCGTGGAGGAGCTGTCTGAACCGGGTGACGATGAAGAGCGTGTAGTCGATCCCGACCCCGAGGCCGATCATCGGCACGAGGATCTCGGTGATCGTGTTGAAGTTCGTGATCCGGGCGGCGAGGAACAGCAGCAGGAACGCGGTGGCCACCGCGACGATCGCGAAGAGCAGCGGGATCGCAGTGGGCACGAGCGCCCGGAACAGCACGATCAGCACGAAGAAGCCCGCGATCAGGCCGATGATGTCGGAGAGGCCCTGCTCGGGCGGCGGGCTCTCGGCGTCGCCGGTGTACTCGACCTGGATCTGCGCCGGCTCGCCGATCGATCGCAGGTGGTCCTCGACCTTGACGACGTCCTCGCGCGGCAGCTCGAACCCGGTTCGGTCGAACTGCACGTCGAAGAAGGCGATCCGGCCCGTCGTCGAGAGCTGGTGGGAGTCCTTAGCGAGCGGATCGGTGATCGAGCTGACGTCGGACTTACTCTCGTCGAGCGATCGCTCGGCCGCCTGGCCGACCGCCAGCATCTTCGCGATCGCGGCCTTCCGCTCGGGCGTGTCGATCTTCTGGCCGGCGGGTGCGGCGATGACGACCCGAAGGGCGGCGCCCTTCTGGCCGTGGAACTTGGCGTTGATGAGGTCGGTCGCCTTCTGGAAGTCGGTGCCCGGCACCTTGAACTCGTTCACGAGCGAGCCGTGGAACGCGGCGTTCAGGCCGATGAGGGCGACGAAGATGCCGAGCCACGTGAAGACGACCCGCCACGGGTGGTGTGCGCAGTGGCCGGCGATGCGCGCAAGAGCACCCGTGTGGGCGATCCGCCGTTCCTCTTCGACCCGCTGAGCTGCTTCTTGGTCGGACACGAAGCCCGCAGAGTAGCGGCTCAGCCGGCGTCAGAAAGTGCGGTTAACCGTACTAACCGAGGTTCATCGTCCGCCACGCATCGAACGATGCGCTCGACGTGTCGACGCGGAAGTCGTAGCCCTTCGGCGAGATGCCGTCGAAGTACGAAACGGCCCGAATCGCGCTGTGGGAGCGGATCCAGACGGCCGCGTCGGCGAACCAGGCCGCCTTGCGCCCGGGGACGGCGGGGTCCTCCTGGGCGCCGGTCTCGGCGACGATGAGCGGCTTGCCGCGGGGTGCCGCCCAGGCGTAGAACGCCGAGAAGATTTCTCCGAACGTTGTCCACTTCGACCCGGCCCGGCCCGGGTACCAGTTGTAGCCGTCGGCGCCGATCCAGTCGACGTAGCGGTTGCCCGGGTAGAAGCTCTGCGCGACGCCCGTGGCGTAGTTGGCCGCGATCGGCGCCCAGACGAAGCGCGCGTTCGTGACGCCGCGCGCCTGGAACACGTCGTAGACGTGGCGCCAGGCGGCGATGAACTGCGCAGGCGAGCCGAGGTAGCGCGGCCGGCCCTTGGGCTGGTCCATCTCGTAGGCGAACCTGACGAGCACCCGGCTCCCGAGCGCCTTCACGGCGTCGGCGACGCGGTTGATGTTGGCGTCCTGTGACCCGGAGGCGATCGCGGCGGCCGTCGTCCCCTGGCCGGTCCACGACACCATGGGTGTCCGGCCCGAGGCGATGTCGTCCCGCTCGTCGCGCCAGAACGTGTTCGTCCACGGCCGGTAGTGGTTGTCGATCGAGAGCGTGAAGCCGAGCTGGGCTTCGAGGGCACGCACCGCGTCGGCGTGTGTCGGCGCCGATCCCTGCTGCACCCAGGCGCCGAACAGCACATGCGGCGCTGAAGTGGCGTTCGTGGCCGGCGCGGTGATGGCGCCGGCCACGAACGCGGCCCCCAGCGTGAAGATGATGACCCCCAGTCGCATCCTCATCGTTACCCAACCCGAGGAATCGACAGGCCGCGCGCGCGATCCAGGCCCGGGGCGCAGTCCTTCCAATTCGCTTACATCTGAGGTTCCCCGGCAGCCCGCGCGGGCCTGGGCCCGGCGGCCGGTAGCATTCGCCTCATTGCTGAGACCGATCGCCAACGCGCTCACCCTCGCGCGCTTGCTGGCGGTGCTGCCGTTCACCGTTCTCCTGGCGACCGCGGACGGGGGCCGAAGCCTGGCCGCCGCGGCGATCTTCACCGTCGCCTCGCTGACGGACTACCTGGACGGCGTGCTGGCCAGGCGGGCCCACGAGCCGTCCCGGTTCGGGCGCATCGCCGATCCGATCGCGGACCGGCTGCTCATCAACATGGCGCTGATCCTGCTCTGGTATGCGGGACGGCTGCCGTGGTGGCTCGCGCTGCCCGTCCTGACCCGCGACGTGTGGCTCGCCGCGCTCTTCCACAAGCGGCACGCGGAGACGCGGATCGCGGTCAATACTGTCGGGAAGTGGGCCACGGCGCTCATCATGCTCTCGCTCGCGCTGCTCATGGCCACGTCGGACTCGTGGCCGCTTGTGCTCTGCGCCGTCGGGGTCTGCGTCTCGCTCGTGGCCGGGGCGCTCTACTCGGTCGCCCCACGAGAGGCGGCCTGACGTGAGAGGCGTGACGTGAAAGCCGTCGTCATGGCGGGCGGCGAGGGCACGCGCCTCCGGCCGCTGACGTCGAACCAGCCCAAGCCGATGGTGCCGGTGGCCGGCAAGCCGTGCATGGAGCACATCATCGATCTCCTGCGAAAGCACGGGATGACGGACATCGTGGTCACCGTCGCGTATCTGCCGCAGGTGATCCGGGGGTACTTCGACGACGGCGGCGAGCTCGGCGTCGAGCTGCACTACTCGGTCGAGGAGACGCCGCTCGGGACCGCCGGCAGCGTGAAGAACGCAGCGGAGCTGCTCGACGAGACGTTTCTCGTCATCTCCGGCGATGCGCTCTGCGACTTCGATCTGGGCGCGCTCGTCGAGGCGCACAAGCGGCGGGGGGCGGTGGCGACGCTCGCGCTCTACTCCGTCGAGAACCCGCTCGAGTTCGGCGTCGTCATCACCGACTCGGAGGGCCGCGTCGAGCGGTTCCTCGAGAAGCCGTCGTGGGGCCAGGTGTTCTCGGACACCATCAACACCGGGGTCTACGTGCTCGAGCCGGAGGTCCTCGCCGCCGTGCCGGACGGGACGTCATACGACTTCTCGAAGCAGCTCTTCCCGGATCTGCTGAGGCGGGGAAAGCCGGTCTACGGGCACCTCGTCGAGGGCTACTGGCAGGACATCGGGAACCTCGACCAGTACCGAAAGGCGAACTTCGACGCCCTCGACGGACGCATCCAGCTCGAGGTGACGGGGATCCGGCTGCGCGACAACGTGGTCCTCGGTGACGGCGTCCAGCTCCCCGACCTGAACCAGATCGAGGGCCCCGCCGTCATCGGGAACTACTGCCAGATCGAGGCCGGTGCGCGGATCGGGCCGTACTCGGTGCTCGGCCAGAACGTGGTCGTGAAGGAGGGGGCGTCGACCGAGCGCAGCGTGATCGACTCGGGCTGCTACATCGGCCGGAGCGCGCGGATCGACGGCACGATCCTCGGCAAGGGCGTCGACGTGCGCGCACACGCCCTGCTGAACGAGGGCGTTGCCGTCGGCGACGACTGCTCGATCGGCGCCGAGGCGGTGCTCGACCCGCACGTCAAGGTGTATCCGTTCAAGACGATCGAGGCCGGCGCGGCGATCCACACGAACCTCATCTGGGAGTCGCGCGGGATCACGACGATCTTCGGGCGCGGCGGCGCGATGGGGCTCGTGAACGTCGATATCACGGCGGAGGTTGCAGCCCGGATCGGCGCCGCCTACGGGACGACGCTCGCGAAGGGGGCGTCGGTCGTGGCGAGCCGCGACGCCCATCCGGCGTCGCGGATGATCAAGCGGGCGATCATCTCGGGGCTCGTCTCGACGGGCATCAACGTCACGGACCTGCGGGTGTCGCTGCCGGCCGTGAACCGGCACGACATGCGCGTCGACGAACGCACGGGCGGACTGCACGTCCGCGTCGCCGCCGGAGATCCCGACACGATCCAGGTCGTGTTCTTCGAGCCGCCCGGCATCCTCGCGAGCGACGCCACCATCAAGGGCATCGAGCGATCGTTCTCGCGGCAGGAGTTCCGCCGCACGAGCCCCGGCGAGATCGGCACGCTCACGTATCCGACGCGGGCCACGAGCAGCTACGTGCAGGACCTTCTCGGCGCGCTCGACCGCGGCGCGATCGCCGGCCGGGGGCTGCGCCTCGTCCTGAACTACAACTTCTCGGCCGCCTCGCTGGTCATGCCGTCGCTCGTGGGCGACCTCGGCGTCGAGATGGTCGCCCTGAACGCCTTCGTCGACTCGAGCGCGAGCCTGCGCGGGCTCGACATCTCGGCCGCGCTCGACGAGACCGGCCGGCTCGTGCGGGCGATCGGCGCCGATCTGGGCGTCGTGATCGACAACGCGGCCGAACGTGTGTGGCTGATCGACGAGAACGGAGCCGCAATCCCGCCCGAGACGACGCTCCTTCTGCTCGTGCGCGAGCTCTCGGAGTCGGGCCTCCGCGGAGCGCTCCTCGTCCCGGTCACCGAGACGCGCATGGTCGAGGAGATCGCGGGCGGAAACGGCATCGTCGTTCGGCGCACGAAGGCCTCGCAGGGCGACCTCCTCGCGACGGCGGCCGGATCGGACGACGTCGTCTTCGCCGGAGCGTCGGGCGGCGGCTATGTCTTCCCCGACTTCCTGCTGGCCTACGACGCGGTGATGTCGATCGGGAAGCTCCTCGAGATCGCGTCGCGGGCCGGCAAGACGCTCTCCGATCTGGTGCACGACCTTCCGATCAGCACGCTTGTCCACGAGCAGGCCCACTGCCCATGGTCGGCGAAGGGGACGGCGATGCGCCAGGTGATCGAGGCGGTGAAGGGCCTCGAGGTCGACGATACGGACGGCATCAAGGTGTTCGAGGGATCGGGCTGGGCACAGATCATCCCCGACCCCGACGAGCCCATCTTCCACATCTATGCGGAAGGCGCCACGCGGGAGGACTCGCAGGCGCTCGAGGCGAAGTACCGCGCGATGCTGGAGGGGTTCGTAGCGGCGACGGTCTAAACCCTCAACCAGAGCTTGAGGATTTGGCCGCCGCGAAGTACACTGACCTGCGTTCCCGAACGAACGGATACCCATCCCATGGACGTTCTGCCCGATTTCACGACGATCTCCGACGACGACCTGAAGGCGTTGATCGAGCGCTACGTGCACGAGGAGGAGGAGGTGTCGTACCGGCGCCGCCTGCTGCACGGCAAGATCGACATCCTGCGGGCGGAGCTCGTCGACCGGGTGAAGCGACGCCATGCCGGCGAGCAGTCCTCGCTCTCGGAGATCGACATCGAGAGGCTCACCGAGATCCTGGCCCATCGCGGGCCGCCGCCCGAGCTCGACGACGCGCCGGCACCGGATTAGGCATGTACTGCCCCGAGTGCGGACACCACAACCGCGAGGCCGCGCGCTTCTGCGGGCGATGCGGCGCGAGCCTGCTCGACCCTGACGCCGGCGAGCCGACGATGAGCTTCGAGGCGGTCGACGAGGACGGCGCGGAGGCCGGCGGCGCCGACGACGCGGGGGAGGGGGCGACGCTCGTGATCCGCACAGGCGGCGGGCGCGCCGGCGAGCAGTTCGCGATCGACCGCGCGCGCATGACGATCGGCCGGGCTCCCCAATCCGACGTGTTCCTCGACGACATCACCGTCTCGCGCGACCATGCGCTCCTCGAACGCCGAGACGACGGGCTGCACCTGACCGACCGCGCGAGCCTGAACGGCACGTATGTGAATCGCCACCGGGTCGAGAGCACCCGGCTCGCCGACGGCGACGAGCTCCAGATCGGCAAGTACCGCCTCACCTACATCGAACGGGCGCCGTGATGTCAGCCAAGCCCGCAGCCGCCCAGGCGCCGCGCCCGTCCCGGCTCACGATCGGGACCGTGTGCAAGCTCCTGCACGAGGAGTTCCCCGACGTCTCGATCTCGAAGATCCGGTTCCTCGAGGACCAGAAGCTGATCACGCCGCGCAGGACGCCCGGCGGCTACCGGCTCTACTCCGACGACGACGTCGACCAGCTGCGCGAGATCCTGCGCATGCAGCGCGACGAGTTCCTGCCGCTCAGGGTCATCCGGCAGGTGATCGCCCAGGGCCGCTCGACGGCCGGCACCGGCCGGCGCCCGCGGCTCGTCGGCGGGAGCGAGGATGCGCTCAGCCTCGACCAGCTCCTGTCGGCCGCCGACGCCGACGGCAGCTTCGTCCGCGAGCTCGAGGAGTACCAGCTCCTCGACGGCCGCAGGCGCGGAGGCGGGACGCCGTACTCGCGCACCGATGTCGACATCGTGATCATCTGCCAGCGCCTGGCCCGCTACGGCGTGGCGGCGAGGCACCTGAAGGCCTTCCGGTCGGCTGTCGGCCGAGAGGCGGGCCTGCTCGAGCAGATCCTCGCCCCGTCCCTCCGCTCGTCGAACGCCGAACGGCGCGAGGCCGGCCTTCAGGAGCTCGAGCAACTCGCCGAGCTCACGAGCCAGCTCGCTCACCTCCTCCTGGTGCGCGACCTGCGCGACGTCGCCCGCTGACTGCAACAACGGGGTCAGACCCCGTTGTTGCGGCTACTCGCTCTCGTACTGGAGCAGCGAGTGGATGTCGTGCCCGTAGAGCTTGTCGCGGCCGTTCAGGAACGAGAGCTCGACCACGAACGCCACGCCGACGACCTCGGCTCCCAGCTGCTCGACGAGGTCGATCTTGGCCCGGGCGGTGCCGCCGGTGGCGAGCAGGTCGTCGTGCACGAGGACGCGCGTCCCCGGCTTCAGGGCATCGACGTGCATCTCGAGCGCGTCGAAGCCGTACTCGAGGGCGTACTTCGCCCCGACCGTGAGGAACGGGAGCTTCCCGGGCTTGCGCGCGGCGACGAACCCGCATCCGAGCTTGTATGCGACGGCCGCTCCGAGGATGAACCCGCGTGCCTCGGCGCCCACCACGACGTCGACCTTCCGCGGCTCGGCCCACTCCGCGATCTCGTCGACCGCCTGGTGCAGGGCCTCGGCGTCCGCCAGAAGGGGCATGATGTCCTTGAAGACGATCCCGGGACGGGGGAAGTCCGGGACGTCGCGGACCTTCGTGCGGAGGTCGATGCGGGGCACCGCGCGGCGATGCTAACAGGATCGGCCGTCGGGGTCGATAACACGGAGATATGTACGACACGTTACGAGCGAGCTACCGGTTCCACTGCCCGCACCGTCCGGGCGGCGAGCTGACGCGCGTTCGGCTCTCCGCGTTTCGCCGCCTCGAGCGCCTGCCGGGCGCCGCCCACCCGGCCGTCTACCGCGTCGTCTACGACTGCGCCTGCGGCGAGCCGCACCAGGGGCTCGTGACGCACGCCGATCTCGACTATGGGCCGCTCGCGCCCGTCGAGGTCGAGTTCCGGAACCTGCTCACCGGCCGCACCGAGCCCGTCGGCGACGAGCTCGCCGAGATCGCCCGCGCCGAGGTGCAGCGCGGCAACTGGCCGTGGCGGCTCTACTGCAGCAGGGAGGCCAGGCTGAAGCCCGTGTGGCCGTCCAGCCTGAACATGGTCGCCCCGGCGGGCGAGATGCGCGACGAGTGCATCGGCGTGGCCGTGACGTGCCCGAGCTGCGGCGAGGTGTCGCTGAACCTCGTCTCGGGGGCCCATCTCGACGTGCCCTTCTACCACGACCGCGTCGTCCGGTTTGTCGACCGCCCGTTCGGCGACACGCGTGACCTGACGGTCGAGGTGTTCCACCATCAGCTCCACTCCGCCCGGTTCGACGCCGAGCGCGCCGACCTGCTGTAGACGCGCGGGAACCCTGGGTTCCCCCGCGCTAAACGGCGTGGGGGAGGGTCGACGATCCGATCTCGGCCGCGGTGACCACGCGGTCGCGCCCCCGCCGCTTGGCCTCGTAGAGCGCCCGGTCGGCGATCTCGAAGAGCTCGTCGCCGTCGCGCGCGTCGAGCGGGAAGGTGGCGACGCCGGCCGACGCCGTCACGATGTCGGGCACGGCGTGCCGATCGAGCCGGCCGGCCGGCACGTCGGCGATCGCACGGCGCAGCCGGTCGGCCAGCACCACGCCGTCGGCGGCCCGCCCCGGTACGAGGACTGCGAACTCCTCGCCTCCGAACCGGGCGGCGATGTCGGCGTCGCGCTTCTCGTACAGGAGCGCCCGCCCGACCGCCGCCAGGAGCCGGTTCCCGGCGCCGTGGCCGTTGCGGTCGTTGTAGGCCTTGAAGCGGTCGAGGTCGATCAGGACGAGCGTGGTGCAGCCGCCGTAGCGACGGACGCGGGCCAACTCGGCGGCCATCGCCTCGGAGAAGAAGTCGTAGTTGCGAAGTCCCGTGAGGCGGTCGGTGAACGACCGCGCGCGCAGCTCGCGCCGGGCGCGAGCCTCATGCTCCAGCACCTCGCCGCCCAGCGCCGATGCGAGCGAGAGCCCGATCCGCGCCGGAAGGCCGACCGGAGCAACCAGGATGGCGGCGCCCATCACCAGGCCGCCGATCCTCGCGCCCGCGAGCCAGGCCAGGCAGACAGCGACCGCCAGGCAGCCGGGCCGTCCCCAGGCCGGCACGAACCACGCGACCGCATACGCCGCGCCTGCGGCGACCGCGGTGGCGGGACGGTGGCGCTGGCGCTCGATCGGCCGGAGCACGGCCGGACGCTACTCAGCCCACCGGACGGATCAGGGCGTGGACCCGGCCGGGTTCGCTACCGAGACCAGAACTGGAGCCGCTTGCGCGTCGGATCGTCGTCGTCAGGCGAGGGCTCGTGCCGCACCTCGGGCTCCTCGACCGTGAAGTCCGACGGCCGCACCGATGATCCCGCGGCGTCGGCCGCGGCACTCCGCTGGAGCTTCCGGGCGTAGGTGTCGAGATCCGACTCGCGGCGCTGCAGGGCGGAGCTGAGCTCGCTCAGCCGGCGCTCCTGGGCCTGAAGCTCGGCCTCCTTCGACCGCAGCGCGGAGTGGAGCTCCTCGACGGACTTGCCTCCGCCGCGTCCCAGAAGGCCCTTGCGGCCTCCGCTGGCCTCGGCCGCGGTGCGAACGGCCTCGTCCAGGTCGTGGCGTCCGGCCTCGTCGCGCTTCTGGAGCTCGGCCATCCGCCGCTGGAGCACGGCCCGCTCGCGTGCGACGGCGTCCTCGGCATCCGCCAGGGCTGCGCGCTGGGCATCGAGCTCGGCCTCGACCCGATCGGCGCGCACCGTGAGCCGGGCGACGTCCGCCTCGCGCTCCTTGATCTGCACGTCGCGCAGCTCGAGCGCGTCGTTTCGGTTGTCGACGTCGCGCTCGCGCTCGTCGAGCGCGTCCTGCCGGCGGTCGAGCCGGGCCTCGCGCCGCTCGAGGTCGGCCTCGGCGACGGCCTGCCGGGCCTCGCGCTCGCGAAGGTCGGCGGCCAGCCGCTCGACCTGCTGCGATGCCTGCTGCTCGGCGTCGGCCAGCATCCGCTCGGCCTGCTTCTGGAGGCGGTGCGCCTCGCGCTCCAGGTTCTCGGCCTGGCTGCGCTCGGCGGCGATCTCTGCCTCGGCGTTCTGGAGCTTCTCCTGGCGGACGTCGAACTCCGCGAGGCGGGTGTTGATCTCGGTGAGGCGGCGCTCCTTGTCGGCCAGCTCGAGCACCCGGGCGTCACACTGGGCGATCCGGGCCTCGGCCTCGGCGCGCCGCTCTTCGAGCTGCTTCGTGGCGGCGTCGGCGCGCGTCGCGGCGCTCTCGGCGGCCTGCCGGCGGGCATCGATGTCGCGCAGGTCGCGCTCGCGCTCCTCGAGGTTCGCGACGGCCTGGCTGACCTCGCGGTCGCGCGCGTCGAGCTCCGCAAGGCGGGCCTCGACGTGCTGGAGCTCCTTCTCGCGGTCGGCGAGCGCGGAGATGCGCTGCTCGGCCTCGGCGACCTTCCGGCCGGTGTCGGCGTGCATCGCCGCGACCTTCGCCTCGGCGGCCTCGATCATGCTCGAACGGCTCTCAAGCGCCTCGGTGGCCTCCTTGAGGGACGCCTGGGCGGTCGCAAGCTCGTCGAACGACCGGGCGGCGTCCGCCTCGCGGGCATCCAGCTGCTCGAGCCGGGCGCGGGTCTCGGCCTCGGCGGTCTCGGCGGCGGTCGCGCGGCTCTCGACCGCGGCGGCCCGCTCGGCCAGCGCCCGCTCGTTCTCGGACATCTCGGCGGCCCGCTGCTCGAGGTCGGCGCGGACGCCGTCGACGTGCAGCTCCTTCTGGGTGAGGACCTTCTCGACCTTCTTGGCGCGGTGCTCGCGGTCGGTCAGCTCCTGCTCGAGCGTCGAGAGCCGCGCCTCGCGCTCGGCGAGCTCCACCGACCCGAGGGCGCCGCGGTCGCGCAGCTGCTCAACCAGCGAGTCGCGCTCGCGCTCGATCTGCTCGCGCTGGGCCTTCATGTGGTCGACCTGGCGCTCGAGCGTGGTGACAGCCTCTTCGAGCGCCTGCGCACGTGCGTTGTCAACAAGAGGAGTGCCGTCGGCGGCGGGGGTGGGGGACGCCGCAGCGGCGGCCAGATCGCGCTCGCGCTCGACGAGCGCCTGCTCGCGGCGGTCGAGCTCGGCCTGGCGCTCCTCCAGGCGGGCGGTCCCCGCCTCGAGGTGGGCGCGCTCGGCGGCGCCGACGCCCTCGCCGGTGTTGGACGAGGCGATTCCCTCGCTCACGGCGAGCGCCGCCTCGCGCTTGGCCAGCTCGCGCTCGCGGCGCGCGAGCCGCGCCTCGCGCTCGGCGAAGACGACCTTGGCCTGCTCCTGCAGCGCCGACTGCTCGCGCTGGAGGCGCTCCTCAGCCTCCTGCAGCGAAGCCATCCGGTGTTCCATGGCCCTGCGAAGCCCGCTTGCGGACTCGTCGCGGGCAGGCTGTTCCGGTTGTGCCTCGGCGTCGCTCATGTGTCAGACCTCTTGGGATGAGTACGTGTGGATGGAGCCGTCGGCTGGAGCGAGCCGTCCCGGCGGGCGTGGCCGCCGCCCCTTACGCGTGTATCGGCGGCAGTGCGGTCCGGCTTGAGCACCGCCGCCGACACCCCGTCGGGGGATGGGCCGCATGGGCCAGATCACCGATACCACGAGTGGAAACAGCGATCGCTGCCGCATCGCGCGCGAGGTGTCGGCGCGTCGTGCTCCACCGGCTCATCGGCCGGCGTTTTCCGTCATCCGGTGGGCGCTCTGCTCCAGGCGCTCACCGGCTTCTTCCCCCCAACGTAACGCGCCCCCACGAGGCGGCGCGTTGGGCGCTGCCGTCTCGTGGAGGCGCGATGACATCCCGTGCGGCGGGGGATTCTGGGCCCGACCCCAGAACCCGCGGTCGCGAGAAGGGCTCAACCTGACCCCTCGGCGTACCGATAACGCCGATGCCGACCTTTGTCTCTACCAGCCCTTGATACCCATGATGTTCCTCTCCCCTCGCGTCACGTTTGTACCCCTTTCGGGGGGGAGACTAGCCACCCGTTCGAGCTATGTCAAGTCTTGACCACAAGCATGTGACGAGCAGGAGCAGAATCTGACAATCATCCGCGTCTATGCGTCGGTGCTTGCCGGGCTCGCCCTGGGCCTGGTGGCGGCGTCATGGTCCGTGCATGGCCTGGGGGAGTGGGACGTCGTCCTCGTTCTGGCCGTCATCGCGCACGTGGCCGAGGGCCACAGCATGCGCGTTTCCCCGCGCGTGGAGGTGTCGGTCTCGTTCATGCCGCTCGCCCTTGCGGCCGTGCTCTTCGGGCCCGCCGCGGCGGCGGTTGTCGGCGGGGCGGCGATGCTGCACCGCGAGGGGCCGCTCGAGCGGTTCCTGATCTACCTCTCGGGGAAGACGCTCGCCGGCTGCGCGGCGGGGTGGAGCGCCGTCCTGGCCGAGCAGGTCGTCAATCCCGACTCGCTCGTCGCCCTCGTCGGCGTGGCGGCCGTCGCCTCCGTCGTCGGCACCGGTGTCGAGTTCTTCGTCACCGCCGTGACGCTCCTCCTCAGGCACGGGACACGGCCGCTCGAGCTCTGGAGGCTCCTGCGCGGCTCGATCGCAGTCTCGGTCGCGCTGTACGCACCGGTCACCGCACTGATCGCGTTCACGTACGGGCGCGTGGGGGTGGAGGTGCTCGCCTTCTTCGTGGTGCCGTTGATCGCGGCGCACCTGAGCTTCCGCATGCACGCCCGCCAGGCGCAGCTGATCGAGGAGCTGGGGGAGTCGAACGCGCGCCTCGAGGCCGCGAACGAGCACCTGCGCCGCGTCAACATCAGCTTCGCCGCCGCGATGGTGCGCGCCCTCGACTCGCGCGACAGGTACACGGCCGGCCACTCAGCCGCCGTCGCCGTCTACTGCCGCGATATCGCCGTCGAGCTCGGGCTGCCGGAGGCGGACATCACGCGCGTGCACCTGGCGGCGCTCGTGCACGACATCGGCAAGATCGGGATCAGCGCGGAGCTCCTCGAGAAGCGCTCGGCGCTGGACGACGACGAGTGGGCCGAGATGCGGCGCCATCCCGAGATCGGGGCGCGGATCCTCGCAGAGGTTGAGGACTACGGCGACATCGCCCTCGTGGTTCGCAGCCACCACGAGCGCTGGGACGGCGTCGGCTATCCCGACGGCCTCGCCGGCCACGCGATCCCGCGGCTGGCGCGGATCATCGCCGTTGCCGACTCGTACAACGCGATGACGTCCGACAGGGCGTACCGGGCCGCGATGACGACGGAGCGGGCCATCCAGCAGCTGATCCTCGGCAAGGGGAGCCAGTTCGAGGCGCCGCTCGTCGACGCCTTCCTGGCGGTCCTGGAGCGGGAGACGGAGCCCTACCAGCGCGGGCTCCTGGCCGACTTCTCGATCGAGGCCGTCCGCCACAGGGTGCTCTCGGCGGACGACGACGCCGCTCCGGGACACACGTGGGGCGCGGCCGTCGCCTGATCGCGCTCAGTAGCGCTCAAGGCCGCGGTCATCTGACCCGATATGGAACCGATGGATGACGGCCACATCCTGATCGACGTCCTGTCGCGTGCCGCGGCGGCCCTCGCCGCGCCGCAGGCGGACGCCGGGGTGATCGACCGCATCCTCGCATCGGCGCCGCACGAGGCCGGGCTCGCCTGCCACCTGCGGATGGCGCCGGAAGGGCTTGTCGCCAGCTGGGACGAGGAGCCGTCGCGCGAGCAGGAGTCGTTCGTCGACGCCCTCGGACACTGCGTGGCGCTGGCGCTCGCAGCCGGTATCGCCGGCGAGGAGATGCTGCTCGACAGCGGGGCGTTCGCGGTCGAGCTCGAGCGCACGGTCGCCGCGGCGCGCTGGCGTAACCAGTCGCTGGCGGTCGCCGTCTTCACGGTGCACGGCTTCGAGCTCGGGCCCGGGGCGATCGACCAGCGCGACCTGATTCTGCACGTAGGCGCACTCGCACGCTCGGCCGTGCGCCACGACGACCGCGTGGGCCACCTCGGAGCCGACCACTTTGCGCTGCTCTTCCCGCGCGCCGGCGAATTCGAGGCCAGGGCCGCGTTCAAGCGCGTGCGCGCGGCGCTCGCCGGCAGCGAGCTCTTCGCGGGCGGTGTGCTGTGCGGCGCGGCGGGGTTCGCGGATATCGGCGAGCACGCGTCCGGCGCCGAGCTCCTGGCCGACGCCCGCGAGCGGCTCTCGCTCGCCCGGCGCCGAGCCTACTTTCCGAGCGATCCGACGCATCCGCTCGCCGGCTGAGGGGAGACCCGCCCGTGGCTGCCCCTCCCCGTTCGATCATCTCAACTTGACATAACCGGCATTATCGGGCGTGAGCGGTGGAGGGGCGGTATGATCGACGTTGGCCGTGATCATCGCGCTCTTCGCCGTGACGTTCGTCTTCAGCGCCGTCGGGCTGGCGCTCTGGATCGATCGCCGCTTCCCGCGGTTGGCGCCGAGCGATCTCAGGGTTGCGTTGCTGCACCTTGTGGTCGCCGCGCTTGCGAACCAGCTCCTGGATGGGCCGCTCTCGCGCCTCGTGGCGGGCTCGTCCATGCCGCATGGTCGTGTGATCGCGGTGGTCGGCGTCGTCCTGCCCCTGATCGTCTACGCGGCGCTGGCGGCCTTCTGGACGCTCAGGATCGCCCACCGGGCGCTCAGCGGCCACCTGCGCTGAACCGCGGTCAGCCTCCCAACGCCTTCATCAGCGCGAGGACGCCGGGACCGGCGGCGATGATCAGGATCGCCGGAAAGAAGCAGGTCGCGAGCGGGAAGATCATCTTGACCGGCGCTTTCTGTGCGAGCTCCTCCGCCGTGTTCCGCTTGCGCGTCCGGGCATCGACGGCGAGCGCCTTCATCGTCTGACCGATCGAGACGCCCATCGACTCGCTCTGCGCCATGGACCGCGTGAACGACCGGACGGTGGGCGTGTCCGCCCGCTCGGCCAGACGGCGCAGAGCCTCCGGCCGGCTCTGGCCGACCCGGATCTCGTTCAGCATCAGCCGCACCTCGTCGGAGAGCGGTCCTTCGAGCCGCTCGGACGTCACTTTGAGCGCCTGGTCGAGCCCGAGCCCGGCCTGCACCGTGATCGCAAGCAGGTCGATCATGTCTGCGCACTCGCGCTCGATCCGCTCATGCCGGCGGCGGATCCGGACGCCGAGCATGCTCTCGGGCAGCATGAACCCCAGGAGCGGCGCGCTGACGATCACCAGGATGCGGAGAAGCGCGTTTGGGGCGTTGTTCGAGTACGCAAGGCCCAGCGCGCCGAAGCCGATGCCGGTCACGATCCGGATCATGAGGAACCGCGACGGCCGGAATCCGTACATGCCCGCCTGGAGCAGGCGGATGCGGAGACGCTGCTCGTAGTCCGCCGCCGTCAGGCGCCTCGCAATCTTCGCCATCGAGTGCTCGAGGCGGAGATTGTGCTCGGTGCGCTTGGCGATGCGCGCGGTTGTGATCGGAGCCGTGGCGCCGTAGCCATAGGCGCTCACGTTCGCGATGGCCTGGGCGGTGCTGCGCCGGCTGAGCCGGACTGCGTAGGCGATAAGGAGCACGGACCCTGCGACGAGCCCTGTGAGGACGATCAGCAAAGCGATCATGTCAGACCTCGATTTCCACGATCTTCTTGAGCCACAGCGAGCCGATCCCGATCATGCAGCACGCTGCCACGATCATGAGCCGCCCGACTGTGCTGTCGAGGAAGCTTGAGATGTAGAACGGCGAAACGACCATCAGGATCCCGCCGAGTGCGAAGGGGGCGACCGTCAGAATCCCGCGTGTCATCCGCCCCTGGGCGGTCAGCGTGTGCACCTGGGCACGGAGCCGGTACCGCTGACGGACGGTCTCGGCGACGATGTCGAACATCTCCGCCATGTTCCCGCCCACCTGGTGCTGCACGCGGGCGACGAGCGAAATCCACTGGAGATCGCGGAGTGCGACCCGGTGGGCCAGGTCGTCGATGGCGTCCTCGACCGGGATGCCGAGCCGGGTCTGGCGCACGACCTCGCGCCACTCTGCGGCCGTGCGGTCGTCGGCCTCGTCGGCCACGTGATCCACGGCCTGAAGCAGCGAGTGGCCCGCCCTGAGGGATGACGCGAGCACCGCCAGGCCGTCCGGCAGCGTCGAGTCGAAATGCCGGTACCACTCCGACGCGCGGCGGGTCACGAACACCCATGCGCAGATGGCGCCGAGGACCGGGCCGGCCGGGATGGCCAGAGGCTGTCCGGCGGCGAGACCAACGGCGACCATTACGGCCGTGCCGGCGGCGATGCCCGCGAGCAGGATCCGCAGCGGGCCAGGGCCGAACTGGGCCCGTTCGACGTCCGCCGCGTACCGCGCCCAGACCTTCGACGGTCCCGGTCGCGGGCCGCTATGGCGGGGACGAGTCGGCATTTCGGCGAGCCGATCGACGGGAGTGCCGCCGTCAAGCACGTAGCCCTGCAACCGGCGCCGGTAGTTCGCCCTCTTCGGCCGGAGGACCATGTAGGTCGCCAGCAGGACCGTCAGCGCGACGCTGCCCGCGATCACCGCCAGCGCCTGGTCGGTCGTCCACCATCCGCCCGGCGCCTCGTGGCGAACATGAACGATCGGCGGGATCGTGTAATGCTGTACCGCGGTCAGGCCGGCGACCGAGAGCGCGACGCTCACCGGACGGCCAGTCCCGCGCAGCTGGGAGGTATACGACAGGACATACTGGCTGCCGAGCTCGGCCGCCAGGTCGCCGTAGACGCGGCGCAGCTGGTCGATCGAGCGAACCTGAACGAAGTCGCCTCCGGTCTGGTCGACGAGCTCCTGCAGGTTCTGCCGGTTGATCTCGGCTCCGGAGAGGCTCACGACGAACACGCGTGCGTGCTCGCTCCGTGCTGCGTTCGCCGCATCGATGACCGTGGCGGCGCTCTCTGTGTCGTCGCCGTCGGTGAGAAGCACAAGCGCTCGTGACGCTCCACGGCGCTCCCCCACGCTCTGGCTCGCCATGCCGACTGCGTCCCAGATGGACGTCCCGGAAGACGACTGCACGGAGACGAGGGACGCGTCAAAGGCGTCGGCCGAGGACGACCAGCCGTGCACCAGGTACGGGGTCGCGGCGAAGCCGAACACCGCGACCTCCGAGCGCGCGGGCTTGTCGGCGATCAGGGTCTTCACGGCCGAGATCGCCGCGGAGAGCGGTCGGCCGCGCATGCTGTTGCTCGTATCGAGCAGCACCGCGATGCTGAGCGGCACCCGGTTGCGCGCGATCGGCGTGAGGTGCGCGATGACCGGGACACCGTTCTCGGTGACCTGGACGTCGTAGGGCTTGAGGTTCGGCGACGGCAGCTCGAGCGTGAACTGGCGCTGGGGGAACTGCGCGGACGGCGAGAGCGACAGCCGCACCTGGTCCGTCCCCGCCTGCGCGGGTGCGGCGGAGCCGGCGAGTCCGAGGACGAGGATTGCGGTCGTAAGCGCCCGCCTCATCGGAGCTGGAAGAGGTCGGCCGGCAGCTCGATGCCGCGGCGGTGGAAGTCGTCCTTGAAGGTCGGATGCAGGCCGGTCGACTCGAGCGCGCCGGCGATGCTGCCGTTCGCCGTCGTCCCGTGGACGTTGAAGACGAACAGGTCCTGAAGGGTCACCTGGTCTCCCTCCATACGCTGCACCTCGGTGACGCGCACGACCTTCCGCGATCCATCGTGCAGTCGCTCGGTGTGCACGATCAGGTGCAGTGCCGAGGCGACCTGCTCGCGGATGGCCCGCACCGGCAGGTCGAACCCGGCCATGAGCACCATCGTCTCGATGCGGGAGACCGCATCGCGGGGTGAGTTGCAGTGCACGGTCGAGAGCGATCCGTCGTGGCCCGTGTTCATCGCCTGGAGCATGTCGAGCGCCTCTGGCCCGCGCACCTCGCCCACGACGATCCTGTCTGGCCGCATGCGGAGGGCGTTCCGGAGCAGGTCGCGGATCGTCACCTGCCCGCTGCCCTCGACGTTCGCCGGCCGCGACTCGAGCCGCAGCCAGTGGCGCTGATCGAGCTTCAGCTCGGCGGCGTCCTCGATCGTGATGATGCGCTCGTCGTCCGGGATGTAGCTCGAGAGCACGTTCAGGAAGGTCGTCTTCCCCGAGCCGGTGCCCCCGGTGACGAGCACGTTCAGCCGGGCCTGGACGCACAGCCCGAGGAACTCGCCCATCTCGGGCGAGATCGTGCCGAGGCCGATGAGGTCGTGCATGCCGAGCCGGCGCTGGGCGAACTTTCGGATCGTCATGGCGGGCCCGTTCAGCGAGAGCGGCGGGATGATCGCGTTGACGCGTGACCCATCCGGGAGGCGTGCATCCACCATCGCCGAGGACTCGTCGACCCTGCGGCCGACCTGGGCGACGATCTTGTCGAGGATCCGGCGCAGGTGCGCCTCGCTCGCGAACTGCACGTCGGTCGGGAAGATGCGACCGCCGCGCTCGATGAACACCTCGCGGTGGTTGTTCACCATGATCTCCGTGACGGTCTCGTCCTTGAGGAAGCGGGAGATCGGCCCGTACCCGACCACCTCGTCGGTGATCTGACGTGCGAGCATGTCGCGATCCGCACGGGAGAGCGGCGTCTCCTCCTGGGCGAGGGCGGAGTCGACGATGCCGTGAAGCTCTCGCGCGATCACTTCCTCGTCGGCCTGGTTGGCAAGGAGGCCCGTGCCGAGCGTCTCGATCACGACGCGGTGGACGCGCTCGCGGACTTCGGCGAACTGATCCACGGCGTGCTCGTCGCCCGTGGCGACGGCCTGGCCGTTGGAAAGGCGGTCGGTTAGCGACATGGGGTCATCCGTCCTTGATCTGCGATTTGGAAAGGGCGCCGGCGATGCGCTCGCCGAGAGCCCGAAGCGCCTTGGCCGGCGCAGCCTTCGGCGTCTCGGCGACGATCGGGCGTGCGGCGTTCAGGCTGCGTGGCACGGATCGGTCGGAAGGCACGTTCACGTCCGGCGTCGTCTTCAGGATCTGCTTCACGTCGTGGGCGATGAGGCCCACCTTGGAGTCGCTCCGGTTCATGACCGTGACAACCCGGCTGCGGTCGAAGCCCATAAGGAAAAGGGTCTCGAGCCCGACCTTCATGTTCTTCAGGCCGGGGAGATCCATGGTTCCGACCATCACCACATGCTGGGCTTGATCGATCGCCGTGATCACCGTAGAAGTGAACGCCGGCGGCGTGTCCACGACGACGACGTCGTACTCGCTGCGGGCCACGTTGAGCACCTCGGTAAGGCGCTCGGGTGTGACGGCGTCCGCCTGATCCGGGCGCGCCGGAGCGAGCAGCACGTCGACGCCGTCGGCGCTGCGGCCGACGAACCCGCGCAGACGGTCTCCATCCAGCCGCCCCTGGGCGGTCACCAGGTCGTGGATCGTGCGCTCAGGATGGACGCCGAGCACAAGTCCGACATCGCCGAACTGGAGGTCGAGGTCGATCAGAAGCGTCCGCCGGCCACCACCGGCCAGCGTCGTCGCGAGGTTCGTGGCGACGGTGGTCTTGCCGACGCCGCCCTTGGGCCCGAGCACGACGATCAGCGGCGACCGCGTCTCGAGCGCGTGCTCGGCGACGGCTGCGGTCGACACGCGCGCGACCGCTTTCTGGACGGCCGCGGCGACCACCGTGCGCTCTGCCGGCAGGATGACGATCTCGTGGGCGCCGGCGAGGAGCGCCTCGCCCAGCGATCCGTTCGCAGGG
Organism: uncultured Actinomycetes bacterium; assembly: GCA_963821535.1. GTDB lineage: Bacteria > Actinomycetota > Thermoleophilia > Gaiellales > JAICJC01 > JAICJC01. The sequence continues at coordinate 227,853 of CAWGEC010000002.1, read as the reverse complement.
CCTGGAATGGCGACGACGAGGCCCATCTCGGGCCGCGTCGTCCGGCTCTGAACCAGGAGCTCAAGAACGTCCGGGACGGTCGGAGTGAAGGCGAGAAGCACCTCGCTGTGGTCGCGCTCGGCGGCCATCAGAGCGCCGCTGAAGTCCGACATGCCCGATGTGACCAAGAGCCCGCTGTCGCCGTTCGGCATCGCCCCGTCCAGGAGCGCTCCCGGAAAGTCGCGGTGCGCCGCGATGCTGAGTCGTGTGGAGGTGGCCGTCGTCATCGGTTCGCCCCCGTCAAACGCAGCACCGGAGTCCGGGCCTCGCCGACGCCGCGCAGGACGGCATCCACGTCCACGATCTTGTCATCGATGTCCTGAGCCGAGCCCGGCGGGCGCAGCGCGAACCAGATGGAGCCCTTCTGCTGCGCGAACAGGATCGAGTTCACCTGCTCGGTGTTGATCGCGAGCGTGAGCGACGGGCCGTGCGCCGAGTCGGCGTGGCTGCCGGTCGTGCCGCCCGCAGCCTCCGGCGCCGTCAGGACGAGCGCGTTCGAGACGATCGTCTTGGTGAGCGGGATCGCCTGCGCACCGGTGAGCGGCACACCGTTCTTGCCGACCGGCAGGACGTCGAACGTCGCCACCACATCCACGTGGTCTCCGGACTGGAGCTGGCCGATCATGCCGGAGGCGGGATCGACGGGGAACGCGACCGCCCGCTGGTCGGGCTGAAGCTTCACGGCGACGTTGGTCGTGTCCGAACGCTGGAACTGATTGGTCGTCAGCTGCTCGCCCGGGTAGATGTCGTTTCGCGCCACCATCCCCTTCAGCTGATCCGCGTCCGTGACGGCGCCGTCGGCGACCGCGTCGGCGGAGACCTTGTCCTCGCGGAACATGTTGCCGTCCACGACCTGGTTTGCCGGTGTGAACTCGGCGATCGTGCGCGTGGCGACGAGCACCGTCACGTCGCCGCTCGAGCTCTTGAGGCCCGTGTCGTGGTTCTGCATGTACACCACGACGAGCGCCGCTGCGGCGAGCGCGAGCACGATGGCGGCACCGGCGGCGCCGAATCGTGAGGTGAGTACGCGGGTCATCATGATGCTTCCTCCATTCGAGTGTGTGCTATCCGTCCCATGGCTCGAGAACGACGCTCTCGAGGCAGATGCCGCTTGGCTCGCTGCAGCTGGTCGAGTACTGATTGATTGCGCTCGGGCGATCCCAGAACACGCCGCGGACCTCGCCCTGCTTCAGGGTGCTCCCGGCCTGTCCCGACCATTCGGTGATGTAGAAGCCGCCGAAGCCGATCACGTGCGTCGTGCAGGTGCCGTTGCAGGTGGAGAACGTGAGCGGCGGCACCAAGATGAGGCTCATCCAGCGCGGGTCGCCGTCGGGCGGCGGGATCGCGGGATCCCATTGGTTCGGCGAGTTCCCAATCCGCAGCTGGAGCCCGTTGTTCACCTGGCCGGCGAAGTTTCCGGTCTGTGTGTCGACCGGGTCGCCGATCGCATACGGGGTGCACGAGCCGTGCTGAACCTCATCTGACGTGTTGGGAATGCCGCCGTTCGAGTAGCAGGCGTAGGTCCCCCAGCTCGAGTTCGTGTCCAGGTCGAGGCCCTGGTAGTTGCCCGAATTCCCCTGGGCGCCACCGCCGCCGAGCTTCAGCGTCATGATCCGCCCCTTAACGAGCACCTGGAATGCGACGTTGAAGGTCACGAACCGCGCGGAGCTCGAGGGGGCCGCGGCGGGATCGATGTAATGCCTGTCCTGGATGTACTGCTGGAGGATGTCGCCGTCGTCGCGGGCGTACGCGTGCTGGGCCGGGACGGCGGTCGTGGGCGCGTTCCCGCCGTTTCCGATCCGGACGTAGATGTCCTGGCCGGCGGGAGCCTCGGCGGCGGCGCTCGTGAACGAGGCTGACCAGATACCGGCGGCGGTGGTGCCCGAGATGCGGGTCGCGGTCGTGAACGCCCCGTTTCCCGGAGCGCCGCCGCCCGTTGAGTACGACAACCTGACCGGGCTGGTGCCGACATTCGTCAGGTGTGCGAGAACGGTGAACGACTTCAGAGTCGAGGTCGACGTGTAGTACAGGTACGGGTCCCCCAGCGGCGAGAGCGTCACGTCCTTCACGCACACCGCGCCTCCGGTGCAGGCGCCGCCCGCGATCGACTGGTCGCTGCCCAGGTAGCCGATGTTGTTCCAGGTGATGGCCGCGCCCGTCGTGTCCACGGCCTGCACCGAGACCGTTGACCCGCCCGCCGGCAGGCTGTTCACATAGGCAGCGGAGCACCAGTACGGGTACCCCTCGGTCGTGGGAGCGGAGCATCCCGATTGGGCAAGCGGTATCTGTTGGCCGGTGCGGTCGATCACAAGCTTCACCGAGCTCGGGCGCAGGTCCTCCACGCCGAACGGCAGAAGGCCTTTCGACTTCGTGAGGTACACGATGCGGGCCCGGGCTCGCGCGCTGATGCTCGTGTCGACGAATCCGAGCACCTGGCCGAAGACGTAGGGCACATTGGATTCGTCGGGCTGCACGCGGACAGCGCATGGCCTCGAGCATCCGGGAGCCGTCAGCAGCTGGCAGAAGCTGGTGTCCAGATTCCCGTCGACGATCATGTTCTTGGAGTCGGTGCTGTCGTCGTTCTGGCGCTGGTAGTAGTCGCCCGCCGAGCAGGCCTGGTCGGGGTGGTTGATCAGCTTCTGGGCACCGGCCAGGGCCCCGGCGTCGGCGGCGCTCTGGAGCTGGCGCCGGTGGGCGCGAAAGCCGCCCGCGTCGATCGCGAGCGCCGCGATGCCGAAGAGCACCGTGAGCGACAGCGCGACGATCACCAGCACTCCCCCGTGTTCGCGTGCGCGGCCCATCAGCAGAAGTTGGTCGGGACGCCTTCGAGCGTCATGGTTGCGTTCGACGAAAGGTTCATCGAGCCGCCGAACAGGTCGCCGATCAGGGGCGTGACGAACGTGTGGACATAGATGACGTGCGCGATCACCTTGTCACCGACGTTGTATTGGCCGACCGCGTTACCGCTCGCCGGGTCGGTCTCGCAGGTGAAGGTGAGCGTGCTGCCGGCCGGCGCATCGGCGAGCAGCGTCTTTCCCGATACGTCGTTCACGGCCGCCAGACGGGCGGCCTCGCGAGCGTCGTGGACGACCGTAACCTTGTCGAACATCACGACACCGAGTTCGATGATCCCGAAGAGCACCAGGAGCAAGGGCAGGAGGACGAGCGTGAACTCGACGATGCTCTGCCCCTGCTCGGCTACACGATGCTGTCGATGATGTTCGTGATGCCGTCGATGAGGGTGCTGATGTTCCCTGCCAGCACCCCGAGCGTCAGCATGATCGCCGCGGTGATGACGGTCAGCGTGACCGCATACTCCGCCATCGTCTGGCCGGACTCGCTGTTCGCGTTCAACGTGCGCGTCCTCCGGGTGTGAGGACAGATGGGGGAGCCGTGAGCACGGCTCCCCCACGTCCGAGGTGATCAGGTGGGCAGGATGTCGATGACGGCCTGCAGGGCGCCCTGGATCGCGGTGGACAGGAAGCCGAGAGTGACGACCACGGCAATCGTGATCACACCCAGGATGACGGCATACTCCGCCATCGTCTGGCCCTCCTCGCGCGAAGCTTGCAGCTTCGAGACGAGATTCATCATGTGTTTCCCCTCCCTTCATCGGGTCGGATGGCTGCGCCGGCGAAACGCCGGCAATGACTGGACTGCGCCGGATCCTCATCACCGCTCGACCGCCAGTCGCAGCGGAGAAGCTGAGGCCAGCGCCACGAGCCCCGAGATGGTCGGGTCGCGCAGCGGGAGGGAGCGGCCTGCGGCGAGGTCGTGCATCCAGGCCTCTCCCCCATCCGACACGAAGACCACCACCGGCTTCGTGTGGACGAAGCGGCTCAAGATCAACGGACGGACGCGCGACTCGTCGAGGTACGTGACGTCGACGACGACCATGTCGGCGTCGAACTCCTCCACCGCCCGGTCGAACGACACACCGGGAAACGGCACCGAGAGCACCTGAGCAGACCCCTGGAGTGCCGGCTCGAGCGCGTTCAGTGACAGCGGAGGAAGCCCGACGAGAAGGACGCGCCGGTGGCTGGCCCCGGAGCGGTTTCGTCGAGCTGGGCGCAATCGCATGTGCCGAGTCTGCGCGGGCCGTTGCCCCGGGCATATCGCACACTTGACGGGTTCTGCGGGTGAAATTCTCTCACCCACCCGGGTTCCCCCGGGACTCCGCCTAGCGGCGCTTTGAGAGCTTCCAGGCGGCGATCGCGAACGCCAGGCCGGCGAGGCTCACCGCCCCGCCGCCGAGGAGTGCCATCCGCCGCACGAGCTGGAACGCATCGCCGGCCGAGCCGATCGGCTCACGGACGAATTGGAGCCCGAGGGCCGCGGCGATGAAGCACCCCAGGAGCGCGAGGACCGCGACGGCGCCGGCCCATTGCGACACCAGGCGCACAAGCTCGAGATCCATGCGGCGACCGTACGCGCCGAATCCGGCTGCGCCACTCCCGGGTGGGCGAAACCCCTCGTATCCCGGCGCGGCTCCCCCGGACGGGGAGCCCTCAGCGCCCGACGGCGGTCAGCTGGTGGTAGCGAGCCGCGGCAGCCGTGCGGCTGGGCGCCTCGAGCTTGGCAAGGATGTTCGACACGTGGGTGCGCACGGTCTCGACCGAGATCGAGAGCTCCGCAGCGACCGTTCGATTCGTATGCCCTCGGGCCACGCACTCCAGGACGTCGAGCTCCCGGCGCGTGAGCCGCCGATCCGACGGCAGGATCGCCGGAAGGGCCATCCGGTCGGCATCCTCACGGAAGCGCTGCACGAGGAGCGTCGTCATTGCCCGGGAGATCGGCGTCTCGCCGCGGACGCCCGCGGCGATGGCGCCTGCCCAGGCCGACGACGGAAGATCCTTCGTCAGGTAGCCCGCCGCCCCGGCGCGAAGCGCGGTGAAGAGATCGTCGGGAGCCCCCTCCACCCCCACCGCGATCGCGATCGTGCCAGAGGCATTGGCGGCCTGGAGCACCTGGACGGCGGCATCGGGCCTTGGCGGCAGGTGGATATCCACGAGAACGACGGCAGCTCGGCCGGATCGGATGACGCTGAGCGCCGCCCCACGGTCGGCCACCTCGGCGACGACGTCCAGCCCGTGGCGCGCGAGCGAGCGTGCGATGCCGACGCGCGAGATCTCACCCGCATCGCAGACAGCAACGGTAATCGCCGGAGTACGGTCCATCGAGCGGCGCGTCCCTTCCAGGAAATGGTTTGCCCTCCTGTCGAATCTACGGGCGACGCCGCGTCCCGGTCAACCGGCCGTCCGGCAGCAGCGCTACGGCGTCTCGGCCGGGCTGGCGGCCACGTGCCGATGGGCGTGCCAGGGAAGCCGCTTCAGCGTGATCCAGATGGCCGCTCCGCCCGCCAGGACGCTCGTGAGCGTGATCGCGAACTGCATCCCGACCGAGAACGCGAGCACCGTGCTCGCGGGCGCGGCGTTTCGGAACATGTAGCCGAGCAGCGCCTGCTGCGTCCCGAGCCCGCCCGGCGTGAGCGGGAGCAGCGTGGAGGCGCTCTGGGCCGAGAGCGCAAGCGTCGCGTCGATGAGATCCGCGGGGATCCGGAACGCCTGCAGGAAGAAGTACATCGCGAGGGCCCGAAGCGCCCAGCCGGCGACCTGAATCGATGCGACGTTTCGCAGATAGCGGCGCGGCGTCCGCAGGATGGCGAGCCCCAGGCTGACGCGCTCCCAGAACGACACGACGTGGTGCTCGAGGTAGGTGAAGAAGACGCCCGTCAGGATCAGGATCGCGGCGAGCACGAGTGCGAACCACTGGGCATGCGAGGCGAAGAAGCTCCACTCGAACGCCGCCAGGTGGCCCAATGCCGGCAGGTGCGGGATCCGGCCGCTGGCGTACGCCGCCAGCAGCACCAGGGGGCCGATGAACGTGTCGGCGAGGGTCTCGGCCAGGAGGCTCGACGTGATCGTCGTATAGGCCGCGCCGGGCATCGCCCGGTGGGCCAGGTAGACCTTGATGACGTCGCCGCCGCGGGCCGGCACGATCGCGTTCGTCCCCACTCCGGCGAGGTAGGCGGCGACGATGCTGCGCCAGCGGACGCGCCCCTCCGGATAGGCGGCCTGCAGGATCGTGCGCCACGCCGTCGCGCGCAGGACGACATTCGCCATGTAGAGCGCGATGGCGACGAGCAGGATGCTCCAGTGGACGCGGGCCAGGTCGTTCCAGAAGGCGACCGTCGCGTCCCAGAAGGACTCGAGCGAGCTCACGGGATGAAGTGTGCCACCCGGGGTGGCCCGAGGATCACTCGACGCCGCGGAGGAAGTCGCGCAGGCCGGGGTTCTTGGCCTCGAGCTCGCGCAGGGCGCGCGTCTCGATCTGGCGGACGCGCTCGCGGGTCACGCCGATCTCGGCGCCGACCTGCTCGAGCGTCGCCGGCTCGCGGTCGTTCAGGCCGAAGCGGGCCTCGAGCACGAGCCGCGTGCGTTCGCCCAGCTCGTCGAGGGCGGCCCTGAGCTCCTGCTCGCGCTGGCTGCGCGTGACGGCCGCCTCGGGCTGGCGGGCGTTGTGATCCTCGACGAGGTCGGCGAAGTTCGACTCGCCGTCGCCGACGGGCCCCTCGAGCGACACGGGATCCTCGATCGTCCGCTGCAGCTCGAGCACCCGGTCGATCGGGATCTGGAGCTCGGCGGCGAGCTCGCTCGGGAGCGGGTCGCGGCCCAGCTTCTGCGCGAGCGCCCGGTTGGCGCGGTGCAGCTTCTTCACGAGGTCGAGGACGTGCAGCGGAAGCCGGATCGTGCGGGCCTGGTCGGCGATCGCGCGGGTCATCGACTGGCGGATCCACCAGGTGGCGTACGTCGAAAGCTTGTATCCCCTGCGGTAGTCGAACTTCTCGACCGCCCGCATGAGCCCCATGTTCCCCTCCTGGATCAGGTCGAGGAGCGGGACGCCGGACGACGAGTAGGCCCGTGCCATCGCGATCACGAGACGCAGGTTGGACTCGACGAGCTGGCGCTTGGCCGCCTCGTCTCCCATGTCCTTGCGCCGCGCCAGGTCGAGCTCCTCGGCGCGCGTGAGGAGGGCGCCGTCGCCGATCTGGCGGACGTACGTGTGCAGGAGATCGACCGTCGCCGCCTGGCTCTCGACCTCCTCCACGTCGACCGGCTCCGGAGCGGCAGCCGCCTCAAACGGGTCAGGCTGCTGGGCGTCGTCGATCGGCAGTGGAGCAGAGCTCACCTTTGGCGTCCTTCTGTTGCAGGGGTGGCACACGAAGCGTCCTCGTGTGTGTCCACTGAATCGGCCGCAGACCGGCATCTCTTGAGCGCTGCTCGGAGGATTTGCAAACTGTCGGGTGTGAGTTAGCGCCGGTGGGGGATGCGGCGGCGCAGCCGGGCGCCGAAGAACTGGACATGCAGCACGCCGTTGCCCGCGCCCTCGAGGGCCTCACAGTCGTGGACGTCGACCGGATCCGCACAGGTTGCGGACACGTCCGCGTCCCCGACGCTCCCGCCGCTCGCGGCTACCGGTACCTCGATCTCGCGGGCGAGGATCCTCCCTTCTACGTCCACCGGCTGGCCGCCGGCCGTCTCACCGGCTCGGTGATCCTGACCGCGCCGATCGAGGCGACGTCGGGCGACGACGCCGAGCGCGGCGCCCCCGGGATCGCCCGGGTGTCGGTCTCGATCGGCGTGAACACGATCCCGTGGAGCCGGCTCCTGGACGTCCAGCTCTGCTCGGGCCCATGGGCGATGCTGCTCGGCGACGCGCTCGAGGAGATCGCGGCGCTCGAGATCCTCGACCCGCCCGGCTGCCCGATCTGCTCCTAAGGCGCTAGGTCGTGGGGAGCACTCGCCCCTCGGGCGAGATGTGCACGCCGCGCTCCTCGAGGCGGCTGCGGATGAGGTACTGGAACGTCGACCACGCGCCGCGGCGGGCGTCGAACATCCGGTAGACCTGCCACTCGGTCAGCATGCCCGGGTCGCTGCGACGGGCCTGCGCCCAGTCGGCGAACTTGGGCAGGCGGCCGCTTCGGATCGCGAGCATGGCCCCCTGCTCCACGGCCCGCTCGAGCCGCTCCTCCCCCACCGGCACGTCGAACCCGGCCTGTTTCAGGGCGTTGTTCAGGGAGCCGAAGGTGTGCCAGTAGAGCGACTTCGACGGCATGGCGCCCTTGCGGGCCTCGATGTCCTTGGCCGTCGGCACCCGTCCCAGCTCGTCGCCCAGGTCGCGTAGCAGCTTCAGGAGCTCGTCCTGGGTCGCGAACCGGCGCGGCACGAGGCCGGCGAGCCGCTTGGCGCGGTTCCACGACTTGAAGTGCTCGATGACCGTCTGCGGGTGGACGGTCGTGCCGGGGTCGGCCTCGAACTCGCGCATCGTCGGCGAGCGCCCGAGCCGCTTCGCGCACGCCCGGAGCTCGTCGAGGATGTGCTCGTCGGAGTACCGCTTGCGCATGCCCGCCTGGAACTGCTCCAGCTGCTCGCGGTCGATACCCTCGATCGCGCGGTACACCGTCTTGCGTCTCATGTGAGGCTCCCCTGGCTCGTCGGGCCGGTGGCAGCTTATAGCATATGTTCCCGCCGCTGCAAGTGAAAACCCGCGCCCTGGTACACCGTCAAATCCGGACGGCCGAAGGCCGCCGATAGGATTCGGGCGGATGATCGTCTTCCCCGCCAAGGTCGCCGCGGCACGGGCGGCCGCCGGGCTGTCGCGCCGTGCGGGGGCGGGCGGCGGCACCAGCCTGCCGGGCAAGCTGCTCCTGCGGATGGCGCCGGATGCCATCCCGAGGCTGTCGCGCCGGATCGCCGGCGGCGTCGTTGTGGTCTCGGCGACGAACGGCAAGACCACCACGGCGAAGATGCTCGCGGCCATGCTCGAGCCCGAGCGGCGGCTGTGCCGGAACGCCGCAGGCGCGAACCTCGCGTCCGGCGTCGCCTCGTCGCTGCTCGCCTGCCGCGAGGCCGATCTGGGGGTGTTCGAGGTCGACGAGGCGGCGCTCGAGGACGTGGCGCCGGCGCTGGCGCCGCGGGTGCTCGGGCTCGGGAATCTGTTCCGCGACCAGCTCGACCGCTACGGCGAGCTCGAGGCGGTTGCCGCCCGGTGGCGGCGGATCTCGGCCGACGGGCCTTGGCGGCTCGTCCGAAACGCCGACGACCCGCTGGTGGCCGGGCTCCCGGCGGGCGACGGGTCGCTCTCCGTACGGCATCGACGATCCCGGCGTCGCCCTGCCGGCCCTCCCCCACGCCGCCGACTCGAAATGGTGCGGCGTGTGCGGCGAGCGCCTGAGGTACGAGGCGGTGTATCTCGGCCACCTCGGGGCGTGGTCGTGCCCCGCGTGCGGGAACGCCCGGCCCGCGCTCGACGTCTCCGCCTCGAGCGTCGACCTTCGACGGCCTCGACGGCACCGAGTTCACGCTTGCCACTCCCCTGGGCGAGCGCACGGGTGCACATGCCCCTGCCCGGCCTCTACAACGTCTACAACGCGCTCGCCGCCGCCGCGATGGCGTGCGCGCTCGGCGACGTCGCGCTCGAGCGGATGGCGGCGGGGCTCGAGGCGTTCGGCCCGGCGTTCGGCCGGTTCGAGCGCGTCTCGCTCGGCGGCCACGAGGCCGTCCTTGTCCTCTCGAAGAACCCGGCAGGCGCGAACGAGGTCATCCGGACGCTCGCGCACGACCCGGTGCCCAAGCGGCTCGTCGTGGCGCTCAACGACCGGATCGCCGACGGCCGGGATGTGTCGTGGATCTGGGACGTCGATTTCGAGCTCCTCGCGGGCGGCGTCGAGTCGGTCGTGACATCGGGGACGCGCGCCGCGGAGATGGCCGTCCGGCTCAAGTACGCGGGGCTTGACCCCGACGCCGTCCGCGTCGAGCCCGACCTGGCGGCGGCGCTCGACACCGCCGTGGCGGTCGGCGACGGGCCCGTGTACGTGCTCACGACCTACACGGCGATGCTCGAGCTCGCGGGGCGTGCTGACCCGCCGCGGCGTCGTGCCGCCGTACTGGGAGGCGGCATGAGCGACCTGCGGGTGGGCCATCTCTACCCCGAGCATCTGAACATCTACGCCGACCGCGGCAACATCGCCGTCCTGCGCTATCGCTGCGAACGGCGCGGGATCGGCTTCGAGACCGTCGAATGCGGGCCGGGCGACGACCTCCCCGAGGCCGACCTGTACTACCTGGGGGGCGGCCAGGATCGCGACCAGGTCGCGATCGCCGAGGATCTGGTCGGGAAGGCCGCCGACCTGCGGTCGGCCGTGGACGGCGGCGCGGCCGTGCTGGCCGTCTGCGGCGGCTACCAGCTGCTCGGCCATGGCTACCGCGGGCACGCCGGCGACGACATGCCGGGCACGGGGCTCGTCGACCTCGTGACCGACGCCGGCCCGACGCGGATGATCGGGAACATCGCGATCCGCTGCGAGCTCGACGCCCGGCGGCCCGCGCACGGTGGTCGGCTTCGAGAACCACGCCGGCCGGACGCACCTCGGCCCGGGCGTCGAGCCGCTCGGCCGCGTCCTGCACGGCCACGGCAACAACGGCGAGGACGGCGGGGAGGGCGTCCGCGCCGGGCAGCGTGATCGGCACGTACATCCACGGCCCGCTCCTTCCCAAGAACCCCTGGCTGGCCGACTGGCTGATCGGGAGGCGCTGGCGCGCCGGCACGGAGCCGTCGAGCTCGACCCGCTCGACGACGCGCTCGAGCTCGAGGCCCACCGGGTCGCCGAGCGGATCGCGGCGCCGGTTAGAGCACCGACCGCAGCTCGGCGAGCGTCGAGATCTGGGTGTGCCCGTTCGGCGCCGCCGGGCGCCGCTCCGCCGCGGTTCAGCCAGATCCCGCGGATGCCGGCGGCCTCGGCGCCCTCGACGTCGCGCTCGAGGCTGTCGCCGACCATCACGGCCCGGTCGGGGTTCACTCCGAGGAGCTCGAGCGTGTGGGCGAAGATCTCCCGTCCGGGCTTCCCCGTGCCCAGGTCCCCCGAGATCACGACAGCGTCGAAGCCAGTCTCGGCGAGCCCGCTTCCGGCCAGCTTCTCGCGCTGGAGGCACGAGGCGCCGTTGGTGACGAGCGCCAGCGCGTGCGTGGGCCGCAGCGCCTCGAGCGCGGGCCGAGCGTCCGGGAACGCCTCGTGCCGGAGCCGGCGCTCGATACCGAACCGCTCGCCGAGCAGCTCGGCCAGGGCCGGGTCGACGATGTCGTGGTCGGCGAGCGCCATGCGCCACGCGTGCGCGCGGTAGCCCGCGGCCCACTCCCGGCATGCTCGCACCTCGGCGCCCTCGCCCTCCCAGCGACACCACAGCGCCTCCCAGGAGCTCATCCCGATCGTGTCCTCCCCGTAGGCGTACGCCGGCCCGGCGCGCCACAGCTCGCGGGCCCGGGTACGCGCCGTGCGCGCGAGGACGGCCGGGTCGACCGCATACCGGCGGGCTGCCACGTGCGCCGTCGCCAGAAACGCGGCCGCCGCGGCCGGCTCCTCGACGACCAGCGTGTCGTCGAGGTCGAAGAGGATCGCCTCCGTCATGCGGGACACCCCGTGGGGCCAGACCCCCGTCCGGGGGTCTGGCCCCGGTGGTTCACCTGACCCACAGCTCGCCGAGATGCACGAACGGGTCGCCGGGCTGCCAGCGCTCGAGGAAGCGGTGGATCGGCGGGCGCAGGTCGAGCGAGGCGAGCTCGTCGAGCGCCACGAGGCGATGGCCGCGGACGGCGCCGTCGGCCGAGGCGACGGTCTCGAGGCTGCGGCCCGAGACGTCGCCGTGGAAGATGATGTGCACCACGTGCTTCCGAGGCCGCAGGCCGGCCGGTGCGATCGACTCGGCGATCGCGATCGGGCCTTCGAGCGCCACGGCCTCGAGCGCGCACTCCTCGGTCAGCTCGCGCGCCAGCGCGACGTGGAGCGACTCGCCCTCCTCCACCCCGCCCCCCGGCAGGAGCCAGTACTTCGCGGTCGCCCTTGCGCTGCTCGCACAGGAGCACCGAGTCGCCGTGGCGCAGGAGCGCGGCGACCCGGATCCGCGGTGTGCCGCTCACGGCGGCGAGCCCACGGCGGACGATCCGAACCCGCGGTGCGCCCGGTCTGACTCCGGCAGCTCGTCGGTCTCGGTGACCCGAAGCTCGGGGAGCGCCAGCACGACGAGCTGGGCGATGCGGTCGCCCGGGCTCGACCCGGAAGGTCTCGGACGCGTCGGTGTTCAGGAGGACGACGCGGATCTCGCCCCGGTAGCCCGAGTCGATGAGGCCGGGCGAGTTGACGACGGTGATCCCGTGGCGCGCGGCGAGGCCCGAGCGCGGCTGCACGAAGCCGGCGTGCCCGGGCGGGATCGCCACGGCGATGCCGGTGGCGACGGTGCACCGCTCCCCGGGGCCGAGCTCCGCCTCCTCGACGCTCGCGAGGTCGAGGCCGGCGTCGCCGTCGTACGCGGCCGTCGGGATGCGAGCGTCGGGGTGCAGGCGCCGGACGAGGAGCTCGGTCATACGCGGTAGGCCGCGAACCTCCCGACCAGCTCGCGCGGCAGGCGGGCCGTCACGAGCACCCCCTCGGCGGCGTCCTCGCGGGCGGTGATGGGCGCGCCGGTGCGGTAGAGCGCCGAGAGCTCGCTGCCGTCGGCGTGCGGGACGAGCAGGCGGACGTCGACGTACCGGTCGGCGAAGAACTCGGCGACGCGGTGCTTCAGCTCCTCGAGGTTCTCGCCGGTCTGGGCCGAGATCGCCACGGCGTCGGGGAACCGGTTTCGCAGCCGCCGCCGCGAGAGCGCGTCGACGCGGTCGATCTTGTTCAGGACGAGAAGGTGCGGGATCGCGTCGGCGCCGATGTCGGTGAGGACGGCCTCGACCTCGGCGAGCTGCTCGCGCAGGCCGTCCTCGCCGGCCGACGCGTCGCCCACGACCAGGATCAGGTCGCCGGCGAGCGTCTCCTCGAGCGTCGCGGCGAACGCCTCCACGAGCCCGTGCGGCAGCTTGCGGATGAACCCGACGGTGTCGGTCACGAGGTAGGCGCGGCCCTCCTCCCGGAACGCCCGGGTCGTCGGGTCGAGCGTCTCGAAGAGGCGGTCGTCGACCCGCACGTCCGAGCCCGTGAGGGCGTTCAGCAGCGTCGACTTGCCGACGTTCGTGTATCCCGCGAGCGCAGACCGTCGGCATCGCGCTTCGCGTGCGCTCGCGCCGCATGACCCCGCGCCGGTCGGCGACGGCGGAGAGCCGGGCCTTGAGAAGCGCGACCCGGCGGCGGGCGATCCGCCGGTCGGACTCGAGCTGCGTCTCGCCCGGGCCGCGGGTGCCAACGCCGCCTCCCAGGCGTTCGAGGTGCTGCCACATCCCGCGCATCCGCTGGAGCGAGTACTCGAGCTGGGCGAGCTCGACCTGGAGCTTGCCCTCGGCGGTGTGGGCGTGCTGGGCGAAGATGTCGAGGATCACCGTGGTGCGGTCGACGACGCGCATCTGGAGCGCGTCCTCGAGCGCCCGCTGCTGGCGCGGCGCGAGCTCGTCGTCGCACACGACCACCTCGGCCTCCGACTCGCGGACGAGCTCGCGGAGCTCGTCGACCTTGCCCGGGCCGAGGTACGTGCGCGGGTCAGGCCGGCGCCGGTGCTGGGTGAGGGTTGCCACCGGGTCGACCGTCGCGGTGCGCAGGAGCTCCTGCATCTCGGCGAGCCCGTCTCCGTCGTCGGATCCGGGCGGCAGGGAGGCGATGATGACGCCCCGCTCGGGCGTCGGCTCGCGCGGGGCGCTACGGGCGGTGGACACGCAATGGAGTATACGAACGGCCGGGTCGGCGTCCTCAGACCTTCAGGCGGGGACGCGCAGGTGCTGCTCGATCCGGGCCACAGCCTCGCGCAGCCGGTCGTCTGCAACGGTGAGCGACGAGGCGCGAACGTACCCCTCGCCGTTCGGCCCGTAGGCCGATCCCGGCGAGACGACGACGTCGGCCTGCTGGAGCACGAGCTCGGCGAACGAGACGGACGTGTGCCCGTCCGGCACGGGCACCCAGACGTAGATGGTGCCCTTCGGTGGGGCGACCTCGAGCCCCGCCGCGGCGAGGGCGTCGATCACGAGGTCGCGGCGGCGGTGGTAGACCTCGCGCATGTGGGCGACGTGCGCGTCGCCCTCGGGGCCGAGGATCCGGGCGGCCGCGAGCTGGATGGCGTCGAACTGCCCCGAGTCGACGTTCGTCTTCAGCTTGAGGAGCGCCGCGATCATGTCGGCGTTGCCGACCGCGGCGCCGACCCGCCAGCCGGTCATGTTGTAGGCCTTCGACAGCGAGAACATCTCGATCCCGGCCTCGCGCGCGCCGGCGGCGGCGAGGAAGCTCGGCGCGACGTAGCCGTCGAACGTGATCTCGGAGTAGGCGTTGTCGTGCACGGCGGGCACGCCCCGCTCGAGGCGCGAAGGCGGCGAGCCGGTCGAAGAAGTCGTCCTCGACCACGGCTCCCGTCGGGTTGTTCGGGTAGTTGCAGAAGAGCAGGTTCGCGCGGCCGTGATGTCGCGGCCGATGCCGTCGAGGTCGGGCAGGAACCGGTTCGCGGCCGTGAGCGGCATCAGGTGCGGCGCTCCGCGCCGGCGAGCAGCGTCCCCGAGGTGTAGACGGGGTAGCCGGGGTCGGCGGCCAGGCACACGTCGCCGGGGTCGAGCATGGCGAAGCACACGTGCGCCACGCCCTCCTTCCCGCCGAGGAGCGGCAGCACCTCGCGATCCGGGTCGAGCTCGACGCCGAACCGGCGCCGGTAGAAGTCCGCGACCGCCTCCCGGAACGGCTTCGAGGCCGCGATTCGACGGGTACTGGTGCGTCGCGGGGTCGCCGATCCAGCGGCGCGCCTCCTCCACCAGCAGGTCGGGGCTGGGCAGATCCGGGTCTCCGATCCCGAGCGAGATCACGTCGACGCCCGCCCTGCGCCGCTCCGAGACCTTGCGCTCGAGCTCGGCGAAGAGGTACGGCGGCAGCTGCTCGAGGCGATGCGACGGCCGGATCACAGGCGCTCCAGCCCGGCGACGAACTCGTCCGAGAATCGCGCCGTCGCAGACGTGCTCGACGGGCCCGGAGAGGCGCACGGCGAGGTCGGCGGACACCTCCACCACGAGGTCGCCACCGTCGGCGTGCACGGTCACGGGGCTCTCGACGCGCCCCGAGACGACCGCGGCGACGGCGGCGGCGCTCGAGCCCGATCCCGACGACAGGGTCTCCCCCGCTCCCCGCTCCCAGACCCGCATCCGGATCTCGTGGCCGGCGACAGGCCGGTAGAACTCGACGTTCGTACGGTTCGGGAACCAGGCGTGGCGCTCGATGGGGGCGCCCGACGGCGGGCAGGTCGAGCTCGTCGACGGCCGCGTCCTCGATGACGCAGTGCGGGTTTCCGAGGTTCACGAACGTGTAGGCCGGAGCGGGCGGCGGCCCGCCGTCGGGCCGGTGGTCCCGGCCCTCGAGCGTCGCGGTGCCCGCATCGATCGTCACCGACGTCCCGTCCACGGTCGCCGCGATCGGGCCCTTGGGAGTGACGAGCTCGAGCTCCGAGCACGCGTCGCGGGCGGCGATGTGGGCCGCCGCGATGCGCGAGCCGTTCCCCGAGAACTCGGCGTCGGAGCCGTCGGGGTTCAGGATCCGCACGTTCCGGCCGGAGACGACCAGGATGCCGTCCGATCCGGCGCCCAGGTCGGGATGGCAGATGCGGGCGACGCGGGCCGGCGTCAGGTCGACCGGTGCGTCGGCCGCCTCGATGACGAGGTAGGCATTCCCGGCGCCGTGCCACTTCCCGAACCGCACCGGCGGCAGGATACCGGCAGCTTCAGAAGTCCAGCGCCGCGCCGAGCAGGATGACGGCTCCCAGGAGCAGCGCAGACGATCGCGAAGCCGATGACGATCGGCCAGGTGGTCGGGAGGCCCGCCACGAGCAGGATTGCCGCTCCCAGCGCCACCGCCAGGAGCCGGAACCGGCCGACGGTGTACGGCCGGGCCTTGAGCAGGCGGCGGCCGACGCGGTCGGCGAGGAGCAGGGCGGATCCGAGCGTGCCGAGCAGCAGCCCGGCGACGACGAGCGGCGCGACGAGCCAGCGAAGCCACGCCTCGAAGTCGCCGGCCGCGACCGCCAGGAGGCCCGCGACGGCGGCGGCGACCGGCGCGACGGCCGCGACGATGACGAGCGCGTCGCGTGCCTCGCGCACCGCGTCGTGCTCGGTGGGGCGGGTCACGCCCACCCGGCGATGTCTCCGGCCACGGCCCTCGGGTCGCGGGTCGCATCCACGATGCGGACGTCGGGCAGGCGCCGCATCCACGTGCGCTGCCGCTTGGCGTACCGGCGCGTGCGCGTCTCGAGCCGCCGGATCGCCTCGTCGCTGGTCGATCTCGCCGGCGAGAAGCGCGGAGACGTCCTGAAGCCCGTGGATCCGCTCCGCCGTCGTCGAGAACGTGTGCGCCGCCCGCGCCGCGCGCACCTCCTCGACCACCCCGGCGGCGAACATCGCCGCGGTGCGCGCGGCGATCCGGCGGGCGGTCTCGGCGGGCTGGATCGGCGAGGCCGGTCACGAGCGTTGGATGGCGCGTGTCGGCCGACCAGAGCCGGCTCTCGGCAGCCGCCAGCGAGTGGCCGGACTCGGCCAGCTCGAGCGCCCGGACGACCCTACGGCGGTCGTTCGGGTGCACCGCCGCCGCAGCCGGCGCGTCGACCGCGGCCAGCGTGGCGTGCGCGCCCGCCGGGCCCTGCTCGTCGTAGAGCCGCTCGGCCGTTGTGCGGACGGCTGCCGCCGCCTGCGGGGGCAGCGGCATGTCGGCGAGCGCCGCGCGCAGGTAGAGGCCGCTCCCGCCGCAGACGATCGGGACGCGGCCGCGGCGGATGACGTCGTCGACGACCGCGTGCGCCATCTCGGCGTACTCCGCGACGGAGCCCTCGTGGCTCGGCTCCCATACGCCGACCAGATGGTGCGGGACGCGCTCCCGGTCGGCCGCGGACGGCTGGTTGGTGAGGATCGGAAGCCCGCGGTAGAGCTGCATGGCGTCGCACGAGATGATCTCGCCGCCCACCAGGTCGGCAAGCTCGAGCGCGACCGCGCTCTTGCCCGAGGCGGTGGGCCCGAAGATTGCGATCACGGACATCCCTAGGCGGCGACGGGGGCGGCCTGCCGGCCGGAGAGCGTCTGCGAGGTCGAGCCGGTGACGGTCACGTCGACGAGCGACCCGGCGGGCGCCGTGCCCGTGAAGTTGAGGGCCTTCCCGCCGCGCGTCCGCCCGCGGAGGATGGCCGGGTCGGTGCGGCTCGGCCCTTCGACGAGCACCTCCTGCACGGTTCCGACGAGCGCGGCGTTCCGGGCGGCCGCGTGGTGCTGGATGCGCTCCACGAGCCGCTCGATCCGGTCGCGGCGCACCTCCTCGGGCACCTGGTCGGGCATGCGCGCCGCCTCGGTGCCGCGGCGAGCGGAGTAGACGAACGTGAATGCGTGGTCGTAGCCGACGACGTCGACCAGCGACAGCGTGTCGGCGAAGTCCGCCTCGGTCTCGCCGGGGAACCCGACGATGATGTCGGTCGTGAGCGCGATGTCCGGCATGGCCTCGCGGATGCGCTCGACCAGCGCCAGGTACCGCTCGCGGGAGTACGTGCGCCGCATGGCCTTCAGGATCCGCGTGGATCCGGACTGCACCGGCAGGTGGAGCTGCTCGCACACCGCCTCGCACTCCGCCATGGCCTCGATCACGTCGGCGCGCATGTCCTTGGGGTGCGGGCTTGTGAACCGGATGCGGTCGATCCCGTCGACGGCGTCGAGGGCGCGCAGGAGCGCCGCGAACCCGGTCTCGACCCCCGGCCGCAGGTCGCGGCCGTAGGAGTTCACGTTCTGGCCGAGCAGGGTGATCTCGCGGACGCCGTCGGCCGCCAGGGCGGCCGTCTCGCGGACGAGGTCGTCGGGATGGCGGCTGTGCTCGCGCCCCCGCACCGAGGGCACGATGCAGTAGGCGCAGTTGCAGTTGCAGCCCGTCGAGATCTGCATCCAGGCCTGGAACGCGCGGTCGCGCTTGAGCGGGAGCTGGCCCGAGAAGGTGTCGAACGTCGAGAAGTGGCCGCGCGGGATCTCGCCGCCGGCCTGGATGTAGTCGCCCAGGCGGTGGATGTTCCCCGGCCCGAACGCGAGGTCGACGAACGGGAACTGGTCGAAGAGCTCGTCCTTCATCGACTCCGACCAGCAGCCGCCGACGACGATCACCTTGTCGGGGTCGCGGCGCTTGGCGGCGCGGGCGTCCATGAGGTGCGCGACGAGGCGGTCGTCGGCCTTCTCGCGGATCGTGCACGTGTTGAAGACCAGGAAGT
The DNA here is from genome assembly GCA_963821535.1 of uncultured Actinomycetes bacterium. Lineage (GTDB taxonomy): Bacteria > Actinomycetota > Thermoleophilia > Gaiellales > JAICJC01 > JAICJC01. The sequence goes on along the minus strand of CAWGEC010000002.1, from coordinate 209,587 downwards.
CGGCGTCGTCCGCCGAGCCCGCCTCGCCCAGCCCGAGCGACTCGAGCAGGCCCTTGATGCGCTCGGAGTCGTGCACGTTCATCTGGCAGCCGAAGGTCGTCACGTGGTAGCGCTTCATCGGCCGGAGTCTACCGAGGCGCGTCGGCGCGACCCGCGATCAGCACGGGCAGCGCGGCGCGCAGGACGGCCTCGGAGGCGAGGAACGCCCCGACGTGCCCGAGGCCGGCGATCCGCTCCACGACGGCGCCGTTCGGAATGGCTGCCGCCATCCGTTCGAGCGAGCCGGGCGGCGCCTCCTCGGACCCCGCGACGAGCGCCGTGGGACAGGCGATGCGGGCCAGGTCGTCCCAGGTCGTGTCGCCCTCAGCCGCCCACGCCCGCAGCGATAGGGCGAACTGGCCGGCGTCGGTCTCGTCGAAGTTGCGGCGAAGCCACGCCGGCAGGGCGATCCCCTCCTCCGCCTCGATCGCGTCCGAGAGCGCCGGCATGCCCTCGGTGTCGAGCATGGCGACGAGCGGGGCCGGATCGTCGGGCTCCCCTGGCGGGTCGGCGGCGCCGCCGATCGCGACCAGCGCCGAGACCCTGTTCGGGTGGGCCGCGGCCAGCCGGTAGCCGACGGCCGCACCCATCGAGTAGCCGGCAAACGCGAACCGCTCGACGCCGGCGGCGTCCGCGACCGCGACGACGTCGTGCGCGTAAACCCGGCGCGCGCATGCCCGGCGAGGTCGTCCACGCGGCTGCTCTGCCCACGGCCGCGGTGGTCCATCACCAGCAGCCGGAACTCGCCCAGCCGGGCGGTGTAGCCGGCGCCGTCCCACATCGTCCCGTCCCCCGCTCCGCCGGTGTGCAGGACGAGCGCAGGCCCGGCTCCCTCGTCGCGGTAGTGGATCCGCACCCCGGCGCGCTCGGCGAATGGCATCGGGCTATTCTCGGCGATATGGGCGTCTCGGTGGAGGTCGTGCAGGGCGACATCACGACGATCGCCGTCGACGCGATCGTGAACGCCGCCAACGAGGGACTGCGCGGGGGCGGCGGCGTCGACGGAGCGTCCACCGGGCGGGCGGGCCGGCCATCATGGAGGAGTGCATCCGCCTCGGCGGGTGCCCGACCGGCGACGCCAAGGCCACGACGGCGGGCGATCTCCCGGCCCGGCACGTCATCCACGCGGTGGGGCCGGTCTGGAGCGGCGGCGGGCGCGGCGAGGATGACCTGCTGGCGTCGGCGTATCGCAGGTCGGTCGAGGTCGCGGCCGGCCTCGGCTGCTCGTCGATCTCGTTCCCGGCGATCTCGACCGGGATCTACGGCTTCCCGATCGACCGGGCCGCTCCGATCGCTCTGGCCTCGGCACGGGCCGCCGCCGAGGCGGCGGGTGGCGACCGGCGGCTCGTGTTCGTCCTCTTCAGCGCGGCCGACCTGGAGGTCTACCGGGCCGCGCTGTGAACGGCGGCAGCGGGCCGCCCTCGGCCACCGCCCGGCGCCGGTCCTCGTCGGCAGGGTCGACCATATGGCCGTCGCGGCCGGCGTAGCCGTCGTGGGCGCCGACGACGAGCAGGACGAGGTCCGAGTCGCCGGCGTTTCCGAACCAGCGCGGCGTGCGAGCCTCGACGTGGCAGACGCCCCCCTCGCCGAGCTCGAAGCGCTCGCCGTCGACCTCGAACAGCGCCCGCCCGCGGTGGACGAAGTAGAGCTCGTCCTGGAGGTCGTGGAAGTGGCGAAACCAGCCGGTGCCGGGCGGGAGCACCATCGCGTTCGCGCCGAACGCCGTGATGCCGAGCTCCCGGCGCACCTTGCGAAAGACGCCGTCTCCGAGGTCCTCGAGGCTCGTGTGCGCGTGGGTCACAACGCGAGCTCCATCACCGCCAGCTCGCACTCGCCGGCCGCGATCTTGTAGGGCTTCCGCTCGACCTCGTGCATGCCCAGGGCCAGCGCCAGCGCCATCCCGGCGTCGTTCCCCTCGATGACGCCCTCGCGCAGACGCGGCCAGCCCGCCGCCCGGCCGTGGTCGGCCAGGCCGGCGATCGCCTCGGCCGCCAGGCCGCGGCGCTGGTGGCCGGCGTGGATCATGATGAGGCCGATCCACGGCGCGCCGTCGTTCGGGTTCTCGTCGATCCAGTCCAGGAGCCCGACGCACGCCGCGCCGTCGCGAAGGCGCAGCGTGCACGTCTGCCGCCCCGGCGTCATCTCCGACATCGCGAGGTCGCGTTCCAGCATGCCGCGGTCGTACGCGCCCGCGACGCCGCCGGAGCCCTCGGTCAGGTCGAGGTAGCGCCTGATTCGAGAGGTGGACGTCGAGCAGCTCGTCGATGTCGTCCTCGGCCACCTCGGTCGCGGTGAGCCGCAGCGTCTCGAAGACCGTCACGCCGCGAGGACGCGGGCGGCCTCGTCACAGACGGCCTCGGCGACCATGGCCAGCGCGCGCGTGTCGACGATCAGCTGGACTCCGACCCCGCTTCGGGTCGCCGGGATCGACCTGGCCCGGCCCGCGTCGACCCAGGCTGCGATGGCGACCTCGTCGATCGCGCGCGGGACGCTCGGCGGCGACAGGTCGAGCCCGAACACCTCGTCGGCGGGGACGAAGTGCCCGAAGCCGTCGGCGGCCGCGTCGAGCAGCGCATGCCCGAGCGCGAAGAGCTCGGCGGGCGTCAGCGAGGCGGCGGGCACGTGGGCCACCGGCGTGCCGGCCGCGTGCAGCGTCAGCTCGTACGGGACCGACTCCGCGAACGGCTCGCTCTCGATTGCAAGCTCGATCGAGATCCCCGTCACCCCCTGCTCGGTATCGCAGAGGTGGTACCTCACAGCAGGACTTTGCGTTTCTTGCGGGGCAGCGAGAGCGTGAAGGTCGATCCGTGCCCGGGCTCGCTCTCGACCGAGAGCCGGCCGCCCAGCGCCTGGGCCAGCTCCCGCGAGATCGAAAGCCCGAGGCCCGTGCCGCCCTCGCCCCGGCGGCTGTAGAACGGGTGGAATACCGCCTCGCGCTCGGCCGGGGCGATGCCGCGGCCGGTGTCGGTCACCTTGATCGCGGCGATCCCGTTCGAGGTGACGCAGCCCAGCTCGACCTTGCCGCCGCGGGGCGTCCACCGGAAGGCGTTGTCGAGGAGGTTGTTCACGATCTGGAGCACGCGGTCGCCGTCGGTGATGACGGTCGGAGCGCCGTCTATCGGCGTCGAGAAGTCGATGTCGACGGCCCGTGCCTTCTCGCGGAAGGCGCCCGCGGCCTGCTCGAGCAGCGCCTCGAGGCCGACCTCCTCGCGCACGACCCGGAACTGGTGCGCTTCGAGGCGCGTCAGGTCGAGCAGGTCGCCGACCAGCCGGTCGAGGCGGCGCACCTCCTCGTTCACGGCCTCGAGCGACTCGTCGAGCTCGTCGGGGCCGACCACGCCCTCGGTGACGGCCTGGACGTGGCCCGAGATGGCCGTGAGCGGCGTCCGCAGCTCATGCGTGACGCGCATCAGGAAGTTGCGCTCCAGCTCGTCGACCTCGCGCAGCCGGTCGACCATGCCCTGGAACCGGGTCGCGAGCTGGCCCAGCTCGTCGTCGGAGTTGCGCTTTCCGATCACGTTCACATCCAGGTCGCCGCGGGCCACCTTGTCGGCGGCGCTGCCGATGACCCGGAGCGGATGCGTGATCCGGCGTGCGACGTAGGTCGCAAGGATCAGGGCGACCGCGAGGCCGACGGCAAGACCCACGCCCGACGAGGCCGACGATGTTCTTCCAGGCGTTGTTGACGTCGGCGAGAGGCCGTCCGAGCACGACCTCGCCGACGTTCTGAGCCCCCTGGAAGATCGGTGCGCCGACCCCGATGTACTCGCGGGTTGCACCCTTCGGCTTGAACCCTGAGTACACCCTCTGCTCGTCACGCGTGAGGGTGTTGTCGGGCTTGATTCCCGCGTCGACCAGCGTGCGCGTGGACGTCGGGGCGCCGGGGAAGAGCGGCGGGCCGCTGTAGAAGACCTGCGCCGCCGTGACGGTCTCGAACGTCTTTGACGTGATCGCCTGCGGACCTCGCACCGTTCCCGTGTGCGACTTGTCGAAGAGGTTCTGGTAGTACTCGCTGAAGGCCGGCCACCTGGTCTCGGAGCTGGGCGACGGTCTGATCGCGGTTGTAGGACTGGTACAGGCTCACCACCACCACGGCAGCGATTACGGTCGCGAGCACCAGCGTGCCGGCGAAGAGAAACGCGAGTCGTGCCCTAAGCGACTGGAGCATCGTCAGCGACCTTGTAGCCCACGCCCCAAACGGTGGCTACGGGGCAGTCGTCGCCGAGCTTGCGCCGGAGCTGGCGCACGTGAACGTCCACGGTGCGGGTGTCGCCCGCGAAGGTATAGCCCCACACGCGTTCGAGCAGCTGGTCGCGCGTCAGCACGAGACCGCGGTGGTCGAGCAGCTCCCACAGGAGGTCGAACTCCTTCGGCGCGAGCTGGATCTGGGAGCCGGAGACCGTCACCTCGCGCCTGCCCGCGTCGATGCGAAGGTTGCCGTGCTCCATCGCCGCCTCTTGCGGCTTTCGCTGCGCGCCCGTGGACCGGCGCAGGATCGACTTGATGCGCGCGACGAGCTCGCGCGGGTTGAACGGCTTGGTGAGGTAGTCGTCGGCGCCCACCTCGAGCCCGACGATCTTGTCGACGTCGTCGTCGCGCGCCGTCAGCATCAGGATCGGCACGTCGGACGACGAGCGGATCTGGCGGCACACCTCGAGCCCGTCGATGTCCGGCAACATCAGATCGAGGACGACGAGGTCGGGCTTCGTCGAGTCGGCCTTCTGGAGCGCCTCGGTGCCGTCGCGCGCGATCTCGACGTGGTAGCGGGCGTTCTTGAGGTACATCGACACGAACGAGGCGATGTTCCGCTCGTCCTCGACCACGAGGATCTTCTCGGGCATAGGCATAGGTTACCGCGTGCGCTGGTCGGAACCGGGAGTGAACGCGCTCAGAACGTGAAGAACTTGCCGCCCGACGGCCAGGCCCTGGACTTACCGCCGTTCAGGTGTGTAATGCCCCGACGATCCCTTGATGTAGAAGCCGCCGCTTGCCACGACGCTCGCGCTCACGCCCGCTGCCGTTCACCGAGAGCCACCAGACGGTGCTCGCCGAGAACGTCGATGGTCTTGCTCGACTTGCACACCTGGATCTCCGGGTTCGACGGGTCCTCGGTCGTCTTGCAGTCGTTCCGGCCGATCTTGATCGACCAGTCGCGGTGGCCGTTGTGGGACTTGTCCTGGATCTTCACGGTCCCGCCCGCCATGGTCCCCCACTCCGCGCCGTTCCCGTTGACGTTGAGCGTGCCCTTCCCCGTCGCCGACAGCGAACCGCAGTTCGAGCCGCAGTTGTGCGCGAGCAGGGCCGGAGACCCCAGAGCGACCTGGGGCAGCGTCAGCCCTGCGAGGAGGCAGACGCCCAGAATTGCAAACCTCCGCATACGCTCATTGTCGGCGGAGACGCCAATTCCATCCAGAACCGGCCTGTAAGCCTTTTGTAAGGCCTTCAGGCTGGTCTGGCTACTTTGCAACCTCCACCGCTCGCGATTCGCGGATCACCGTGACCTTGATCTGGCCCGGGTACTCGAGCTGCTCCTCGATCTCGCGGGCGATCTCGTGGCTGAGGAGCGCTGCGGCGTCGTCGTCGACGTCCTCCGGCTTCACCATGACGCGCACCTCGCGGCCGGCCTGCATCGCGTAGCAGCGCTCGACGCCGGGCTTCGCCGTTGCGATCTTCTCGAGGGCCTCGAGCCGCTTGATGTAGTGCTCGAGGCTCTCCCCGCGCCCTCCCGGTCGCGACGCGGAGACGGCGTCGGCGGCGATCACGAGCACCGCCTCGACCGTCTGCGGCTCGACGTCGTAGTGGTGGGCCTCGATCGCGTGGCAGACGCTCGGCGACTCGCGGTAGCGCTTCGCCATCTGCGCCGAGATCACGGCGTGCGGCCCCTCGACCTCGTGCGTCACAGCCTTCCCGAGGTCGTGCAGGAGCGCCGCGCGGCGGGCGGTCTTCTGGCTCGCGCCGAGCTCCGCCGCCATGATCGACGCCAGGTGGGCGCACTCGATCGAGTGCTTGAGGACGTTCTGGCCGTAGCTCGTGCGGTAGTGAAGGCGCCCGAGGGTCTTCACGAGCTCCGGGTGGAGGCCGTGGACGTTGGCCTCGAAGCACGCCTGCTCGCCCGCCTGCACGATCTGCTGCTCGATCTGCGCCTTGGACTGGTAGAAGGTCTCCTCGATCCGCGACGGATGGATGCGGCCGTCGGCGATCAGGGTCTCGATGGTCAGGCGGGCGATCGCGCGGCGGACGCCGTCGAAGGCCGACAGCACGACGGCCTGGGGCGTGTCGTCGATGATGATGTCGACGCCCGTCAGGTTCTCGAGGGCCCGGATGTTCCGGCCCTCGCGGCCGATGATGCGCCCCTTCAGGTCGTCGGAGGCGAGCTGGACGACCGACACCGTCGTCTCGGCGGTGTGCCCGGACGCGGTGCGCTGGATCGCGACCGACAGGATGTTCCGGGCCCGCTTGTCGGCCTCGAGGCGCGCCTCCTCCTCGACGCGCCGCACGAGCTTCGCCATGTCGGTGCGGCACTCCTCCTCGACCTTCGCCATGAGCATGTCGCGGCCCTGGGAGGCGGTCATCCCGGCCACCTTCTCGAGCTCGGCCACCTGAGCGTCGCGGGCGGCCTTCAGCTCCTCCTGGAGCTGCTTGGCGTGGGCCTCCCGGTCGGAGATCGACTGGTCGCGGCGCGACAGCTCCTCGATCGCCGATTCGAGCTGGCTCTGGCTCGAGGCCATGCGCTCCTCGATCTTGATGATCTCGGCCCTGCGCTCGGCCAGGTCTCGCTCCTGCTCGGTCCGCTGAGCCAGGAGGTCCTCGCGCGCCGTGACGCGCGCTTCCTTCACCTGGGCGTCCGCCTGGCGGCGGCCGTCCTCCAGGATCCGCTGTGCCTCCCGCTCGGCGTCGCCGATCCGGCCGCGCCTGCGGCCGTGCTCGACCAGGACGCCGGCGCACGCTCCCCCTGCGAGGGCGAGCGCGATCAGCAACGGCTCCATCGCGTCTCCTTATGTACGTGCCGCCGATCGGCGGCGTGGATCAGATCAGTCTGCCGACCCGGCCGCCGCCGTCCGCCGGGGCGTGCCGAGGCTCGGGCCGCCTCCGCGTGCGGCGAAAGTTGGGCGCGAGCTGATCGAAGACGCGTACCGGTGCATGAAACCCGCTCCAAGCGGGAGAAAGAACGACGACGCCGGCGAGGCCGGACTCACAGGAGATGGTAGTCGAGCGCCGTGTGCCGCGGCAACGAGGTCGGTCAGTCGAGGATCGGCCGGCCCACCGCTGCGGCGACGGCGTCGGGGTCGAAGCCGCGCCGCGCCAGGAAGCCGACCACGCGCCGGGCCGTGCGGTCGTCGTACGGCGGCGGGCCGAACCGGCCGCCGGGCGACGCGTTCGGCGTCGGGCCGCTCGTCTTCGGGGAGCGCGGCGAGCGCCGCCGCTGCCGCCGGGCCGTCGACCGCCAGCCGGCCAAGATCGCCGGCCGTGCGGAGCCGGCCGTAGCCGCGGGCCCGGCCGCTCTCGGCGACCGCCAGGGCGAGCCGGCGGTCGTCGACCTGGCCGAGCTCGCGCAGCCGCTCCACGACGCCGGCCGCGGTCACCTCGTCGATCCCCCACCCGGCCATGCGAGTCCGGAGCTCAGCCGTCGAGCGCGGCCGGCGGGCGATCAGCCGCAGGGCCCGGATCTCGGCCGCGTCGAATGCGGCCGCCCGCCGAAGCGCGTCGAGCCCGGGCGCGCCGAGCGCCGTCCCGGCGCCCAGCCGGTGCTCGACGACCCGCCGGTCGTGGACGCGCACCGTCTCGCCCGAGTCCAGGATCACGTCGACGGTGGTGTCGCCCGGCCGGCGGCGCCGGATGGCCGTCACGTGCGTCTCGGCCACGCGCCTACTCGACGGACGACAGGGACGCGCCGTTGGCGGACGCAGCCTCCTCTGAGGGGGCATCGCCGTCGTTCACCGGCATCTTGACGGGGGCGTCCGGCGCGGGCGTGCGCCGGGTGATGACCGCGTCGGGCAGCTGCTCCTGAATCGCGTCGAGCACCTTGGCGGTGACGTCGGTGTGCTCGACCAGGAACGCCTTGACGTTTGTCCGGCCCTGGCCGAGCCGCTCGTCGCCGAAGGAGAAGTACGAGCCCGACTTCTGGATGATCTTGTGCTCGAGCGCCACGTCGAGCACCGATCCCTCCCACGAGATGCCCTCGCCGTAGGCGATGTCGAACTCGGCCTGCTTGAACGGCGGAGCGACCTTGTTCTTGACGACCTTCACCCGCACCCGGTTGCCGACCGCCTCGGTGCCCTCCTTGAGCGTCTCGATCCGGCGGATGTCGAGCCGCACGGACGAGTAGAACTTGAGCGCGCGGCCGCCCGGAGTGGTCTCGGGAGAGCCGAACATGACGCCGATCTTCTCGCGGAGCTGGTTGGTGAAGATGCAGATCGTCCCGGTCCTGTTGAGCGTCCCGGCGATCTTGCGCAGCGCCTGGCTCATGAGGCGCGCCTGGAGGCCGACGTGCGAGTCGCCCATCTCGCCCTCGATCTCGGCCCGCGGCACCAGGGCCGCGACGGAGTCGATAACCAGCACGTCGATCGCGCCCGAGCGGATGAGGAGCTCGGCGATCTCGAGCGCCTGCTCGCCGTTGTCGGGCTGGGAGAGGAGCAGATCGTCGACGTTCACGCCGATGCGGCGGGCGTAGACCGGGTCCATGGCGTGCTCGGCGTCGATGAACGCTGCGAGGCCGCCGTTTCGCTGGGCCTCGGCGATCACGTGGTAGCAGAGCGTCGTCTTGCCCGACGACTCCGGGCCGAAGATCTCGCAGACGCGGCCGCGCGGCAGCCCCCCGATCCCCAGTGCGACGTCGAGCGACAGCGCACCCGTCGAGACGACGTCGACGCCGACGGCGGCGTGGTCGCCCATCTTCATGATCGCGCCCTTGCCGAATTGGCGCTCGATCTGGCTGACGGCGGCTTCCAGGGCCTGCTCTCGCTCCATGTCCACTCCTCGATTCCGTAGCGTCGCCCCGCAGGGCGCGTCTGACCGTATTGTCGCAGCCGGCGCCGACGACGCCGATCCACCCGAACACACGTTCGTCGGGGGATCGTAGAGGGCCCGTCGGACGACGGCAAGGGCTCCGGCGTCAGGAATGTGTGACGAGATGGGCGCGCAGGAGCTGCAGGGCGGCCGTCGCGGCCCGCGCGCGCACCGCCTCGCGCGACCCGGGGATGTCCATGCGGCGGGCGTCCTCGCCCGCGGGCGACGAGACGTGCAGATAGACGAGCCCCACGGGCTTCTCCTCCGTGCCGCCGCCCGGCCCGGCGATCCCGGTGATGGACACCGCCGCATCCGCGCCGAGGCGGGCGCGGGCCCCGCTTGCCATCGCCGCGGCGGCCTCGGCGCTCACGGCGCCGTGCTCGGCGAGGAGGGCCTCCGGCACGGAGAGCATGTCGCGCTTCAGCGCGTTCGAGTAGGCCACCACGCCGCCGGTGAAGGCGTCGGAGCTGCCCGCGATCGCGGTGAGCGCGGCCGCGACCATCCCGCCCGTGCACGACTCGGCCGTGGCGCCGGTCCACCCCCGCGCTCGCAGGAGGTCGAGGACGATCTCGGCCAGCGGCCGCTCGTCCGTCGAGAACACGTGCTCGCCGAGGTCGGCCCGCATCTTCGCGGCGAAGGCCTCCCCCGCCGGCTCGTTCCCCGGAATCGGCCCGGATGTCGATCTCGATCTCGAAGCTGCGCGCGCAGATCGACGTCTCGACGCCCGGCGGGTCGCCTCCGGCCGACCGGTGGATGTCGGCGACATGGGACTCGCCGATGCCGTACGTGCGCATGAGCCAGCGGGCCCGGGGCCGGGCGCGCGCGAACACGTCGGCCAGCGCCGGGTGGCCGGGCGCGTCCTCCCAGAGGCGGCGAAGCTCCGACGGGACGCCGGGCAGGACGACGACGACCGACCCGTCCACCGGCAGGATGAGGCCCGGCGCGGTGCCCGCCATCCCGAGCACGGCCGCTCCGGCGGGGACGTGGGCCTGCTTTCGGTTCCCGGCGTCGAAGCCGGCCCGGTCGAGCCCGTAGCGGACGGCGACCTGATCGGTCCAGCGGTCGATCCGCTCGAGCACGCCCGCGTCGAGGACGAGCTCGACGCCCGCGACGTGTGCGAGCGCCTCGACGGTGCGGTCGTCGTGGGTCGGCCCGAGCCCGCCCGACGAGACGACCAGCTCGACCTGGTCCACCAGCTCGCGCAGGCCGCCCTCGATGTCGTCGAGCGCATCGCCCACGACGAGCGTGCGCCGCACCTCGAAGCCGTGCCGCTCGAGGCTCGCCGCCAAGTGGGCGCCGTTCTGGTCGGAGATCACCCCGCGCAGGAGCTCGTTGCCCGTGAGCAGGATGGCGGCGGCGGGTCGGCTCAAGCCCTGACGTCGCCGGCGGACATGATCCGGATCAGGCCGTTCGATCGCACCTTCGCCGGGAGCGACACGGTCTTGCCGTTGATGGTCAGCGTCACCGCGGAGGGGTTTCCCAGCCGCAGGAAGATCGGCGCGCGGGCGGTGAACAGCACCCGCGATGACCCCGTCAGCGCCGGATCGACCGTGAGCCCCTGCCCGAGGTCGGTCCCCTTCGACGTGATCGCGCCGGGGCCGTTCGGGCTCCGCGTCGTGGCCCGCACGAACGTGCTCGACGACAGGACGAGCGTGACGTTCAGGCGCGGGTCGCTCCGGCGATCCGTGCTTCTTCTTCGTCGTCTTCGGGCTCGTGTCCCCGGTCGTCGTCGTCGGCGTCGACGTTCCGCCGCCGGGCGTCGTCGTGTTGGGATAGGGGGCCGTGGCGTTCGGGAACGTGGTCGCCAGGAGCACGAGCGCCGAGACGGCGACGATCGCCGCCAGGACGATCATCACGAGGTTCGACTCGCGCCGCTGGCGGCGCTGGTGCGGCCGCGACCGCGGTTGCGATGCGATCGGCTGCTCCTGCGGCGTTCGGGCATCGTGATGGCGCGAGTTGAACTCGTCGATGAAGAGCTGCCCGTCGAGCCCCAGGTACTCGGCGTACGCCCGCAGGAAGCCCTTGGTGTACGTCGCGCCGGGGAGCACGTGGAACTGCTCCTCCTCGAGCGCACGGATGTACCGCGTGCGAATCGCGGTATCGGCTTCGACGTCGCCGAAGGCGAGTCCTCGGCGCTCGCGCGCCTCTCTGAGTGCCGGGCCGATCTCGAACATGCCGTTGCGGCCGCGTGCGGCCGAATTCAGGCGGTCAGTCTACTCGCGCTTGCTGGACGGGCGCGACGAGCGGAACATCCGGCCTGCCCGGCGCGGACCATGTCCTCGATCCGCTGGAGCCGATCGACCGCGGCGGCGGGCACCGAGGGCGCGATCCAGCCGATTCCGAGCACGTCCTGGCGCAGCCCCTCGAGCATCACGCCCGGCAGCCCACCGGCCCGCCTGCACGGCTCTCGCGGCCGCCGCGACGGCGACCCACGGCCGCGGCCCGACGACGGCGAGCTGGTCGGCGCCGTCGATCAGCTCGGGCGCGACGACCTTGCCGGCCTCGCCACCGGAGAGGCACTCCGGCCGCTCCACGTAGATGACGTCGCCCGACGTCGCCGCTCCGCAGGCGGCGATGCCGACCTCGAGCGCCGCCCCGGCGGCCTCGCCCCCGGCCCGAACGGCGGCCGCCAGCTCGTCGTCGCCGCCGACGACGGCCACCGTGTGCGCGCCCGTCAGAGCCGCGAGCGCCCCCGTCAGGTAGGCGGGCTGGCCGCGGCTGATCTCGACGGCCAGGAGGTTCTCGGGGAGCAGGATCGGGAGGCGTGGCGCCGACGAGCAGCACGTGGGCGTCCGGCGACCGCTGCGCGGCGGCCCGGGCCTGCGCGGGATCGCCCGTCACGACCAGGTCTCGCGGAGCCGGCATCCGCCGTCTCCACCGCGCCGACGAACCGCTCGGCGTCGTGCACGCCGCGAAGCAGCGGCGCGGAGGGCTCGAGGAGCGCGATCCGCACGGGCCGCGCGGGCGTGGGTGCCGGAGCGCCGGTGTCCGACCCGCACCCGGTCGCGAGGACCGCGCAGAGCGATGACGATCGCCCGGATCACGCGGCGCGCGGGAAGTACCGGTCCCGCAGCACGCCGGCCGTGCCCGCGGCGGCGGCGACGAGCACGCCGACGAAGAGGTAGCTGACGCTCTGCTGGCCGCAGTCGGGCGAGCACGACTCGCTCCCGACGGTGATGCTCGATGCGATGACGGCACCCATGGCAACGAGCGGCGCCAGCGCCGCCACCAGCCCCAGCCGGGCGCCGAAGAGCACGCCGAGCACGACCGCCTGCAGCATCAGCATGAGGCCCGTGTACTCCTGCGAGCCGCGCGCCGCGCCTGCGGCGACGATCAGCACCTCGGCCGAGACGCCCAGGGCGACGGCGATCACGTACTCGCGGACGTCCGGCCCGGGGCGGCGGATCCCCATGACCCTCGCCACGAGGGCCGGATTCGCGTTCGCGAGCGACTCGAGCGCCGTGCGCGAGAGGTCGAACTGGTCGACGGCGGCGCCCAGCCAGTCGTCGCCGGCGGCGACCGCCGCGGCCAGCCTGGCCCGCGCGCTTGGGGGCGACTCGGCGAGGATGCGGTCGATGCCGAGCGTCGCCGCTCCGAGGCGGCGGTGGACGTGCTCGGGCTGCGCAGCGATCTCGAGCGGAAGGCCCTCGAGCGTCAGCTCGGCGAACACCGCCTCCTCGCCGTCGAGGCTCCCGCCGTGGAGCGCGAACCCCTCCGCCGATCCGAAGGCGCGCTCGACGACCCGCGCGAAGGCCGGCAGGTCGGTCGCGCGGCACACGATCTCGACCGGAGTCCCCTCGGCCGCGATCCCGAGCGGGTGGGCGCCGACGACGGCCGGCTGGTACGGGGCGAGGACGTCGAGCACGCCGGCGGACGCGAGCCGCTGATACCAGTCCTCCGTCACCGGCTCATGCTACCCGCGGGTCCCGGGGCCGGACGGTCAGGTGGTGACGTCGTCGGGGAGCTCGGCCGGGCGGAGCCGATGCCTCCCCGAGGATGCGGTGGAGGTCGCCTTCGGTGATGAGCACCTTGCGGGCCTTCGACCCCTCGTAGCCCGACACGATGCCGCGCCGCTCGAGCATGTCGATCAGCCTGCCGGCGCGGGTGTAGCCCACGCGGAGGCGGCGCTGGAGCAGCGAGACGGAGGCGGTCTGGTGCTGCGCGACGAGCCGGATCGCATCCTCGAGCACGGGATCGTCGTCGGCGTCGAGCGACCCCGCGTCGGCGCTCTCGGGGGATCGTCTCCAGCAGCTCCTCCTCGAACGACGGCTCGGCCTGCCGGCGGCACGCCATCACGATCTGCGCGGTCTCGGCCTCGGAGATGAACGCGCCCTGCACGCGCTGGAGCTTGGACGTCCCGAGCGGCTTGTAGAGCATGTCCCCCTCGCCCAGGAGCGCCTCGGCGCCGTTCATGTCGAGGATCACGCGCGAGTCCGTCTGCGACGAGACCGCGAAGGCGATCCGCGACGGCACGTTGGCCTTGATCATGCCGGTGATCACGTCGACCGCGCGGGCTCTGGGTCGCGAGCACGAGGTGGATCCCGACCGCGCGGCTCTTCTGCGCGAGCCGGATGATCGTGTCCTCGACCTCGGCCGGCGAGACCATCATGAGGTCGGCCAGCTCGTCGATGACGACGAGCACGTACGGGATCGGGTCCTGCCCGCGGACGGCCCGGGCGGCGTTCCACTCGGACAGGTTGCGGGCCTTGGCGGCGCCCATCAGCTCGTAGCGGCTGTCCATCTCGCGGACGATGTTCTGGAGCACGAGCGCCGCGTTCTTCATGTTCGTGACGACCGGCGTCAGGAGGTGCGGGATCGACTCGTAGTGGTTGAGCTCGACCCGCTTCGGGTCGACGAGGATCATCCGCACCTGGTCGGGGGTCGCGCGCAGGAGGATGGAGGCCAGGATCGCGTTGATGCAGCCCGACTTGCCCGAGCCCGTGGTCCCTGCGATCAGGAGGTGCGGCATCCGGGCCAGGTCGCAGGCCACACCCGCGCCCGAGATGTCCTTGCCGAGCCACGCGGTGAGCGGGCTCGCGCCGGCCGGCGCGTCCTGGAAGATGTCGCCGAGCGTGACCAGGTTGGCCGAGCTGTTGGGCACCTCGACGCCGACGGCCTGCTTGCCGGGGATGGGCGCGAGGATGCGGATCTCGGTCGTCGCCAGCGCGTATGCCAGGTCGTCGCGGAGCTGGGAGACGCGGCTCACCTTCGTCCCGGCGGCGAGCTGGAGCTCGTAGCGCGTCACGCGCGGGCCGGTCACCTTGCCGACGACGCGCGCCTCGACGCCGAAGCTGGCCAGGGCATCGGTGAGGATGCGGGCGACGCGCTCGTGATCCTGCCCGGCGGCGCTCCCGCGCCTTGGTGCGAGCGAGGATGCTCGCGGGCGGCAGACGGTACGGAGTGCGCGGCGCCGCCGGCGGCGGCGTGACCTCGATCACCGGCGTGGCCTCGTCGTCGACCTCCTCGATCGCCGGCTGCTCGGGCTCGGCCTGCCACTCGGGCTCGGTCTGGAGCGCAGGCGGCTCGGAGAGCTCCGGGATCTCGCCGTAGAGGTCGGCGAACTCCTGGCTTCCGTCGAGGGGCGGGTCGCCGGCCGGCGGCGTGGGCAGCGCCCGCAGCGACGGCCGTCCCGCCGGCCGCTCTCGCACGCGCCGGCCGACCTCTCCCGAGAGGCGCGCTCCCGCCTCGGCGGCGCGGGCCACCCGGCGGCCGGAGCTCCGCATCAGGAGGCCGACGGACGCCCCGGTGATGAGGACCAGGGCGGCCAGGGCGCCCAGCACGACGACGATGCTGACGCCGACCGACCCCACGAGGTCGGTGAGGACGATGCGCGCATAGGACCCCGCGAGACCGCCGTGACGCTCGGCGTCGGCGGTGTCGGTGGTCGAGAGCGCGAGGACGAGCGTTGCGATGCCGACGACGGCACCGGTGCGCAGCGGGCGGAGCTTCCAGACATCGGTCTGGAGGAAGATCGTCCCGCCGATGGCGACGAGCAGGATGGGTGCCACGGCCGTCGCGCGGCCGGCGATGAGGCGCAGGCCGGTGTCGAGCTTGAGGCCGACGACGCCCCCGTTCCAGCCCAGGTACTCCACGAAGCCCAGGAAGACGCCCAGGGCAAGCAGCGACCCTCCAAGCAGGTCTGCGCGCTGCTCAGCGGTCGAACGGCTCGGCGCTCGATTCCGCCGGGGGGTCTGTGAGCGGATGGGGGTCTTGCGCGAGCGCCGAGCCGATCGCCGTGAGCCAGCGCCGCGATGTGCAGGTCGCGTCGTCGCTCTGGCCATTGCCCGGAGGTTTCGGGGTCCGGTGGCCGTTCCCTGCCTCACGGTCGTCGGGGCTTTCGAAGGCGGTGTCGCGAGGGCTACACTCCGGCCGTGCGGCGGGCGCTTCTGATCGGGGCCGTCGCCACCGCGATGGGTGCGGTGGCGCCGGGGCAGGCCGTGGCCGCAAATCCGCCGAACCTCTCCTGGCAGACCGACGGCGCCGTCCGGGCGATCGCGTTCGCCAATGGGGTCATGTACGTGGGCGGCCAGTTCGGCGCCGTGCGGCCGCCGGGCGCGATCGCGGGCTCGGGCAAGTCGGTGCGGCGCTCGAACGTCGCGGCCTTCGACGCGAGCACCGGGGCCCTCCTGAAGTGGCACCCGCGCGTCGGCGGCACGGTCTACTCCATCGCCGTGTCGGGCTCTCGCGTCTACCTCGGCGGCGCCTTCACGAGCGTCGACGGCGTCGTCCGAGACCGCCTCGCCGCCGTCACGACCGCGGGGGCGCTCACGGGCCGGAACCCGCACGCGGACTCGACGGTGGACGATGTGGAGATCGGGCCGAACGGCAACATCTTCGCCGGGGGCCGGTTCGGGCGGATCGGCGGCGTCCCTCGAAGCCGCCTGGCCGAGATCACGCCGGGGGGAGCCCTCAGCGCATGGGCGCCGAGCGTCGGCCAGATCACCGGGTTCTCCTGTCCCCGCGCTGCAGTCCGGTCGTCTTCACGATCGCCTTCTCGCCCGCCGGGCACAGTGTCTACCTCGGCGGCCACTTCGGCCTTGTGAACGACGTCGCCCGCAACGAGGCCGCGGCCGTCCCGCTCTCGGACGGCTCGGCGGTGCTTCCGTTCAATCCGAACATCTACGCGCCGGCCAACTGCGCGGGGTGCACGACGCCCGAGACGAGCCGCGTCTACCACATGATCGTGACGAGCTCGCGCGTCTACACGTGCGGCGGCTACTGGAGGGTGAACGGCTCGCGGCGGTCGTTCAACGTCTCGGCGTTCAATCCCGACACGGGGGCGCTCGACCCGTCGTTCACGGTCCAGGACGACGGCGACACGCCGGGGTGTGCGCTGCGGGCAGGGATCCTCTACGTCGGCGGGCACTTCAACATCGCCGGCCCGGGCTGCCAGCCCAACCAGCTCGACATGTGCGTCACCCGCCACCACGTCGCCGCGATCGACACGGCGACGAATGCGCTTCGCCCGTGGAACCCGGGCGCGAACTCGAACCACGGCCTGCTCGTCATCGAGGCCGCGACCCAGCGGGTCGCGTTCGGCGGCTTCATGACGCGGATGGGCGGCATCGACCAGCAGGGCCTGGCCGTGTACAAGGCGCCCCACTTGCCGTGAGCGGCGTCTACGACCGCATGGCCCGGTAGAGCCGGCACCCGCCGACATCGAGCCGCTGCGCCCGCCCGTCGACCACGGTGTCGAATCTGAAGCGCTCCGGGAGCGGGCCCTCCGGCGTCGTCCAGGCGAAGCCGCCCGTCGGGTGCGGGACGAGCGGCATGCGCCCGTAGTCGGGCTGCTCGGCTGCGAGCTCGCCGCGACAGAGGGTGATCCGCACCACGGGAAGCCATGGGTTGTGCGACCGGTAGAGGCCGGGGTATGCGTCCCACTCGGGCGGGTACGCGAACTCGGTCGGGCCGGCGTACGCCGCCGCCGGATACCAGACGTCGCCCGCGATGAGGTGATCCACACGCTCTCCGTCGCTGCGGCCGAAGCGGATGAAGGTCTCGCACAGCTCGGGGTGGTCGGTCGAGTAGGTGTCCCGGGCGTGCTCGAAGAGCGTGCCCTCGAGCCCCCCGGCCTCGATCCCGGACTCGGACACCGTGACCGGCCCGTAGCGGCCGACATAGGCGGAGAGGTCGACCACGGGGTCGCCGGGCGGATCCGGCAGCGGCGCGCCCTCATGCTCGGCCCGGGCCAGGTCGAGGGCGTACTCGGCGACGGTGCGGGCGCCGGCGGGGCCGTTCGAGAGCGCGATGGCGCCGACGCCCGCGTCCATGTCGCACAGCATCTGGGCGACGTACCCGACCATGCCGCCCGAGTGGCCGACGACCTGATGGCCGTTGCGGTCGGTGATCGCGAGGCCCAGGCCGTACGGGACGCCGTCGTCGTCGGGCAGTCCCTCGATCATCTCGTCGAATCCGGCCGGCCCGCGGCCGAGCAGGTGGCGGACGTACCGGGCCATGTCACCGGCGGTCGAGACGATGCTGCCCGAGGCGCCCTCGGAGACGGAGAAGGGGGCGGTGGCAAGCTGGTTGTAGCTCGGATGCCGCGGCAGGTGCGGGTAGTAGCGCTCGTGACCGTCGGCGAGCAGGCGGCGATCCTCGGCGTCGATGTGCGCTTTGGAGGCGTGCATCCCGAGCGGCTCGAGCACCCGCCGCCGGATCAGCTCGGGGAGCGGCAGGCCGGAGCGCAGCTCGAGCGCGTACCCGAGCGCGTCGTAGCCGACGTTCGAGTACCAGAACCGGGCTCCCGGCTCCCACTCGGTCTCGGCATCGGCGAGCTCGGCGATGTGCGCAGGCGATGACGGGCCGGGCTCGGCGCCGAGCGGCAGCCCCGACCGGTGCATGAGGAGGTGGCGGAGCGTGATCGGCCCGTGCCCTCCCCTCACCCGAAACCACGGCACGTGCTCCACGAGCGTGTCGTCGAGCGAGAGCGCACCCTCGCGCTCCAGCTGAAGCGCGCAGATCGCGGCGAACGACTTCGAGATGGAGCCGATCTCGAGCCGGTGGTCGAGGCGAAGCGGCGTCCCCGCGAGGTCCGCGTGGCCCACCGCCAGGAGCGACTCGACGCCGTGGGCGTCGGTGACGGCGACGGCGATGCCCGGCGCGTCGAGGGCCGCGATCCGCGCCTCGGCGTGTGCCGCAGGCGCTCGAGTGCGTCAGGGCTAGAGTAGCGGCTCACGGTGCTTCGGCCGAGGTGGGGAGCCGGCCCCACCTCGCACGAGCGTAGCGAGTCGGCCGTGGGGGCTCCGGGGGAGCCTGCTCCCCCGTGCCTAGACCTCCACCACCACAGGGAGCACCATCGGCCGCTTGCCGGTCTCGTTCGAGACGAGCTCCGCCAGGGCGTCGTGCAGCTCCTGCTGCACCAGGTGGACCTCGGTGGTGCGGTGCGCCTGGCACTCCCGCAGGACGCGCTCCACCGTCTCGCGGGCCTGGTCGAGCAGGATGTTGCCGTCGTCCGAGGGCTCGATGAACCCGCGGGCGATGATCTCGGGCTCGGCGATGGGCTCGGCCGTGTCGGCGGCGATCGTGGCGACGACGATCAGGACGCCGTCAGACGCCAGGTGGCGGCGGTCGCGCAGGACGACGTCGCGCACCGACCCGACGTTCATCCCGTCGACGAGCGTGGTTCCGGCCTCGACCTGCCCGACGACCGAGAGGCCGTCGGCGTCGAGCTCGAGCACCGTCCCGTTCTCGGCGATCCGCGTGGCGTGCGCCGGGACGCCGGCCTGCTCGGCGAGCCGAACGTGCGCCTGGAGCATCCGGTACTCGCCGTGGATCGGCATGAACGCGCGCGGCCGGACGGTCTCGATCATCGTCGTGAGGTCGTCGGCCGCCGCGTGCCCGGAGGCGTTCACGTAGGTCGTGTCCTCGGTGAGCACGGTCGCGCCGAGCCGGCACAGCCGGTTCACGGTCTCGTGCACCTTCACCTCGTTCCCGGGGATCGCCCGGGCCGACACGACGACGGTGTCGCTCGACGAGATCTGGACGGCGGGATGGTCGCCGAAGGCGATCCGGGTCAGCGCCGAGCGCGGCTCCCCCTGGCTGCCCGTGCACAGGATGAGCGTCTCGTGCGGCATGAACTCGTCGAGGCGGCGCGGCTTCACCAGGAGGTCGTCGGGCACGGTGGCGTAGCCGAGGTTGCGGGCGATGTTGAGGTTGCGGTTCATCGACCGCCCGACCACCGACACGATCCGGCCGCAGGCGCTGGCCGCGTCGATCACCTGCTGAATCCGGTGGATGTGCGACGCGAACGACGTCACGATCACCCGGCCCGGGCTCTGGCGGACGATGCCGCGCAGCGCCGAGCCCACGGTCCGCTCGGACGGCGTCCGCCCCGGCCGTTCGGCGTTCGTCGAGTCGGCCATGAGGAGCGCGACTCCCGCGTCGCCCAGCTCGCGCAGGCGGGCGAGGTCGGTCGTGCGCCCGTCGATCGGCGTCTCGTCGAGCTTGAAGTCGCCGGTGTGGACGATCGCGCCGTACTCGGTGTGCAGGACGACCGCCACCGCGTCGGGCACGGAGTGCGTCACGCGCACGAACTCGGCTTCGAACGGGCCGACCCGCGTGCGGCCGCCCTCCGGGTCGATCTCGACGAGCTCGGTGTGGACGAGCAGGCCGTGCTCGTCGAGCTTCGACTTCACGAGCCCGAGCGTCAGCCGTGTCCCCCACACCTCGGCCTGGGTGCCGATCTCGCGGAAGAGGTACGGCAGGGCCCCGATGTGATCCTCGTGGCCGTGCGTGAGGATGACGGCGTCGAGGATGTCGGCGTGCTCTGCGATGTACGAGAAGTCGGGGAGCACGAGGTCGATCCCGAGCAGCTCCGCGCGTGGGAACGACAGGCCCGCGTCGACCAGGATCATGCGGCCGCCGTGCTCGAACGCGGTCATGTTCTTGCCCACCTCGCCCAGCCCGCCCAGCGGGATGATCCTGACCGGCTCAGGCATCGCCTAGGCTCTCGCCAGGATGCCGGACGCCTCGAGCGCGGCGGCCACGGCCTCGGTCTCGCCGGCATCGGCCGCGACGAGCGGGAGCCGCAGGCCGCCGACGTCGTGCCCGAGCAGGTTGAGGGCGGCCTTCACCGGGATCGGGTTGGTCGTCACGGCAAGGCCCGCGTACAGGTCGCGGAGGGACTCGTCGACCGCCCTTGCCCCCGCCATGTCGCCCTGGTGGGCCAGATCGATCATGTGCCGGATCTGGCGTCCCGCGACATGCGAGGCGACGCAGATGCCGCCGGCGCCCCCCAGCTCGAGGAACGGCATCACGAGATCGTCGTTCCCGGCGTAGAGGACGAGGCCGGTCTCCTCGACGACCCGGCGGGCCTGGTCGATGTCGGCGGTCGCCTGCTTCACAGCGACGACGTTCGGGATCCGCCCGAGCTCGGCGAGGACGTCCGGCTCGAGGTTCAGCACGACCCGCTGGGGGATGTTGTAGACGATCACCGGCCGGCCGTCGGCCGCGTCGGCGATGGCCTTGAAGTGCGCGACGATCCCGGCCCGCGGCGGCTTCGAGTAGTACGGAGTGACGACGAGGAAGCCGTCGACGCCCGTCGCCAGCGCGGATCGGGTGAGGGCGACGGAGTGGTGCGTGTCGTAGCTGCCGGTGTTGGCGATGACCGTCGACCCGGCCCCCACCTCGGTGACGATCGCCTCGAGCAGATCGAGCTTCTCGCGGTCCGTCACGGTGGGGCCCTCTCCCGTCGTGCCGCAGACGACGATGCCGTCCGAGCCGGTGTCGACCAGGTGGTGAGCCAGCCGCCGAGCCGAGTCGAGATTCAGGGATCCGTCGGCCGCAAACGGCGTGACCATCGCCGTGAGCAGGGATCCGATGCCCGTTTGCACACCGGAAGTGTACCGGAGGCCGCGGGCTATGCTCTCGGCCGTGCAGGGTCATGTCGAAGCGATCAACGTCCGCGAGACCTCTGAATCGCCGGCCGTGGCGGTGGAACGCGCACGCCTCCTCTCCGGCCGGGGCCTGGAGGGCGACCGCTACTACGCGCAGGCGGGCGCCGGCGCGGGCGAGGCGCTCACGCTCATCGCGAGCGAGGCGCTCGAGGGTCTCGAGGCCGACACCGGGATCCGGCTCTCGGCTGCGGATTCGCGCCGCCAGGTGCTGACCCGCGGGATCGACCTCAACATGCTGGTGGGACGCGAGTTCACGGTCGGAGCCGTTCGCTGCCGCGGCGTGGAGCTGTGCGAGCCGTGTGCGCACCTGCAGTCGGTGACACAGGACGGGGTCCTGAGCGGGCTTGTGCACCGTGGAGGCCTGCGCGCCGACGTGCTGAGCGACGGCGAGGTGGCCGTCGGCGACGCCGTCGCCTCAGTGCAGTGACGCGAGAAGCCCGCTGCCGAGCGACACCGCTGCGTCGACCAGGTCGTCGACGACGTCGGCCTCGGTGCGGTGGTTCACGAAGCAGGCGCGCAGGCAGTAGCGGCCGCCCAGCACCGCGTTGGAGGGAAACGTGCGGCCGTCGCGGCGGATCTCGATCATGAGGCGCTCGTTCAGCGCGTCGAGCGTCGCGTCGTCGACCCCGTCCGGCGCGTAACGGAAGCAGGCGATCGAGAGCGTGACCGGGCACATCGACTCGAGGTCGGGGTGCTCGCGGACGCGATCGTCCAGGTAGCGGGCGAGCTCGACGTCGTGGGCGATCCGGCGCGCGTAGGCCTCCGTCCCGTGCGCCGCGAGCGACATCCACACCTTGAGGGCGATGAACGCGCGCGACCACTGCGGCCCGAGCTCGCCGATGTTGACGCCGCGGCCCGACATCTCGGCGTCCTCGCGCACATAGGCCGCGTCGATCGAGAACGCCGCCCGGAGCGTGCGCGGATCGCGGGCGAGGAGGCACGCGCTCGGCTGCGGGGTGTAGAGCCACTTGTGCGGGTCGAACGAGATCGAGTCGGCGTGCTCGATGCCGTCGAGCAGAGGCCGTAGCTGCGGCGAGAAGGCGGCCGCGCCGCCGTAGGCCGCATCGACGTGCAACCACAGGCCGTGCCGCTCGCAGATGCCGGCGATCGCCCGGAGGGGGTCGATCGCACCCGTGGCGGTGGTGCCGGCCGTGGCGACGACGCAGAACGGCCGCATGCCGGCCGCGAGGTCGTCCGCGATCGCGCGCTCGAGCTCGCCGGCGCGCATACGGTACCCCTCGTCGGTCGGGATCGAGCGGACGGCCCGCTCCCCCATGCCCATCATGTCGGCGGCCTCGGCGATCGTGGCGTGGGCCTCCTGCGAGGCGTAGAGGACGAGCCTCAGCCCGTCGATGCCGTCGGCCCGAACGTCACCGGGGGCGCGCGCGTCACGCGCGGCCTTGAGGGCGGCGAAGTTGGACGCCGCGCCGCCGCTCGTCATCAGCCCGCCCGCACCGGCGGGAAGCCCGAAGCGTCCTGCCATCCACCGCATGAGGTGCAGCTCGAGCTCGGTCGCCCCGGCTGACAGGCTCCATCCGCCGACGTTTGGGTTGAGGCCCGCGGCGAGCAGGTCGGCCGCCGCGCCCGGCACGGTCCCCGACCCTGAGATGTAGGCGAGAAAGCCCGGATGCCCGCACAGCGCCGAGTGCTCGAAGACGAGCGGCCGCAGGAGCGCGGCGATCTCATCCGGCGAGAGTGGCGCCTCCGGGATCGGGAGCGACATCTCGGCCGCCACGTCACCCGCGGTGGCCATCGGCGCCACCGGGAGCTCGCCCATCCGTTCGAGCAGCTCGGCCCACAGGTCGAGCATGGCGCCGGTCAGCTCCCGGGCCTCGGCCGGGCCCCAATCGAGGTCCCGGACAGGCTCTGGGCTCCTCACAGGAGCGTCTCCAGGCCGACCGTCAGCCCGGGCGGGAGGCTCTGGATGCGGCGGACGGCGAGAAGCACACCGGGCACGAAGGCCTCACGCGAGCTGGTGTCGTGGCGGATCGTGAGCGTCTGGCCGGGCGCGCCGAAGATGACCTCCTGGTGGGCCACCAGGCCGGGCAAGCGGACGGAATGGATCGGCGGGTCGCCGCCGATGCGCTCGGCCGTCGCCAGCGCCGTGCCGGACGGCGCATCGCGCTTCGTGTCGGATGGAGCTCGATGATCTCGCACCGATCCATGAGCCGGCCCGCCTCCTCGGCGAACCGCATCATGAGGATCGCGCCGACCGCGAAGTTCGCCGCGTGGAAGAGCTGCACGCCGTGCCCGGCGGCGTGATCGCCGTAGCGGGCGAGGTCAGCGGGCGTGAGCCCGGTCGTCCCGAGGACAAGCGGCACGCCGGCCGAGATCGCCGTCTCACACGCCGCCGCGGCGGCATCCGGGATCGTGAAGTCAACCGCGACGTCGGCGCCGCGCTGCAGCACCTCGGTCAGGCTGACGCCGAGCGACGGCGCCGCCTGCCCCGCGAGCTCGAGGTCGTCGGCGGCCTCGATCGCCGCCGCGAGCCCTCGGCCCACGTTGCCCGTCGCGCCGGAGAGAGCAACCCTGATCACGGTGGGCGATGGTACCGCTACGCGGCCAGGGCCGGGTTCAGCAGCGCCACCGCTTCCGCGAACCGCTCCTCGTTCGGGCCGATCGCAGCGGCCGAGAGCCGCTCGGGCGCGAAGAGCTGGCGGGCGAGCGCCGAGATCGCCTCGGGCTCGACGGCGTCGATCTCGGCGCAGATGCGATCGAGCGACAGGATCTCGGTGTCGGTCAGCACCGACTTGCCGAGCCGGCTCGCGCGGTTCGATGTCGACTCCATCGACAGCATGATGCGGCCCTTCAGGTTCTCCTTGGCCCGGGCGAGCTCGGCCGGCTCGAAGCGGCCCTCCCCCATCCGCCGAGCTGGTCGCTGATGATGCGGACGCACTCGGCGAGGTTGTCCTCACGCGTGCCGACGTAGACCCCGACCTGGCCGGTGTCGGCGTACTGCGAGCCGTACGTGTAGACGGAGTAGGCCATGCCGCGCTGCTCGCGGATCTCCTGGAAGAGGCGCGAGCTGGCCGATCCGCCGAGCATCGAGTCGAGGAGCGACGCCGCGAACCTCCGCTGGTCCGATCGCGAGACGCCGAGACCGCCGAGGCAGAGGTGCACCTGCTCGGTGTCCTTGCGCTGGAAGACCGATCGCGGCGCCGCGTCGCCGACCCAGACCGGGCGCACCCCGACCGCGTCGTCGGGCCGCGCGAGAGCGGCGCGAAGCGGGTCTCGATCGCGTGGACGAGCGGCTCGTGCTCGAGGTTCCCGGCCGCCGACACGACCATGTTCGGGCCGACGTAGCGCGACCGGTGGTAGGCGCGGATGTCCTCGGCGCTCGCCCCGGCCACGACCTCCGCCGATCCGATGACGGGCTTGCCGAGCGGATGTCCGGCGAAGACCGCCTTGGCGATGAGATCGTGGACGAGGTCGTGCGGCGTGTCCTCGTACATCGCGATCTCCTCGAGCACGACCGCCCGTTCGGAGTCGATCTCGCCGGGCTCGAACTGCGGCTGCAGCAGCATGTCCGCCATCACGTCGAGGGCCGTCTCGAGGTGGGCGTCGAGGACGCGCGCGTAGACGACCGTGTACTCCTTGGCGGTCGCGGCGTTCAGCTCGCCGCCCAGGCCGTCGAAGATCTGGGCGATCTCCATCGCCGAGTAGCGGGCCGAGCCCTTGAACAGGAGGTGCTCGAGGAGGTGGGACACGCCCTCCTGCCCGCTCGTCTCGTCGCGCGATCCGGCGCCGATCCAGATGCCGATGGCGACCGACCGCACCGACGAGACGGGCTCGGTGACGATCCGCTCGCCGCCGTCCAGTGTCGTGACCGTGTACCGCTGCATGAGGGCGGAATGCTAGTTGCGCCACGCGAGGGCGACGCCGAAGCCCTCCGAGGGGTCGGTCCACCAGCGGCGGACCTCGAGTCCCGCGCCGGCCAGCTCCTCGCTCAGCCGGTCGCGGCGGAACTTGGCCGAGATCTCGGTGTGGATCTCCTCGCGTGCCGCGAACTCGACCCGCAGGTCGAGATCCGCGATCCGGACGGCGTGGGCCGACCGCGCCCGAAGCCGGATGTCGACCCACTCGTCGGCGGCATTCCAGCGGGGGACGTGGTCGAAGGCCTCGGGGTCGAAGTCGGCATCGAGCCGATCGTTCAGGATCCGGAGCACGTTGCGCGAGAACGCCGCGGTGACGCCGCCCGGATCGTCGTAGGCCCGAAGGATGCGCTCGGGCGACTTCACGAGGTCGACGCCGAGGAGGAGCATGTCGCCGGGGACGAGCGCACCGGCGAGATCGGCGAGGAACCGCGCCCTGAGCGGGGGCGTCAGGTTCCCGATCGTGCTTCCCAGGAACGCGACCATCCTGGTGCCACCGCCGGGGAGCATCGGCAGATGGCGCTCGAAGTCTCCGACCACGGCGTGCACCCGGATGCCGGGGTACTCCTCGCCGATCGCGGCGGCCGCCGCACGGAGCGTCGCCTCGTCGACGTCGAACGGGACGAACCGCTCGAGCGTCCCGGCCGCCGACATCGCCGAGAGCAGAAGGCGCGTCTTGGCGCTCGTCCCCGATCCCAGCTCGATCAGCGTGTCGGCGCCGGCGGCCGTGGCGATCTCGGCCGCATGCGCCTCGAGGATCGCCCGCTCGCAGCGCGTCAGGTAGTACTCCGGAAGGCGCGTGATGGCGTCGAAGAGCGCCGACCCGCGCGCGTCGTAGTGCCACTTGGGCGGCAGGTGCTTGGGCGTGTCGGTCAGGCCGCGCAGCACGTCGTCGCGGAGCGCCGCCGCGAGATCGGCCGGACCGAGGTGGATGTCGATCGTGTACGCCTCGGGCACGGAGATGCCTCGGGCGCCGGGCCCGCGTGAGCCCGGCGCCTCGACGGCTGACTCGGCCGGGCTAGCGGCGCCTGCCGCGGTCGCGACCACCGCGGTCACGGTCGCGGGGCGGGCGCTCCTCGCGGGGCGGCGGCGGGGTGTTCTCGGCGACCTCCACGAGCTCCTGCGGCAGGACCTCGTTCTCGCCGTCGATCTTCGCGACGAGGGTGAGGCCGATCCGGCCCCGCTCCTTGTCGACCTCGACGACGACGACGCGCACCTGGTCGCCGCGGTCGAGCACCTGCGCGGCGGACTGGAGCCGGTTGCCCTGCGGCAGGATCCGGCTCACGTGCAGCAGGCCGTCGACGCCCTTGCGAAGCTCGACGAACGCCCCGAAGTCGGTGATCTTGACGATCTTGCCGGTGTACTCGTCACCGACCTCGACCTCCTTGGTCATCGCCTCGATCGTCTGGCGGGCCTGCTCGGCGAGCTCGCCGTTCGTGCCGTAGATGCGGATCGTCCCGTCTTCCTCGATGTCGATCTGCACCTCGTAGTCGGCCTCGAGCGAGCGGATCGTCTCGCCGCCCTTGCCGATCACCATCCCGATGAAGTCGGGTGCGATCTTGGTCGACGTGATGCGCGGTGCGTGAGCGGCGAGCTCCGTCCGCGGCTCCGAGATCGCCTCGCGCATCTTCGAGAGGATGTGCAGCCGGGCGTCGCGGGCCTGGGCCAGCG
The DNA here is from genome assembly GCA_963821535.1 of uncultured Actinomycetes bacterium. GTDB lineage: Bacteria > Actinomycetota > Thermoleophilia > Gaiellales > JAICJC01 > JAICJC01. Next base: position 183,105 of record CAWGEC010000002.1, on the reverse strand, counting down.
CCGAGCGCAGGATCTCGGTCGTGACGCCGGTGATCTTGATGTCCATCTGAAGGGCGGTCACGCCCGCCTCGGTGCCCGCGACCTTGAAGTCCATGTCACCGAGGTGGTCCTCGGCGCCCTGGATGTCGGTCAGGATCGTGTAGGAGTCGCCCTCCTTGATGAGACCCATCGCGATCCCGGCCACCGGAGCGGTGATCGGCACGCCGGCGTCCATCAGCGAGAGCGTCGAGCCGCACACCGACGCCATCGACGACGACCCGTTCGACTCGAGGATCTCGGAGACGAGCCTGAGCGTGTACGGGAAGTCGGCGGCGGACGGGATCACCGGCACGAGCGCGCGCTCTGCGAGCGCCCCGTGGCCGATGTCGCGCCGCTTGGGGCCGCGCATGAAGCCCGTCTCCCCGACGCTGTAGGGCGGGAAGTTGTAGTGGTGGATGTAGCGCTTGGTCTCGTCGAGGGACAGGTCGTCGATCCGCTGCTCCTCCTTCGCGGTGCCAAGCGTGCAGAGCGTGAGCGCCTGCGTCTGGCCGCGGGTGAAGAGCGCCGAGCCGTGTGTGCGCGGCATGACGCTGACCGACGAGGCGATCGGCCGGATCTCGCTCTCGGAGCGACCGTCGGGCCGGCGCTTCTCGACCGCGATCTTGGTGCGGACCGTCTCCTTGTAGAGCCGATCGGCCGCAGTCACGACCGCGGCCCGGGCGGCCGGGTCGAGCGGGCCGCCGCTCTCCGGCGTCGCCGCGGGCCGGGAAGGGCAGGTCGATGGTGTCTGCGATCTGCTCGATGAGCGCGTGGCGCTTGGCCGACTTGAGCTCCTTCGAGTCCTGCTCGGCGTCGGTGAGCGCGCGAACCGCGTCGCCGAACCGGGCCTTCACCACCGGATAGACCGCGGCGTCCCGCGCCTCGCTCATGAGCTGCGCGACGGCGAACTGCACCCGCTGGCGGTGAAGGACGTCGGAGTCCGTCGAGGCACCGCTGATGGCCGGCGTCTCGGCCGCGAGCCCCGCCTCGGCGGCGGCGGGAAGGGCACCGAGGCCACCCTCGGAGATGGCCGACTGGAGCGCCGCCGCGTGCGTTCCGCGCAGCGACTCGGTGACGGCGCCGTCGGCCCACTTGGGAAGGCCGGCCTTGTCGGCCAGCTCGATCTGGAGCTGGCAAGCTTCTTGATCTCGGCGTGGGCCAGTCGAGCGCCTCGATCAGCTCCTCCTCGGAGACCTCCTGGGCGCCCGCCTCGACCATGGTGATCGCCTCGGGGGTGCCGCAGACGATGAGGTCGAGCGTCGACTCCTTGAGGTCGGGCAGCGTCGGGTTCACGGCCAGATTGCCCTCGATCCGGCCGATGCGAACCGCGCCGACCGGGCCGAGGAACGGCATCGGCGAGAGCATGAGCGCCGCCGAGGAGCCGTTGATCGCCAGGATGTCGTGCGGATGCACCTGATCGGCCGAGAACGTGGTCACGATGACCTGGACCTCGTTCTTGTAGCCCTTCGGCCAGAGCGGCCGGATCGGCCGGTCGACCATCCGCGCGGTCAGGATCGCCTTCTCGCCGGCTCGGCCCTCGCGCTTGAAGAAGCCGCCGGGGATCTTGCCGGCGGCGTACATCTTCTCCTCGACGTCGACCGTGAGCGGGAAGAAGTCCGCCCCCTCGCGCCCCTCGGTGCGGCCGACGGCGGTCGCGAGGACGACCGTGCCCTCCTGCCGCACGAGCACGGCGCCGTGGGCCTGCTTGGCGACCGCTCCTGTCTCGAACGAGATCTCCTTGTCGCCGATCGTGGCGGTGAGGCGAGTGGCCTCGGGCTCTACTGCAATGCTCATTTTCCTGTCTCTCTTCCTCGGCCCGCCTACCGGCGCAGGCCCAGCTCCTTGATGAGTGCCCGGTAGCCCTCCAGATCGTGCCTCTGCAGGTATTCAGCAGCCGCCGTCGCCGGCCGACCAGCTTGAGCAGGCCGCGCCGGGAATGGTGGTCGTGCTTGTGCACCTTGAGGTGCTCGGTGAGCTCGCTGATACGCGTCGTGAGAAGGGCGACCTGGACCTTGGTCGAGCCCGTGTCTTTCTCATTCGCGCCGAACTTGTGGATCAGCTCGGTCTTCTGGTCCTGGGTGAGCGGCATGCGCCCATCCTCCTTGCCGTAGTGTTGAGGCGCCTGCATCCCAGACGCACGCGGGCAAGACGCGTGCGTCCGCGGTGAGGCCGCCCGGCAGACTAGCAGCGGGGCGTCACGGCCGGGCCTGGCGCCCAGGGCGAAGAGCGACGTCGGGCGGCCCTCGAACGTGAGGTCGCGCTCGTGCTGCATGCCGATCCGCAGCGCCACGGCCTTGGAGGGGGTGTTCTCAGGATCGATCAGCGAGATAAGGCGGCCGAGCCCGAGCTGGGAGCGGACATGGTCTCGGATCGCGGCCGATCGCCTCGGGTCGTGTAGCCGTTCCCCCACCACCCACGCCCGAGCAGGTAGGCGATCTCGTGCTCGGTCACGCCGTCGACGTCCTGGACGATCAGCCCGCAGCGCCCGATCAGCGTCGCGTCGCCCCCGACAGGGTCGTCGCCCAGAGGCCGTAGCCGTGCTCGCGCCCGGCTTCGATGATCCACCCGAGTCGCTCCCGAGTCAGGGCGGGCCTGCGGGGCCCGCCGAGGAACCGCATGACCTCCGGATCGCGCTGGATCGCCGCCAGCGCATCGAGATCTCCCGGGACGAGCCGGCGCAGCACGAGCCGCTCGGTTTCGAGGACGACGTCGGTTCCAGCGCCCGGGTCGCTCACGGCTGGCTACAGTAGCGGCGTTGTGAGCACTGCGGTCGTCACCGGCGGAGCCGGCTTCCTGGGGTCGCACCTGTGCGAGTACCTGCTGGCCCGGACCGGCAGGTGATCGCCTCGACAACCTCGATACCGGCAGCCTCGAGAACATCGAGTCCCTGCGGGGGGACGCTTCGACTTCCGCTACCACAACTGCGTCGAGTTCATCTCGATCGACGAGCCCGTCGACGCCGTCTTCCACCTGGCCTCGCCGGCCAGCCCGGTCGACTACCTGCGCCTGCCGCTCGCGACGCTCCAGGTCGGCTCCTACGGCACGCACAACGCGCTCGGCCTGGCCAAGTTCAAGCGGGCCCGCTTCCTGCTCGCCTCGACGTCGGAGGTCTACGGCGACCCGGAGGTGCACCCCCAGCGCGAGGAGTATGGGGGACGTCAACCCCGTAGGCCCGCGGGGCGTCTATGACGAGGCCAAGCGGTACGCCGAGGCGATCGATGGCCTACCACCGCCAGCAGGGCGTCGACACCCACATCGCCCGCATCTTCAACACCTACGGGCCCCGGATGCGCCAGCACGACGGCCGCGCCATCCCGACGTTCCTGCGCCAGGCCCGCGAGGGCAAGCCGCTGACGGTGTTCGGCGACGGATCCCCAGACGCGCTCCTTCTGCTACGTCGACGACGAGGTCGAGGGCCTCTTCCGCCTGGCGATGAGCGACGAGCACCTGCCCGTCAACATCGGCAACCCCGACGAGATGACCCTCCTCGAGCTCGCCGAGCGGATCCGCGACCTCACCGGCATCGGGTTGCGAGATCGTGTTCGAGGGGAATCCGACCGACGACCCCAAAGTGCGCCAGCCCGACATCACCCGCGCCCGGGAGATCCTCGGCTGGGAGCCGAAGATCTCGCTGGACGAGGGCCTGCGCCGGACACTCGAAAGCCTGGGCTTCTCGCCCCGGCCCGTTCATGTTTAGCGGCTTTTTTTTTTTTTTTTTTTTTTTTTTTTTTTTTTTTTTTTTTTTTTTTTTTTTTTTTTTTTTTTTTTTTTTTTTTTTTTTTTTTTTTTTTTTTTTTTTTTTTTTTTTTTTTTTTTTTTTTTTTTTTTTTTTTTTTTTTTTTTTTTTTTTTTTTTTTTTTTTTTTTTTTTTTTTTTTTTTTTTTTTTTTTTTTTTTTTTTTTTTTTTTTTTTTTTTTTTTTTTTTTTTTTTTTTTTTTTTTTTTTTTTTTTTTAAAAAAAAAAAAAAAAAAAAAAAAAAAAAAAAAAAAAAAAAAAAAAAAAAAAAAAAAAAAAAAAAAAAAAAAAAAAAAAAAAAAAAAAAAAAAAAAAAAAAAAAAAAAAAAAAAAAAAAAAAAAAAAAAAAAAAAAAAAAAAAAAAAAATTACGCGTAAGAGAAGAACTGGACGATCCAGCTCTACGCCGCGAGCGCGGCGGCAGGCCGGTGCTCGCTGCGGACGGGCCCGATGGCGCGACGGCGGGCTGAGGCTCCGGCGGGCGCACCTCGCGGCGCATCTCGGCGAGCGACAGGCCTTCGACGGCGAGGAACACGCCGCCGGCGGCGACGCTGAGGAGCGCCTCGATGCCCTGAAGGGCGAGGCCGAAAGCGGCGGCTTCGGCCGCGCCGACGCCGAACGGCGCGAGCGCGGCGGCCACGGCGGCCGAGAAGACGCCGACGTTGCCGGGGACGAGCGGGACGATCCCGACCAGCGTCGAGGCCACGAAGACCGCGGTCGCGGCCTGGATCGAGTGCGGCAGCCCGAACGCCTGGAGCGCGAACACGATGCCGGCGATCTGGAACGCCCAGGAGGCGATCCCGAGGCCCAGGGCGCCGAGGCCCCGGTCACGGCCCGAGAACGCGGCGCGCGCGTGGGAGAGCGCTCTGCGGCGACCGGGCCGGCGCGGCCGGGGAGCCGCACGCGACCCGCTCGAGGCGGGAGGCCGAGACGGCGAGGACGACGACGGCCGCAGTCATCGACGCCAGCGTCGCGAGCACCCACACGGGGCCGACGACGACGCCACGGTGCCCGCGGCGGCGACGAGGACGAGCGCCCCTGCGAGCACGATCTGCTCCGCTGCGAGCGACCCCGCGAGGGCGCTGGCCGGGACGGCGACGCCGCGCTCCCGCGTCCGCCGGCCGAGGACCGCGAGCTTCGCGACCTCGCCGAGACGGGCGGGGACGATCGTGTTCACGAGGAAGCCGATGAAGACGGCGGGGGTCAGGTCGCGATGGCGACCGCGCGCCCTTGGGCGTCACGGCCAGCGTCCGGCGCCACACGGCGATCTTGGCGGTGACCGAGCCAGGTTCGCCAGGACGGCGAAGGCGATCAGGCTGACGGCGGCGCCGTCGAGCGCGCCCCACGCCGACCCGCCGACCCGGGCGGCGCGGATCGCCGCGAGGCCCGCGACGACGGCCACTGCGGCGACTGCGGCGACGCGGCGGATGCGCGGCGAGGACACGAGCAGGAAGGCGGTGGCGGCGACACCCGCGCCGGCGATCGCGTCGAGGAAGAAGTGGTTGGCGGTCACGACGATCGAGAAGACGACCAGGCCGGGTAGCCGATCCATGCGAACCGGAGGCGGTTATGGGTCATGAGGTACCCGTCGAGCCGACCGTGATCGCGTAGGCGGTGTGCAGCGACGGCATCGCCGCGTAGGGGTTCGAGAGCATCGCGATCAGCCCGGAGTGATGGTTGACGCCGGTCTGGTTCAGCGAGTCGACGAAGCCCAGGTCGGTCAGCATCCGGGGAGGGGCCGCCGGATAGAGGATGTAGCCGGCGAGGCCGATCAGGTTCACGGTCGCGATCAGGTTCCGAAGCCGCGTGTAGTACTCGTTGCGGCGCAGGTAGACGAAGAGCACGAACCCGAACGTCAGCGTGAACTGGCAGTTGAAGTACGTCCAGTTCGCGACGCTCATCACGATCGACGGGGCGTGAAGCGCCCACTGCTGCAGATCGAGCTCGTGGAAGAGTCCCAGGCTCCGCTCGGTGCTCACGATCGAGTGCGCGTGTCGAATCGCGGTCGACCGGTCGCCCACCGCGAGCGTGCGCGAGAGCTCGTAGGCCATGTCGAGCAGCGCGAAGATCGCGAGCTGACGGCCGAGATCGCCCCACCCGCGCGGGAGGCGCGTTCCGATGGCGGTGATGAGTGAGCGTGGGCTCATGGTCTCGCAGCTTCCCTCGCGCGGCCCGCCGGCCATACGGGCGGCAGGTGTCCGGAGTTCGGATAACCCCACGTCGGCACTTCGGGCATTCGCGGTCGGCGGGCGACGGTTCGGCTACGGCCGCATCGCCGGCGATGGGTCGGGGAGCCCGGCATCGCTCGTCCCGCTGTGAGGACGACCACTACCCCGAGCTCTGCGGCGATGTGCCGCAGCGTGCGGGTGCCCGTGCCGCGTGACCGAGTCGACGGCCCCGGCGGGGTCGTCGACGACGAGCGTCGCCGGCCGCATGGCGAGCGCCCGCGCCAGTGCGACCCGCAGCTGCTCGCCGCGCGAGAGGTCGGCCGGCCGCCGGGCAGCGTCGCCGTCGAGCTCGACCGCGCGCAGGACGGCCCCGATCCACGCCGGATCGGCCACGTGGCCGGTCAGGCGGAGGGCAGCACCACGTCTCCCCACCGTGAGCATCGGCAGAGCTCGAAGGCGGCGGGACGAACGCGATGTCGGTGCGGATCTGGGTGTGGTCGGCGTGCGCATCGGCAAGGGTGTTCTCCTCCCGACGGACGCTACGGCCCCGCGTCTTCCCTGCGCATCGGCCGCAGGGAGGATCCGATGTCGTCCTCTCGGCGGAGCCGACGCTCAGCCGCGAGCTGCCGGGTGCGCTCGACGTCGCGGTGCAGCTGCTCGACGAGCGCCTCGACGCTCTCGAAGCGGAGCTCGTCCCGAGCCGGTGCTCAGCTGGAGCCGGATCGGCGACCCGTAGATGTCGCGGTCGAAGTCCAGCAGGTAGGCCTCGATCCGGACCGCGTCGCGGCTGTCGGTGAACGTCGGGTTGTACCCGATGCTGATGGCGGCGACGTGGTCGGAGCCGGGCAGGTGCGCGCTCCCCGCGTAGATGCCGGTGGCGGGAAGCGGCGTTCGCGGCAGCGGCGAGAGGTTGGCCGTCGGAAAGCCCAGGTCGCGGCCGCGCCCGTCGCCGCGGACGACGGCGCCCTCGAGCCACGGCGGGCGGCCCAGCAGCTCGCCGGCCTCCTCCACCGCGCCGAGGTCAGGAGGCCGCGGATCCGCGAGGACGACACCGGCTCGTCGCCCGCCCGAAGGAGCGGGACGACGTCGACGTCGAAGCCGAGGCGCGCGCCCTCCTCGGCCAGCGTCTCGGTGGTGCCGCGCGCGCCGTGGCCGTAGCGGAAGTTCTCCCCCACGCTCACGTGGCGCGCGTCGAGCGCGTCGTGCAGCACGTGGTCGGCGAAGTCGTCGGCGGAGATCTGCGAGAAGGCCGCGTCGAAGCGGATCACTATCAGCTCGTCGGGGCCCAGCTCCTCGACGAGCGCCGCCTTGCGGGCCAGCGACGAGAGCTCCGGCGGTGCCAGCTCGGGGCGCAGCACCTCGAGCGGGTGCGGATGGAACGTCACCACCGCCGAGCGGATGCCGCGTGCCGCCCGGCCGCCACCGCCGAGCCGATCACCTTCTGGTGGCCGGTATGGACGCCGTCGAAGCTGCCGATCGCGACCGCACGCGGGATCGGCTCGACGTCGAGCAGGCTCTGGCGGACGATCACCCCAGCACCACCACGGGTCGCAGGCGGCCGTCTCGCGGCTCGCCGATCGCGAGCAGCTCCTCGCCGGCCATGAACCGCACCGCCCCGTCTCACCGCGCGACTCGAGGCCGCGGCCGTGGCGGGCGTCGTCGGCCTCGACGGACGAGAGATCGCGGACGGGAAGGTGCGGAAGAGCCGCTCCCGGCGCCAGGAACCATGGGCCTGTCGGCTCGTCCAGGACGGCCGCCGGCGATGCGGCGGCCGAGACGTCGAACGCGCCGACCGCGGTCCGGCGGAGCTCGAGGCAGTACGCCCCCGCACCCGTCGCCTCGCCGAGGTCAGCGGGATCTGGCGGACGTAGGTGCCCTTCGAGCACTCGACGGCGATCGTCGCGCGCTGGGCCTCCTCGTCGAATCCCTCGACCGCGAGCCGGTCGATCCGCACCGGCCGCGGCGGCGCCGCGACCGCCTCGCCGGCCGCATGCGGGCTACGAGCGCCGGCCGTCGATCTTGACGGCCGAGGCCGCCGGGACCGCCTGGATCACTCTCCGGTCATGCCGGCGGCCGCGGCGACGACCGCGTCCGCATCCGTCGCCGTCCCTCGGCTCGAGCGCTCCCTCCGGGTCGAGGGTGGTCGACGAGCCCCGAACTGGACGACGGCCTCGTAGCGCTTGTCGAGCCCCGAGAGGTACGTCGCCAGGCGTTCGCCCGCGGCCAGGACGAGCAGGAGCCCCGCGCGAACGGGTCGAGCGTCCCGGCGTGGCCCAGCTTCGCCCGAGCGCGGGTCGCAGCGACCGCAGGACGCCGAACGAGCTCGGCCCGGCGGGCTTGTCGACGAGCACGAGGCCGGTGAGCTGCGCCATCGGGGCGCTCAGGCGGCCGGCTCTTCCAGCTGCGCGGCGACCTCGGTGACGATGAACTCGCGGATGTCGTCGACGCTGCCGGGATGCGAGAAGCCCGCCGCCTGCTTGTGGCCCCCGCCGCGACTTGCGGGCGATCTGCGAGACGTCGATCAGGCCGCGCGACCGCAGCGAGACCCGGTTGGGGTGATCGTCCCGTCGGGTAGCGGCACCTGCTCGCGGATGAGGCCCGCGACCTGCACGCCCTCGACGGCGCGCAGATGGTCGATCAGCCCCTCGGTGGTCGCCTCGTCGCCCTCGACGAGCGCCAGGTCCTCGCGGCTCACGTGGGAGACGAGCAGGCGGCCGCCGTAGTAGGGCACCGTGTGCTCGATCACCCGTCCGAGGAGCGAGAGCTTGCCGAACTGGACCGACTCGAACACGCGCTCGAAGACCTTGTGGACGTCGGTGCCGGCCTCGACCAGCCGCGCGGCGAGCCGCAGCGCGGCGGGCTCGTCGTGCGGTACTGGAACCGGCCGGTGTCGGTGACCAGGCCGACGTAGAGCGCCTCGGCGATCTGCGGCGTGATCTCGACGCCGAGGCCGTCGAAGATCCGCGCCAGGATCTCGGCCGTCGACGACGCATGCCCGTCCATGACGTTCACGTCGCCGAACCGGCTGTTGTCGTGGTGGTGGTCGACGTCGACGACGCACCCGGCGCTCGACCGCAGCGCCTCGTGGATCTCGCCGAGCCGGCGCTCGTTGCCGCAGTCGACCACGAGGAGCGTCCACCCCTCGATCTCGGCGGGATCGATGTCGCGCTCCAGGCCGTCGGTGTCGAGGAAGCTGACCTCGTGCGGGATCGTCGATGCCGGCTCGAGGTACATGCGCACCTCCTTTCCGAGCTGGCGCAGGCCCGCCGCCGCGGCGGTCATCGAGCCGATCGCGTCGCCGTCGGGGTTCTCGTGGGTCGCGATCACGATGCGGTCGGCCGCAGCGAGGGCTGCGACAGCCGCGTGCACGTCGCTTTCGGGCGCGATGTGGGTCATTCGGGGTCGGGCTCGACCGGTGCGGAAGGATCCTGGGCCATGATCTCGTTCAGCCGCATCGCCTGGTCGAGAGTCTCATCATAGTGGAAGGAAAGCTGCGGAGTGCGCTTCAGGTGAAGCTCCTTTGCAACACGGCGCTGAAGCACTCCATGGGCCCGATCGAGGGCCCGCAGGCCCGACCGGCGCCGCTTCTGGGTGCCCAGGATGCTGACGTAGACCTCGGCGTGGCCGAGGTCTGCGATGCCCTCACCGCGGTGATCGTCACGAAGCCGAGGCCGGGGTCGGCGAGGGTCTCGACGCCGTCGGCCAGCACATGGCGGAGCGCCTCGTTCACCTTTCGCATGCGCTCGCTCATCGGTCGTCCTCCGGGCTCATGACCGTGCGCGTGCAGGCGACGAGCTCGTACTCCTGGGCCGAGAGGTAGCGCTCGGCGTCCTCGAGGGCCTGGCGGGCGGCGGAGTGGTCGCGCCTGACCACCGCCATCGTGAGCCGCGATCGCTGCCAGAGGTCGTGCAGATCGACCTCGGCCACCGACGCGCCGAAGCGGCGCTCGAGCTGCGCCTTGGTGTGGAGCAGGTGCCGCCGCTTGCCCTTGAGCGACGCCCCGTCGGGCATGTGCAGGTCAAACGTGAGGATACCCACGAACCCCGACGACATGGACAAACCGTAGCGCGTGCGCCATCCTGAGACAGAGATGCAGATCGGCGCCACCAATGCGTACTCCTCGGCTCTCGCAGGGATCCTCGCTGCGCAGCGCCGGCTCGATGACGACGCCGACCAGATCGCACAGGATCCGTTCGACATCGACGCGCTCGTCGAGTCGACGTGGCAGCCGCTGGCCGTACAGGCCAACGCCCACGTGCTGCGCGCGGTCGACGAGTCGACCGGTGCTCTGATCGACGTCCTGGGCTAGGCCGTCGCGCACACCTACGAGGTGCGCGCGACCTCCTTGACGGCGTAGACCTCTAGGACGTCGCCCTCCTTGACGTCGTTGAAGTTCTCGAGCGTCAGGCCGCACTCGAAGCCCTGCGCGACCTCGCGCGCGTCGTCCTGGAAGCGCTTCAGCGTGTCGATCCGGCCGTCGTGAACGATCGTGCCGTCGCGGACAACGCGCACCTGGGCGCCGCGCTGGATGACGCCCTGCGTCACCATGCACCCGGCGATCGTGCCGATCCGGGACGCGCGGAAGATCTGGCGCACCTCGGCCTCGCCGAGCACCTCCTCGACCTGCTCGGGGGCGAGCATCCCGAGGAGCGCCTGCTGGATGTCCTCGGTCAGCTTGTAGATCACCCGGTAGGTGCGGATGTCGACGCCCTCGCGCTCCGCCAGGGCCTTCGCCTCGGCGTTCGGGCGGACGTTGAAGCCGACGACGATCGCCTTCGACGCGGCGGCGAGCATGATGTCCGACGCCACGATCCCGCCGACGCCGGAGTGGATGACCTGCACCGAGACCTCGTCGTGGCGGATCTTTGCGATCTCGTCGACCGCCGCCTCGACCGAGCCCTGCACGTCGGCCTTGATGATGAGGGCGAGCTCCTGGATGCCGCCCTCCTGCATCTGCGAGAAGAGGTCCTCGAGGCTCACCGACGACGTGCGCTTCGCGAGCTGCTCGGCGCGCACGCGCTGGGCGCGCTGCTGGGCGGTCTGGCGGGCCACGCGCTCGTTCTCGACGACCCGCGCCACCTCGCCCGCCGGCGGCGGCCGGTCGAACCCGAGGATCTCGACGGGCACGCCCGGGCCGGCCTCGCGCACCCGCTTGCCGTTGTGGTCGTTCAGGGCCCTCACCTTGCCCCAGGCGTCGCCGGCGACGATCGCCTCGCCGACCCGCAGGGTGCCGCGCTGCACGAGCATCGTCGCGACGGGGCCGCGGCCGACGTCGAGGCGCGACTCGATGATGACGCCGGAAGCGTCGGCGTCCGGGTTCGCCTTGAGCTCGAGCACGTCGGCCTGGAGCAGGATCGACTTCAGGAGCCCGTCGAGGTTCTGCTTGGCCTTCGCCGAGACGTCCTCGAAGATCGTGTCTCCGCCCCACTCCTCCGGCTGGAGGCCGTGGTTTGCGAGCTCCGACCGCACCCGCTCGGGGTTGGAATCCGGCCGGTCGATCTTGTTCACGGCGACGACGATCGGCACCTGGGCGGCCTTGGCGTGATCGATCGCCTCGATGGTCTGCGGCATGACCCCGTCGTCGGCGGCGACGACCAGCACGGCGACGTCGGTCGCCTTGGCGCCGCGCGCGCGCATGGCGGTGAAGGCTTCGTGTCCCGGGGTGTCGAGGAAGGTCACCTTGCGGCCGTCCGGCACGTCGACCTGGTACGCGCCGATGTGCTGGGTGATGCCGCCGGCCTCCGTGTCGACGACCGCCGACTCGCGGATGGCGTCGAGCAGCGTGGTCTTGCCGTGGTCGACGTGGCCCATGATGGTGACGACAGGCGGCCGGTCCTTGAGCTCGTCGGCGGAGTCCTCGAACGTGACCTCCTCGGCCTCCTCGTCGGCCGCGTGGCTGATCGTGATCTCGCGCTCGAGCTCGCCGCCGATCAGCTCGACGGCCTCGTCGCTCAGCGACTGCGTGATCTGCACCATCTCGTTCGCCGCCATCAGAAGCGTGATGATCTTCGCCGGCGAGACGCCGAGCTTGTCGGCCAGGTCCTTGACGGTGATTCCGGACGGCACCTTGACGGGGCCGGTCGGCACCTCCGGCTCGCGGCGCTGCTCCTGGCGCGGCGCGCCGCGCTCGCGCCGCTGGCCGGGGCGGCGGCCGGCCTGGGCGTCGATCACGACTCGGCGGCGGCCGCGCGGCGATGCCCCCCGCTGCGGGCGGGCATGGCGGCTGGGCTGGCCGGCGTCCGCCGGAGGGGCGGCGGCCTTCTCGCCGTAGACGCGCCGCGCCTCGTCGTCGTCGACGACGTCGGGCACAGCCGCATCGGCGGCGGGCTCGGCCGGAGCCTCGGCCGGGGTTTCGGCCACGGCCTTCTCGGTCTCCTTGGGCTTCTCCTGTTCGACCGTCTTCTTCGCCACTACGTCAATCCTTCCACGCGGCCCTCCGGCCGCTCCGAGCGCACCTGCTCCGCCAGGTCGGCGGGCAGAGTGAGCGAGCATTTTAGCCTTCTCGCGAGAGCGCCCCGCCGCCGGGCCTGGCCCGCGCACGTGGCGCTTGGGCAGAGGTACACGCCTCGCCCTCCGAGGCGCCGCTCACGATCGATCACAACCGCCCCACCCACCGCGCACAGCCGCACCAGGCCGGACTGTGGGCTGCGCCTGCCGCAGCCGGCGCACTGGCGGACGGGCGCGCGGCCGACTACCGAGCCGCCTCCTCGGCAGCTGCCAGCTCCCTGTGAGCTGGGACGCCGCAGTAGCGGCTTCCGTCGAGGGCCTGGTTCGGGCATCGCTTGCCGGACGACGTCACGGCGACGCACCGGCCGGGGAACTCGTCCTCGTCGGCCGACTCCACGCCGGTATAGGTCGAGTCGGCCTCCTCGGCGTAGTACTCCGTCTCGGACACGATGTCGATCCGCCAGCCCGTGAGCCGATGGGCGAGGCGCGCGTTCAGGCCCTCCTTGCCGATCGCGAGCGAGAGCTCGCCGTCGGGCACGACGACGGTCGCCTGGCGGTGCTCGTCGTCGACATAGACCTCGCGCACCTTGGCCGGCGCGAGCGCCTTGGCCACGAACCGGGCGGGCTCGTCGTTCCACGGGATGATGTCGATCTTCTCGCCGCGCAGCTCCGAGACGACCATGCGCACGCGGGAGCCGCGCGGGCCGACGCAGGCGCCGACGGGGTCGACGCCCTGGGTCTTCGACTCGACCGCGATCTTGGCGCGGTAACCGGGCTCGCGGGCGACGGCGCGGATCTCGACCAGGCCGTCGGCGATCTCGGGCACCTCGAGCTCGAAGAGCTGGCGGATCAGCTCGTCGGAGCGCCGCGACAGGACGACCTGCGGGCCCTTACCCTCGGAGCGGACCTCGATGATGACCGCCTTGATGCGGCTGCCCTGCTCGTAGCGCTCGCCGGGGACCTTCTCGGAGCCGGGCAGGATGGCCTCCATCCGGCCGAGGTCCACGAACGCGTAGCGGTGGTCGTCCTGCTGGACGATCCCCGTGACGATCTCGCCGACGCGGTCGGCGTACTCGTCGTACATCATCGAGCGCTCCGCCTCGTTGATGCGCTGGCGGAGCACCTGCTTGGCGGTCTGGCCGGCGATGCGGCTGAAGTTCTCGGGCGTGACGTCGACGAGGACGTCGTCCCCGAACCACTCCCACTCGATCTCCGGCTCCGGCTCGGGCTCCTCGTCGGTGGCCGGCTCGTCGGTTGCGGACACGACGTCGACCTCCTCCTGCGGCGCCTCGGCGAGGATCTGGTGGTGCGGATGGGCCTCGAGGTAGGCGTCCCACGCCTGCGGCGTGACGGACCATGCGGTGAAGTCGAGCGTCTCGCGGTCGAGGTCGACGCGCACGGGATGGCGCGCGTCGGGCATCTTGCGGTAAGCGGCGAGCAGCGCGTCCTCGATGGCCGCGAGCAGCGTGCCGGGTTCGATGCCCTTCTCCTTCTCGACGAGCCGTACGCCCTCCAGGATCTCCTTGCTCACGGCCTTCCTCCTGCTGGCTCGTAGACCACGTGGCTCCGCCGGATGTCGGCGTAGCGGATCCGGACGGCGGTGCCATCCTGATCGAGCTCGATTCCGTCGTCATCAGCCGACCTCAGCTCGCCGTCGAACCGCCGGCGGCCGTCGATCGGCGCGTCGGTGCGCACGGCCACCCGCTCGCCGACGGCGCGGCGGTAGTGGTCGGGCTTCACGAGCGGGCGGTCGAGCCCCGGCGATGAGACCTCGAGCGCATACTGCTCCCGGAGCGCTGCGAGCTCGCGGGTCACGCGCTCGCACAGGTCGAGGTCGACGCCCCCGGGGCGGTCAATGACGACCCGCACCTGGCCGGGCGACGTCCGCTCTGCGAGCACGACCTCGACGTCCGGCACACGGGTTGCCAGAGTCGACTCGATCTCGTGCTGAATGCGTGTTGTGTGGTTCATCGGAGGCGAAAAAAGAGGCGGGTTCGCACCCACCTCGACGACCAGCCTTGACGTCTCGATCTGGCCCGAAGTCTAGCAGCGGATCCCGCATGGTGAGAAACTCCGGAGCCGTGCGCGCGCTCGTTCAGCGGGTCTCCGAAGCGTCGGTCGACGTGGCCGGCGAGCGCGTCGCCGAGATCGGGCCGGGGCTCCTCGTGCTCGTCGCCGCAGGCATCGGCGACGGCCCCGAGCAGGCCGCCTGGATGGCCGGGAAGGTCGCCCGCCTCAGGGTGCTGCCGGACGAAGACGGGCGGATGAACCGCTCGGTGCTCGACACGGGCGGCGCGGTGCTCGCCGTGTCGCAGTTCACGCTCTACGGCGACGTGTCGCGCGGGAACCGCCCGGGCTTCACCGCGGCCGCCCCGCCAGAGGAGGCAGAGGCGCTCGTCGACCGGTTCGCGGACGCCCTGCGCGAGCTCGGCCTCACGGTCCCGCAAGGCGTCTTCGGCGCGCACATGCACGTCGCGCTCGTGAACGACGGGCCCGTCACGATCTGGCTGGAGAGCCCGTAGACGGTTAGGCCGCGGCGGGAACGGCCACGACCGGGCACGAAGCCGCCCGCAGGAGCAGGCGTGTGAGCCCGGGCGCGGGCGCCGCGTCGGCCTGCGGCGGCCGTCTGGTGGCGACCACGATCAGCCCGCCGCCCCGCCGGCGGGCCACATCGGCGACGACCTCGGCCGCACCGGACGCCGAGACCGCATGGGTCTCGAGCTCGGCCGCGATCCCCTCCTCCCGGAGGGCGGCGACGAGGGCATGGAGCTCGGTCGTCGCCTCGCCGATCTGCACGAGGACGACGCTCGCGCCGTGGCGGCGAGCCGTCTCGCGAACGATCGGGAGGGCGCGATCTGCGCCGGCACCGTCGAGGGTCAGGATCACGCTTCGCATCGGCATCCCACGATAAAGCGGTGATCGCGGCATTTCGAGTTCTCGACAGCGACGCTTGATAGACTGGCCGACGGTTGCGATGCCGCAAGCAGGGCTTCACACCTCCGGGCCGAGCACCGGCGTCCCCGACCTGGACGAGGCGCTGGACGGCCTGTACTGGGGCGACAACGTCGTCTGGCAGTCGGACGGGGACGAGGCGGTGCCGTTCGTTGACGCGATCGTCGGCGAGGCGGCCACGTACGACTATGCAGCACACGTCCGGCTCGGCGACGCGCCCGTCCCCGGGCTCGAGGCGATCGACGCAGCGGCCGGCGGCCCGCTCGACCGCCCCGCGCCGTTGCTCGACGCCGTGCTGAGGTCGTGCCGGCCCGACCGGCGCAACCTGCTCGTGTTCGACTCGCTCGATGCGATGGCCGACCGGTGGGGCGTCGACGGCGCCCGCCGCTTCTTCGTCCGCTGCTGCCCGATGCTGCTCGAGGTGGGCGCGATCGCCTACTGGTCGCTCTCCCAGGGCGAGCGCCTCGAGCCGGTGCGCCGGGCGGTCGAGGACGTGACGCAGTGCATCATCGTCGTCCGCGACGGCCGGCTTCGGATCGCCAAGGCCGAGGGACGGCCGGTCGGCGTGCAGGGCAGCGTCTACCGCTGCCGGGCCGGCGAGGGCGGCCGCCCGGCGCTCGAGCGGGCCCCTGCCGCGGCGAGGCTCGGGACGGCGCTCCGGGCGGTGCGCCTCCAGCGCGGCCTCTCGCAGGCCGACCTCGCCCGCCTGGCGGGCGTCTCGGCGAGCGCGATCTCGCAGGCTGAGCGCGGGCAGCGCGGCCTCTCGCTCGAGACACTGCTCGAGCTCACGGGCGGCCTCGGCATCACCGTCGACGAACTGCTGCGCGGCGAGGTCGCCCCCGGATACCGCCTCGGCCGCCGCGACGATCCGGCCGCGCAGCCCACCGGGATGCCGATCCCGCTCCTGGACGATCCCGAGACGGGCATGCGCGTCTACCTCGTGCGGCTGGCGCCCGGCGCGGACGCGTCGCCGCAGGTGCCGCACAAGGGCGTCGAGGTGGTGGCCGTGATCGGCGGGCTCGTCCAGGTGATGACGACGGCTGGGCGGCCGGTGCTCCGCCAGGGCGAGGCGCTTCTCGCCGACCGCTCCGGCATCTCGGGCTGGCGCAACATCGGCCAGCGCCCGGCCGCGCTCTTCTGGGTCATCCGCGATTAGCGAAAAAATTGGGGCCAGACCCCAATTTTTCAGGCCCGCTATTGCAGCGAGGCGAGCGCTTCCTGGTAGTAGGTCACCTCGGGGCGCAGCCAGGCCGCCATCTTGTAGTGGCCGGCCGCCTGCGAGGGCTGGCCCAGCCGCACCAGGCAGCGGCCGAGGCAGTAGTGGGCGTAGTGGTTCGCGGGGGCGGAGTCGAGGATGTGCTCGAACTCGGCCGCGGCCTCGGAGTAGCGGTGCAGCCGCAGGTAGGCCACGCCGAGGGCCTCGCGGATCGAGGCCTTGTCGGGCTCGCGCCGCTTGGCCTTCTCGAGCGAGACGGTCGCCTGGGCGTTGTCGCCCGCCTGCATGTGGGCCCGTCCGCGCTGGAACAGGGAGTAGGTGTCCTCGCTCTCCATCATCGAATCATCGGCCCGCTGCCCCCGGCGATGAGCCGATCCTCAGCCTATTCCCGCCGGGCGGCCGCGGAAAGCACGGAGCGCAGGCGGACGGCGCCGGTCGCCCGCTCCCGCGAGCTCAGCCGCTCGCGCACCCCACGCTTCACGCCGCGCAGCTCGCGCCGCATCTCGGCCTCGGCCGCGCGGGCGCGTCCGATCGGCGC
The DNA here is from genome assembly GCA_963821535.1 of uncultured Actinomycetes bacterium. Lineage (GTDB taxonomy): Bacteria > Actinomycetota > Thermoleophilia > Gaiellales > JAICJC01 > JAICJC01. Next base: position 166,032 of record CAWGEC010000002.1, on the reverse strand, counting down.
GTACCGGGCACGGCTGGCGGCCAGGGCGAACGCGGTGGTCGGCACGCCGAACGTGTGCTCGACCCGGTCGGCCAGGTCCTCGAACGTGTACCCGGGCCGGACCGGGACACCCTGGTCGCCCACGAAGGTCGCCAGGTCATGGTAGGCGGCCGTCGCCTGGGCCCGCGGCCCGCGCCGCAGGTAGCGCCAGCGGGCGGCGAAGACCTTGAACAGGATGACCCCGATCAGGACGATCACCGCGACGGAGAAGGCCCATCGCACGAACTGGCCGTTCCCCCGCGAGCGAGTCGACGAAGGGGGCGACCGGTCCGCACCTCGCCGCTGCGGCCGGGGTCGCCGTGAGCCTGCTTGAAGAGCGGATCGGTGAGATTGGGCTTCCCGTTGCCAGAGATCTCGCCCTTCTTGGTAAGCAGATCCAGCGCCGCGACGCGCGTCCGGCGGGAGGTTCGAGCGCCCCTGTCCGGTGGTCGCCTTCGCGAACGCGACGCTCGACGAGGAGTACGCCTCGGTCAGCGTGCGCGTCGGGGTCGGCTCGAACGGCATCCACCCGTAGCCGGGGAAGTAGACCTCGACCCACGCGTGGGCGTTCCTGTCGATCGACGACGTAGGGATCGCCGGACTTCTTCGGCGGCGTGCCGGTGGTGAACCCGACCGCGACGCGGGCCGGGATCCCATGCAGCCGCAGCACGAGCGCCATCGCGCCCGAGAACATCTGGCAGTACCCGCGGTGGGCGCGGGTCATGAAGTCGACGAGCGGAGGCACGCCCTTCTTCGAACCCGGGCGTGAGGTCATACTTGAACGGCGCCGACCGCAGGTACCGCTCGACCAGGAACGCGGCCGTGAACGCCGTCTTGGCCTTGTCGGCGCCCGACGCGCGCCAGACCTGGTTCGATGCGGCCAGGTAGTCGGCAGGGACGGGCGTGCCGACCGGAGGCTGCCCCGACCTGAACGGCGCGATCAGGGCCCCGCCGACCGTGATGCCGGATGCGACGTCCGGCGGGTAGGCGGTGCCCGTCGACGCGAGGTCGGTCGGCGAGGGGTTGGGCGTGTAGGCGGTCTCGGAGTAGGTGGCGCCGCGCTTCGGCACGGTGGTCGTCGTGACGCTCCCGTCCGATTGGACATACGACCGGAGGTCGGACGGGAACGCCCAGCGCATCGCCTGGCCGGTCCCGATCAGGTGCGGGTCGGCCAGGGCGTCCACCTTCACGTTGATCTTCACGGAGTCGGTGATGTCCGCCGTGATCGACGTTCGCCGGCAGCAGCGCCGGCGGCATGAGGTACGAGCCGCCCACCTGGTTCGCGAGCGGGATCGACCCGCCGCCCTCGGTCCAGCGGTCGTCGGCGAACGTCGTCAGCACGGTCGCCTTCCAGTAGAGCGGGACGGGCGAGTTGACCTCCATGACGACGGTCTTCTTCTTGGGCCAGTGAAGCGGCTTGTAGGTCTGGTCCCAGACGTACTGCACGTTGACCCGCTTGGCGGGCTTCGCGAGCGGATCCCACTTCTGCCATCCGAGGAAGGCGTCCTTGCTGACACCGGGCGCTCCGCCGACGATCAGGCCCGCCACGACGGCGCCGGCGCCGAGGACGGCGGCCTGGGGCGCGGCGCCCGACCGCTGCAGCCGCTCCCCGGTGACGTAGAGCGCGCCGAGCGCCAGGAAGAGGAAGAGCGCCGCGCGGATGCCGCTCGGCCGACAGATCGACCACCGTGCTCGGGAGCGCGAACAGCAGGAACCCGACCGCGACGGCGGCCAGCGCCCACGCGCGGCAGATGAGCGCCCACGCCAGGATCGCGGCCAGCGCGAAGAACGCCAGCTTGAGATCGCGGTCGACCGCCGCGAAGCGGCCCGCGTCGAAGGGCGTGTGCGCCGTGAACCAGGCGTGGGCGCCGTCGTCGAGGATGCCGCCGACGGCGCGCGGATAGACGCCGTGGTGCGACGCGCCACGGCCACAGGCCCGTCACGAGCCCGATCGCGACGACGCTCACCGCCGGCAGCGCGACCAGCCAGGCCAGCCGCGGCCGGCCGCTCCACGACACCAGCGCGGGCACCATCGCGAGCCCGCCGAGCAGGACGAGATCCACGAGAAGGCGAGCGTCGGGCTCTCCATCCGGGCCCAGTGGGCGCCGCCGTAGAGGATCATCGCCACGGCGACGATCGCGCAGCCCGTCCGGCGGTCAGGCACTGGCCACCACCAGCCGGAGCGTCGGCGCCGAGAGCGCCCGGCCCGACGTCGTCGCCGAGCCGGATCCGGGCCATCGGAACGCCGGACCGGGTCAGGCGGAGCGCCGCCGCGCTCTGGGCAGTGTCGGCGCCGTTCCCGGCGAAGTCGGGCGCATCGACCCACACGACGCGCGACGTCGCGCTGCGCCGAGCGCAGCCCGAGCAGCCGCTCGGCGAGCTGCCGCGGACATGGCGGCGGTGACGATGTACACGCGGGCCGCGTCGACCCTGGTCGGGGCGTGGGCGCTCTCGCCGAGCGCCGTCGCGAGCGACCGGGGCGCGTCGGGCTGGGCGCCGGCGAGCGCGCCGAGCGCCGTCGGCCACTGCCCGCCCGCGTCGCCGACGCGGATGCGCGTGTGGGCGGCGCCGTGGATCACGAGCGAGCTGCGCTGGCCCGACTCGACGAGCCGGTGGAGCAGCGACGCCGCGGCCCGCACCTGATAGTCGAACGCCGACTCGGGCACCTCGCCCGCGACGGCGTGGGCATCGCCGTCGAGCAGCACCGAAGCCTCGTCGCGCGGCGTGTCCTGAAGCTCCTTCACCATCAGCTTTCGCCGCTTGGCCGTCGAGCGCCAGTGCACGCGCCGCAGGCTCTCGCCCTGCTGGTGGTCGCGGATCGAGTGCAGGTCGTAGCCCGCGGTGCGGTGAAGGAGCGCCCGTCCGTGCTCGCCCGACGAGCCGCCGGCGTCCGTGAAGAGGCCCTCGAGCGGATACACCCGCGGGTAGACGATCACCTCGTCCGAGCGGTCGAGGGCGATCCGCGCCTCGGCGAGCCCGAAGCCGTCGCCGATGACGAGCTCGGCGCCGCCGAGCCGGTAGCGGCCCCGCAGCGCCGAGGCCACCTCGTAGCGGCCGCGCAGGACGCGCCCGGTGCGGACGACCTCCGTCGGGACCGGCCGCTCCCCCACGCGGTCGACGACCACCGCCCGGCCGGGCAGCGGCCCGCCGTCGGCGCTCACCTCCAGGCCGACCGCAAACGACTGGCCTTCGACGAGCTCCAGATGGCCGGCGCGGCGGCGAAGCCGCATCGGCCGGTCGAGCAGGCGCACCCATCCCCACGCCACCGCCGGAGCGAGCGCCAGCCCGACCGCGACCGGGAACATCGCGTCCGTCCCGAACCCCCAGGCGGCGATGTACAGGCCCAGGGCCAGCCAGATCACCCGTCGGCCGCGCTGCGTCATACGGGGACCCGGGTGCGCTCCACCGCCTCGCGGATGGAGTCGGCCGCGTCGACGCCGGCGGTTCGCGCCTCGGGCGCCAGGATGACGCGATGGGTGAGGACGTCCGTCGCGACGTCCTTCACGTCGGCGGGGACGACGTAGTCCCGGCCCCGGACGACCGCGTGCGCCTTGGCGACGCGAAGGAGCGCGATGCCGGCGCGCGGGCTGGCGCCCAGCGCGAGCCGCGTGTCGGTGCGCGTGTGGTTCAGGATGTCGACGACGTAGCGGTGCAGCGTGTCCTCGACGAAGACCCGCCTCACCGCCGCGATCGCCGCCTCGATCTCGGTCGCCGTCGACACGGGCTCGAGGTCCTCGAGCGGCTCGTTCGCAGCGTGCTCGGCGAGCATCTTCGACTCGGCGTCGACCTCGGGATAGCCGAGCGTGAGGAGCATCGTGAACCGGTCGAGCTGCGCCTCGGGCAGCGGGAACGTGCCCTCGTACTCGATCGGGTTCTGGGTCGCGATCACCGTGAAGGGCCGCGCCAGCTTGTGGGTCGTGCCGTCGACGGTGACCTGCACCTCCTGCATGCACTCGAGCAGGGCCGACTGCGTCTTCGGCGACGCGCGGTTGATCTCGTCGACGAGCACGATGTTCGCGAACACCGGCCCCGGCTTGAACTCGAACTCGTTCCCCTGGAGGTTGAACACCGAGACGCCGGTGATGTCGGAGGGGAGCAGGTCGGGGGTCGCCTGGACGCGCGCGAACTCGCAGTCCAGCGAGCGGGCGATCGACTTGGCGAGCATCGTCTTGCCGACGCCCGGGAAGTCCTCGAGGATGACGTGGCCCTCGCACAGGACGGCCATGACGCACCGCTCGATCAGCGACCGGGGAGCGTGGATGACGCGGGAGACGTTCTGGATCACCCGCCCGGCGACATCCGCCGCAGCGGCGATGTCCTCCGGGAGGGGGGACTCTGGCTGGCGCTGCGCTTCCACCTGGCGGATCCTCTCTGGTCGGGGTGGGTCGTTCATGCCCGGGCGGGCTCGGCACCCGTACGGGCCGGTATGGCGACGGCGTCCCAGATCGCGGCAGCGCATGCGCGCTTGCTGCGGCGAGAGACGCCGATCTCTCGATCTGACGTCACGAGCGTCAATTCGTTGTGGTCCGAGTCGAACCCGATATCCCGGCGGCTGATGTCGTTCATCACGATCATGTCTGCGCCCTTGCGCTCGAGCTTCTGCCGGGCGCGGGCGACGCCGCCCACTCCGTGCTCGGCCGCAAACCCGATCAGCACCTGCCCGGGCCTCCGCGCCGCCCCCAGCCCTGCGAGGATATCGGCGGTCGGCTCGAGTGTCACGTGCCACGCGTCACCGGACTTGGTGCGCTTTCCGTGCCGCGGCGTCGGCCGGCCGGTAGTCCGAGACGGCCGCCGCCATCACGATGACGTCGGCGCCGGCCGCGGCGGCGACCGTCGCGCGCTCGAGCTCGGCCGCCGTCTCGACCTCGACGACGCGCATCGGCGCCGACGGCCGAGCGGTCGCCGCGGCGAGGACGAGCGTGACGTCCGCCCCCCGGCGGGCGGCCTCGTCGGCGACCGCCGCACCCATCCGGCCCGACGACCGGTTGCCGATGTAGCGAACGGCGTCGAGCGGCTCGCGGGTGCCTCCGGCGGTCACCGAGCACGCGGAGGCCCGCCATCGACCGGCCGGCGGCCAGCCGGGCGCGCACCGCGGCGGCGATCTCCTCGGGCTCGGACATCCGCCCCACGCCCAGCTCGCCCTCGGCGGTCTCGCCCGTCCCCGGCCCGACGAGCTCCAGACCGCGCGCCTCGAGGAGCTCGACGTTGGCCCTCGTCGCCTCGTCCTCCCACATGCGCGGGTTCATCGCCGGGGCGGCCACGATCGGCCCGGTGAACGCGAGCGTCGTCGCGGTGAGGACGTTGGCGGCCTCGCCGTGGGCGATCCGCGACATCGTCGTGGCCGAGAGCGGCGCGATGCAGCAGGAGCTCGGCGACGGCCGAGGCGTCGAGGTGCGGGAACACGTCGTCGCCGCCGTCCGTCAGTACCGGCCGGCGCGAGAGCGCGGCGAAGGTGGTCGGGCCGACGAACCTGCGCGAGTCGGGGGTCTGCACGACCTGCACGTCGTGGCCGTCCTTGACGAGCAGCCGGACGAGCTCGCAGCTCTTGTACGCCGCGATGCCGCCGCACACCCCCACCAGGATCATGACTCGTAGTGTGGCAGATCGGCGGGGGAACCCAGGGTTCCCCGCGGGCCCCTCCTAGGGTGGCGACCGTCTGCCGCGCGACGGCGAAGAGCGCAGTCATCACCATCGCCATGGGGCCTGGCCCCGTCCGGGGCCAGCCCCGGTGGTCCGCCCGACCGTGCCGCCGGGGTCAGACCCCGCATCGGCGACGGGAACGCCGATGTGACGGTTGCGTTGCAGACGACGGTTGGACGCGAGCCGGCATGCGGGCGACCCGTCGCGCACGCGTGACCGAAGTGCAACGCGGACCGATGCGGGGTCTGACCCCGGTTCTCAGTGACATGCACCCAACGGTCATGGCTCCGGCGAAGACCGCGCTCTTCGCCGGAGCACCCAAGACACCTCGCCAGCCAAAGGAGGGGGCCCCGGGGAGGGTTCCCCCGTGTTAGAAGTCGATCTCGACGGCGTCCGCGACCGGGCGGTAGCCGACGGTCTGGTAGATCGAGTTCGAGGTGGGGTTCGCGAGGTCGGTGAAGAGGGCGCACCGGCGGATACCACGGCCGAGGAGCTCGCCGTCCAGGCGGCGACGAGCGACGTTGCGTAGCCGCGGCGGCGGTGCTCGGGCGGTGTGTAGACCGGCCCGACGCGGGCGATCCCCGGCGACGAGACGCTCGCACCCGGCCATCGTCGACCGCCACCGCCGTCGCCTCCCACACCACGATGCCCGGGTCCGCCGCCGACGCGCGCGTCGATCGAGCGGACGATCTGCGGCGGGCCCCTCTGGAGCCCCGTCTCGTGCGCGAACGCGTGCGCCCACTCGGCAAGGAGCTCGCGGTCCGCCGTCGCCGGCCGCGCGCATCGCCCCCGCCGTCGCCGGCACCGGCATCGACGGCGGCCGTCGAGTACATGCGCATGGACATCGCCAGCCGGGTCGCCGCGCCGGTCGCGCGCGCCCAGCGCGCGGCGAACTCGCTCGGCCTCGGGCACGGGCCCGTTCACGCCCGGCACGTCGGAGCCGTCGCGCGCGAACCGTCGCCACGAGCTCTTCGAGCGCCGCCGCGGTCACGCCCTGCGACGAGGAGGTGGAACGGCGGCGTCATGATCGCGCACGCCACGACCGTCCCCGCGTGCTCGGCGAGCCACAGGTGATGCTCGGGTAGCGCCCCGGGTCGCGCTCGATCGTCCCGAGCACCCCCAGCAGGACGGTGTGGCGCAGCTCGTCGTCCGCGAGGAGCGGCCCGGCCCGCCGGCGGAACTCGGCGGCGTCGGTGGCCCGCGCGCCTCGCACCGGGCCGGCTACTTCTTGAGCGACGCCTTGGTGGGCGACGTCACCTTGAGCTGCCCGGCCGCGATCTCCTCGAGCGCCATCGTGAGGAAGTTCTTCGAGCGCGACTCGACCAGGGGCGGGGCGAAGCTCTCGAAGCTGCCCTCGCCGAGCTGGCCGTGGTAGTCGTTGATCTGGCGGGTGCGCCGCGCCGCGGCGATCACCAGCGCGTACTTGCTGGGGACCTTCGCGAGCAGGTCGTCGATCTTGGGGTAAATCATGCGTGCTCCTCGTCTTCGTGGGCCGAGCCCACAAGGGCCACCAGCTGGTCGGCCGCGCGCTCGGCGTCGTCGTTCACGATCACATGGTCGAACTCGGGTTGTGCCTCCATCTCCCGGCGCGCGATCTCGAGCCGGTCAGTGATCTCCTCGGGTGAATCTGTGCCCCGTCCTCGCAGGCGGGCCTCGAGATCGGCCACCGCCGGCGGGGCGATGAACACCAGCACCGCCTCCGGCATCTGCCGCTTGACCGCGCGGGCTCCGACCACCTCGATCTCGAGCACCACGTCCTGGCCCGCTCGGAGTCGCCGCTCGACCTCGCTGCGAAGCGTGCCGTAACGATTGCCTGCGTAGGATACATGCTCGAGGAACTCGCCCCCCTCGACGCGCCGCTCGAACTCCGCCTCCGAGAGGAAGTGGTACTCGCGCCCGTCGACCTCGTCGGGACGCCGGGGCCGGGTCGTCGCCGACGTCGCGAGCTCGAGCGCGGGCACGCGGCGCAGTGCCTTCGCGATGACGGTGCCCTTGCCGACGCCGCTCGGGCCCGAGACGACGAAGAGCCGGCCGGTCACGGCCGGCGCCGTCCCACCGGGATCAGGAGCGGAAGAGGTCGAGCAGCTCGCCGCGCTGGCGATCCGAGAGGCCGCCGACCGTCTTCGACTGGCTGATGCGGCACTGGGTGAGAAGGCGGGTCGACTTGACCCGGCCGAGCCGCGGGACGGCCATCAGGACGTCGTAGACCTTGGCGGTCAGCACCTCTTCGGGGGGCTCGGCGATGACGTCGTGGATTCGCACCCGCCCGGCCTTGAGATCGCGCTTGAGCTGTGCCCGCCTGACCCTGATCTGGTTCGCCCGATTGAGTGCTTCCATCCGCTGATCGAGCGAGCGGGAGGGTGTGTGGGACAGGGTGGCCGGCGTCATCGTAGGGGGCGATTATACCCATGGCCGAGGTGTGTGCAACCGGAAAAGAACCGCCTGAATAGGCGGAATTCCGCCCCATGACGCTCAAGCTCGACTTGAGGTTGAGGTAGGTGGATGGGCGAGCGCCACGAGCTCGCCGGGGCCGCTCAGGCCTCGCCGTTCGAGGTCGTCGAGGAGCTCGGCCGCCGCCCGCGCGACGACTCCGGGGTCGCGGAAGAGCGCGGTGCCGATACCGACGAGCGTGGCGCCGGCGGCCAGGAATTCACTGGCATCTGCGGCCCCCGCCACACCCCCCATTCCGATGATCGGAAGGCCGGTCGCAGCACGGGCGTGGAAGACGGCGTGCAGGGCGACGGGCTTGATGGCCGGGCCGGAGAGGCCGCCTCCGCCCCCGCCCAGGAGGGGGCGCAGCGTCGTGCGGTCGATCGCGATTCCGCGCAGGGTGTTGATGAGGACGAGGCCGTCCGCGCCGCCCTCCGCCGCGGCGGTCGCGATGGCCTCGATCTCGGTGACGCTCGGCGAGAGCTTGGCGAGCACGGGGACGTCGGTCTCGGCCCGGCAGCGCTCGACGAGCGAGCGGGTCTCGGCAGGGTCGGTGCCGATGGAGATGCAGCCCGACTCGACGTTGGGGCACGACACGTTGAGCTCGACCGCGACGACGGCCGGGTGAGCGCCGATCCGGGCCACGGCCGTTGCGTACTCGTCCGGCGACCACCCGCCGACGCTCGCGATGATGGGGACGCCCAGCTCGGCGAGCCGGGGCAGGTCGTCCTCCGCGAAGCGATCGAGGCCGGGGTTCGCAAGGCCGATCGAGTTCACCATCCCGGCCGGCGTCTCGGCGATCCGCGGCGGCGGGTTCCCCTCGCGCGGGTGGAGCGTCACCGTCTTCGTCACGAACGCCGAGACCCCGAGCGTGCCCGAGACGAGGGCGTCGAGCGTCCCCGATCCGTTCACGAACGGCGACTCGAGGCGGACGCCGCAGAAGGTCGTCTCAAGCGACGGCACGGCTCGCCTCCACCACCGGGCCCTCCACGCAGAGCCGCTTCCAGCGCCCGTCGATCTTGACCGCGCACCCGTGGCAGGCGCCGAAGCCGCAGGCCATGGCGGCCTCCATCGCGAGCTGGCACGCCACGCCGTGCTCCGCCGCGAGCGCCGCCACCGCGCCGAGCATCCCGTCGGGGCCGCAGGCGTAGACCGTCCCCTCGAACCCCGGGAGCAGCCGGGCCAGCGGCTCGGTCACGAGCTCCGGCTCGATGACGACGGTGGCGTCCGGATCGACGAGGCCGGCGCACACGGCGTGCGCCTCGGTCCGGAAGCCGAGCAGGACCCGGGCGCCGGGCAGGAGGCGCACCAGCCACGGGAGGATCGCCGCGCCGATGCCGCCGCCGACCAGGAGCGCGGGCCCCGGAGCGAGGTCGAACCCATGGCCGAGGGGGCCGAGGACGTTCACCGCCCGGGCGGCCGCCAGGGCGCGTGTGCCCGCGCCGCGGATGTCGAGCAGGAACGCCAGCTCGTCGTCGTCGGCCCACGCCGCCGAGATGGGCCGCGGCAGGTACGCGTCGGCCGGGGCCGGGTCGGCCGCGAGCATGAAGAACTGTCCCGGGACGCCGGCCTCGATGCCGTCGCGCCTCAGCCGAAGGAGCGTGTAGGCGCCGGCCGGCTCGACGCCCCTGACCGCCAGGCTATGCGACGGCGGGAGCATCCGTGACGGCCTCCAGGCCGTGCAGGTCCTGGAGCGCGACCGGCTCGGTGTCGCGCGCCTGCGCGATCGACTGGACGGCCGCCGACGCTCCGGCGATGGTCGTGATGCACGGGATGCCGTGGGCGATCGCCGCGGCCCGGATCTCGTAGCCGTCCGTGCGCGCCCCCCGCCCGGCCGGCGTGTTGATCACGAGCTGGACGCCGGACGCGCGGATGAGGTCGACGACGTTCGGCGAGCCCTCCGTCACCTTGTGCACCGTCCCGACGGGGATGCCGATCCGCGAGATGGCGCGGGCCGTGCCCGCCGTCGCGACGAGCTCGAACCCGAGCGACTGGAGGAGCGCGGCCAGCATCGGCACCGCCGGCTTGTCGCGGTCGCAGACCGAGAGGAAGACGGTGCCGTCGGCCGGGAGCGGCCTGCCCGCGGCGCGCTCGGCCTTGGCGAACGCGGTGGGCAGATCCGGGCCGATGCCCATCACCTCGCCGGTCGATCGCATCTCCGGGCCGAGCGTCGGATCGGCTCCGGCGAAGCGCTGGAACGGGAGCACGGCCGCCTTGACCGAGACGTGCCCGCCGGTCGTCTCGGGGAGGTCGACCGCCAGCCCGAGCGCGGCCCGGCAGGCGGCCTCCACGAGGTCGCGCCCGGTCGCCTTCGACACGAACGGCACCGTCCGCGATGCCCGCGGGTTGGCCTCGAGCACGTACACCTCCTCGCCCCTGACCGCGAACTGGACGTTGATCAGCCCCCTGACGCCGAGCGCCTCGGCGATGGCGGCGGTCTGGCGGCAGATCTCGGCCTCGACCCGCTCGCCGAGCGACATCGTCGGGATGACGCAGGTCGAGTCGCCGGAGTGGACGCCGGCCTCCTCGACGTGCTGCATGACCGCGCCGATCACCGTGCGGTCGCCGTCGCAGATCGCGTCGACGTCGACCTCGATCGCGTCCTCCACGAAGCGGTCGATCAGCGAGCCGGGCTGCACCGGCCGCGCCAGCAGCGAGGCCTCGTCGTAGCAGATGCGCATCTCGCGGCCGCCGAGGACGTAGCTCGGGCGCACGAGCACCGGGTAGCCGATGCGGCCCGCGATCTCGGCGGCCTCGTCGGCGTTCGCGGCCGTCCCCCACTCCGGCGCCCGCAGCCCCAGCTCGTGGAGGATGGTGCCGAACCGGTCGCGATCCTCGGCGACGTCGATCGCCGCGAACGGGGTGCCGAGGATGGGAACGCCGGCCTCCTCCAGCCGGCGCGCCAGCCGCAGGGGCGTCTGGCCCCCGAACATCACGACGACGCCGACCGGCTGCTCGCGGTCGACCACCTCGAGCACGTCCTCGACCGTGAGCGGCTCGAAGTAGAGGCGATCGGACGTCTCGGCGTCGGTCGAGACGGTCTCGGGGTTGCAGTTCACCATCACGGCGTCGTAGCCCAGCTCGCGGAACGTGCGCACGGCCTGCACGCAGCAGTAGTCGAACTCGATCCCCTGGCCGATCCGGTTGGGGCCGGCCCCGAGGATGATGATGGTCGGGCGCGCGGGCTCGGGAAGCTCGTCCTCGAGCTCATAGGCCGAGTAGAAGTACGGCGCCTGGGCCTCGACCTCCGCGGCGCACGAGTCGACCGCCTTGTAGACCGGCCGCACCCCGGCCGCCCATCGCAGCCGGCGGACGGTCGCCTCGTCGGATCCCGCCAGCGCCGCGATCCGGGCGTCGGCCATGCCCAGCGCCTTCAGCCGGCGCCAGTCCGTCTCGACGAGGCCCTCGACGGGCGTCCGGCGGAGCATCCGCTCGGAGTGGGCGACGAGCTCCCACTCGTCGACGAACCAGGGGTGGACACCGGACTCGGCGGCCAGATCGGCCGGGTCCTCGCCGGCGGTGAGCCGGCCCTGGATCGCGTCGAAGCGGTCCCATTCCGCCTCGGCGACCGACCCCTCGCTCCGGGGCTCATGGTCGAGCTCCCGCGAGCGCATCGCCTTCCCCCACGCCTCCGCGAACGTGCGGCCGATGCCCATGACCTCGCCGACCGACTTCATCTGCGTCGTGAGTCCCGTCTCGGCCCCCGGGAACTTCTCGAACGCAAAGCGGGGCAGCTTCACGACGACGTAGTCCAGGGTCGGCTCGAATGCCGCGGGCGTCGTCCGGGTGATGTCGTTCGGGATCTCGTCGAGCGTGTAGCCGATGGCGAGCCGGGTCGCGACCTTCGCGATCGGGTAGCCGGTGGCCTTGGACGCGAGCGCCGACGACCGCGAGACCCGCGGGTTCATCTCGATGACGACCAGCTCGCCCGTCTCGCGGTTCAGCGCGAACTGGACGTTGGAGCCGCCGGTCTCGACGCCGACCGCGCGGATCACGGCCGCCGAGGCGTCGCGCAGCGCCTGGTACTCGCGGTCGCTCAGGGTCTGCGCCGGCGCGACGGTGGCCGAGTCGCCGGTGTGGACGCCCATCGGGTCGACGTTCTCGATCGAGCAGACGACGATCACGTTGTCGACCCGGTCGCGGATCACCTCCAGCTCGAACTCGCCCCAGCCGGCGACCGACTCCTCGAGCAGGATCTGCGAGATCGGGCTCTCGCGCAGCCCGCGCTCGACCGCATGCTCGAACTCCTCGGGCGTGGCGGCGAAGCCGCCGCCGTGGCCGCCGAGCGTGAACGCCGGCCGGACGACGACGGGCAGGTGGAGCGCGCCGGTCGCGAGCGCCGCCCGCGCCTCCTGCATCCCGGTCGCGATGACGCTCGTCGGCACGCGCAGGCCGACCGAGGCCATGGTCGCGGCGAAGAGCTCGCGGTCCTCCGCCCGGCGGATGGCGTCGTACGACGCGCCGATCAGCTCGACGCCGAGCTCGTCGAGGATGCCGTGCTCGTGGAGCTGCGAGGCGAGGTTGAGCGCCGTCTGCCCGCCCAGCGTCGGCAGGAGCGCGTCGGGCCGCTCGCGGCGGAGGACGGACTCGACGCCGGCGACGTCGAGCGGCTCGAGGTACGTGCGGTCGGCCCACCCGGGGTCGGTCATGATCGTCGCCGGGTTCGAGTTCACGAGCACGGTGCGGATGCCCTCGGCACGAAGCACGCGCAGCGCCTGGCTCCCGGAGTAGTCGAACTCGCAGGCCTGGCCGATCACGATCGGGCCGGAGCCGATGACGGCGACCGACCGGATGTCCCGGCGCCTAGGCAACGGCAACCCGATCGAGGGCGGCGAGCCTGTCGACGAAGGCCGTCAGGGCCTCCCGGGCGTCGTGCGGGCCGGGGCTGGCCTCCGGGTGGAACTGAAGCGAGGAGACGTCGCGGTCGCGCAGGGCGAGCCCCTCGACGGTGCCGTCGTAGAGCGACGTGTGGGTGACGACGCCGGGGCCGAACGCCGTCGTGAACTCGCGGCCCTTCTCGGGCCCGCGCACCGCGAAGCCGTGGTTCTGGGCGGTCACGAGCACGCGGCCGGAGCCGAGGTCGAGCACCGGGTGGTTGGCGCCGCGGTGGCCGAAGCGCAGCTTGAACGTGTCGAGCCCGAGGGCCCGGCCGAGCAGCTGGTGGCCGAGGCAGATCCCGAAGACGGGCTTTCGGTCGAGCATCGCGCGCACCTCGTCCACGCAGGCCGGGAGCGCGGCGGGGTCGCCGGGCCCGTTGGCGAGGACGATCCCGTCGGGGGACTGTGCGAGTACATCCGCGGCGGCTGCGTCCCACGGCATGACCGTCACCCTGGCCCCCGCCTCGCACAGGAGGCGGACGATCGAGCCCTTGACGCCGTAGTCGAGGAGGACGACGTGCGCCCGCTCGGGGCCGTCGGCCGCGAACGACTGCGGCGCCGGGCGCGACACCTGGCCCGCGAGCGCCTGGCCGGCCATCTCGGGCGCGGCGCGCACAGCGTCGAGCACGTCGGCGACGGTCGCCGTCCCGGACGAGACGGCTGCCCGCACGGCGCCTCCGTCCCGCAGGCGGCGGGTGATCGCGCGCGTGTCGATTCCCTGGAGGCCGACGACGCCGTGCTCGGCCAGCCAGTCGGCGAAGCCCGTGCGCGCGCCCGGCGCGGCGTTTCGGCCCTCGCGGACGATGACGGCGAGGGCGTGCGGCCCGTCGGACTCCGACGCGTCGGGCTCGACGCCGTAGTTCCCGATCATCGGCTGGGTGAAGGTGACGAGCTGCCCCGCGAAGCTGGGATCGGTGACGACCTCCTGGTAGCCGGTCATCGACGTCGTGAACACGAGCTCGCCCACGGCGATCCCATGGGCGGCGTACGGCCGCCCGCGGTAGACCGTGCCGTCCTCGAGCACGAGGAATGCCGGCACTAGGCCACGGCCTCGATGAGGCGGTGGGCAACGGATCCGGCCGCCATGGTCAGGTGGCAGCGGCCGCGCAGCGTCTGCCCCGCGAAGGCGCAGTTCGTCGACCGCGAGGCGTACGGCGGCTGCACGAGCCAGCTCGCGCCCAGGTCCCAGAGGCTCAGGTTCGCCGCCTCGCCCTCGCGCAGCGCCGGCCGCGGGAGGCCGAACGCGGCCGCGGGGCCGGCCGACATCCGCTCGACGACGGTCGAGAGCGGCACGAGTCCGGGCTCGACGAGGTGCGTGTAGATCGCCGGGAACGCGGTCTCGAGGCCGATCACCCCGTTCGGCGCCTGCGCGAACGGCTGCTCCTTCTCGTGGCCGCGGTGCGGGGCGTGGTCGGTGCCGATGCAGTCGATCGTCCCGTCGGCGAGCGCCTCGATCAGCGCGGCCCGGTCGGTGGCCGATCGCAGCGGCGGGCTCATCTTCGACCGGGCGGCATCCAGGCTCCGCACGTGCTCGTCGGTGAGGCACAGGTGGTGCGGGGTCACCTCGGCGGTGACGTCGACTCCGAGCTCGCGGGCGCGCCTGATCTCGGCGACGGACTCCGCCGCCGACACGTGGCAGATGTGCACCGGAGCGCCCTCGTAGCGGGCGATCGCCAGGTCGCGGCCGACCATGACGCTCTCGGCGATCGACGGATAGCCCGCCAGGCCGAGCTCGGCGGACACCGCTCCCTCGTGCATGTCGGCGCGGCCCGAGAGCGACAGGTCCTCCTCGTGGAGGGCCAGCCGCAGCCCCGTGACCGACGCGTACTGGAACGCCCGCCGGAGCATTGCCGCCCGCTCGACAGGGCGGCCGTCGTCCGAGAAGGCGGCCGCGCCGGCCTCGGCCAGCGCGCACATCTCGGCCAGGCGCTCGCCCTCCTGGCCCGCGGTGATCGCCGCCATGAACCCGGTCGGCACGCACGCCTCACGGCCCGCTCGCTCGACCAGCCCCGAGAGGACGACGGGGGTGTCGACGACCGGCTGCGTGTTCGGCATCGCGAGGATCGCGGTGAAGCCGCCGGCCGCCGCCGCGCGCGTCCCCGATCCGATGTCCTCCTCGTCCTCGTCGCCGGGCGTCCGCAGGTGGACGTGCGGGTCGACGAAGCCGGGCAGGAGCACGAGGCCGTCGGCGTCGATGGTCTCGAGCTCCGTGCGGGCGAGGTCCGGCCCGACCTCGGCGATGACGCCCTGGTGGATGCGGATGTCGAGCGCGTCGCCGTCGAGCCCCGAGACGGGATCGACCACGCGGGCGCCGGCGATCAGGACGTCGGCCGGCGCGGCGGGCGCCCAGGCGAGCCGCTCCATCAGGCCACCTCCTGGCCCGCGGCGGAGACGACGTCGGGCGAGACGATCCTGAGCGCGGCTTCGGCGTCGGCCTTTCCGGGGCCGGCGAGCAGGTCGTAGAGCACCGCCATCCGGACCACGAGCCCCGCCCGGACCTGGTCGATGATCCGCGAGGCCGCCGAGTCGGCGACCTCGGGAGCGATCTCGACGCCGCGGTTGATCGGCCCCGGGTGCATCACGAGCTGGCTCGGCCGCACCCGGGCGGAGGTGACGCCCCAGACCGCGGCGTACTCGCTCAGGCTGGGGACATACGAGCTGCCGGCCGCCATCCGCTCGCGCTGCATCCGAAGGACGTAGACGACGTCGGCGTCCGAGAGCGCGCTCATCGAGTGCGACACCTCGGCTCCGAGCGCGGCCGCGTCGCGCGGGATCAGGGTCGGTGGCCCCACAAGCGTGACGTGCGCACCCATCGTGCGCAGCCCGAGGATGTTGGAGCGGGCCACGCGGGAGTGCAGGACGTCGCCGACGATGGCCACGTGGATGCCCTCGAGCCCGCCCAGGGCGGCTCGCATCGTGTAGAGGTCGAGCAGGCACTGCGTCGGGTGCTGGTGCGTCCCGTCGCCGGCGTTCACGACGTGGGCCTCGGTCCAGGCCGTGATCATCCCGGCGGCGCCGACCGCCGGGTGGCGGATCACGATGACGTCCGGGTCATACGCCGAAAGCGTCTGCACGGTGTCTCGCAGCGACTCGCCCTTGTCGACGCTGGAGCCGGCTGCCTTCAGGCTGATCGTGTCGGCCGAGAGCCGCTTGGCCGCGAGCTCGAACGAGGCGCTGGTGCGCGTCGAGGCCTCGAAGAAGACCGTCATCACGGTGCGCCCGCGCAGGGTGGGCACCTTCTTCAGGTCGCGCTGCATCACGCTCTCGAAGCCCTCGGCCGTCCCCAGGATCCGCTCGATGTCGGCCCGGCGCAGGTCGGTGATGGAGATCAGGTGTCGCCTCTTGCCGCTGCTCTTGGGGTGTTGTGGATCCACGCGCGCTCCAGGTCAGGAATGGATGAGGACGACTCGATCGACCTCGTCCACCTCGACGAGCTCGACGTTCACCCGCTCGGAGCGGGCGGTGGGAAGGTTCTTGCCGACGTAGTCCGGCCGGATCGGAAGCTCGCGATGGCCGCGGTCGACGAGCACCGCGAGCTGCACCCGCTCCGGTCGGCCGTAGTCGAAGATCGCCTCGATCGCGGACCGGATCGTGCGGCCGGTGTAGAGGACGTCGTCGACCACGACAACGGACTTGCCCTCGAGCGGGAAGTCGAGCCGGGTCGCCTTGACGACCGGCTGCGGGTGGGCCCGCTGCTCGGCGCGGAGGGTGACGTCGTCGCGGTAGAAGGTGATGTCGAGGGCGCCGGTCGGGACGCGGGCGCCCGTGTACTCCTCGATCAGCTCGCGCAGCCGCTGCGCCAGGGTCGCCCCTCGCGTGTAGATGCCGACGAGCGCGAGCGCGGTGAGATCAGGATGCTTCTCGACGATCTCGTGGGCGATCCGGCGAAGCGTGCGCTGGAGGGACTCCTCGTCGAGCAGCACGCGCTCGGTCGCGGTTGCGGTCATTTCGAGTGCTCCTTCCCGGCCTCGCAGGGCGCGGATTAAAGGGGTGGCTCGTGGCCTGAGGCAGGATATCAGCGCGGGCGGACGGGCTGCGTGGACAGCGCGAGCCCCGTGGGGCCAGGCCCCGAACGGGGCCTGGCCCCGATGCTGATCGCGGGGGAACCCATGGTTCCCCCGCGGGCCCCTCCTTCGGCACCACGTGATGTGGTGGTGCGGCGGCGAGAGCGCGGTCTCGCCGCCGCTACGGGACCGAATGGGGCCTGGCCCCGGCCGGGGCATGGCCCCCATGCTGATCGCGGGGGAACCCATGGTTCCCCCGCGCCCCCTCCTTCGGCTATCACGGAACGTGGCGGCGTCGGCGAGAGCGTGGTCTCACCGCCGCTACGGGACCCGAATGCCTGGCCCCGGACGGGGCCTGGCCCCGGTGGTCACCTCGTTGCGGATCGCGTTCGCCACTCCGACCGCCGCCGCGGCCACCTCCGCGGTGAGCGGCTCGCCGACGGCGAAGCTCCTGCCCTCGATGCCGTAGACGAGCGTCTGCGCCGGCAGGCGGCCGAGCGCACGGGCCAGCTCCACGGTCTCGGCGAGGCTCACGTGGTGGGTGGAGGCCCGGAACGGGTCGGGCGGAAGTGGCCGATCGCTCGCGTCCAGGCGGTGCACCGTGCCGGCCTCGGATCCCGACGAGACGGCATCGACGATCCAGAGCGCCTCGACGCCCTCCCAGCCGCCGATCAGCGCCGTCGGCTCGCCCTCACGCTCGACGATCTCGACGCCCGCGGGCAGCGTCCCGCGCAGGTGCCGCGCGACCTCCAGGCCGGCGGCGTCGTCGCCGCGAAGCCGGTTTCCCACGCACACGACGCACGCGCTCAACTGCGCTGGATGTCGAGCGTCAGGAAGTGCGTCGCGCAGGAGATGCAGGGGTCGTAATTGCGGATCGTCTGCTCGCAGCGGATCGCGAGCGCGTCGTCGGGCATGTCGAGCGACCTCTCCACCACGCCGCGCAGGTCCTCCTCGATCGTCCGCTGGTTCTGGGAGGTGGGCGGCACGATCTTGGCGTCGAGGATGGTCCCGTCGGCGTCGATCTCGTACCGGTGATAGAGGATGCCGCGCGGTGCCTCCGTGCAGCCGTGGCCGACGCCCGCCCGGGGCTCGACGGCGATCGAGGGGGCGTCGGGCTCCTCGTAGTCGGCGATGAGCCGGAGCGCCTCGTCGGCCGCGTAGACGAGCTCGACCGACCGCACGACGATGCTCTTGAACGGGTTTCGCTCGGACGGGTCGAGGCCGACCTCCCTGGCGGCGTCGCGGGCGACCGGCGAGAGGCGGTCGGCGGCGAGCGCGAAGCGGGCCAGCGGGCCGCACAGGTAGGAGCCGCGGGCGATGACCTGCGAGTGAAGGGCGTTCGACCACTCCACGTGCTCCTCGGCGAAGTGCTCCTCGTACTCGGTGACGGCGATGTCGAGCCCGCGGTTCGACACGAGCCGGCCGCGGTCGATCGGGTACTCGCCCGGATGGTCGAGGGCGACCAGCTCGTAGTCCTGCTGGTAGTCGGGGAAGTCGAACCCGGCCGTGATCTTCACCGCCTGGAGGGCGATCTCGCGTGCGCGCTCGAGCGCGGGCACGAGCGCGGCCAGCTCCCGCTTCCGCGGCGCCCGGTACCAGCCCCCGACCTTGACGTTGATCGGGTGCACCTCGCGTCCGCCCACGACCGTCATCAGCTCGTTCCCGGTCTTCTTGAGCTCGAGCGCGCTCGTCACGACGTCCGGGTGGTCGCGCGCGAGCTCGATGGCGCTCGGGTATCCCAGGAAGTCGGGGGCGTGCAGCATGAAGACGTGAAGCGCATGGCTCTCGATCCACTCCCCGCAATAGAGCAGGCGGCGGAGCGCCTGGAGCTGGCCGCCGACCTCCACGCCGCAGGCCATCTCCATCGCCGTCACCGAGCTCATCTGGTAGGCCACCGGGCAGATCCCGCAGATCCGGGCGGTGATGTCCGGAACCTCGGTGAAGTCCCGCCCGCGCAGGAACGCCTCGAAGAACCGGGGCGGCTCGTAGATGTTGAGCTTGACCTCCTCGACCTCGCCGCCCGCGATCCGCACGAGCATCGCGCCCTCGCCCTCGACCCGGGCGAGCGCGTCGGTCTTGATCGTCTTGGTACGCGGCTCGCTCATCCGGACCGGGTCTCCTCGAACTTGCGGACGTTGAACGTGCGGAAGACCCGGTCGACGGCCTTGTCCCCCATCCCGAGGCTCTTGAGCTCCCGGGTGAGCGCGGGCGTGTTGGGCGACTCCATCGGGCCGAAGCAGCCGTAGCAGCCGCGGTTGTACGAGGGGCAGAGCGCGCCGCATCCGGCGTGCGTGACCGGCCCGAGGCACGGCGTCCCGTGGGCGACCATCACGCAGACCGTGCCGCGCCGCTTGCACTCCATGCACACGCTGGTGGACGGGATGCTCGGCCGGCGGCCGTGCAGGAAGGCGGTGATCACCTCGAGGAGCTGGGCCTTGTTGATCGGGCAGCCGTTCAGCTCGTAGTCGACCGGCACGTGCGCCGAGATCGGCGTCGAGGAGTCGAGCGTCGAGATGTAGTCGGGCGTCGCATAGACGATCGACACGTACTCGTCGACGTCGGCGAAGTTCTTCAGGGCCTGGACGCCGCCGGCGGTGGCACAGGCGCCGATCGTGACGAGCGCCCGCGAGACGCGCCGGACCTCTCGGATCCGCTCCATGTCGTGGTGGGTGGTGACCGAGCCCTCGACGAGCGAAAGGTCATAGGGGCCCTCGGCCGTGGCGCGGGTCGCCTCGAGGAAGTAGGCGATCTCGACCTCGCCCACCAGCGACAGCAGCTCGTCCTCGCAGTCGAGCAGCGAGAGCTGGCAGCCGTCGCACGAGGCGAACTTCCACACGGCGAGCGTGGGCTTCCGGGCGGCGCTCACAGCTCGTGCACCGCCATGAGGCGCTCGAGCTCGTCGTAGCGGTAGACGGGCCCGTCGCGGCAGATGAGCGTCGGCCCGAGCTGGCAGTGGCCGCAGTGGCCGAGGCCGCACTGCATGTTCCGCTCCATCGAGACGTAGATCCTGTCCATCGGCAGGCCGCGCTCGAGCAGGGCCCGCGCCGCGAAGTGCATCATGATCTCGGGTCCGCAGACGAACGCGACCGCTGAGTCGGCGTCGAATTGGGCGTCGCCGATCAGCTTCGGGACAACGCCCACCTTGCCGTGCCACTCGCCCTCGGCGGCGTCGACCGTCACGTCGACCTGGAGGTCGAACCGGCTCCGCAGGCGGCCGAGCTCCTCCCGGTAGAGGAGGTCGGCGGGGGTCCGGCTGCCGTACAGGAGGGCCACGTCGCCGAACTCGCCGCGCCGGTTGAGGACGGCGTACAGGGCCGGGCGGAGCGGCGCAAGCCCGATCCCGCCCGCGACCACCACGACGTCGCTCCCGACCGCGGCGTCGACGGGCCAGGAGTTGCCGAACGGCCCACGAATGCCGAGCACGGCGCCGGGCTCCGACGCGCAGATCGCGCGGGAGACGGGTCCCACGGCGCGCACCGTGTGCACGAGCGGCCCGTCGACGTCGCCGGAGACCGAGATCGGCACCTCGCCGATCCCGAAGGCGTACAGCATCGTGAACTGCCCCGGCTCCGGAAGGACACGCCCCGCGCCCACCGGCTCGAGCTCGAGCGTCCACGTGTCGGCGAGCTCCTGCCGCCGCTCTGTGATGCGAAACGGCATCGGGACCATCGGCCCGGCCGCTGTCGTGTGGATTTCAGGTGCGGTGGCCATCGCCGTAAACGTCGAGGAGCCGCAGCCTGGTCCACTGGAGGCGCCGGATCATCACCTGGGCGAAGCGCGACATCAGGTCGTACCCCAGCTGTGGGTCGGTCTCGCACTTCCCGCGCAGGCACACGCCGTCGAAGCTCGTTGCCCGGACGAGCGACACCGCCCGCGCGTCGAAGTGCCACTGGTAGGGGGGAAAGAGCCATGACCACCCCACCACCTCTCCGGCCTCGATCGTCTCGATCACGACCGCGCCCCGGGCCGGGACGAACGTCTCGAGCGCGACGCTGCCGTGGCGGAGCACGTAGAAGCTCTCGGCCGGGTCGCGGTCCTTGAACAGGAGCTCTCCCTCGCGAAACTGCACGTTCGACCCGCAGCCCGCAATCACCTCGAGCTGGGCCGGCGTGAGGCCCTCGAACAGCGGCACGTCGCGCAGGACGGCCTCAATCGTCTCCATCGCCCGCTCCCTCGCTTGCACGGATGGCTGCCAGCTCCTCGGTGACGTCGATCCCGACCGGGCACCAGGCGATGCACCGGCCGCAGCCGACGCAGCCCGAGCTGCCGAACTGGTCGTACCACGTCCCGAACTTGTGGGTGAGCCACTGGCGGTAGCGCGAGCGCCCCGACGGGCGGATGCTGCCGCCGTGGATGTATGAGTAGTCGACCGAGTAGCACGAGTCCCATTCCCGCGTCCGCTCGGCGTTCCCGGCCAGGTCGGTGTGGTCCTCGACCGAGGTGCAGAAGCACGTCGGGCACACGAGCGTGCAGTTGCCGCAGGTGAGGCAGCGCGATGCGACCTCGTCCCAGCGGTCGTTCTCGAGGTTGCGCGCGAGCATGTCGCGGATGTCGGTCGTGTCGACGTGCCGGCCCATGCGCTCGACGGCCCCCTCGACGGCCGCCCCGGCCGCGGCGAGGTCGCCCGGCGTGGCGGGCCGGGTCGGGACGTCCGCCATCACCTCGGCGCCGCGTGTCGTCCCGACCTCGACGAGGAGGCGGTGGTCGCCGTCCATGATCTCGGTCAGCGCGAGGTCGTATCCCGCATCGGCCTTCGGCCCCGTCCCCATCGACGTGCAGAAGCAGGTCGCGGCCGGCTCGAAGCAGTTCACGGCGACGATGAACGCGTCCTTGCGGCGGGCGGCGTAGTCGGCGTCCGTGTACGTCCCGCCGATGAGCACCTTGTCCTGGATCGCGATCCCATGGAGCTCGCATGCCCGCACGCCCACGAGCGCCAGCGTCCGGTCCTCGGCGGCCTCCTGCTCGACGACGAAGCCGTCGTCCTTCTTGCGTGCCCGCCAGAGGCGGATGCGGGCCGGCAGCAGGAACTGCTTCCACGAGTGCGGCCCGACCGCGTAGCCGAAGCGGGCCTCGTCGTCGCGGCGCTCGAGCCGGTAGCGGCCCGCCTCCTGCTCGTCGGTCCAGCCGATCGGGAGATCGGCCGCCGACTCGATGTCGTCGTAGACGATCGCGCCGTCACGCACCGTCGGGCCGACTGTACGGAAGCCGTGCGCCGCGAGCGCCCCCAGCAGATTGTCGAGGGCGTCGGGCTCGATCACGGTCGATGCAACGTCAGGCAGACGCGTCCACTCCTCAGCCCTCCCCAGCCTCGGCGGTAGCCTATAGGCACCTTGCTCGCGAATCCACTCCGATTGAGTGTCATATGTGCCTAGCGATTCCCGCGCAGATCATCGCGCCCGTCGACGCGCAGACGGGCCTCGCGACGGCGGAGATCTCGGGCGTGCGGCGCGCGGTCTCGACCGCCCTCTGTCCCGAGGCGGAGGTGGGTGACTGGGTGCTCATCCACGTCGGCTTCGCGCTCGAGATGATCGACGAGGACGAGGCGCGCGAGACGCTCGACCTCCTGCGGCGGATGGGCGACGCCTACGAGCAGGAGCTCGAAGAGATCCGAGCGAGCGCCGGCGGCTGACTCGCGGTGCGGGTCGCGGGGCCGTGGTCGCTACACCGCGACCGTGTAGCAGACGGCGGTGCCCTCGAGGGCGACGACGCCGTCGTCCCGCGTGACGGTCGTTCGCAGGTGGGTGATGGGCTTGTCCGCGCGCGCCGCCGTCACCTCGACCTCGCCCGTGATCGTGTCGCCCGGCCGCACCGGGGCGGTGAACTTCCAGGCGACCTCGAGGAAGACCGTGCCCGGCCCCGGGAGATCCTCGGCGACGACGGCGTTCAGGATGGCGCTCGTGATCCCGCCCTGCACGATGATCTCGCCGAATCGCGACGCGCGCGCCGCCGCCTCGTCGTAGTGCAAAGGGTTTCGGTCGCCGGAGATCGCCGTGAAGTGCTCGATGTCCTCGGCGGTGACGGTCGCGAGACCGCGACGCCCGGGCGCCGACCTCCGGGGGGTTCCAGCCGTCAGCCACGAAGCAGCGATCGTACCCGCGCCATCGCGACGATGCCGAGCGCCGGACCGACCGCGAGGAAGAGGAACGCGTACCTCCACCCAACGGCGTCGCGTACGCTGGGCAGAAGCCGAATGGACACGACCGTGATGGCGAAGCCGATCGCGGTCTGGGCCGTGACGGCCGTGCCGACGTACTCCAGGTCGGCCACCTCGGTGAGGGCCGTCGAGAACTGCGCCGAGTCCGCGACGACCGCCATCCCCCACACCAGCATCAGGACGACGACGATCGCGGGCGCGAGCCCGTAGAGCGCCGCCGCGGCGACGCAGCACGCGCCGCTCACCGCCATCGACGCGATCGTGACGGCGGCCCGGCCGCGGACGTCCGCCAGGAGGCCGCCCAGGATGCACCCGGCCAGCCCGGCCACGCCGATGGCGGCGAACGCGGCCAGCTCGACGGCCGTCCGGGAGGGATCGCCGTCACCCGCCGCCGCAAAGCTCGCGGCAGCGTAGGCCGGCACCCACGTCCACATCGCGTAGAGCTCCCACATATGGCCGAAGTACCCGAAGCAGACGAGCCGCTGGGCGCGGTCGGCGAAGAGGCGGCGCACGTAGCCGGGATGGAACGGCGCTGCGGCGGCGGCATACGGGCCGACCCGAAGTGCCGACACCGCGAGGCCCGCGCCGACGACGGCAAGCGCGCTCGCCACGCTCAGGACCGCCTGCCAGTCGAGCGACGGCGCCGCGTTGACCAGGTGCGGCGTCCCCGAGCCGAGAGCGAGCGCGCCGACCAGCGCCCCGACGGCGAAGCCGCGGCCCGTGCGAAACCACGTCGCCATGAGCTTGATCCCGGGCGGGTACACCCCGGCCAGGGCGAATCCGGTGAGGAACCGCAGCGGGATCGCGAGCGCCAGTCCGTGCGCGAACACGGCCACCGCCTCGTTGGCCGCCGCCGCGAGCAGAGCGGACGCACCGATGAGGCGCGTCAGCGGCATCCGGTCAGGCAGGTTCAGGATCGCCGACGCGAGCGCCCCGGCCACGAACCCGAGCTGCACCGAGGTCGTGAGCCAGGTCGCGCCCGCGTCGGAGAGGTGCCACTCGTCGCTCAGCTGCGGGACGACCGCCGAGGCCGAGAACCAGAGCCCCATCGCGAGGACGGCCACCGCACAGGTCAGGACCAGCTGTTGAGTGCGGCGGCTGTCCTCGGCGATCACGCGGTCACGATGCCACACCTCCCAGGACGCCGGGGAGCCATGCGGGATGCACGGCGACGAGGACTCCCCATGCGATCAGGAGCACGCCGACCATAGGGGTAAGCCTGGGCCCGTGGCGGCCGACGCGTTCGTAGTACATGACCGCGCCGAGCCCCGCCATCCACACCAGGCTGGCCGCGCCCATCACCAGCATGAGCGCCATGAGCGCCCAGCAGCAGCCGATGCAGAAGAGCCCATGGCGGCGGCCGAGGTCGAAGCCGCCGCGAGGACCGCGGCGGTAATGGCGCATGAGGAACGGCCCCGGGTGCCGGCACTGGTCGAGGCATCTGTCCTTGAGGCCGCTGAACTGGAACACGCCCGCGCCCGCGAGCGCGGCGGCGGGCGCGGCCCAGGGGTGGACGCCGAGCCACGTCACACTTCCGCCGGCCCGGTGCACGGCGACGTCGGCCGCGAACGCCGCCGCGCCGCACGCCGCCCAGACGACCGCGTAGCCGCCCAGAAACGCCGCAACGATCCGATCCGAGCCCTCCTGGCGCCGGGCCGCGTGCGTGAACAGCCGCACCATCGGCAGGCTGGACGGCAGCATCATCGCCGCCACCATTACCTGCCAGGCGAGCAGGAAGGCAATCGCACTGAGCCAGAACGGCGGCAGGAGCACCGTCACCCACAGCGGCTCGGTTGCGTCGTGCGCGCCGGCATGCCCGTGCAGCACGGCAGCCGCGCCGGCGGCCTGGGCGATGCCCGCCGCCGCCCAGGCCGCGAGGATCGCGGCGAGGACGGCGACGGGCGTCCGCGAGCGGCCGACTGCGCTCACCGCGCGACCGCGTGCGTCATGCGGTAGTCGGCCTGGATGGCGTTGTCCCCATCCGACCACTCGAGCCCGTACTGCGGCAGGCTGATCCGCTGCACCTTGGCCTTGGACAGATACGCCGGTGACCCCGGGACGGTCGAGAAGATCGAGTCCCTGATCGTGGTGATCGTGCCGTCGGCGCCGCGGAACGGGTCCATCTCGCAGTGGGCGAAGTCGCCCACGTCGAGCGTGCCGACGCCGTCGACGACCTGGTGCGAGATCGGGACGCGCTCGACCGTCAGCACCTCGCCGACGAGGCCGGCGAGGTCGGCCAGCGGCCCGCCCAGCTTGCCGCTGTAGGCATCCTGGAGCAGCTGGAACTGCTCGTCGGTCGCGCCGTCGTCGATGAACTGCGCCACCCTCCAGCTTCCGGGTGTGAGCACGTTGCCGGGGATGTGGACGATGTTGGCGATCGTCCGGCCCGACACGTCCACGCCCTGGATCGTCCCCTCGGTGAAGTGGTACGAGAGCACCGAGAGGCACTCGCCGCCGTCCGGGTCCTCGCCCACCCAACATGGGCAGAGGGCGCCGCATGTGCACACCTCGAGCAGCGTTCCGGTGAGGTCGTAAACGACCTCGGTTGCGTGAGATTCAGCTTGTGCAAGAGACATGTATGACCCCCAAGTTGTTGTTCAGAGCACCTCTGCGATCAGCGCCGCTGCACAGGCGGCGCCGTCGGTCTCGACGTCTCGATAGGCAACCTCCTTTCCGATCTCGTCCGCGATCGCGGCCCCGAGCGACTCGGGGGTTGACGTGCCGAAGTCCATGCACCGTCCGGCCCCGTAGAGATCCAGCCGGTGGCGCACGTGGAATCGCTGCTCGAAGTGATGGCCGAGCGGGAAGTAGATGAACGGCCGCTTCGCGGCGGTGAGCTCCATGGCGGTCGCGAGGCCGCCCTGCACGATCGCGAGGTCGCACGCGGCCAGGTGGCGGCGGAGCTCGTGGACGTAGGGCCGCACCTCGAGGCCCTCGCGCCGCGGGAACGCCGCCGGATCGATGCGCGGGCCGGCGACGGCGATCATGCGCAGGCCGGGGACCAGCCGCCGGGCCTCGTCAAAGCCGTCGACGACGTGGCGAAGAAGCGCGCCGCCGACGCCGGAGCCGCCGACCGTCGCGATGCACACCTGCTCGTCGGGCCCGTAGCCGAGCTCGGCGCGGAGCTCCGCCCGGTCGCCCACGTCGGGCGAGCCGCCCGTCACATATCCCGAGAACGCGTAGTGCGCCTCCGTCCACTCCCTGATCGCCGGGAGCCCGGGCCCGAACGTATCCGGGACGATGTCGTCGGGGCTCCCGACGAAGATCGCCCTGTCGCGGATGCGCGGGAAGCGGGCGATGTGCTCGATCATCTCGGCGTTCAGGTCGGCCGTGAGATACGCCTCGTGCTCACCCCCGTCCGGCATCGGCAGCCAGCCGACGAAGTCGGTGAGCCAGCAGTAGGCGGCCGTCTTCAGCTCCGGGTTCTCGTGGAGGAAGTAGTCGATCTCCCAGCCCTCGTCGGCGATCCAGACGTCGTAGGGCTCCGCCTCGACGAGGTCGTGGAAGACCATGAAGTTCGCGACGAGGATCTCGTCCATTCGCCGGATCGCCTGGAAGACGTGCAGGTCGTGGTCGGCCGACTCCGAGGCGATGTGGGCCGACTCGCTCGCCAGGTCGGCCGAGGCGGGATGGATGCGCTCGCCGCGGGACTCGAGAACGCGCGTCACGGGGTCCTGGGCCAGCCAGTCGACGTCGAGGTCGGGGTGGAGCTTCCGCAGCTCGTCGGCGATCGCCACGTCGCGCCACGCATGGCCAAGACCGATCGGCGAGGAGATGTAGAGCGCCCGCTTCGGCCGCCGCACCGCGCGCGTCCAGTGTCGGGCGGCCGCAGGCTTGGAGGTCACCGCGCGCCCGGCGCTCCGAAGCAGCAGGTTCGTGCGCACAGGGTCGCGGGCGTGCGGGCCGTGGCCCGAGCCGGCCAGGCTCACGTGATCCCAGCCCAGCGTGTCGGCGACCGCCCGGCCGCGGCCGGCCTCCACGAGCCGATCCTCGGTTCCGTGGATCACGACGCCCGGGCACGCGATCCGGCCGGCGTGTGCCGTCGCCTCCGCGCGCTCGATCACCTTGTCGTTCCAGCCCCGGAAGCTCAGAAGCATGGTCTCGGGGTCGGTCTCGAGCGACCAGTCGACGGCGTCCTCGATCTGCTTCGTCGAATGCGGCTCGATGAAGCACTCGCCGAAGAAGAACTCCGTGTACCCGCCCCAGTCGCGCAGCCAGTAGTGGCGGTTCTCCTTGGCCCAGCCCTCGTCGGTGTCGAGCACCTCGTCGAAGGGGTACGCGACCGGTTCCGGTGGCATGTCGGCGAGTCGGACGGCCGGGGCGATCTCGACGAGGCCGGCCACGCGCTCCGGATGTTCCGCCGCCAGGATCAGCGACTCGCCGAGGTCGCACCACGCCACTACGAGCGCACGGTCCACCCCGGCCGCGTCGAGCACCAGAACGGCGTCCTCGGCGTACTCGCGCCGAGCGTACAGAGCCGGGCTCCGCGGCCGGTCCGAGCGTCCGTTCCCGCGCGGGTCGAACGTGATCACGGTGCCGTACCGAGCCAGGTACGGGATCTGGCACTTCCACGTCCGTGAGTGCAGGGCCTCCCATGTCGGGAGGAGCAGATAGACGGGCGGTGCGCTGGAGCCGTACCGCTCCCAGTGCACCCTGACGCCGTCGCGCTCGATGAAGCCGTCCGCGTCCGGGTAGCGGGCTCGGGTCTGCTCGGCGGCCCTCATGTCGCATCCCCGCCGTCGAGCGACTCGACGAATTCGCGGATCAGCAGGTTCACGAGCACCGGGTCGCGGGCCTGTGGGCAGTGGCCGCCGCCCGCGATGGTGGCGAGCGACCCGCCTGTGAGGCGCGCCAGCTCGGCGCCCGCCGCGTGCGGCACGATCGCGTCCTCGTCGCCGTGGATCACCAGGACAGGGCAGGCGATCGCCGCGGCCGTCTCGGTGGTCAGGTCCCCGAGGCCAGGCCCGGCCTCCGACGCCAGCAGGCAGTCGACCCCACCGTCGAGGCCCCATCCCACGCAGTCCTCGATCTGCTTCGTCGAATGTGGCTCGGAGAAGACCTCCGAGAAGAAGAACTCCAGGAAGCCCGGGAAGTCGCGCCGCCAGTAGTGGGCGTTGTGCTTGGCCCACGGCTCGTCGTCGTCGCGCTCGTCGTGGAAGCGCTCGAACGCCCGCGCCCGCTCGGGCGGAAACGGCGCAAGCGCAGCCGCGGGGCCGATGAGCACCATGCCGGCGATCCGCTCGGGGTGCTGCGTCGCGAAGATCAGCCCGCGCTGGGCGCCGAGCGACAGCCCGACGACGACAGCGCGGTCGGTGCCGGTCGCGTCGAGCACGGCCAGCGCGTCGCCAGCAAACGCCGCCTCTCCGTAGGCCGCGCCGTCGATCGGACGGCCGGACAGGCCGTTCCCGCGCGGATCGAAAGTGAGGACGCGGTGACGGCGGGCGAAGTACGGGATCTGCGCCTTCCAGCAGCGCGAGTGGATGATCGACCACGTCGGGACGAAGAGGATCGCCGGCTCGCCCTCGCCGTAGCGCTCCCAGTGGACGGCGACGCCGTCGCGGTCGAGATCGCCGGCCGCGTCGGGGTAGCGGGCGCGCGTCTGCTCGGCGACCGTCACGCGGCCGCCTCCATCGAACGGATCGCCGCGTCGAACCACGTGAGGAGATCGGCATGGCCGGTGTCCACGCCCACGAGCCGTTCGTTGAACATGCCGATCGTGAACGTCATCACCAGCGTCACCAGCGCCGGGACGGCGACATCGCTGACGCCGTATTCCCGCGCCGCCGCAGTGAACGCGTCGGTAAGCACCGAACGCCAGGTGGCGTGCACCGTTCGGAACCGCCGCGCGAGCTCCTTGTCGTTCATGGCGGCGGCCTGGAGCTCGGCCCAGATCTTGGGGTACCCGGCGGCCAGGTCCTCGTCCATGAATCCCATCGCCGTGCGCCACTTCTCGCGAAACGGCACGTCGGCTGCATACATGGCCCGCTGTCGCTCGGCTAGGCGTTCGGTGAAGCGCTCGAACACCGCCAGCATCAGGTTCTCGACGGTGCCGAAGTAGTAGTGCACGAGCCCGTGGTTCAGGCCCGCCTCGCGTGCGAGGCGCCGGGTCGAGATGCCACCTCTCCCCTCCTCGATGAGGAGCCGCTCGGCGGCGTCGAGGAATGCGGTGCGGATGTCGGGTTTGGTCACCATTTAGTCAATCGCCTAAGTCAGTTGACTAAACCATAGCGGACCGCGCCGTGTCAAGCTCGCCGAGGTGGAACGCCTCCTCGCCGACCTGGCCCGCATCCGCATCGGCGCGACGTTCAACCAGTACGCCGAGGCCAACCCCGACGACATTGCCGGAGCGCCCGACATCCGTCTTGCCAACCTGCGCGCGTACCTGGCCGAGCGGGCCGGTGCGGACGTCGTGTGCCTCGGCGAGGCCGGCGGCTACCAGGGCATGCGGTGGTCGGGGGTCGCGTTCACCTCGGAGCGCGACCTCCAGCGCTGGGGCCCGCCCTACCGGACGACGTGCGCGGCGCGCACCTGGAGCGAGCCGTCCGGCACGATCGTCCACAAGGTGCTCGCCGAGCTCGGCGCAGAGATGCGCGTGATCCTCTGGAACACGGTCCCGACGCATCCGCACCGGCCGGGCGAGCCGCTGTCGAACCGCCGCCCGACCACGGCCGAGATCGCGGCCGGGGCGCCGTTCGCCATGCGGCTGATCGAGCGCGTGCGCCCGCGGACGGTGGTCGCGGTGGGCCGGATCGCAGAGTCGATCCTGCCGCCCGGAACGGCGTACGTGCGGCATCCCGCGAACGCCGGCGGGCCAGCGTTCCGGGAGGGCATGAGGGCTATCCTCGCCGAGCTGTCACGAGCGCCCACCTGAGCGTGTAGCTGAAGCGTTCCGTCCCCGCGGCGACGTCGGCCTCGAGGCGCGCGAGGCCCGCCTCGTACTCGTCGGCCGTCGAGCAGGCGGAGCGTCGAGATGTAGCGGCCCCGGACGCGGTCGAGCACGTCTGCGGCGGCGGCCTCCACGTCCTGGTCGAACCTGTCCACCGCCGCCTCGGCGAAGCCGGCCGACGTGAGCTCCCGGCAGAGGCCGTCGGGATCGGGGAAGCGGGCCAGGTCGATCGCCGGGATCGACGGGAAGTACGGGTTGAGGAAGAATCTGCGGAAGTGCTCCGGCGCGAACGTGCCGACGACGAGCCGGCCGCCGGGCGCGAGCACGCGCGCCAGCTCGGCGATCGCCGCAGGCAGGTCGTCGACGAGGTGGAGCACGAGGTGCGAGTGCGCGGCGTCGAACCACCCGTCCCGAAACGGCAGGTGGCCCGCATCGGCCCGGCGCCACCCGACTCCGCGCGCTCCCGGCCTGCCCTTCGCCTCCCGGAGCATCTCGGCCGACGTGTCGACTCCCCACACCCGCGCGCCGAGGCGCTCGGCCGCGAGCACGGCGAAGCGCCCGGTGCCGCAGCCGACGTCGACCAGCCGCCTCGCGCCCTCGAGCGCCGCCAGCGAGCGATCGGCGAGCTCGTTCCACCCGTCCCCCGCCGGCCGCAGCCGGTCGTACTCCGGTGCGAGCACGTCGAAGTGGGTCATGCGGCCTTCACGAGATGCGGTTCGCCCCGCTCGGCCAGCGGCACCTCGATCGAGTCGAAGTCGCGCGGCAGGACCGCCGCCGGGAACTCCGACCGTGCCTCGGCCAGGATCTCGCGGCCCGGATGCCGCGTCGAGATGTGCGTCAGCGCGAGCAGGCGCACGCCGGCCTCGCGCGCCAGCCGGCCGGCCTGGAGCGCCGTGGTGTGTCCGGTCTCGGCCGCCCGGTCGGCCTCCTCCTCGAGGAAGGTCGCCTCGTGCACCAGCACGTCCGCCCCGACGCATGCCTGGAAGAGCTCCTTGCAGGGCCGCGTGTCGCCCGAGAACACGACCGTGCGCCCGGGCCGCGCCTCGCCGACGACCGCGTCGGGACGGATGGTGACGCCGGTGTCGAGGGTCACCGGCTCGCCGTGCTGGAGGAGGCCGAAGAGCGGCCCCTCCGGCACACCCAGGTCGCGGGCAGCGTCGATGTCGAACCGCCCGGGCCGCTCGTCCTCGACCAGCGCGTAGCCAACGCTCGGGACGTGGTGGTCGGTCGCGAACGCGTGCACGCGGTACCCGTCGCGCTCGACCGCGTCCCCCGGGCTCAACGGGCGCACGTCGACCTTGTAGGTGAGCCGCCCGATGACGGGCCGGAGGGTCGCCATCAGCTCGGCGAGCCCGGACGGGCCGTAGAGCTGGAGCGGTGCCTCCCGCGCTCGAAGCGCAAAGGTCTTCAGCATGCCGGGAAGGCCCAGGACGTGGTCTGCGTGGCAGTGCGTGATCAGGACATCGTCGACATCCACGAGGCCGACGCCCGAGCGCAGGAGCTGGCGCTGGGTGCCCTCCCCGCAGTCCACCAGGATGCGGTCGCCGCCGCGCCGGACGAGATGTCCGGGCGCGCCGCGATGGGCGCTCGGCGCCGCGCCGGCGGTGCCGAGAAAGAGCACGCTCAGGTCCACCGGGCGATTGTACGGTCCGGCGGTGGCCGCTCAGGCGATGCGGGGCGGGATCTCGACGACGCCCGGTGCCAGGTCGTGCTCGGCGAGGACGGCCCGCGCGCGGCGCAGGAACACATCGAGCCGCAGGACGTGACCCTCGTCGCCCGAGGTCACCAGCCGGAGCGCCGGCGCCGGCGGCCGATCGTCATCGCCCGCGCGGCGCTCGTCGAGGTATACGACGCTGGCGTCAGGCGTCGGGAGGAGACGCAGATGCCGTACGGCACTCACGGAAGCACCAACCTCTCGCCGGCGACGATCTGGGAGCCGGGAATGTCGTTCGCGACGCGGATGCGGTACACCGCCTCGCGCGGATCGTCACCGGGGTACGCCCGCTCGGCGATGCCCCAGAGCGTCTCGCCGGCGTGCACGCGATGGTGACGCGGAGGCGCGGCGCCGCGGGACGGAATGGCCTCGCCGAGCAGGAACGCAGCGGCGCACGCCAGGGCGGCGAGAGCAGTGATGAAGCGGCGTGCGGACGGTGAGGCGAACATGTGTTCGGATACGGTAGCGAACACATGTTCGGTTGTCAAGCGGCGTACGCTCCAACCCGTGGAGCTCGCATTCGCCCACCGCTCGCTGGCGCTCGGAGGCCCGCCCCGGATCATGGGCATCGTGAACGTGACGCCGGACTCCTTCTACGATCGCGGCCTCACGGCCGATCCCGCCGCCGCGGTGGCACGGGGCCTCGAGATGGTCCCCGCGGGCGCCGATCTGCTCGACATCGGCGGCATGACGGCCCAGCCGGGCGACCCGATCTCGGTCGCCGCCGAGATCGACCGCGTCGTGCCCGTCGTTCGCGGGCTGCGAGAGCGGGTCGACGTCCCCATCGCCGTCGACACCTACCGCGCCGAGGTCGCGGCGGCCGCGCTGGCCGCGGGCGCCGACCTCGTGAACGACCACACCGGCCTCTCCGACCCGGAGCTCGCAGCGGCCGTCGCGGCGGCCGGCGGCGGCCTCGTCGTCACGCATCTCGGGATCGCCCCGAAGCAGGAGCAGGACGGCCGCTACGCCCTGCCGTTCGAGCGGGTCGCCGCGGCCCTGTCAGAGCTCGCCGACCGGGCCCGGGCCGCCGGCGTCCGGCGCGAGGCGATCGTCGTCGACCCCGGCCTCGGGTTCGGGAAGGACACGGCCACCGACCTGGAGGCCGTCCGCCGCCTGCCCGAGCTCCGCGCGCTCGGCTATCCGGTGCTGCTCGCGCCGTCGCACAAGGAGGTGACGGCCGAGCCGCTGGGCCTGCCCGAGGACGCCCTCGAGGGCACCGCCGCCGTCGTCGCCGTCGCCGCGTACCTGGGCGTCGACCTGCTGCGCGTCCACGACCTGCCGTTCATGGCGCACGTCGCCCGGATGGGATCGCTCCTCCGGCTCGAAGGACGGTCAGGCGGGGACTGAGAGGTCCTGGTCGAAGAACGACGGCAGGAACTGCCCGTCGCGGTAGATCGGCTCGCCGTCGGCCTGGATCTCGGCGCCCGCCCGCAGGTCGCACACCATGTCCCAGTGGAGCCCGGACACGTTCGTGCTCCCCGTGTCCGGGTAGCCGGCGCCGAGCGCCATGTGGCACGTCCCGCCGATCTTCTCGTCGAACAGGATCTGGCGCGTGAACTCCTTCACCGCGTAGTTGGTGCCGATCGCGAACTCGCCGAGCACCGTCGCGCCGTCGTCCATCGCCAGCATCTGCCGCAGGTAGTCCTCGCCGCTTGCGGCCTCGCTCTGCACGACCCGGCCGTTCTCGAACCGCAGGCGCACGTCCTCGACCTCGCGCCCGCCCATGACGGCGGGGAAGCTGAATCGCACCTCGCCGTTCGTGGCGGTCTCGACGGGCCCGGTGAACACCTCGCCGTCGGGGAAGTTGCGGTCGCCCTTGGCGGCGATCCATGTGCGCCCCTCGACGCCCACGGTGAGGTCGGTGCCGTCGGAGAGCACGCGCAGCTCCCGCACCTGTGAGAGCTGCTCCGCAAGCGTGGTCAGCCGAGCGGCATACGTCCGCCAGGCACCGACGGGATCAGCCGTGTCGAGCCACCCGGCGCGGAATACGAAGTCGGCGTAGGCGTCGAGCGACATCCCGGCGTCCTGTGCGAACGCCTCGCACGGGACAGCCGTCACGCACCAGCGCAGCTCGCCCGACGCCGATCGCTGCATGAACTGCGACATGAGCGGCTGGGCGGCGCGCGACCTGCGCGCGATCTTGGCCGGATCGATCGCTGTGAGCTCGCGGGTGTTCCACGCGGCGTGCACGGAGATGCGGGCGTCGATGGAGCCCATCTCCTCGAGCGCCCACGGGGGCAGGTGGTCGAGCTGCTCGTCGCTCGCCCGGGCCAGGTACGCCTCGTCCGTCCCCTGCACCGACGCCCGGACGCGCGCGATGGCGCCCACGCGGGTCGCCGCGCGGACGAGCTCGACGATCAGCTCCTCGGCCATCGCCGGCCCCTGGATCAGGACCGTGTCGCCCTCACCCAGCTCGAGCGAGAAGTTCACGACGACGTCGGCCAGCCGCTGGATCCGCGGGTCGCTCACAGGAACTGCCCGTCCCGCGAGATGACCTCGCCGTCGGCGTGGATCTCCCCGCCGCGGCGCAGGTCGCAGACCAGGTCCCAGTGGAGGCCGGAGGTGTTCGTGCCGCCGCACTCCGGGAACGCCATCCCGAGCGCGACGTGGCACGTCCCGCCGATCTTCTCGTCGAAGAGCGTGTCGCGCGTGGGCGACTGGATCTCGTCGTTCATGCCGAACGCCAGCTCGCCGAGGTAGCGCGCGCCGGCGTCCATGTCGAGCATCTGCTCGAGGAACTCCCCGCCGCGCGTGGCCTCGTGCTTCACCACCCGCCCGTCGTCGAACTTCAGGCGCACCCCGGCGACGTCGTTTCCCATGTAGGTCGCGTCGAAGCTGAAGGCGATGTGGCCGCGCGTCCCGCCCTCGACCGGGCTCGTGTAGACCTCGCCGTCGGGGAAGTTCTTGTGGCCGTCGGCGTTGTCCCATGTCCGCCCGCCGACGTCGAGCACGAGATCGGTGTCCTCGGCCAGGATGCGGATCTCGCGGACCCCGGCGAACCGCTCTGCGATCTTCGCCTGCCGGGCCGACTGCTCGCGCCAGAAGGCGATCGGGTCGGCGTCGTTCAGATGGCCGGCGCGGTAGACGAAGTCCTCCCAGTCGGCGAGCGACATACCCGCGTCCTGGGCGGCCGCGTTGCAAGGAAATGCCGTCCCGCACCAGCGCACGTCGCCCGCGCCCTCGCGCGCCAGGAAGCGCTCGAAGAGCGGGCGCATCGCTGCGGCCCGGGCCGCCTGCGTCTCGGACGGCACGCTGCTCATATGGCGCGTGTTGGCGTTTGCCCAGATCGTGAGGACGCGCGTCGGCGCCTCGATCTCGGTCTCGTCGAGCCTTGTGATCGCAGCCACCTGGGCGTCGGACGCCCCCTCGAGCAGGGCGGCGTCGGCGCGCTCGAGCCGCGGCCGGAGCATCGGGTGGGCGCCGGACTCGGTCACCAGCTTCACCATCTCGACGAAGAGCGGCTGCGCAAGGGCCGGTCCGTCGATCAGCACCGTGTCGCCCCGCTCGATCTCGAGCGAGTAGCGGCACAGCACCTCGGCCAGCCTCGTGACTCGCGGGTCGGGCACGGCGCGGGATGTTAGCGGCGCGCGCTCAGGACCGCGTCCAGGACGCGGCCCGCGCCGAACCGCACGGGGTCGTCGGCCACGAGGCCGGTCTCGCGCTCGACCTCCGCGATCGCCGCGCGGGCGGCGTCCTCGTCGAGCCGGTTGGTCTTGAGCGAGACCGCGACCACCGCGGCCGGCCGCACGTGGCGCGCCATCCGCACCTGGTCGTCGATCAGCTCCGTGAGCGAGGGGATCCCATAGCGGGGGTCACCGTCGATCGTCTGGCGGCCGGGCTCGTGGACGAAGACCAGGGCGTGCGGCGCCGACCCGTGCATGAGTCCCAGGGTGACGCCCGAGTAGAACGGGTGGTTGAGCGAGCCCTGGCCCTCGATCCACAGGATCGCCCCGTCCCCTCCCCGCTCGTGACCCTCGAGGACGAGCCGCTCGGACGCGCCGGCGACGTAGTCCGAGATCACCTCGTCGACCGCGATCCCCCACCCCGCGATGGCGATGCCCGTCTGGCCGGTCGGGACGAAGACCGACGCCAGGCCCCGCCGGCGCGCCTCGGCGTCGAGCTCGAGGCACACGGTCATCTTCCCGAGGGCGCAGTCCGAGCCGACCGTGAGCACCGTGTGGGCCGGGACGGCGAGGTTCGCGCCGGTAGGCACGTTGAGGCCGTGCGGCACGCGGCGCAGGTCGCGCAGCTCGCGGCCCGAGAGGTGGGCGGCCGTGGCGAACTCGGGGTCGTCGCCCAGGAAATCGTGCAGGCCGCTCTCGACGTCGAGGCCGTTCGCGAGCGCATCGATGATCGCCGTCCGGTACGTCGTCGGGCAGCTTGCCGCCCGCCGGAGCGACCCCGACGAGAAGCGTCGTCGGCTCGAACGGCAGCGCCTCGGCCAGCGTCGCTCACCACCGGCACGTCGCTCACGAGGCCGGGCACGTGGTCGCCGGCGACCGTGCCCGCGCGCGTGGAGTCGATCACGGCGACCGTCGGCGACTGCGCGTAGCGCATCACGCCCGTCGCGGTCTTCGCCTCCTCGTCGAACACCCCCTCGGCCAGGATCACGTAGCGCTTCACGGCCACTGCTCGAGCGGGTCGACGCCGAGGCCCGGCCCGTCTCCGGGCAGGACGCACCCGTTCGCGAACCCCAGGCCGGTGTGGGTGTCGTTGGCGTTCAGAAGGTGGCCGTCGAGGTCGACGACGTCGACGAGCGGCGAGATCTGGGCGGCGCCGGCGATCCCGAGGCTCGACTCGTTCATGCAGCCGAGCATGATGCGCAGTCCGAGCGCGCGGGCTGCGTGGATCATCCGCACGGCCTCGCGGATGCCGCCCGACTTGGTGAGCTTGATGTTGATGCCGTCGGCCGCGCCCGCCGCCGGTGCGACGTCGGGGAGCGTATGGCAGCTTTCGTCGAGCACGATCGGGATGGGCAGGGCAGCCGCGTGCAGCTCGGCGTAGCCGTCGCGATCTCTGGCGGGGAGCGGCTGCTCGACGAGTTCGACGCCGAGCGGGACAAGCTCAGGAATGAGCGTCGAGCGTCGACGCGACCGTCCATGCCTCGTTCGCGTCGACGCGGATGAGCGCATCGGGCGCGGCGTCGCGCACGATCCGCACCCGTTCGAGGTCGCCGGGGCCGCCGACCTTGATCTTGAGCGCCCGGTACGAGGCCGCCCGGCGGGCCCGGTCGGCGGTGCCCTCCAGGGTGTCGATCGAGATCGTGTAGCTCGTGGGCGGGCGGCGTGCGGTCGAGCCCGAGGATGCGCCACAGCGGCTGCCCGCAGATCTTGCCCAGCAGGTCGTGGAGGGCGCCGTCGACGGCGCACTTGGCCGCCATCTGGCCGGGGAGCTCGCCCAGCCGGTCGAGGATCGCACCCGTCGCGAGCGGGTCGTCGCCGAGCAGCGGCTCGACGTGCTCGAGGATCCAGGCGTGGGCCGTTTCGGGCCCCTCGTCGTAGCGGTCGTCCGGGGCGCCCTCGCCGTAGCCGACGAGGCCGTCGTGCGAGATCGCGACCTGGACGACCTGGGAGCTGGTGTCGGCCGACCGCGAGATGACGAACGGCTCGAGGTACTCGAGGGTGACGATCCGCGCGTGGAGCCGCATCGGCGCCAGCGTATCCGACCGCCCTGGCCTGCACCGGTAGAATCGTCCCGAACGCGCCTGTAGCTCAGGGGATAGAGCGTGCGCCTCCGGAGCGCAAGGCCGTAGGTTCGATTCCTACCAGGCGCATAACACCGCTTGCCGACGGAGGCCCGTCACCATCAGCTGGGTGAGCGTTCCTTCAGAAGCACTGGGGCAGAGCCTCGGATGAGGTCGACGTGGATCCGGTTGTCCGGCTCACCCGACTCGGGTTCCTGATCGTTGGTGTCGTGTTGGGGATCGGGACGGCCCTGTACTCGGGTCTCAAGGTATCGGGGGGCGATTGGGACGTCGTTCCCACCGGCTCGC
Source organism: uncultured Actinomycetes bacterium (assembly GCA_963821535.1). Lineage (GTDB taxonomy): Bacteria > Actinomycetota > Thermoleophilia > Gaiellales > JAICJC01 > JAICJC01. The sequence goes on along the minus strand of CAWGEC010000002.1, from coordinate 128,317 downwards.
CGCGGCGGTGGGCGTGTTGGTCGTCGCGCTGAACTGGCGGCTTCGAGCCCATGTATCGCCGGAGGTAGGGCAGGCGATCCAGCGGTACGCCTGGCCGATTGGGGGCGCGCTTGCCATCGGCACGGCCTTCCTGCATACCAGCGCGAGGACACCGACTCGCTCGTGCTGTCTTTCGGAGCCGGGTTGTTCATCTCACTCGCGATCGCGCTGGCAACTGATCGAACGGATGGCGGCCTTTTTCGCTCGGCAGTCGAACCAAATACACCGGGCGATGCTGCGGACACCGAGATCCAGACCGGGCGTCGCATGACCTGACCGTGGCGTATGCGCGATTTGCCGTATTCGGCTCTAGCACCCGGCGCGGCTATCCGCGGAGGGGCGTCTCCCAGGTGAGCAGCGTGTCGTCGACCTCGAGCGGCCCGGTGCGGATCTGCACCGTCCCCTGGACGCGCCTGGGCGGGATGCCGGTGTCGGCGAAGCCCAGCTTCCGGTAGAGCGCCTGGGCGTCCGGGCTGTCCGCGCTCACCGTGACGCGGAGCGTCGCGTGTCCGCGGGCGCGAGCCTCCGCCTCGACTGCGGCGGTCAGCGCCGACGCGATCCCACGGCGGCGGTGGGTCTCGCGCACCTCGACGTCCTGCATCTCGGGCGGATCGGTCAGCGCGAGGTGGGCGTGGCCGACCGGCTCGGATCCGTCCCAGGCAACCAGGTAGAGGCCGTTGCCAGAATGCAGGCGCGCCAGGCCGAGCACGGCTCCGACGACGTCGGCCTCGCCGTCTGCGAGTGGCCGGATCTCCCACTCACCCATGCGGCGACGGTAACGCTCCCGGCTGCGCTCCGCTGAGGTGCCGGCGGCCGGTCGGGTCAGGGGATCGGCGGGATCGGCTGCGTGAGATGGTCGCGGCCGGCGGGCGGCTCGTACGGCATCGGCCAGTACTCGATCTGATGGACGATGCGGCCGGCCTCCAGGATTGAGAAGGCAACGACGCGCGCGGCCTGCTCCCCATCGGTCGCCGTCACCTCGCTCACGACGACATCGTCCTCGGCGACGATGCGATGAACGTCGAAGCTCCAGCGGCCGGTGTTCGTGGGATAGCCGGCTTGCACGGCCGCGAAGTCGCCTCTCCCGACGATGCGCTCGCCGGAGCACGGCCAGTCAATCGCGCAGTCCTCAGCGAGATAGCCGGCCGCACGCTCCCAGTCGTTGTCCTGCATCGCTGCCCAGAACGCCTCGACGATCTCGCGGCTCCACACGCGCTCTCAGGATAGTCGCTCCGCCCGCGTCGTCCGATCGGCATGACGCCCCCGGCCGGCCGACCATGTGTGATCCGCTGTCATGCTCGAGGCGGAGACCCCGATGCCGGCCGCTCCGGACGCCGCCGCGGACCGGAAGCTGTCCCTGCTGCTGGCGGCTGCGATGTTCGTGCTCGTGGTCGACACGTCGTTCATGAACGTCTCGATCTCCGCCGTGGTCCACGATCTGGGTGCGACCGCGAGCGGCGTCCAGGGGACCATCGCGCTCGAGGCGCTCGTCTCCGCCGCCTTCATCCTGATCGGGGGCAAGATCGGCGACCTGATCGGGCGGAAGCGGGCGTACGTGATCGGCCTCCTGGCGTATGCCACCGGCGCGGCGGCGATGGTGCTGGCGCAGAGCCTCACCGCCGTGATCGTCTTCTGGGCGATCATCGGCGGACTGGGCGCGTCCCTGCTCCTGCCCGCGATGCAATCGCTGGTCCACGGCAACTTCGCGGGAGAAGCCCAGAAAAAGGCCTACGCCATGGTCGGCGCCGCGGCCGCCGTCGCCGCTGCGGTCGGGCCGCTCCTCGGCGGCTTCATCACGACGTACCTGTCGTGGCGTGTCGCCTTCGCGCTCGAGGATGTCGTGATCGCGGTGGTGCTGCTGGGGATCAAGCTCGTGCGCGACGTCGAGTACACCGGTCCCGCGCGAGATCGACGTCGTCGGCTCGGTCCTCTCGGTGATCGGCATGGGCGGCGTCGTCCTCGGAATCCTCGTCTGGCAGGAGGGAGGCGACTACGTCATCGCGCTCATCGCCGGTGGCCTCATCGCACTCGTGCTCCTCTCGCGGTGGCTCGTCCGGCGCAAGCGCGAGGGCAAGCCCACGCTGCTCGACCCCGACCTGTTCCACGCCCGGGTCTTTCGATACGGCATCTCCGGACAGATGCTCCAGCAGATCGCGCTCGGCGGGATGATGATCGCCCTTCCGATCTACCTCCAGATGGTGCTCGAGTACTCCGCGATCGGGGCGGGCCTCTCGCTCGCGCCGCTGTCGCTGAGCATGTTCGCGGTGGCGGTCACGGCGGGCCGCCGCAACACCAAGCGCCGGGCCAGCGCGATCATCCGCCTCGGCTTCGCCCTTCTGACGGTGGGGCTCTTCCTGCTGATTCCGATCGTGCCCCGCGCGTCGTCCGGCTGGTACCTCGCCGTGCCGCTCTTGATCGCCGGAAGCGGGCTGGGACTGCTCGTCTCCCAGCTCAACAACTACACGCTCGCGCCGGTTTCCGAGGAGCGGGCCAGCGAGGCCGCCGGTGTGAACTCGGCGTGCGGCTCGTTCGGGCTGTCCTTCGGGCTTGCGTTCGCCGGGGCGATCATGCTGTGGACGCTCTCCGTCAGCTTCACGAACATGGCGAACGAGAGCACGTTCTGTCGCCCGCCCAACAGCAGCAGGTAGGCGAAGGCGCTCGAGCACGACGCCGAGGTGATGACGAACACCCAGCTTCGGCAGCAGCTGGCCGGGCAGCCGCCGGCCGTTCAGGCCGAGATCGTCGACATCAACACGGATGCGCGGCCCAGAGCCCTGCAGGTGGCGCTCCTCGTTCCCACGTTGGCCGCCCTTCTCGGCCTCTTGAATTCGTTCCGGATGCTGCGAGAACCTGAGCCGACGCCGTCGGCGGCCGCGGAGGGAATGGTGCTCGGTTGAATCAGGCGTCGACCTCGGCGGCCAGGTCGGCGGTGCGCCTCTCGATCTCGTCGCGGATCCGGCGCACCTCCTCGACCGGCCGGCCCGGAGGGGTCGTCGAGCTCCCAATCGATGTAGCGCTTGCCGGGGATGAACGGGCACTCGTCGCCGCAGCCCATCGTGACGACGACGTCGGCCCATTCCATGTCGTCGCCGTCGAGCTTGTGCGGCTGCCGTCCGGCCAGCGTCGATCCCCAGCTCGCGCATGACGTCCACCACCTCCGGGTGGACGTGCGCCGCCGGCCGGCTCCCGGCCGAGCGGGCCTCGTGGCGGTCGCCGGCGGCGCGCTCGAACAGCGCGTGGGCCATCTGCGAGCGCCCGGCGTTCTGGATGCAGACGAAGAGGACGTGGCTCATGGCGAGACCTCCTGTCCCGACACGACTTGGTAGGCGACCGCCGCGGCCGCCGCCCCGGCGATCGGCGCGGCGAGATAGACCCAGATCGACGTGAAGTCGCCGGCCGCGATCGCCGGCCCGAGCGATCGGGCCGGGTTCATCGACGCGCCGGTGATCGGCCCTCCGAACATCGCGTCGAGGCCCACGGTGCCGCCGATCGCGATCGCCGCCGCCTCGCCGACGGCCCGCGCGTCGGTGGCCACGGCCATGATCACGAACATGAGGAAGAACGAGAGCACCGCCTCCCACAGGAACGCCTGGCCGTTGGAGCCGGCCGGAAGCGTCGCGCCGACATGAGCGACGTCGCCCAGCGAGCCGCGCAGGACGAGCGCCGCTCCGAGCGCTCCCGCAAGCTGCGCCGTCCAGTAGGCGAGGACGCGCGCGGGCGGGAAGTGGCGGCTCACGGCGAACGCGAACGTCACCGCGGGGTTGAAATGCGCCCCGGAGATGTGGCCGACGGCGTAGATCATGATCATGATCACGAGGCCGAAGCTGATCGCGACGCCGACGTGGCCGAGCGCATGGGTCTGGTGGTCGACCATGATCGCCCCGCAGCCGGCGAAGACGAGCGCGAAGGTCCCGATCGCCTCGGCGAGCATCGAGCGCGCGACGGCGGTCATGGGATGCGGTCGCTCCGGCGCTCCACGAGCAGCACGTCGCGCCAGGCGCCGCGGTGCTTCCCGAGCCGCTCCCGGCGTCCGACGACCCGGAACCCGCACCGCTCGTGCAGCGCCAGGCTCGCCCCGTTCTCGGGGAAGAGGCCGGCCTGGATCGTCCAGATCCCCTCGTCCTCGGCGCGGCGGACGAGCTCGGAGAGAAGGCTCCGGCCGATGCCGCGACCGGTCGCGGCGGCTGCGACGTACACGCTGTCCTCGGCAACGCCGCCGTAGACGCAGCGGTCGGACACGGGCGAGAGCGCCGCCCATCCGACGATATCCCCGTCGACCCGGGCGACCAGCCGCGGCCGTTCCAGGTGGCCCCGGTCCCAGGCTTCGTATGCGGGAACCTCGGTCTCGAAGCTGGCGTGGCCGGTGTCGAGCCCCTGGCGGTAGATCTCGGCGACCGCCGGCCAGTCCGACGCGGTCATCTCTTCGACGGCGACGCGGCCGACGCCGACCGCCATCAGCTCGCCTTCGCCAGCGCCGCCGGCTCGACCAGGCTGTGCAGCTGCTCCATCGCCTCGGGCCGGACGCGGAAGTAGGCGAACGTGCCGCGCTTCTCGCGCTCGAGCAGCCCGGCATCGGTGAGCTGCTTCAGGTGGTAGCTGACCGTCGGCTGGGCGAGGCCGAGATGATCGATGAACTCGCACACGCACACGGCCTCCCCGCCCGCCCGCAGGAGGATGTTCAGGATCTTGAGCCGGTGCCGGTCGCCGAGGACGCGGAACAGGCGCTCGAGCTCGGCCGCCTCGCCGTCCGACAGGGACGCACCGGCGAGCGGCGTGCAGCAGCTGATGACCGGGAGCGACTTCATCCGATCCACCCTATCGAACTTCATAAGTATTTGCGAACGTGGATACGATGTGGTAAAGATCGAGAACATTCGATCTATGGAGGTCACCCTGTGAACACGTTCCACCTCTCCCTCGACGTGCCCGACCTGGATGGCGCCGTCGCCTTCTACACCGAGCTCTTCGGGCACGAGCCGGCCAAGCGGAAGCCCGACTACGCGAAGTTCGAGCTCTCCGACCCGCCCGTCGCGCTGGCCCTCCAGCAGGCCGGGCGGCCCGCCCTCTCGCACCTCGGGATCCGCGTCGACTCCACCGGCGAGGTCGAGGCCGCCGGCGAGCCGCCTGAAGGACTCCGGCCTCGTCACGCTCGAGGAGCGCGACACCGCCTGTTGCTACGCCCGCCAGGACAAGGTGTGGGTCGCCGACCCGGCCGGGAACCGCTGGGAGGTCTACACCGTGCTCGACGACATCGACGACGCGGACGACCACCCGCACGTCGAGAGCGCCTGCTGCACGCCGACGGCGGATGACGCGACCGCGTGCTGCGCCGGGAGCGGGCGATGAGCGCCCCGACCGCATGCACCCTCGACCGTGCCGACCGACTCGCCGGCGTGCGCTCGGCGGCTCCGACCGGCTGTTCGTCAGGCCGAATGGGCCGCCTCGAGAGCGCCCGCGAGGCTCGGCGAGCACCGGACAGCGACGACGCTCACGACCGCCTGGCGCCGCGACGAGGGCGTCCAGGCGGAGGTCGAGCGGCTCGTCGCCGCCGAGCGCGAGTGCTGCCGGTTCCTCGAGCTTCGAGCTCACGATCGGCGACGATTCCGTCACGCTTGTCACGGCGTTCCCGGAGGGTCTGTCCCCGGAGGCCTGGGAGTGGTGACCTAGTATCTGGGAGCGCGGCCGGGGCCGCGTCCAGTCCGCGGAAAGGGCCGAGCCCACCCCATCTCCGAGCGTCAAACACGAGCTTCTTTCCGCCCGGACATGCGGACGACGGGCCTCTGGGGAAAGGAGCCCGTCGTGAGCACACCGCTGAACCTCGAGCAGCTCCGCAAGCAGGCGAAGGAGCTGACCCGCACCAGAAGGGCGGCGGGCCAGGCCGGCGAAGCTGGCCGACGCCCAGCTCGAGCTGGCCCGGCAGCACGGCTTTGCGAGCTGGCCGCGTCTCAAGGAGTACGTCGAGCGGCTCGGCGCCGAGCAGCCGTTCCACACCGACATCGACTACTACGAGGGCCGCGCCGATGGGATCGCCACCGTGAACGGCGTCACGACGGCCGAGGCCCGCCGCGACCTCGCCCAGCGCCACGGCTTTCCGACCTGGGGCCGCCTGCGCCGGCACGTGCAGGCCCTGCGCGACGGCGACGAGCCGCCGACGCCCTTCATCCTCGCCTACCGGGCCGTCGAGGCGGACGACCGCGACGAGCTCGCCCGGCTCCTCGACGCCCACCCCGAGCTCGTGGCCGGCACGGGGCACGAACGGGAACGACCTGCTCGGGATGGCGAACTCGCTCGACGTCGTCCGGCTCATGCTCGACCGCGGCGCCGACCCCAACCGCGGGAACGACTACGGGTGGACGAAGCTCCATCAGGCCGGGTACTCGAACTGGCCGGAGCTGGCGGAGGTGATGCTCGCCTCCGGCGGCCGAACCGACCTCTCGGCCCGCGGCGACGGCGGCACGCCCCTGATCGCCGCCCTCTTCTGGGGCCATCGCGACGTCGTGCCCCTGCTCGGCCGTGAGCCGGGGAACCTGCGCGTGGCCGCCGGGCTGGGGCTGGTCGACATGATCCGCGAGCTGGCCGGCACGCCGGCCGCCGGCGCCCACCGGGCGTTCTACCGCCCGCACGGCGGCTTCCCCGCCTGGCAGCCGTCCGACGACCCCCAGGAGGTGGTCGACGAGGCGCTCGTCTGGGCAGCGAAGAGCGGCCGCGTCGAGGCGTTCGCTCCGCTGGTCGAGCTCGGAGCCGACGTGAACGCCGACCCCTACCGCGGCACGCCGCTCACCTGGGCGGCCGTGAACGGCCACGTGCCGGCGGTGAGGGCGCTGGTCGAGCTGGGTGCCGAGCCCGACCGCCGAGGGACGTTCGGCGGACCGACCCACGGCGCGGGCGTCCCTGCGATCAACGTCGCCGCCCAGGCCGGGCAGATGGGCACCGTGCGGGCCCTCCTCGACCTCGGTGCGGACCCGACGATCCGCGACGCGATCCACGGCGGCATGGCCGACGGCTGGGCGCAGTTCGGCGGGCACGACGACATCGCCGCCCTCCTGCGGAAGCGGGCCTAGGCGGCTCACACCGGACGGTGCAACGCATTTCTCGCGAGGGGATATCCCGACCGGCCGACCCCGCCTAGAATGATGGATGCACCAGGGAGAATTCGTCGATCTCGCTGGCGCGATCGGGTCGAACCTTCACCGCGTAGCAGCCGGGAGAGCCGCGTGCGTCGCGTCCTCGAGCACACCATCGATATCCACGCGACGCCGGAGCAGGTGTGGGAGGCGCTCACGGGGTTCGAGGCGTATGACGGCTGGAACCCGTTCATGCGCCGCGTCGCGGGAGCTCCCGAGGTCGGAAGCCGCCTCCGGATCGAGCTCAGCCCGCCCGACGGGCGCCGCATCGTCGTCTCGCCCTCCGTTGTCGTCGCTGATCCGGCGCGCGAGCTGCGCTGGCGGGGATCGCTTCCGCTGGGGCTCTTCACCGGGGAGCACGCCTACCTGATCACGCCGGCCGAGTCGGGCGCCCGCGTCGTTCACCGGGGCTGGTACCGAGGCCTGCTGGTGCGGATCTTCGGATCCGTGATCGACCGCACCGGCCGCGGGTTCGAGCACATGCACCGCGCGCTCAAGGAGCGGGCCGAGGAGCTCTCGCCGCCGATGATCGCCGCCCTGCCCATGCTGAGCGGCACCGAGCTCGGGGTCCGCGGGTTCGAGGCGCACGGCTCGACGCTTCTGACGGAGGCCGCCCGTGTCGTCGCGTCCGTGCTCGGCGTCGAGCGCGTCGGCGTGCTCGGCCTGGCCCGTGATGGCGAGACGCTCGTCCTTCGCGCCGGCGTCGGCTGGCCGCCGGGCGGCGTCGGTCGGGTGCGGGCCACGGCGGGTGACGGTACACCCGCCGGGTACGCGCTCCTTCACGCCGAGCCCCTGGTCACGCGCGACGTCGCGGCGGACCCGCGCCTGCGCACCCTGGGAGCGGCCGAAACCGCGGGGATCATCGGAGGCATGGCCGTGCGGATCCAGGACGGCGGCCGGCCCCTCGGCGTGCTCGATGCCTGGACGCGGACACCGCGGGACTTCGCCTCCGCGGAGGTCGCGTTCGTCGAGGCGGTCGCGGGCGTGCTCGCGCCGGCGCTCGCCGTCGGCGCCAGCGAGGCGCGGGGCTCTGCGGCCGTCGCGGCGCTTCTGGCGGCGGCGGAGGCGGAGCGCGTCCGGGTCGCCACGGAGCTCCACGACGACACGCTGCAGACGCTCACGGCGATGCGGCTCACGATCGACCGTCTCGCGTCGGCCTGGCAGCGGGGAGACGAGGCCGCCGCCAAGCAGGCTGTGGAGGGCGCCCGCCAGATGGTGAGCGATGCGATCGAGCGGACGCGCCGGCTGGCCTTCGAGATCGTGCCCCCGCTTCTGGCCGAAGGGGGCGTGAGCGGCGCCCTGCGCGCGCTCCCGGAGGCATTGGGGATGACGGCCGACGTCACGACCGACGTCGTCACGACCCGGCACGCCAACAGCGGCGAGCTCCTGTGCTACCGGACGGTCGAGGAGCTCCTCCGCAACGCCCGCGACCATGCCGACGCCCGCCGCATCCGCGTCGAGGTTCACGAGCACCTCGGGGAGCTGGCGGGCGAGGTGGCCGATGACGGCGTGGGCTTCGACGTCGCGGCCGTGCTCGACGATCCCGCCCGGCTCGGCCTCCTCTCGCTTGCGCAGCGGCTCGATTCCGTCGGCGGGCGGATGACGATCCAGTCGTCGCCCGGCGCCGGCACCCGCGTGCGGTTCGGGATCCCGATCAGGTGACCGCGGGCCGGGCGTGGCGGGGGTGCCCGCACGTCCCCGTCGTGCACGCGACCACCATCTCGACCGTCTGCTCCGGCGAGTCGGCGATCTGGAGCAGGTCGAGGTCGTCCGCCGCCACGTTGCCGGCCGCGACGACGGTGTCGCGAATCCACTCGGCGAGCCCCGACCAGTAGCGCCTGCCGTAGAGCACGGTCGGGAACATCTGCACCTTGTGCGTCTGGATGAGCGTGAGCGACTCGAACATCTCGTCGAGCGTGCCGAACCCGCCCGGGAAGACGACGAACGCCTCCGCGTACTTCACGAACATCGTCTTTCGCACGAAGAAGTACCGGAAGTCGAGCGCGAGGTCGAGGTAGCCGTTCATGTTCTGCTCGTGGGGCAGCTCGATGCCGGCGCCGATCGAGACTCCGCCGGCCTCGCGGGCGCCCTTGTTGCAGGCCTCCATGATCCCGGGCCCGCCGCCGGTGATGACGGCGTATCCGGCGCGGGCGAACTCCGCGGCCGTAGCCTCGGCGGCGGCGTACATCGGGTCGTCGGGCTTCGTGCGGGCCGACCCGAACATCGACACGGCCAGCCCCACCTCGGCGAACGCGTCGAAGCCGGCCACGAACTCCGACGTGATCCGGTGGATCCGCCACGGATCGGTGTGGATGAACGCGGCGTCCTGGCGGCCGAGCAGCCGTTCGTCCTCGGTGGGACGGTGGCGTGGCTCGATCGAGTCCGACATCGCGGCCGAACGGTACCGCACGACCCCCCGCCGGAGGTCGCCGGAAGGGGTGCGTACAGCCGTTCCGGAGGGTAGAATGGGAGGCATGGACGCCCTGACCGCGAAGGTGACCCGCGATGCCGAACCTGCCCCGGATCCCGAGGACAGTACGTCGGCGCCAACGCGCGCCGCAGCGGCCGGTCGAGCGCTCCGAGCCTCGGATCGCTGAGATCGAGGCTGCCGGCCTGCGCTGGCTGCAGCTGGAAGAGCCCACCGCCGTCGAGACCGCCTGGCTGGCGCAGAACTTCGAGTTCCACGAGCTGGATCTCGAGGACGTGCTCTCGACCCGGCAGCGGCCCAAGATCGACGAGTACGACGCCTACATGTTCATCGTGCTCCACGTGCCCCACTACAACAAGGAGCGGGCGCGGCTCGACGCAGCCGAGCTGAACGTCTTCATCGGCCACGACTACATCGTCACGCTGCCGAACGTGCCGCTGAAGCCGCTCGGGCGCCTGTTCGCGCAGCTCGAGGACAACCAGGAGCGGCGCGAGGAGTACTTCGGCAAGGGCTCGGGATACGTCCTCTACGAGATCCTCTCGGAGCTCTTCGACTACTGCTTCCCGATCCTCGACAAGATCGGCTTCAAGCTGGACCGCATGCGCGAGGCGATCTTCACCGAGCGCCGCTCCGAGGACGTGGTCCGCGACATCTCCGACGTGAAGCACGAGATCGTCTCCTACCGCAAGGTCATCAAGCCCGAGCGCTCGACGCTGCGGCTGCTGGAGCGAACGCGCTACCTGCCCGACGACCTCGAGGTCTACTTCGACGACATCGTCGACAAGGCCGAGCGCATCTGGGACCAGCTCGACAACTACAAAGAGGTGGTCGAGGCCCTCGAGCAGACCAACGAGTCGGTGATCGCCCACAAGCAGAACGACATCCTGCGGCTGCTGACGATCTTCTCGGTCATCCTGCTCCCGCTGACGCTCCTGAGCGGCATCTTCGGGATGAACTTCAGCCACATCCCGTTCCAGAACGACTACCACGGCTTCGTCGCCACGGTGACGCTCATGGCCGCCATCGCAGCCGTGATGCTCGTGTTCTTCCGCGTCAAGCGCTGGATATGACCGAGCGGCTGTGGGCGCCCTGGCGGATGGAGTACATCCAGGGCGGCGCCGACGCGTCCGGGCTGCATCTTCTGCGACAAGCCGGCGGAGGGCGACGACGAGGCCAACCTGATCGTGCATCGCGGCGAGCGGGCCTACGTCCTCATGAACCTCTACCCGTACTCGAACGGGCACCTGATGGTGGCGCCGTACCGCCACGTCGCCGCGCCCGGCGACCTCGATGAGGGCGAGCGCGCCGACATGTGGGCGCTGCTCGACCGGTCGCTCGGCGTCCTCACCGAGGTCATGGCCCCGCACGGCTTCAACGCCGGGATCAACATCGGACGTGTGGCCGGCGCCGGGCGTCGAGGACCACGTCCATCTGCACGTCGTCCCGCGCTGGAACGGCGACACGAACTTCATGCCGGTGCTGGCCGACGTCAAGGTCATGCCCGAGCACCTCACCCGCACCGCGGCCAAGCTGCGTGCCGCATGGGGCGATCGACCCGCCTGAACTTTGCCGCTCCTAGGACTGAGCGTCTACATCGGCTGAACTCCCTGGGGCCAGGCCCCGTTCGGGGCCTGGCCCCGGTGGTCGAGCGCGACGCCTCCGTCACGAATCGCGCACGTTCGTCACGCCGCCGCCATTTTTCGAGCACGGCGTCGCGCCGGGGTCAGACCCCGTGATACGTGTCACGCGAGGCGGTGCAGGTTTGTGACCTGGCCGCTCGTCCGAACCCCATGGGGCCAGGCCCCGTCCGGGGCCTGGCCCCGGTGGTCGAGTCAGTCCTCGGCGGTGCGAGCGAACAGGATGTGGTCGCGCCAGGCGCCCGTTGATGAAGAGGTACCGGGCGAGAGCCCGATCTCGATGAAATTGTTGCGGCGGAGCACGGTCTGCGAGGCGATGTTGTCGACGAGCGTTGCCGCCTCGAGCCGGTGGAAGCCCGCCTGCCCGAACCCCCACTCGCAGACGAGGCCGACGGCCCGCGTGGCGATGCCGCGCCCGTTCATGCACTCGGTGACCCAGTAGCCGAGGCCGGCGTTCTGGAACGGCCCGCGTGTGATCCGCGAGACCGAGATGACGCCGGCCGGCTCGCCGTCCGCCTCGATCAGGAACCGCTCGAGCCGGTCGGCGGCGCGCTCGCGCTCGAGCGCCTTCAGCTCGCGCCGCTGCGAGGCCGAGGTGGCGAACCCCTCCGGCCGCGGCGGGTCGAACGGCTCGAGGAACGCACGGTTTGCGGTGTAGAGCGCAGCCAGCGTCTCGGCGTCGCGCACCTGCAGGGGACGGATGGAGACACTGGGTAGACTCATGCGGCGATGCTGGCGCCCTCCGTGTTCAAGGCGTACGACGTCCGCGGAATCGTGCCAGACGAGCTCGACGCCGGACGGTGCATACGCAATCGCCTGCGGCTATGTCGCCGCGTTCGAGCCCAAGGTCATGGCGGTCGGGCGAGACATGCGCCTCTCCTCGCCCGAGATCGCCGGCAGCCGCCATCAGGGGCGCGGCTGACTCCGGTGCCGATGTCGTCGATCTCGGCCAGATCGGCACCGAGATGCTCTATTTCGCGGTCGGCGAGTACGGCTACGAGGGCGGGCTCCAGGTCACCGCCTCCCACAACCCGGCGGCCTACAACGGCATGAAGATCGTCCGCCGCGGCGCGCTCCCGGTGGGCGGCGACACGGGGCTCGACCAGATCAAGGCCCGCGCGCTGGGCGATCCGCCAGAGCCGAGCGCCAGACGCGCGGGCAGGTGTCCGACCGGGACGTCTATCGACGAGTTCCACGAGCGGGCGCTGGGGTTCATCGACGCCGGCGCGGTGCGGCCGCTCAACGGTCGTCCTCGACGGCGCGAACGGGATGGCCGGGCCGATGGTCGCGCCGATCCTCGAACGGCTGCCCGTCACCGTCTTTCCCTACAGCCTCGAGCCCGACGGCCACTTCCCGAACCACGAGCCCAACCCGCTGCTCGAGGAGAACCGGACGTTCATCATGGGGAAGGTGCGCGAGCACGGCGCCGACCTCGGGATCGCCTGGGACGGCGACGCCGATCGCTGCTTCTTCATCGACGACACGGGCGAGTTCGTGCCCGGCGACCTCATCACCGCGCTCATCGCCCGGTCGATGCTCGAGAAGCAGCCCGGGTCGCGGATCGTCTACGACCTGCGCGCGTCGTGGGCGGTGCGCGACACCGTCGCCGAGGCCGGAGGGACGGCGCTCGAGAACCGCGTCGGCCATGCGTTCATCAAGGCCCGCATCCGCAAGGAGGACGCCCTCTTCGCCGGCGAGGTCTCGGGCCACTACTACTTCCGCGACTTCTACTACTGCGACACGGGCGTCGTGCCGGCGCTGGTGATGCTCGAGCTCCTGTCACACGCCGGGAAGCCGCTCTCGGAGCTCCTCGCGCCGTTCCGCGAGCGCTACCACATCTCGGGCGAGATCAACTCGACCGTGGCCGACGTGCCGGTGAAGCTCCAGCAGCTGAAGGAGCGCTACGCCGGCGAGGCGGTGCGCGTCTCGCACATGGACGGCATCTCGTTCGAGTTCGAGGACTGGCACTTCAACGTGCGCCCGTCGAACACCGAGCCCCTGCTCCGGCTCAACCTGGAGGCGCTCGACGGCCCGACGATGGAGGCGCGCCTGGACGAGGTGCTCGACCTGATACGCGGGTGAGCGTGACCGACCGCAGGCCGCCGTTCCGGTTCGCGGTGCGCACGCGGGTCGGGTTCGACGAGACCGACGCGCAGGGCATCGTCTACTACGGCCGCTACATGCCCTACTTCGACCGGGCGCGCGTCGAGTACCTGCGCCATCTCGACCTCCTCCGACCGGAGTCGGGCGGCGCTGAGTTCGTGATGCGCGCCCAGCACGTCGAGTACCACGCCCCCGCGCGGTTCGACGACGAGCTCGAGGTGTTCGTCCGCGTGCGCCGGCTGGGCCGGACGAGCGTGACGTGGGAGTTCGAGGCCTTCAACGCGCTAATCGGACGAGCACCTCGCGACATCCACGCAGACCGCGGTCTACGTGCCGGCGCGGCGGCCGGTGCGGGTCGACGAGCGCACTCGCGAGCGCGGTCCTCGCGTTCGACACGGCGGTCGAGTCATGAGCCGCACGGTTCTCGCCGAGATCCAGCGGATCGCCGCCGGCGACGATCCGTCCGACGAGATCCTGCGCCGCGTCGTCGACCTTCTGCACGCGAGCTTCGACAGCTACTCGTGGGTGGGGATCTACTTCGTCGAGGGCGACGAGCTGGCGCTCGGGCCGTGGCGCGGGCCGAGGCCACCGAGCACGTCAGGATCCCGGTCGGCCAGGGCGTCTGCGGCGCCGCGGCCGCGAGCGGCGAGACCGAGATCGTCGACGACGTGAACGCCGACGATCGCTATCTCTCGTGCTTCCTCTCGACCCGGTCCGAGATCGTCGTCCCGATCGTCTACGACCGGCTCGTGGTCGCCGAGATCGACATCGACAGCGACGTGCCGGCCGCGTTCGGCGACGCCGACCGGGAGCTCCTCGAGCGCGTGGCGGCGCTGATCTCCGAGCACTGCCTGGTGGGCTGGGACACCGGCGGCGTCGACTGGGAGGCTCCCGAGAACTGGGATCGCGACGCCTGACCGCGGCGTGGGTAGAACTGCCCACGGTCCCGAGAGGAGGGCAATCGATGACCGACATGGCGGATTCGGGTACGGGTTCCAAGCTCTTCGTGCGCCAGTCGTCGGGGCTTGTACGCGACGTCAGCGTCACGAACGCGCTCTTCTTCAACGTCGCCGCGTTCGTCGGCGTCGGCCTGACGCTCTATCACGATCTTCTACTCGCTCGGGTTCGTGCCCGGTGTGGACGGGTCGCCGGGCTCTCCGAGTACGGCTGGGCGGCGATCATCACGGGCATCTTCTTCGTGCTTCCTGCGATCATCTTCGCGTCGCTCATCTCGGTCATGCCACGCTCGGGCGGCGACTACGTCTTCACGAGCCGCATCATCCATCCGTTCCTCGGCTGGATGGAGGGCTGGACGCTCGTCCTCGCCTCGGTGGCTGATCATCGCGTTCGAGATGCCGCTCGTCCTGCGCAACCTCCAGATCACGGCGCGGATCATCGGCATCGGGGCCGGCGGGAGCTTCTTCAAGGACGCCAACACGTGGTTCACCGACTCGACGGTGCGGATCACGGGGACGCCGGGGTTCATCGGGTCGCTGGTCGTGCTCGCGATCATCGCAGGCGTCGTCCTCCTTCCCACTCGCACCTTCCACCGGGTTGTGACCGCGCTCGCGATCTTCGGCGTCGCCGGGTTCGTCGCTCATGTTCGTGTTCGGCCTCCTCGCCACGAGCCGGAGCGACTTCGAGCACAACCTGCCGCAGTACACCGGCGGCGTGACGGCCGCCAGATCGCCGCGCCGCGGCCAACGCGACGTTCCTGCCCGGGCACGACCGACAGCTTCCTGAGCGACCTCTTCTCGCACACGGTCTTCCCGATCATGCTCTCGATCGCTCTTCCAGTACATCGGGTTCCAGTACTCGGCGTACATCGCGGGCGAGGTGCGCGGCAACGTCCGGCGCGGCGTCCTGATCGCGCTGCTCGGCGCCTCCTGGCATCGGCGTCTTCGCGAACTCGATCTACGTCGACCACGATCCGAGCACCTTGGCTTCGACATGAACGTCAGCTGGGGGCGCATCGTACTGGGGCGTTCAACGAGAACCTCCCGGCGCTACCGATGGGCCAGCCGAACGCCATGCCGCTGCTCGGCATGGTCGCCAACTCGAGCCTGTGGCCGATCTGGGCGCTCATCAGCTTCGCAGGGAGCGATCTTCCCGTTCCTGCTCTGCCCCGTCTACATCAACTTCATCAGCCGCATGCAGCTCGCATGGAGCCTCGACCGGCAGCTGCCCGGAGTGGTTCGGCGAGGTGAACGAGCGCATGCGCGCGCCGCTGAACGCGATCCTGGCCACGCTCGGGCTGACCGCGATCTTCCTCTTCCTCCAGAGCTACAACGCCCTCCCCCACTCCCTCGCCACGACCGGCAACAAGCTGAACCTGGCCGGCACGCTCTGGTTCTGCATCTCATGGCGGTCCTGACGTGGACGATGCCCGGCGTGAACGCGATCCTCGTCGGCTGGCGGCGGCCGGACCTGGTCCGCAACGCCCCGTTCGGCCGAAGGCGCTGCCGTGGGTCGGGCTGGCCTGGCTCGTCTTCCCTGTGTGGGTGTACGCGTTCGGCGATCGTCAAGCCGATCTGGGACAGCATCACCGCGCCGGGACGGGTCGAAGCTGACCTACCTGGAGACGAACGGCATCCTCGACGCGCTGATCTTCTACGGGATCGGCATCGTCATCTACATCGTGATGGCGGATGCGGTCACGGGCGGCCGGCGTTGACACGAACATGCTCTTCACCGAGATCCCGCCGGACTAAGCGTGAGGATCTACCTCGCGAGCGACTTCCACGCGGCCGAGAAGGCCTGGCGGAAGTTCCTGAACGCCATCAAGCTGAACGTGTACAAGGCCGACGTCGCGCTGCTCGCCGGCGACCTCACCGGCAAGGCGATCGTCCCGATCGTGCGCAACGGCGCGGCATACGAGGCCGAGCTCTTCGGCGTGCGCCGGCGGGCCGGGAGCGACGAGGAGCTGGCCGTTCTCCAGCGCGACATCGCCGACGTCGGCTTCTACTCGTTCATCTCGACGTCCGAGGAGGCCGAGCGGCTGGCCAACGATCCCGAGGCCCGCGACGTCCTCCTGCACGACCTGATGAACGAGCGCGTCGGCGCGTGGATGGACCTGGCCGACGAGCGGCTCGGCGACGGCTCCGTCCCGCTCTACCTGATCCCGGGGAACGACGACGATTTCGGGATCGATCCGATCCTGAGCCGCGACGGTGCGTTTGCCCAGAACGTCGACGGCCGGGTGGTCGACATGCCGGGCGACCTCCAGCTCCTGGCGTCGGGGTGGTCGAACATCACGCCGTGGAGCACGCCCCGCGAGGAGCCCGAGGACGTGCTCGAGGCGCGGCTGGATGTCGCTTGCGAGCCAGGTGCGCGACCCGCGCCGGGCCGTCTTCATGATCCACGTGCCGCCTCACGACTCGGGCCTCGACACGGCGCCGATCCTCGACGAGAACCTTCGGCCGACGATCTCGGCGGGCGACGTCCTCCGCGGCCCGGTCGGATCACAGGCGGTGCGGCGCATCATCGAGCGGTACGAGCCGCTGCTCAGCGTGCACGGCCACATCCACGAGTCCGGCGGCGAGCGCCGGATCGGCCGGACGCTCTGCATCAACCCCGGCAGCGAGGCCAACCACGGCATCCTGCGCGGCTACCTGGTCGACATCGGCCCGGACGGCATCGAGCGCGCGATGCGCGTGGAGGGTAGTACCTGGTACCAATGTCGCACCCTCCTGGTGAAACATTGGCGACAGGCGCCGGTGTTTCAGGCCCAGGCGGCTTCGCGGACGTCTTCCGGCGCCTTCAGCCAGTAGCTCTCGCGCATCCACTCGAGCGCGGCCTCGAGGCAGTCGTCGTCCTCGATCCTGACCGTCACCCAGCCGTAGCGGCCGACGTAGCGGGCCTCCGACACGAACGGCATCTCGAGCGCCACCTCGCGCTCCTCGCGCGTCAGCTTGAGCGTGACCGAGACGGGCGGGCCGTCGCCCAGGATCGCGAACATCGTGCTCCCCCCGCCGACCTTGAAGACGTGCGCATCGGGGCCGAACGGATGGTCCTCGCGGGACTGGGGGAACGAGAGCGCGAACGAGCGGATGCTTCCGGCGGGATCCACCGCCCGCAGGCTACTGGACGTCGCGCTGCGCCGTCTCGTGAACTGCAGCCACGCCGTAGTAGCGGTCGGCGGCGTGCACAAGGGCGCTCGGGTCGTCGACCCCACGGAACGTGAAGTCCGCGTCCGAGGCATCCGTGCCCGCCGTGTCCCAGTCGACGTCGCCGATCCCGAGCATCCGCTGGAAGATGGTCTGGTTCAGGTTGACGTTCTGGACGCGGTCGACGTGGGTCGTCCGCTCGTTCCGCGACATGATGCCGGTGCGGATGTGGATGCGGCGGTCGGTGACGAGATAGCGCGTGGTCCGGCGCAGGATCCACCCGCCGATGTAGGTGAGGACGAGCCCGACGCCGGTCGCCACCGCGAACCAGGTCGTGGCGACGTCCACGCCGACCGCATTCAGCACCACCCACACTGCGACTGGGATGAGCGACAGGAGCGTCCACTTGATGTAGAAGAGCAGCATCGCCTTCCAGCTCGGATGGCCCTGCCAGACGGTGATCTCGCCCTCGACGCTCACGACGCGGGAGTCTATCCGCCGGGCGTGACGCGGTAGGCGTCGAAGACCGAGTCGATGTTGCGGAGCGCCTGGAGCAGGGCGCGGAGCTCCTTCACGTCGCCCACCTCGGCCGTGTACCAGTTGCGCGCCATCTGGTCGGCGACGTGGCCGCCGTACTCGACGATGTTGGCGCCGTGCTCGGCGAACGTGCGGGCGACGTCCTCGAGCAGCCGCGGGCGATCCCAGGACTGGAGGGCGATCGTGACGCGGAACGAGCTCGTCGCCGTGTCGGAGTCGTCCCAGTGAACGGCGGTGAACCGCTCGGGCGTACGCTTGAGCGCGCGCACGTTGGGGCAGTCGCCGCGGTGAATCGTGATGCCGCGTCCCAGCGAGATGTAGCCCACGATCTCGTCCCCGGGGACGGGCGTGCAGCACTTGGCCATTCGGACGAGCACGTCCGGGTCGGACGTCCCCTCGACGACGATCCCGAATGTCGATGACGCCGCCGGCCGCTTCTGCGGGCGCCGGCTGGGCGTGAGCTCGTGCTCGGGCGAGATGACCTCGGCGGTCTTCAGCCGGCCGATCAGCTTCGTGACGACCTGGCTGACCTGGATCTTGCCGCCGCCGATCGCGACGTAGAAGTCGTCGGCCTTCTTGAAGCCCATCTCGCGGATGATCCCGGCGAGGAGCGGCGACGCCGACACCTTCTGGTGCGGCAGGCCGTTCGTCTTCAGCGCGTGCTGGAGCGACTCGCGCCCCTTCGCCTCGAGGTCCTCGCGGGCCTGCTGTGTGAACCACTGGCGGATCTTGTTGCGCGCCCGCGACGTCTTCACGAGGTTCATCCAGTCGCGCGACGGCCCCCGCTCCTGCTTCGAGGTCAGCACCTCGACGAACTCGCCCGACTGGAGCGTGTAGTGCAGCGGCACGATCCGCCCGTTCACCTTGGCGCCGACACAGCGGTGACCCACGTCGGTGTGGACGGCGTAGGCGAAGTCGAGCGGCGTGGCGCCGGCAGGGAGGCTCTTGACCTCGCCCTTCGGTGTGAACACGTAGACCTCGTCCGAGAAGAGGTCGACGCGGAGCGTGTCCATGAACTCCTTGGGGTCGCTCGCGTCGCCCTGCCAGTCGGCCAGCTGCGCGACCCACTCGTTGGCGCCCTGGCGCTTCCGCGACGAGTCCGGGCCGGTCTTGTAGAGCCAGTGGGCGGCGATCCCGAACTCGGCCGTCTGGTGCATGTCCTGCGTGCGCACCTGGATCTCGAGCGGCTTTCCCTGCGGCCCGATCACGGTCGTGTGCAGGGACTGGTACATGTTCACCTTGGGCATGGCGACGTAGTCCTTGAACCGCCCGGGCATCGGCTTCCACAGTGAGTGGATGACGCCGATCGCGCCGTAGCAGTCCTTGACCGAGTCCACCAGCACCCGCACCGCGGTGAGGTCGTAGATCTCGTTGAACTCCTTCCCGCCCTGCGCCATCTTGGTGTAGATCGAGTAGAGGTGCTTGGCGCGGCCGGAGATGTCGGCCTCGATCGCCGCGTGCTCGAGCTCGTGGTTCAGGATCGTCCCGGCCTCGTTGGCGAACCGCTCCCGCTCGTCGCCCGCCTGGTTCACGAGCGACTCGATCTCGGCGTAGCGGCGCGGGTGGAGCGTCTGGAACGCCAGGTCCTCGAGCTCCCACTTGATGGACTGGATGCCGAGCCGGTGCGCGAGCGGGGCGTAGAGCTCGAGCGTCTCCTTCGCGGTCTCGACCTGCTTCTGCTTCCCGAGCGCCGAGATCGTGCGCATGTTGTGGAGCCGGTCGGCGAGCTTGATCAGGATCACGCGCAGGTCGCGCGCCATGGCGACGATCATCTTGCGGTAGTTCTCGACCTGGGCCTGCTCCCGGCTGGCGAAGCTGATCCTGGTGAGCTTCGTCACGCCGTCGACCAGCGCGGCGACGTCCTCGCCGAACCGCTCCCGCACCTCGTCCAGCTCGGCCGGGGTGTCCTCGACGACGTCGTGGAGCAGGGCCGCAGCGATGGTCGCGGCATCGAGCTTCAGCTCGGCGCAGATCGTCGCGACGGCGACCGGGTGGTGGATGAACTCCTCGCCGCTCTTCCGGCGCTGGCCGCGGTGATGGAGGCACGCGTAGTCGAACGCTGCCCTGATGAGGGCGGCGTCGGCGTTCGGGTTGTAGCCCGAGATCCGGCCGAGCAGCTCGGCCAGAAGAGGGTCGTGCCGCTCGGCTTCGGCACTGCGCGGCACCGTTGCCATACCCACATGTTAGTGGAGGGGTGTTGAGCTCCTGCTGGCGGATCGCCGCCGGGCGGCACGCACGATCGAGGTCGGCGGGCTTCAGCTCCTCGCAGAGGCGGGCTCGCCGAGATGGTCGAGGTGATGCGCGGAGTCGCAGATCGCGCTCCCCGGCTCTTGGGCGAGGGGCGCACGTTCGACCTCGCCTTCGTCGACGGCAATCACCGCTTCGACGGCGTGTTTCTCGATCTCGTCTACCTCGGCCGACTCGTGCGCCGCGGCGGGATCGTGTTCGTCGACGACTACCAGCTGCCGTCGGTCTCGCGGGCGGTGTCGTTCTGCGTGACGAACCTCGGCTGGGCGCACGAGGAGGTCTCGCAGGAGGACGCCCTCCATTCCTGGGTGGTCCTGCGGACGCCCCGCTCGCCCGACCGCCGCCCGTTCGATCACTTCGTGGACTTCTGACGCCGGGGTCTAGTCCGCCTGTGCGCGGAGATAGGCGCGCGAGTGCTCAACCTGCTCGCGCGCGGCGCGGTAGGTGGGCGACGCCTCCAGGTCGACGCGGGCCGCCGCGACTGCGCCGGGGACGAGGCCGACCTCGCGGAGCACCGCTCGGCAGCGCTCGACGGTCTCGGCCGGCAGCGTGAGCGCGGTCCCGTCGCGGTCGGCCCGCCAGACGACGGCCAGCACCTCGCGCAGCGGGGCGCGCAGCTCGACGACCTCGCGCGCGAACTCGACCTCGGCCGGCCCCCAGACCAGATGCACGTGCAGCCTCGACCCCAGCTCCGCAAGCAGCTCGCCGCCGGCCGCGTCGGCCGGCGGATCGAGGGCCACGACATGGTGGAACCGGGACGCCACGCGGTCGGCGTCGGCGCTCGCGTACTCGGCGAGCTCGACCCAGCCGGAGCCCAGCCGCTCCGGCCGCAGGACGCTCCGCAGCATCGCCGCCCGGCGCCTCGCGTCGGCGACGAGGATCAGCACCGGCTCGCCGGCAGCCACCAGGCGGGCGACGGTCGCGATCTGGACGCCGCCGCCGCGGGAGTCCTCGACGCTCGCCGACGCCGCCGCGGGCCGGTGGCCGTTCAGGTGGGGCGCGGGCGCCGCGCCCTCGACGACCGGGGCGATCGCCCGCACGAGCATCTGAGCCGAAGCGGCGCCGTTCCACTCGTTGCGCGAGAGCCGGTAGGCGACGTCGAACCGGCCTCCGTCGCGCAGCTCGGGAGCCGCAGAGCCGTGCCCGAACCAGACGGCGCCGCACCGGAACCCTCCCAGCTCGACCGCCATGCGCAGGTGCCGCCCGTCGCCGATCCGCTCCACGGCGTGGAGGGCGGCAGCAGGCGCCAGCAGCACCACGCCCGGGTTGCCGAGGCCGAACGGCTCGAGCCGGTCGAGCTCGTCGGCCAGCTCGAGCGACGTCTCAGCCGGGGCGAGGACGGCGTCGACCCGCTGCCGGCGCCGGAGGTCGGCATCGGCGAGGTGGGCGCCGGCGTGCTCGGCCAGCGCCGCCGCGAAGGCCTCGATTCGGTCCGACGGCATCGTGAGCCCGGCGGCCACACGATGCCCGCCGTATCGCGTGAGGTGCTCGGCGGTCGCGGTCAGGCCGGCGTGGAGGTCGTAGGCGGCCACGCTCCGGCCCGATCCCTTGACCTCGTCCCCGTCGCCTGCGATCAGGACGACCGGCCGGGCGTAGCGCTCGACGAGCCGTGAGGCGACGATCCCGATCACGCCCTCGTGCCAGTCGGGGTCGTGCAGCACGTAGGCCCGCCGCGCCCGCCACTCCTCGTCTGCCTCCTCGACCTGCGAGACGGCCTGGCGCAGGATGCCGTCCTCGACCGCCTGGCGCTCGCGGTTCAGCGCCTCGAGCCGCTCGGCCAGCGCGCGGGCCCGGCCGTCGTCGGCGGTCAGCAGGAGCTCGAGTGCCTGGTCGGGGTGGCACAGCCGGCCGGCGGCGTTGATCCGCGGCGCGAGCCGGAAACCGAGATCGGTGGACGAGGCATGGGCGCGATCGACGCGCGCCACCGCCATCAGCGCCCGCAGGCCGGGCTTCGCCGTCCGTCGCAGCCTGCGCAGGCCCGCCCGCACGAGCCCGCGGTTCTCGTCGCGAAGCGGCACGACGTCGGCGACGGTCGCGAGCGCGACGAGGTCGAGGTGGAGCTCCATCTCGGCCGGGTCGCGGCCGGCGCGTGCGTGGAGCGCCTGCGCGAGCTTGAACACGACGCCGGTCCCGCACAGCTCCGGGAACGGATAGTCGGACGGGCGGGTGCAGACCCGGATGCACTCGGGCAGCGCCTCCGCCGGGCGATGGTGGTCGGTGACGATCACGTCCATCCCGAGCTCGCGGGCGCGCGCAACCGCGTCGACAGCCGTGATGCCGCAGTCGACGGTGACGAGCAGGGAGACGCCGGCGCCCGCCAGCCGCTCGACCGTCTCGACCGCCAGCCCGTAGCCCTCGGCGAAGCGGCTCGGAAGGTGCTGCTCGACCTCGGCTCCGAGGCCGCGCAGGACGATCAGGGCGAGGGCCGTCGCGCAGATGCCGTCGGCGTCGTAGTCGCCGTGGACGCAGACCCGCTCGCCCGCGGCGATCGCGCGCTCGATGCGCTCGCAGGCCGCCGCCATGTCGCCGAGGAGCATCGGGTCGTGGGCCGGGCCATCCTGCTCGAGGAACGCGCGGGCCGCATCCGGCGTCGAATGGCCGCGGCGGATCAGCACCTCGGCGGTCGTCCGGCGCACGCCCAGCGCCTCGGCGAGCCGGTCCGCCTCCTCGGGAGGGCACGGCTCGACGAGCCAGGGCGACGGGGGCGCAGCCATCCAGCCATGCTATGGCGGCCCTCGGACGTGGCCTATCCTGCCGCGATCGGGGCGCACGGCGACCTCCACGTGACCACCTGGGGCGACGGGCCGCGGGCCCTGCTCGTCCACGGGAGCATGAGCTTCGGCGAGCTGGCGTTCTCCGAGCAGCGGCCGCTGGCCGAGCGCTGGCGGCTCGACGTGCTCGACCGGCGTGGCTACGGACACAGCCCGGAGCGGCCTGGACGTGTGGACTTCGACGAGGACGCGCGCGACCTCGCCGCGCTCCTCGACGAGCCGGCGCACCTGCTCGGGCACTCCTACGGCGGCGTCGTCTGCCTGCTCGCGGCGGCGCTCCGGCCCGATGGGCGTGCGCTCGATCGCGGTCATCGAGCCGCCGGCGTTCGCGCTGGCCCGCGGGACGCCGGCCGTCGAGGAGGTCATCGCCCGAATCGCCCGGCACTTCGCCGACGGGCAGGCGCTCTCGGAGGAGGCCTTCCTCGACGGGTTCCTGCGGGCGTGGGGCTTCGAGCAGCTCCCTCCCCGGACGCTCTCCCCGCGGGCCCGGCGCGGCGTGCGCTCGTCGATGACCGAGCGGATGCCGTGGGAGGCGGACATCCCGCTCGACCGGCTCGCGGCCGCGGGCCTCCCGGTGCTGGTCGCCCGCGGCGCCTGGGACGAGGTCGAGCCCGTCGGCGCGCGATCTCGCCGGCGCGGCGTTCGCCGCCGTCTGCGCCGTGCTCGTTGACCGGCTGGGCGCCGAGGAGGCCGTCTTTCCCGGCGCGGCCCACCAGGCGCAGCTCCTCGGCGAGCGCTTCAACGACCGCGTGGAGGCCTTCTGGCGCTCGGCGTCAGAGCCGGCCTGAGCGCACGATCGACGCCACCAGGACGAACCCCAGCCCCGCCGCGACGATGAAGCCTGCCAGCGCGAGCACATGGATGCCGAAGAGGTGCCAGCCGCCGTCCGCCGAGATCCCGATCAGCGACGAGCCGACGATGGTCGCTGCCATGACGATCGCGATGACAAGCCGGTTCACGACGACGTCGGCCTGGCTCGTGAGGAGGTCGAGGCCCTTGTGCCGGAACGCCACCTCCACCTCGCCGTCGCGGAACTGCTCGAGCGTGTCGTGCACCTGGTACGGCAGCTCCATCAGCATGCGGGTGTAGCTCTCGGCCCCCTCCCAGCCCTGCTCGGCCAGGTGCCGCGGCGAGTAGCGGCGCTGCACGAGCTCCGCCGCGTACGGCTCGGCGACCTCGAACACGTTGAAGTCGGGATAGATCTCGGTGCCCACCCCGCCCAGCGTGGCGAGCGCTTTGTCGAGGAGCGCGAACCGCGTCGGCAGGCGCAGGTGCATGCGCGACACCAGCACGAATGCCTCGCGGATCACCTGGAGCGGGTCGATCTGGCCCATCGAGGATCCGTAGTAGCGGTAGTAGACCTCCCGCAGCTCGATCCGGAGCTCCTCCTCCTGCTCGCGGTTGAAGCGGACGCCCAGCTCGTACAGCCGCCGAGGCAGCGCATCGACGTTCTCGTTCACCGCGTCGAGCAGGAGCTTGGTGAGCCGGCGCATGTCGCCGTCGGTGAGCGAGCCGGTCATGCCGAAGTCGACGAGGCCGAGCCGGCCGTCCGGGATCACGAAGATGTTCGCGGGGTGCGGGTCGCCGTGGAAGTGGCCGTGGCGGAAGATCATCTCGAGCCATGTCTCGGCGATCAGGATCGCGAGCCGGCGGCGCTCGTCCATCGGCGTCGCCTCCAGGTCGAGGTCGGCGAGCTGGATTCCCTCGAGCCGCTCGAGCGTCAGCACGCGGCCGCTCGAGTAGGTGCCGTACACCTTCGGGATGAGGACGCGCGCGTCCGACGCGAAGTTCTCGCGGAAGATCTCGGCGGTGCGCGCCTCGATCCGGTAGTCGAGCTCGCGCCGGATCGAGCGGGCGAACTCGTCGACGACCGCCACGGGATCGATGAAGTCGAGCCGGTCCACCCGTCGCTTGACGATGCGGGCGACCTGGTAGAGCAGCGCCAGGTCGCGCTCGATCTGGCGGCCGGCGCCCGGCCGCTGCACCTTGACCGCCACGAGGCGGCGGCTGGGGAGCTCGGCGAGGTGCACCTGGCCGATCGACGCCGCCGCGACCGGCACCGGGTCGAACGATGTGAAGAGCTTGTCGATCGGGGCCCGCAGGTCCTCCTCGATCATCCGCTCGACGTCGGCGTACGGAAACGGCCGCACGTCGTCCTGGAGCTGGCGCAGCTCGGCGATGATCTCGGCGGGGACGATGTCCGGCCGCGTCGAGAGGAGCTGGCCGAACTTCACGAACGTCGGCCCGAGCTCGTCGAGCGTCTCCCGCAGGTGGCGGCCGAGCGCAGGCAGGTTCTGGTCGTCGATCACGGCCGAGCGGCGAAGCGCGCGCCGCTCGAAGACGAACCCGAAGCCGTGCCGCGTTGCCACCTGCGCGATCTCGCGCAACCGTCCGACCGTCTGACGCCGCTCCGACAGGCTGGCCATGGCGCAATGGTACGTTAGGCGCGTGCGGGCGGCGATTCTGTACGAGACCGGTGCGCCCCTCAGGGTCGAGGACGTCGAGGTCGACGCTCCCCGCGCGGGCGAGGTCGCCATCCGGATGGCCGCGAGCGGCGTCTGCCACTCCGACCTCCACGTCGTCGACGGCATCCACCCCCACCCCCGCCCGGCGATCCTCGGGCACGAGGGAGCGGGCATCGTCGAGGCGGTCGGCCCGGGCGTCACCGGGCTCGACGCCGGCGACCACGTCATCCTGAGCTGGCTTCCGCACTGCGGCCGCTGCCGCTTCTGCGTCTCGGGCCGGCCCAACGTGTGCGAGCAGCTCGCGTGGTCGGACGCGGGGCTCATGATGGACGGCACGACGCGGTTCCATCGCAACGGCACCGCCATCCACCACTCCACGACCTCGTCGTTCGGCGAACGAACGGTCGTTCCGGCGCAGACCGCGATCCCGATCGACCCGGCCCTGCCGCTCCGCGAGATGGCGCTCATGGGCTGCGCGGTCATGACCGCCTTCGGGGCGGTGCTGAACACGGCCCGCGTCCGGCCCGGCGACTCGGTGGCCGTGGTGGGCTGCGGCGGCGTCGGCCTGAACATCGTCCAGGCGGCGGCCATTGCGGGCGCCGGCGAGATCGTGGCGGTCGACCCGAGCCCGGCCAAGCACGAGCTGGCCCGCGAGATGGGCGCGACCCGGACGTGCTCCCCCGAGGAGGCGGCGGCGTCGGTCCGCGTCGACCACAGCTTCGAGGCGGTCGGGCCGCTGCGAACGATCGAGCTCGCCATCTCGCTCGTGGCCCGCGGCGGCCAGGCGATCCTGGT
Source organism: uncultured Actinomycetes bacterium (assembly GCA_963821535.1). Classification (GTDB taxonomy): domain Bacteria; phylum Actinomycetota; class Thermoleophilia; order Gaiellales; family JAICJC01; genus JAICJC01. The sequence continues at coordinate 102,065 of CAWGEC010000002.1, read as the reverse complement.
CGGGATGGCGCCGCCCGACGCCCGCCCCCGGTTCGACGCGCTCTCGCTCACGATGGACGAGAAGGCGATCCGCGGCTGCTGGTACGGCTCGTGCCGCCCCCAGGCCGACTTCCCGATGCTCGTGTCGCTCTACCGGTCCGGGCGGCTGCGGCTCGACCCGCTGATCGAGACGTGCGCGCTCGACGACATCAACGAGGCCTTCGACCGCATGCGCCGCGGCGAGGCCGTGCGCTCGGTCATCGTCTACTGAGGCTGGGCGCAACGTCGACGCGCTGGCCGGAGCGCTCTCGCGAAGGGCGCTCGCGTAGCCGAGCACGAACCCGGCCACGAGCACGGGCGGCACGAGGATCACGACCTCGCGCGGAAGCTGCGGGCCGATCGTCACGCCCGCCAGCGCCGCGGCGAATGCCGCCGCATGCCACGACCTCAGATGCCGGATCATCGTCACATGCCAGTTATCGGCAGGCGCGACGCCCAAAAAAGGGGATCTCAGCCGGTGACGAGCGCGTCGGCGGCGTCGTGCGCGGGCGCCGGCTCGGCCGCCATCACCCGCTGGAGCCACGTGCCCGCGATCAGCGACGTCACGATCGCGAGCATCACGAGCGTTGTGTAGAAGCTGTCGTTGATGATGCCCGCGGCGAAGGCGGTCGAGGCGAGCACGATCCCCGGGCCGCCACGGGCGTTCATCGCCATCGCCAGGTTGACGGCGCTGCTGCGCGGCTCGCCGCCGATCCGGGCGCCCGCGTAGACGCTCGCCGACTTCACGAGGCAGGCGAACAGCAGGAATGCGACGAAGAACAGCACGTCGAAGTTGCCGACCAGATCCAGCTGGAGCCCGACGATCGCGAAGTAGAGCGGGATGAACAGCCCGAGCGAGAAGTTGCCGATCTCGAACCGCGCGGTCTGGGCGCGCTCCCCGGACGCGGTGACGACGATGATCCCCGCGACGAACGCCCCGAAGAGCGGCACGATGCTGAGGAGCAGGCACGCCCCGCTCATCGCGATCACGACCACGAGCTGGAACGCCACCTGGCTGCGGCGTTTGATGACGTTGTACCGGGAGCGGAGCGCCATACCGTAGAGGCGCGGCCCGACAGTGAGCCCGAGGACGAGGAAGCCGATCGTCGCGAACGTGTGGTACGCGTAGTTCGCGCTCGACCCGGGGTCCCACGCCGAGCCGGCCGGCGAGGCCGAACTGCGCGCTCCCCGTCCCGGAGACGATGCCGATCGCCACCGCGAGCACCACGTAGAGGACGACGTCCTCGATCACCGCGACCGAGAGCACGATCCGGGCAAAACGGGTCTGGAGCAGGCCCAGATCGAGCATGATCCGCGAGATCACCGGAATGCTCGTCACGGCGATCGCGATCGCGAACACGAGCAGGAGCGCCGTTCGGTTCTGCGCGGTGCCCTCGAAGCGGGTGAAGTCGATGGCGGTGAACGCCAGGACTCCGACGAGGAACGGCACCACGAGGCCGGCGACCGCCACCGAGGACACGACCCGCGTCGACGACCGGCTGATGAGCCCGCGCATCTGCGTGCCCGCCGTGAACATGAGCAGCAGGAGGCCCAGCTGATAGACGGCGCCCAGCACCGCCGGCACGGCGCCGGTGGACGGGAAGAGCCAGTCGTACGCCGAGGGCCACACTCGCTCGAGGAGCGTCGGTCCGAGCAGGATCCCGCCGACGATCTCGCCGATCACGGGCGGCTGGCGGAAGCGCGCGAACAGGTAGCCGCACGTGTGCGCGCTCACGAGAAGCACGATCAGGGCGGCGAGGACGTGTGCGGTGTCTCGATCGGTGTACGACACTGAACTGCCAGTATCCGGTCGCGCCGACCGGGGCGCAAGGCTCAGACGGGCACGCGCTGGAGCGGCCGGCCGCGCATCTCGGCCGGGATGTCCATCCCGAGCGCGGTCAGAAGCGTCGGGGCGATGTCGAACAGGTGGGCGTCGTCGGGCAGGGTGTCGGGCATCCCTGGGCCGACCATGATGGCGATCCCGTACTTGGCGTGGTTGGCGTCGTCGGGCCCGGTGTCGTTCTCGCGCACCTGCACGCGGCCGTCGCCGACGGATCCGATCGAGCGCCAGGCCAGGTTGCCGAAGTAGCAGATCAGGTCGGGCGCGACCCCGTTCACCTCGCGGTAGAGGTCGGTCGGGCGGAAGACGCGGGTGCCGATCGAGTTGCCGTCCTCGTCGCCGAGCGCCTCGAGCTTCGCGATCAGCTCGTCGCGCAGCGCCTCGTAGTCGGCCGGGTCGATCACGCCCTCGGGCTCGCGCCCCTTCACGTTCATGAAGATCCGCGAGTAGTACCCGCCGTCGGCCCACACCCGCGTCCGCGGCCAGTCGATCTGGAGCTTGCCGAACGGCGTCGGCGCGGACGGCGGGTCGACGAGGCTCAGGTAGCCCTCCTGCATCAGCCACTCGTTCACCTGGATGCCGCCGTGCATGGCCTGCGCGCCGTGATCCGAGACGACGAGCAGCGCGGTCGTGTCGTCGAGGCCCTCGATCAGGGCGCCCGACCTCGCCGTCGAGGTAGCGGTAGTAGTCGCGGAAGCCCTGCTCGTAGGGGTTCCCCGGCTCGTAGTCGGGGTGGTCGTGGTCGTAGAAGCGCCAGAACGCGTGGTGCAGGCGGTCGGGCCCCATCTCGACCAGCATCAGGAAGTCCCACGGGCGCGTGTCGCGCAGGTGCCGCGCGAGCGCGAACCGGCGCCGCGTCATCTCGTTGATGTCGCGCAGGATGCGGTCCTTCTCGTCGGTGCGGTAGTCGGGCACGTCGACCATGTAGTCGCCGACCACGCGCCGCACCTCGTCCTTCAGATCCTCGGGGTAGGTGAACTTCGAGTCGGTGCTCGGCGTCAGGAAGCAGCTCACCATCTCGCCGTTCACCGGCCGCGGCGGGAACGTCTGCGGCACGCCCAGCGCGATGACGTGCTTGCCCTCGCGCGAGAGCATGTCCCACAGGCGGTCGACGCGCACCTTGTCGGAGGTCGCGAAGGCCAGCCCGTCGTACGAGTGGTCCTTGCGGTTTCGGAAGCCGTAGAAGCCGAGCGTGCCCGGGTCGCGCGACGACATCATGCACGACCACGCCGGCACGGTGATCGGCGGGTCGCACGACTCGAGCCTCCCCCACGCCCCGCGCTCCATGAGGCCGGAGAGGACGGGCAGCTCGTCGCGCATGTCGTCGAAGACGATCTCGGGCGGGACGCAGTCCAGGCCCACGATCATGAGCTTCTCGGCGGTCGACATCGCGGGCATGGTACCGGCGGGCGGGTCGGGTGCCCGTCGATAGAATCGCCGCCATGAGGGTGCTCGTCCTCGGCCTCGACGGGGCCGACCGTGACCTGGTCGACCGTCTCCTGGCGGAGGGCCGCCTCCCGACGCTGGCCCGTCTGGTGCGCGACGGCGCCTACGGGCCGCTGCGCTCGACCATCCCTGCCGTGACGCCCACGGCCTGGTCGTCGTTCCTGACGGGGCTCAACCCGGCCGGGCACGGGATCTTCAACTTCTCGTCCAACCCTAACCGCGGCCGGTCACGGGTCGAGAGCGCCGCCAGCCGGTCGGGTGCGCCGCTGTGGCGGCTCCTGGGCGCCGGCGGCGTGCGCTCGGCGTTCGTCACCGTGCCGTTCACCTATCCGGCGGAGGCGTTCGACGGAGTCGTCGTCTCGGGGTACGGGGGGCCGGAGCGGCCTCAGATCCTTCCGGAGGCCGCGGCGCGCGTCGATCGACGAGCGCGTCCCGGGCCTCATCACCGCCCACCACCCCATGAAGGAGCGCTGGTGGGAGGACTTCGGCCGCTACGCCGCCACGCTCATCGCCCACGTCGACCAGATCGGCGCCGCCTGCCGGGCGTGCTTCGAGCTCGAGCCCGACCTGGGCGTCCTGGCGGTCGACTTCATGAGCACCGACTTCGCCGGGCCACCTCGGCTACTCGCGCCTCGATCCGTCCCACCCCGCCCACGACCCGGCGGCGTCAGGCGAGGAGCTCGTCCAGGTCTACCAGGCCGTCGACCGGGTGTGCGGCGAGCTGATCGACGCGGCCCGCGAGCGCTACGGCGAGGAGCCGACCGCGATCGTCATGTCGGATCACGGCATGAAGCCCATCTACTGGACGTTCCATGCCAACGAGTGGCTGCGCCGGGCGGGGCACCTGCGCTACCGGCGCCGGTCGCTGCAGCGGTACCTGCGTGGGCCGCTGCGCAAGCTGGCCCTGGCCGACGGCCGGCTGGCCCGGACGACCACCTGGTACGGGAGGATGCTCGACCTGGTCCCGTTCCTGCCGCGGCCGGCGGCTGACCGGGTGTTCTCCGACGTCGACTTCGGGCGCACCCGCGCCTACTGCTTCGCCACCGGCGGCCAGATCTACCTGGGCGAGGCGACGGGCGCCCGCGACGATGCGGCGTTCGCCGAGCGGCTGGCGCGCGACCTCGAGGCGATCCCGCATCCCGAGACTGGCGAGCCGCTCTTCGAGGTGCTGCGAAAGCGTGACATCTACCACGGCGCGCATCTCGACCGCGCGCCCGGAGCTGGTGCTGATCCCGCGCGACGAGCGCGTCCACGTCGAGTCCTCACGCCGGGACTGGCCCGATGTCTTCATGCTCCACGACACGCTCGATCCCGAGCACTTCTACGGCTACTCGGGACACCACGGCGTGACCGGCATCATCGCGGCCGCCGGCCCCGGCATCCGGCCCGGGACGGTTCCGGAGGGCAGCGAGATCACCCAGCTCGCGGCCACCGTCCTTCGCCTCCACGGCCTCTCGAGCGACGGGCCTGGAGCCGCCGATCGAGGCGATCCTGGCCCCTGCCGAGGAGGCGGTCACCGTGGCGGCCGAGTCGTCGGACGGCGACGCCGACGTCTACTCGGCCGACGAGGAGGCCGGCATCCTCGAGCGGCTCCGCGACCTCGGCTACGAGTAGGGCGAACCCCATGGGGCCAGGCCCCGTACGGGGCCTGGCCCCGGTTGTTACGACGAGCGCATCGCTCCTATGACCTGGTGGACGGCGGGCATCGGGTCGCGTAGCGAGAGCACCGGCTCCGAGAACGGCGGGCGGAGCGGCGCCAGCGTCCGCCGGAGCCCGAGATGCTCGCGGCGGCTCTCGCGCACGTGGCGGACGAGCGCCACCCACCGGCGCCGGCCGGCGGCCCGGCTCGTCCGCGCCGTCACCGGCTCGCCGATCGCATCGCGGTAGGCCATCTGCACCAGGTCGACGCCGCACGCCGCGGCGAGCGAGTGCCACTGCCACAGGCGCGCATTCACCTCCATCAGCCGCAGGGTGCCGTCGCGCGGGTCGCGCTTGTACTCGACCTGCGAGATGCCGTGGTACCCGAGCGCGTGCAGGAACCGGCGGGCGCCGTCGACCGCCTCGTCGTCCCACTCGGCCACGCCGACGCGGCACGTGCCGACGCCGGCCGGCGCCTGGAGCAGCTTGCGCCCGCAGAAGATGCCCGGAATGGCCCCGCCCGGATCGACGTAGCTGCCGACTGTCCAGAGACAGTCGTCGCCGCCGGGGATCTGCTCCTGGAGCATCGGGGCGAACTCCGCTCCGAGCCGGTACGCCGCGAGGAGCTCCTCGGGCGTCTCGGCGACCACGAGCGGGATCCCGTGCCGGCGCTTGAACCCCGCCCCCTCGGACGGCTTCATGACGGCCGGATAGCGCAGCACCTCGGCCGCCCGCGCCGCCGCCTCCTCGTCGGCCGGGTGGAACGTCGCCGGCAGGAGCACGCCCGCCCGCGCAGCCGCGTCGTACTGGAACCGCTTCGCCTGGATCGGCTCGATCAGCTCGCGCGGGCCGAACGGCAGCCGCAGCGAGGTCGGCGCCGACCGGTTCACGGCGACGAGGTACTCGTCGTGGGTCGGGAACGCGACCGCTCCGTGCGGCAGGGCCTCGCAGATCTCGGCGAGCATCGCGGCGAACTCGTCGGGCTGCTCGTGGGGGTGCGGGCAGACGACCGGCGCGGCGAGCCGCGAGCGCAGGCCGAGCGCCTGGCGACGGTGGTCGAGCGCGATCACCGGCACTCCGATCGCCGCGAGCGAGCGGATCGCCGAGAGCCCGTTCACGTACGAGCACTCGAGCACGATCGCCGCCGGGCGCGGGCGCATCGGCAGCGTCCCGGAGCCGGCGCCGGTCGGTCGTCGAAAGCGGGCTCACAGCGGGCGTTCTTACACGATCCGGCGGCCGTAGTGCCGCACTCGGCTGCCGGTTGCCGTGGCCGCGTCGGTACACTGTGCGCCGTGTCCGACCTTTGCAAGACGACCGATGTGCTCGTGGTCGGAGCAGGCGGAGCGGGCCTCTCGGCGGCCTGGGCGGCGCGCCGCTCGGGCGCCGATGTGCTGCACGTCACCAAGGGATCGAAGGCGTCCTGCAACACGGCCAAGGCGCAGGGTGGGATCCAGGCCGCGGTCGGCGACGACGACTCTCCCGAGCAGCACGCATCCGACATCGTGGCGTCGTCGCACGACACCGCCGACCCGGCGCTGGCGGGCATCCTCGCCGAGGAGGCGCCGGGCGCCATCGCCTGGCTCGAGGAGCTCGGCGTCGGGTTCTCGCGCGAGGGTGACGGCTACCGGCTCGCCCGCTGCGGCGGCGCCTCGCGCCGGCGGCTGCTGCAGGTGGGCGACCGAACCGGGCACGCGATCGCGACGGCGCTGCGAAAGGCGCTCGACGCCGAGGGCGGGCGCATCCACGACCACACGGCGCTCGTCGGGATCGAGCGGACGAACGGCCATTTCAAGGTCGAGCTCGAGCAGGGCGGCGAGCGCCTCCACGTCGATGCCGGCACGGTCGTCCTCGCGGCCGGCGGGCGCTGCTACGCCGAGGCCCGCCGGGCCGGCATCCTGACGACGAACCAGCCCGGCGCAACCGGCGAGGCAACCGCGCTCGCCCGCGCGCTCGGCGCCGAGGTGCGCGACTACGACGCCCTTCAGCACCACCCCAACGGCGGCGTCTGGCCGCCCCCGCTCCAGGGCTACTCGATCCCCGAGACGACGCGCGCGTACGGCGCCCTCCTCCTGAACGCGAACGGCGAGCGCTTCGTCGACGAGCTCGCTCCGCGCGACACGGTCGCCGCCGCGATCGTGCGCGAGTGCGACGAGGGCCGCGGGCTCGAGACGCCCGACGGCCGGCCCGCGGTGCTCCTGGACACGACCCTCATCGACCCGGACGTGGCCGCCCAGGTGATCCCGTACATGCTGCGCCGCTACCGGTCGAACGGGGTCGACCCGCTCACCGAGCCCATCCTCACCTACCCGGTGCTCCATTACCAGAACGGCGGCCTCGTGATCGACGCCGACGGGCAGACGACCGTCCCCGGGATCTTCGCCGCCGGCGAGATCACCGGCGGGGTGCACGGCCGGAACCGGATGATGGGAAACTCGCTCCTCGACTGCGCGGTGTACGGCCGCCGCGCCGGACGCGCGGCTGCGGCCGCCGCGGGCTGAAGGGCCGCATGAGCGCCACCGTCGCGACCACGCTCCGCCAGGCCGTCGAGGACGCCGCGGCCGAGCTCTACGTGTGGTCGCTGAAGGACATCCCGCGCGACCTGCGAGACGCCCTGGGTGACGCGCTCGAGCGCGAGACCCACCAGGTCGGCCGGCGCATCCTCGAGACCATCCACACCAACGTGGCGGTCGCCGACGAGGGCAACCGGCTGGTGTGCCAGGACACGGGCATCGCCGTCTACTACGTCCGCGTCGGCGAGCGGTTCCCGCTCCACCCGGTCCGGATCGAGGAGGCGCTGCGCGACGGCACCCGGCGCGCGACGCTCGACCATCCGCTGCGGTCGAACACCGTCCACACCCTCACCCGGACGCCGACCGGCGACAACACCGGCCACCGCATCCCGCACGTCCACTGGGAGTTCGTGCCGGACTGGGACGGGCTCGACATCAAGTGCGTGCCCAAGGGATCGGGCTCCGAGAACATGAGCTTCCTGAAGATGCTCGTGCCCGGCCGACGGCGTGAAGGCGATCAAGGCGTTCGTGCTCGACTCCGTCGTCGGCGCCGGCGGGAAGCCCTGCCCGCCGGGGATCGTGGGCGTCGGCATCGGCGGATCCGCCGATCTCGCGATGTACCTCGCGAAGGAGGCGATCGCCCGGCCGGTGGGAACGCACAACCCGGATCCCGACGTGGCGGCCCTCGAGCGGGACCTCTTCGACCTCCTGAACGAGACCGGCGTCGGCCCGATGGGGCTCGGCGGCGATACGACGGTGCTCTCGGTGCACGTCGAGCAGGCCCACACGCACATCACGCTCAATCCGGTCGCCGTGAACTACCAGTGCTGGGCCGCGCGCCGGGCGACGGCGCACGTCTCGGCCGACGGCGAGATCGAGCTGGACCGGGACGCCTAGCCGGCATGGCCCACCACGAGATCACCTTCCCGACCGACGAGGCGACCGTGCGCTCGTTCGAGGCCGGCGACACGGTCACGATCCAGGGCCACATCATCGGCATCCGCGACGCCACCCAGATCCGCATCTTCGACCAGGGCCAGGAGCCGCCGATGTCGCTCGAGGGCGCGGCGCTCCTGCACACCGCACCGAACGTCCGCAAGCTCGAGGACGGCCGCTACGAGCCGCTCTCAATCGGGACGACGACCAGCGCCCGCATGAGCCGCTTCACCGAGCCGCTCATCCGCGACCACGGCGCCCGCGCGATCATGGGCAAGGGCGGCCTCCTGCCGGAGGCGCTCGGCCCGCTGGCCGAGCACGGCGGCGTCTACCTCGCCATCGTCGGCGGGGCCGCGGCGCTCCAGACCACCCAGATCGTCGAGATCGAGCAGGTCGAGTGGGAGGACTTGATGCCCGAGTGCCTGTGGCGCTTCCGCGTGGCCGACTTCGGGCCGCTCATCGTCGCCATGGACTCGCACGGCAGAAGCCTCTACGAGGACGTCCAGGTCGAGGCCCGCCGCCGCATCGACGAGACGTTGTCGGCGAAGCTATAGCCGATGGAAGAGTTCCTGGGACTCCCGAGCCGCCCGCCCAAGCCCCGCGAACGGGGATGGACGCACGTCATCGACAAGGGCCTCACGCTGGCCGAGGTGAGCGGCGTCCTCGAGCTCGCCGGCGACTACATCGACATCGTGAAGTTGGGTGGGGCACGTCGTACGTGGCCGGCAAGCTGGCCGAGAAGCTCCGCCTCTACCGCGACGCGGGCATCCCCGTCATGACCGGCGGCACGCTGCTCGAGGCGGCCATCGCGCGCGACCGGCTCGACGAGTTCCGGCGGTGGACGGCCGACCACGGGTTCACGCACATCGAGGTCTCCGACGGGACGATCGATCTCGAGCGCGGCCGCAAGGTGGAGCTCATCGCGTCGCTGGCCGAGGACTACGTGGTGCTCTCGGAGGTCGGGACGAAGGACTCCGAGCGGATCTACGCCCCGTACCAGTGGGTGGCCTGGATCAAGGAGGAGCTCGAGGCCGGCGCGTTCAAGGTGATCACCGAGGCGCGCGAGTCCGGCACGAGCGGGATCTTCCGGCAGACCGGCGAGGTGCGCTCGGGCCTCATCGACGAGATCGTGCACGAGGTGCCGCTGAACCAGCTCCTCTTCGAGGCGCCGCAGAAGGAGCAGCAGGCGTGGTTCATCCGCCACTTCGGCGCCGACGTGAACCTCGGCAACATCGCCGCGTCCGACGTGATCCCGCTCGAGACGCTGCGGCTGGGCCTGCGCGCCGACACGATGCTCGACCTTCTGCTGCGCGACCTGCCGCACGTGTGACCGCGGCGGCCGCGATCGCCGTCGACGCGCCGGCGGCCGTCGCCGCGAAGGCGACCTACGCGCTGGAGGAGCTGGCCCGGATCTGCGCCGCGACGGCCGCCGTCTCGTATCCGTCGCCGGCCCTGCCGGCGTCGGAGGCGGCGTGGCGCCTCTTCGCCGGCGACGACGTGCCCTCGCCGCGAGCCGGGCGACGACGGGCTGGTCGATTTCGGCGACGGCGTCGCCGACATCGTGATGAGCACGTTCTGGCACCTCTCCCGCTGGGAGGAGCGTCGCCGGGTCGATGCGCGACGAGCGCGGCCGATTCCCGGCGTCGGCGGCGCTCTTCGACCCCGAGACCGCGGCCGCCGACCGGCTCGTGGAGCGGTTTCGCGAGATCGCGGGCGCCCCACCGCCCGGGCCCGCTCACGGTCGCGCTCACCCACGACATCGACACGCCCTGGCGGTGGAGTGGCGCACGCGCCGTGGCCGGGGCCGCCGCACGGGCCAAGGCGGCCGCCGTCGCCAGACGCCCGCGGGAGCTCGCGCGCGAGCTGCGCGGCCTGGCCGGCCTCCCGCGCCACCGGGCCCGCGGAACCGACCCCAACTGGTGCTTCGAGCGGATCTGCGAGATCGAGCGCTCCCACGGCGGCTGCTCGACCTACTTCGTCCTTGCCGGCCACCACCACCCCGCCGACGGCGCCGCGCCGCGCGTCTACGAGCGCGTCCGCCCGGCGATCGTCACCCAGGTGCTGGCGCAGGGCGACGAGCTGGGCCTGCACCCGAGCTACACGGCGTCGGAGGACGTCGGCCTGATCGCCGAGGAGCGCGCGCGGCTCGAGGCGCTGGCCGGCGGCACGGTTCGCGGCGTTCGCTTCCACTACCTGCGCCACGACGCCCACAGGACGCTTCCGGAGCTCGACCGGCTCGGATTCGCCTACGACTCGAGCCAGGGCTACGCCGACCGCCCGGGGATGCGGGCCGGCCTGTCTCACCCCTACCGGCCGTACGACGTGGCGCGCCGACCGGCCGCTCGACATGCTCGAGCTGCCGCTCGTCGTCATGGACGCGACGCTCGCCGAGGACCGCTACCTCGGCCTCTCGGCGGACGCGGGCCTGGAGCGGGCGGTCGGCGACGCTCGAGCGGGCGGCGCAGGCCGGCGGCACGGTGCTCGGTCCTCTGGCACAACGACCGCTTCGATCCGGCCTATGCGCGCGGCTGGGACCGGGCCTACGACCGCCTGCTGGATGGGTGCGCGAGCGCGGCGGGCGGCTGTGCACGGCCGCCGAGGCGGTCGGGCTCGACTCGGGCTCTACGCCGCGTCGGTGAAGCGCACGCGGCGGCGGCCGCCGCGGGCGACGACCGTCTGCGAGCGCGTCGACGGCGGCCGGCATGAACTGCGTCCCGGTGCAGCGGCGGAGCTCGGCGAGCGCGCCCTCGATCGACATCGCCTTGCGGTAGACGCGATCCTCGGTCATGGCGTGGTAGGCATCGCACACGGCGATGACGCACGCCCCGCGCGGGATGTCGGCGCCGCCGAGCCCGTCCGGATACCCGAGGCCGTCCCACCGCTCGTGCGACGAGCGCACCAGCATGACGACCTCGTCCATCCCGGGGATGCCCGAGATGATGTCGGCGCCGATCACCGTGTGCCGCTTCATCACCGTGAACTCGGCGTCGGTCAGCGGGCCGGGCTTGTTGAGGATCGCCTCGGGGATCCCGATCTTGCCGACGTCGTGCAGCAGGGCGCCCATCCGGACCGCCTTCAGATCGCGGCCCGAGAGGCCGAGCTCCTCGCCGACGAGGAGGGCGAAGTCGGCGATCGTGTGGGCGTGGCCGCCGGTGTAGGCGTCCTTCGCCTCGAGGGCCGCCGCGAGGGCTGCCACAGTCGCAAGGTGCTGCTCCTCGAGCGTCTCCGCCAGCTGCGCGGCTCCCAGCACGATGCCGGCCTGGTCGGCCAGGAGGCGGCAGAACTGCCGCTCCTCCGCCGTGAAGACCCTGCGGCTGGTGTCGAGCAGCTCGATCAGGCCGCAGGCGTGCGTGCCCATGACGAGCGGCGCGAGCAGGTTGGCCTGGAAGCCCATCTCGACGAGGAAGGCGTGCTCGGCCGCATCGCCGCCGTCGCCGATCGTGGTCGACGCCTCGACCAGCTCGGTCACGACCCGCTTGGTCGTCGGGTAGTCGTCGAGCGGGTAGTCCTCGGCCGCGACGTTGAGCTTCGCCGGCGGGACGACGTGCGCCGCCCAGTCGGTCACCATCTGCGTCTTCGGGTCGAAGGTCGAGATGAGGCACGCCGATGCGTCGAAGAGGAGCGTCAGCTCGCGGGCGAAGATCGCCATTGCCTCGCTGGCATCTCCCGCGGACCGCAGTGCGCCCGTGGCCTTGATCACGGCGATCAGGTCCGAAAAACGGCGGTCAGCAGGAACTCTCCCGGCACGCATGGGTACACGAGATATCGGCCCAGGCGTCCGAAACTTGACGATAAAACGCGCTAGCAGGCGCTCAGCGTGTGCGCCCGTGGGCGCGGCGGCGGCGCCTGCGGGTGGGCGGCGGTGGCGGAGGCGGGGCCGAATCGCCCGGCTCGGCCGCTACCGGGACAGGCGCCGGCGTGGCGGCCGGCTTGCCGATCGGCTCGAAGGTCGCCGGACTTCGCGAGGTCGGCCCGCCGCTTCTGGAAGCCTGGCTCGCGCTCCATGAAGATCGCCAGGAGCGGCGCGGCGATGAAGATCGAGGAGTACGCACCGGACGCGATGCCGACGATCAGCGCGAACGCGAAGTCCTTGAGCGACCCCGACCCGAACGCGAAGAGCAGCACCACGGGGATCAGCGTCACGAGCGAGGTGTTCAGCGAACGCGTGATGGTCTCTGCCAGCGACTCGTTCACGATCTTGCTCGCGGTCATGCGCCGCAGGATGGGGACGTTCTCGCGCACGCGGTCGAACACGATCACCGTGTCGTACATCGAGTAGCCGAGCACGGTCAGGACGGCTGCCACCGTGTCGGCGGTGACCGTCCTCCCCGAGAGGGCATAGATGCCGATCGTGAGCAGGATGTCGTGGCCCAGCGCGACCATGACCGGCACGGCGTACTTCCACTCGAACCGGAACGAGACGTACAGGAAGATGATGATCAGCGAGAAGAGGATCGCCAGGTACGCCGACCTCAGCACCGACTGGCCGAACGACGAGCTCACGCTGCGCAGGTCGAGCCCGCTGATCGAGCCGAACTGCGAGCCCGAGCTCCGCCTGGAGCTTGTTGGACTGCGCCGTGGTGAGGAAGTGCGACTCGATCTCGAACCTCGTGAAGGTGTTGCCCTGCGACGAGCCGGTCGCCGTCAGGCCCTTCACGACCGGGTCAGACACGCCGGCCGCCGACGCCGCCGAGCTCACCTGGGCGACGGTCGCCGGCTTCCCCGTGTTGAAGTCCATCTTCGAGCCGCCGGTGAAGTCGATCCCCTCGTTCAGGCCGGTCGTGGCGAGGGCGATCGCGCCGATCGCGATCACGACGCCCGAGATCGCGAACCAGAGCTTCGTCTTGCCGATGAAGTCGTACTTCTTCCAGCGATCGCCGGAGCCGACCGCGCCGAGCACGCGCGGAGAGCTCATGAACTGGAAGCCGCTCAGGAGGCCCAGCATCGCCCGGGTGGCGACGACGGCCGTGAAGATCGACGTCAGGACGCCGATCAGGAGCATCAGCGCGAAGCCCTTGACCGACGACGTGGCCGCCGCGTACAGGATGCCGGCGGTGATGAGCGTGACGACGTTGGCGTCGATGATCGTGTGGAAGCCGCGCCGGTAGCCCGTCGAGATCGCGGCGCGGATCGACTTCCCGGCGCGCACCTCCTCCTTGATGCGCTCGAAGATGACGATGTTGGCGTCGGCGGCGACGCCGATGGTCAGGATCGTGCCGGCGATCCCGGGAAGCGTCATCGTGACCGGGAGCGCGGCCACGATCCCCGCGAGCAGGAGGCCGTAGACGACGAGGGCGATGTCGGCGATCACGCCCAGGAAGCCGTAGAACGACGACCAGGAAGATCATCACGAACACGAGGCCGGCGGCGCCCGCGATGAGGCCGTTTCGCAGCGACTGCGCGCCGAGCGTCGCCGACACCAGCTGCTGGGAGAGCGGCGTGAACTTGACGGGCAGCGTGCCGGAGGTGATCTCGAGCGCGATCCGCTTGGCCTCCGCAGTGCTGACGCCGGTGATCTCGCTGCCGCCGCTCAGCGTTGCGTCGATCCCGTTCGGATTCGTCCGCGGGTCCACCGTCGGGGCCGCGACCAGCTTGTTGTCGACGACGATCGCGTTGTAGAGCCCCTGCGGGTGGGTCGGAGAGTGCGTGGGCGTCTTTCCCTGCGTGGCGATTCCCCGGGTGATGTCGGTGAAGTCCTGGTCGCCGCCGTTCTTGTACGAGAGCGAGACGATCGGCTTGACCGGACTGGTCGATGTCGGCCTTGGCGCTCGAGATCTCGTTGCCCGTCACGATCTCCGAGTCCTGGGTCGGGATCTTGAACAGGTACCAGACCGTCCCGGGCGCCTGCGCGTCGGGGCAGAAGGAGGTGACAGCCACCGCGGCCGTGCCCTGCGGAACCGGCAGCCACACCGTCCCGGCCGGCTTGGCCTTGAGATGGAGTCCTCCAGCACCTGCCTTTGCAGCGGCTCGATGCGCGAGACGATGCCGTTGACCTTGGCCAGGCCGTGAGGCGCCTTCGCGGAGAAGAGCGCCCAGCCGGCGGGCGTCCCGGTCGGGATCTGCTTCTTGGCGGAGCGCAGCATGTCGTACAGCGACGGATTGGGCGCCGCCACATACAGGCTCCTGGTCGAGACCGGGGTCAGGAACTTGTAGAAGTCGAAGCTCTGGAGCTGGCCGGCGACGAGCAGGTTCGCGACGGCGTTCGGGTTCTTGACGCCCGGGATGGAGATGTCGATCTGGTTGTCGCTCGGCGACGTCCGGATCTCCGGCTGGAGGATCCCGCGGGGATCGATGCGCCGGCGCATGACGTCCGCCGCCTGGTTCAGCGTGTCGCTCGTGATCGTCTGGTTGTCGGTCGGGCGGGCCTTCAGCACCACCTCCAGGCCCCCGCGCAGGTCGAGGCCGAGGGTGAACCCCTTGACGGCGACGGCCGCGCCCGCGGCGATGGTAAGCGCCACCACCAGGCCCATGATCGACAGGTTGCGACGCGACTCGCTCACGGGGCGGAAAGTCTAGTCGAGCGGTATTTGTCGAAGGTTCCAGCCCGGATGGCGTCCCGCGCGCCCCGCACGAGCTCGAAGAGCACATGGAGGTTGTGGAGCGTGAGCAGGCGCAGGCCCACGATCTCGTCCTGGGTGATCAGATGGCGGATGTAGGCCCGCGAGAAGGTCGTGCACGCGACGCATGTGCAGCCCTCCTCCAGCGGGCGCTCGTCGTCGGCGTGGACGGCATTTCGGAGGTTGAGCCGGCCGCCGGAGACGATCGCCGAGCCGGTGCGGCCGAGCCGGGTCGGGAGGACGCAGTCGAACATGTCGACCCCGGCCGCGATCGCCTCGAGCACGCCCTCCGGGTCGCCGATCCCCATGAAGTAGCGCGGCCGCTCCGCGGGCAGCATCGCGGCCGTCGCGCGGGTGGTGGCGAACATCGCCTCGCGGCTCTCCCCCACCGTCAGCCCGCCGATGGCATGGCCGTCGAACCCGAGCGAGACGATGTGCTCGGCGCTCCGCTCGCGCAGGGCGAGGTCGATGCCGCCCTGGCAGATGCCGAAGACGAGCTGCCCCGGGGCCGGCTCGCAGGCCCGGCAGCGCTCCGCCCAGATCGACGTCCGCCGCACGGCGTCCTCCAGCCTGGCCGGCTCGACGCCGGCCGGCGGGCACTCGTCGAAGGCCATCGCGATGTCGGAGCCCAGGAGCCGCTGGATCTCCATCGCCAGCTCCGGCGTGAACCGGTGCAGCGAGCCGTCGTAGACCGACCGGAAGTCGACGCCCGATGTCCTCGATCGTGGCCGTGTCGCGAAGCGAGAACACCTGGTAGCCGCCCGAGTCCGTGAGGATGGCGCCGTCCCAGCCCATGAACCGGTGCAGGCCGCCGAGGCGGGCGATCCGGTCGGCCCCCGGGCGGAAGTACAGGTGATAGGCGTTCCCGAGCACGATCTGAGCGCCCAGGTCGCGGAGCTCGCCGGGCAGCACCGCCTTGACCGACGCCTTGGTGCCGACCGGCATGAAGACGGGCGTCTCGACCGGCCCGTGGGCGGTGTGGAGCACGCCCGCGCGGGCCGCGCCGTCGGTCGCCAGGATGTCGAACTGCCCGGTCACGCGATCAGCATCGCATCGCCGAACGAGTAGAACCGGTAGCGCTCCTCGACGGCGGTGCGGTAGAGGCGGCGCACCTCGTCGATGCCCGCGAACGCCATCACCATCGCGAGCAGCGTCGAGCGGGGCAGGTGGAAGTTGGTGACGAGCGCCCCCGTGGCCGCGAAGGCGTATCCGGGCGTGATGAAGAGGTCCGCCCTCCCGGCCAGCGGCCTCGGCGGCCGCGACCCCCAGACGGTCTCGAGCACCCGGACGGAGGTCGTTCCGACGGCGACGATCCGGCGGCCGGCGGCCCGGGCCCGGCCGATCGCCGCGGCCGCCTTCTCCCCCACCTCGTACGCCTCGGTGTGGAGGGCGTGGTCGGCCAGGTCGTCGGCAGTCACCGGGCGGAAGGTGTCGAGCCCCACGGCGAGCGTCACCTCGACGACCTCGAACCGGCGCCGCATGTCGGCCCACATCTCGGCGGTGAAGTGCAGGCCCGCCGTGGGCGCCGCCGCCGAGCCCGGCGAGCGGGCGTAGACGGTCTGGTAGTCGTCGGGCCGGTCGAGCGGCCGGCGGATGTACGGCGGCACGGGCATCTCCCCGATCCGGTCGAGGAGGTGGGGACCAGGTATGGCACCCTCGACGGTGACGGTCACGTGACCCTCCTGCAACACCTCGATCACGAGGATCGGCACGCCGGAGGCGTCGAGGGTCTCGCCCGCGCGCAGGCGGCGGGCCGGGCGGGCGAGCGCGTCCCAGGCGCCGTCGCCACGCCGCTCCAGAAGCAGCAATTCGACCGCTCCGCCGGTGGCCCGGCGGGCGTGGATTCGGGCGGCCAGCACGCGGGTGTCGTTCACGACGACGAGGTCGTCCGGCCGGAGCTCGTCGGGCAGGTCTGCAAACGTTCTGTGCCGGATCTCGCGCGTCGCGCGGTCGTATACCAGGAGCCGAGCGCTCGAGCGCGGCTCGGCAGGCTTCTGGGCGATCAGGTCGGCGGGAAGTGCGTAGTCGAGCTCAGCGGTGCGCACAGGCGGGAGTATCGCCCGCCGTCGAGGACGCGAACGTCGGCCGGATCGATGCGGTACTTCGTGCTCCCGATGTGCAGGACGCCGGGCCCGGCCAGGTGCCACACGCGCCTGCGCTCGACTGCGCGCATGTGGATGTGGCCGCCCCGCCACGAGCCGTTCACGTGGAAGTCGATCTTGGCCGAGCCGGTGCCGTCCGCGTTCTCGATCACGGAGCCCTCGACCGTGAACCCCGAGCCGGTGATGACGCCGAGCAGGCGCCGGGCCGGCCCGTTCACGCGCAGGCAGGTGGCGGCCAGCCGGAACGCCGGCCCCTTCGACGCGCTCTCGATCGCGCTCAGGCCGGCTGCCGACGCGGCCGCGAGCAGCAGGACGGCGCCGAGGACAAGCGGGATCCACGGACGCAGCCTGCGCAGCATGCGGGGATTACATCACCGCCCCGCTCAGAAGAGGCGCGGGTCGCGCGCGGGAGCCGGCAGCCCCAGGTGCGCATAGCCGGCCGGCGTGACGACGCGGCCGCGCGGCGTGCGCTGGAGCAGACCGAGCTGGAGCAGGAACGGCTCGTAGACGTCCTCGATCGTGTCGGGCTCCTCGCCGATCGCGACCGCGAGCGTCGAGAGGCCGACCGGGCCGCCCGAGAACCGGCCCGAGACCGCCTGGAGGATCGCCCGGTCCATCCGCTCGAGGCCGGCGGCGTCGACCTCGAACAGGTCGAGCGCCTCCATGGCGATCGTGTGGGTGATCTCGCCCGCGTGGCGCACCTGGGCGAAGTCGCGCACGCGGCGCAGGATGCGGTTCGCGACCCGCGGCGTGCCGCGCGACCGGCGCGCGATCTCGCTGCAGCCGCCGGCGTCGACGCGGACGTCGAGCAGCCGCGCCGAGCGCTGGACGATGCTCTCGATGTCGGCGGCGTCGTAGTAGTCGAGCCGGTGCGTGATGCCGAACCGGTCGCGAAGCGGCGTCGTCAGGAGCCCCGTGCGGGTCGTGGCGCCGACCAGCGTGAACGGCTTCAGCTCGAGCCGCAGCGAGTGGGCTCCGGGCCCCTGGCCGATCACGATGTCGATGCAGCCGTCCTCCATCGCCGGATAGAGCAGCTCCTCGATCGCCCGGTTCAGGCGGTGGATCTCGTCGATGAAGAGGACGTCCTGCGGCTCGAGCGCGGTCAGGATCGCGGCCATGTCGGCCTTGCGGTCGACGGCCGGCCCCGACATGACCCGGAGCGTCGAGGACATCTCGGTGGCGATGATGCCCGCGAGCGACGTCTTGCCGAGGCCCGGCGGCCCCGCGAGCAGCACGTGCTCGCACGGCTCGCCGCGGCGGCGGGCCGCCTCGAGGAAGATGCCGAGCTGCTCCTTGACCTGGGCCTGGCCGACGAACTCGGCGAGGCTGCGCGGCCGCAGCGACCGGTCGAACTCCTCCTCGCCCGGCGCCACGAGGGCGTCGGGAAGACGCACCTCGGGCGTCGCGCTCATGCGGCACCCGTGAGCGAGCCGGCCAGCGCGAGCCGGACGCGCTCCTCGATTGGGGCGTCCTCGTCGACGTCGCGCAGGGCGGCCTCGGCCTCGGCCACCGACATCCCAAGCCCGACCAGCGCGTCGCGCGCGGCGGCATGGTCGTCGCCGCCGGCGGAGTCGCCCGGCCCGGCGACGCTCTCGACCGCCCCGACCTTGTCCTTGAGGTCGACCACGACGCGCTCGGCCGTCCGCCGGCCGATGCCCGGGATCGAGGTGAAGAGGGCGTGGTCGCCGGTCGCGACGGCGCGCCGGATCTGGTCGGGCGCGTAGCCCGAGACGATGGCGAGCGCCGCCTTGGGCCCGACCCCCGAGACTCCGAGCAGGAGCTCGAAGAGCGACCGCTCGGCGGTGGACGCGAACCCGTAGAGCTGGAGCGTGTCCTCGCGCACGTGCAGGTGGGTGTGGACCGTGATCTCGCCGCCGTCGGCGTCGCCCGCCCGCCGCACCGCCGACGTGGTGGCGGCGACGAGGTAGCCGACCCCGCCCACGTCGAGCACGATCGCGCCGGGACGGGTCGCGGCGACGCGGCCGCGGAGCGAGGCGATCATCCGGCGACCGCCACCCGCGTGGACGCGCGCGCCCGAGTGGCGTGGCAGACCGCGACGGCGAGCGCATCGGCCGCGTGGTCGGTGGCCGGCGGCGGGTCAAGCCCGAGGATCGCCGTCACCATCCGCAGCATCTGTCCCTTGTCCGCGCGCCCGAATCCACATACCGACTTCTTCACCTCGGCGGGCGGATACCCTGCCGCGTCGAGCCCGGCGAGGCCGCACGCGGCGAGCACGGCGCCGCGGGCCTGGCCGACCGAGAGGATCGTGCGCGGGTTGGCGCCCACGTAGAGATCCTCGAGGGCGGCCGCGTCGGGCAGTGTGCCGGGCGATGAGCTCGGCGAGCCGCTCGTGGACGGCGGCGAGCCGCTGAGCGGCCGGAACCCGGGCAGCCGTGGTGACGACGCCATGGTCGAGGGCCCGCATCCGGCTGCCCTCGACGGCGATCACCCCGTAGCCCGTCTCGGCCATGCCGGGGTCGATGCCGAGCACGATCATGTGGCCAGTCTAGCCGTGGGAGCGGACGCCGGTCGAACGGGCGTTCGGGGGAAATTCCCCCCGTTGACCGCGCTCGAGGGGCGGCGCACACTGGATGTGCAATGGGGGAACGGATGAGCTTCTGGGTCGCGTTGGGGACGGTCGTGGTCTGCGGGATTCGCCACCGGGGTCGTCATGCACGCCGTCGGCGTGATGTTCGTGGCGGGCACGTTCGTGGCCCGCGGCCAGATGCTCGTCTCGACGGCCCGGCCCGAGGACGCCACGTCGGCGCTCGCGACGTACGCGCTCCTTGCGGCGCGTCGTCGAGGCGATGCTCGTGAAGCTCGGCGTCTCGGCCCTCACGCGCTTCTCGATCAGCTTCCCGCGCGCCCTTGGCGCCGGCATCCTGACCGGCGTCCTGGGCGTTCTGCCGGCGGCCGCCGTGCTCGCCCGGCCGGTGCACTCGATGGTCGCACCTCCGGGCATCGAGCCCGGGTTCTGGATGCTGGCCCTGCCGCTCTCGCTCGCGGTGCTCGCGCTCCACGCGATGCTCATCGCCGGCCTCTCCGAGCCGCGCGGGTCCCGCGCGATGTGGAACGCCTACGCCCGCACCGCGGGCCGCGGCTAGCCCGTTCAGCCGGCGACCGCCTCGAGCACCGCATCCGGGATGTCGAAGTTCGCGTAGACGTCCTGGACGTCGTCCAGGTCCTCCAGCCCGTCGATCAGGCGCAGCAGCTTGCGCGCGCCGTCCTCGTCGAGCCCGACGGTGCTGCGAGGGACGAGTCTGAGCTCGGCCGACTCGACCTGAAGGCCGTTTGCCTCGAGCGCGTCGCGGACGGCCGCGAGGTCGGTCGGAGCCGTCGTCACCTGCCAGACGGTGCCGTCGAGCGCGGCATCCTCGGCGCCGGCGTCGGCGGCCGCCAGCACCACGTCGTCCTCGGTCGTCCCCTCCGCCGGGACGTGGATCACGCCCTTGCGGTCGAACTGCCAGGCCACCGACCCCGGCGTCCCGAGGCTCGAGTGGTGCTTCGAGAACACGGCCCGCACGTCGGCGGCTGTGCGGTTTCGGTTGTCGGTCAGAGCCTCGACGATGATCGCGACGCCGTCGGGCCCGTAGCCCTCGTAGACGATCGCCTCGTAGGCATCCGAGCCCTCCGCGCCGCCGGTGGCCCGCGAGACCGCGCGCTCGATGTTGTCCTTCGGCATGGAGTAGGAGCGCGCCTTCGCGATCGCCGCCGCCAGCGTGGCGTTGGTCTCGGGATCGGGCCCCCCTTCGCGGGCCGCCAGAATGATCGCCCGCGAGAGCTTCGTGAAGAGCTTGCCGCGCTTGGCGTCCTCCGCGCCCTTGCGGCGCTTGATGGTCGACCACTTGGAGTGACCGCTCACGCCGCCGCCACCCCCCGCCGCATCACCATCGAGGCGAACCGGGCGTGCAGGCGCCGGTCGGACGTCAGCTCCGGGTGAAACGACGCGACCATGACCGGGCCCTGCCGCGCGGCGACAGGGGCGCCGTCGAGCGTCGCCACGGCCTCCACCCCGTCGCCCATCCGCTCGATCCGCGGCGCGCGGATGAAGACCCCGTGCATCGGCAGGTCCTCGCCCGAGATCCTGACCGGCGCCTCGAAGCTCGACACCTGCCGCCCGTAGGCGTTTCGGCGCACGTCGATGTCGATCAGCCCGAGCGAGCGCTGATCCGGGCGCCCGTCGACGGCCGACGCGGCGAGCAGGATCATCCCGGCGCACGTCCCGAAGAGCGCCCCGCCGCGGCGGTGGAGGTCGAGCACCGCCTCCTCGAGCCCGTAGGCCTGCATGAGCTTCGACATCGTCGTCGACTCGCC
Source organism: uncultured Actinomycetes bacterium (assembly GCA_963821535.1). Lineage (GTDB taxonomy): Bacteria > Actinomycetota > Thermoleophilia > Gaiellales > JAICJC01 > JAICJC01. The sequence goes on along the minus strand of CAWGEC010000002.1, from coordinate 80,704 downwards.
GCCCGGGATCACGAGCCCGTCGAGGCCCTCGAGATCGGCCGGTACCCGCACCTCGACGGCGTCCAGCCCGACGTCGCGAAGCGCCCGGCAGTGCTCGCGGAAGGCGCCCTGGAGGGCGAGGACTCCCGCCCTACCAGCCACGCGTCTGGAGCAGGCCCTGCTCGCCCAGCTCGGCGATCTCCTTGCCTGCCATCGCGTCGCCGAGGCCGAACGAGACCTCGGCCACGATCTGCGGGTCGGCGAAGTGCGTCGTCGCCTTGACGATCGCCACCGCCATCGCCGCCGGGTCGGAGCTCTTGAAGATGCCCGAGCCCACGAACACGCCGTCGGCGCCGAGCTGCATCATGAGCGCGGCGTCGGCCGGCGTGGCGATGCCTCCGGCGGTGAAGGTGACGACCGGCAGGCGCCCGTTCTCGGCGCAGCTTCGCACCAGCTCGTACGGCGCCTGGTGGTTCTTGGCCGCGGCGTAGAGCTCGTCCTCGTCCATCGATCCGAGCCGCTTGATCTCGCCGAGGATGGAGCGCATGTGGCGGACCGCCTCGACGACGTTGCCGGTGCCGGCCTCGCCCTTCGACCGGATCATGGCGGCGCCCTCGGCGATCCGGCGGAGCGCCTCCCCGAGGTTCGTGGCGCCGCACACGAACGGGACGGTGAAGTTCCACTTGTTGATGTGGTTCGCCTCGTCGGCGGGCGTCAGCACCTCGGACTCGTCGATGTAGTCGACCTCGAGCGCCTGGAGCACCTGCGCCTCGGTGAAGTGCCCGATCCGGGCCTTGGCCATGACGGGGATCGTCACGGCCTCCTGAATCTCGCGCACCTTGGCCGGGTCGGCCATACGGGCGACGCCGCCGTCGCGGCGGATGTCGGCCGGGACGCGCTCGAGCGCCATGACGGCGCACGCGCCGGCGTCCTCGGCGATGCGAGCCTGATCGGCGTTCGTGACATCCATGATCACGCCGCCCTTCAGCATCTCGGCCAGGCCGCTCTTGACCCGCATGGTTCCGGTCTCACTCACGTCACACACCCCTGCTCGAACGCCGAACTTCTGGGGGACAGTGTAGCTAGCCGGAGGTTTTCAGGTGCTCCAAGGCGTCCGCGTCGAGCACCCACACAAGGCGCTCGCGGACGTCGATCATGCCCGACTCGCGAAGCTCGTTCAGGACCTTCGTCAGCGTCTCGCGGCTGGTGCCGATCATCTCGGCGAGCTGCATGTGCGTGAAGCGCTCGTCGATGCGGATGCCCTGCGGGGTGACGCGGCCGTAGCGGTTCATCAGCTCCAGGAGCTGACCCGCCAGGCGCGCGGCCACCCCGCGGAAGGCCAGGCTCTCGAGCCGGTCCTCGACGCTTCGCAGGCGCTGCGAGAGCGACCGCATCAGGTTCATGGCCACCTGAGGGTGCTCGGCAGCGGTGCGCTCGAGGTCGGCGGCGGGCACCACACGCAGCACGCAGTCGCTCATCGCCTCTGCGTAGGCGTCGTGGAGGTCGTCGCCGTTCATCGGGACGAGGCCGAACGCCTCACCCTCGTCGAGCATCGCAAGCGTGAGCTGACGGCCGTCGTGGGCGCTTCGGTAGAGCCGCACCCGCCCGGCCTCGATCAGGTAGAGCGCATCGCCGCGGTCGAACGGGGAGTAGATCGAGCTCTCCCTTGCGGAACCCGGATGTCCGCAGGCGGCCGTCGAGATCCGCCAGGGCGGCGTCGGTGAGGCCTTCGAAGAGCTCACTGGAGGAGAAGCTGTCGGTGGTCTGGCTCACGTACCGCTAATACGGCCCGCGAGGCGGAATGGTTTGAGCTTCGGCCCCCGACTATGTGACTACGATGAGACGGCGCCGGGGGCGTAGCTCAGCGGTGAGAGCAGACGACTCATAATCGTTTGGTCGCTGGTTCGAATCCAGCCGCCCCCATGAACGCTGCTATGCAGCCGGCGCGAGGCCCCCGAAGAGGCCGCCGGAGTTGAGCGGCGTGGCGCCCGACGGGGCCGTCACCGAGAAGTCCGAGTTCCAGTCGCTGAACGTGGCGTCGACCTTGAGGTCCACACCCGTGAGGCCGTTCGCGTCCTTCTGAAGCTCGGCCGGGACGTCCAGCGCGAACTCGGCCGAGAGCGCGCTCGGCAGGTGCGACGAGTGGTCGAACGACTCCGAGACGTGCGCGGTCTTGATGCCGTTCTGGAACTCGTCGAGCTGCTTCTGATCCTTGGGCGTGATCGGCGAATTCGACAGCGCGCTCACATCCGAGATGAGGGCGGCGAAGTCGAGGTCGGCAGCGATCGTGTCGGTGCTCCCGGACGTGGACACCGAGAGGTTCTTGAGCCACTTCGACGGGTCGAGCCCGAGCGCCTTCAGCTGCTCGAGGCTCTTGTTCGTGGAGTCGTTCGAGGACGAGCCGGAGGAGGACATCTGCTTGGAGATGTCGATCGACTTCCAGCCCGGGCCGAGCAAGCGTCGGCATCTGGATGTAGGCCGTCTTGCCGTCGGGCGAGAGCGCCTCGCCGGAGAACGATCCGCCCGTGAAGTTGAGGGCGAAGTGGATGTCGAACTTCCCGGCGCCCGGGCCGTCCGCCTTGCCGGCCTGGCCCTTCAGGCTCAGGCTGAGCGGGCCCTGGAGCAGCGCCGCACCGGCGCCGGCACCCTGGAGGTTGCCGTCGAGCTTCACGGCCACCGTGAGCTCGAACGACGCCGACTTGGCACCCTTGAGCGCATCCTGGCTCGCCTTCAGAAGGTCGGTCGCGCTCATGTCGCCCGACGACGAGCCGCCCGATCCGCCGCCCGATCCGGTGGATCCGCCGCCGCATGCCGCGGCCACGAGGAGAGTCACGAGCAACAGGGGAAGAAGGCGCTTCATCGGGGCGGTTCCTTTCGTGGCGGTGCTTGCAGCATAGACGCGGGATTCTCAGCGACGTACGGCCACGGCCACACCGTCGCCGACCGGGAGCACGGTGGCGGTGAGGGCCGGGTCAGCTATCAGATCGGCATTGAACGCCCGCATCCTGAGCACATCTTCCTCGGACCAGTGGCCGGCGGCCCGTTCGGTCGCCACCATCCCCGAGAGGAGCACGTTGTCGATCGCGACGGCGCCGCCCGGGCGCAGGAGCGGCACGACCAGCGCGAGATGCCGCGGATAGTCGTCCTTGAACGCGTCGAGGAACGCGAAGTCGAACGGCCCGGTCAGCGCTGCGAGGCCCTCCGCGCCGTCCTGGAGGCGCAGGTCGGCGCAGTCGGCGAGCCCGGCACGCTCGAGGTATCCCCGCGCGGCCTCCTGCCGGCCCGGATCGACCTCGAACGACACAACGCTCCCGCCCTCACCGAGCGCGCGGGCGATATGGAGCGTCGAGACGCCGATCGCCGTGCCGACCTCGACGGCCCTCCGGGCGCCGCACAGCGCGACGAGCACCTCGAGCAGGAGGCCCGTCTCGGGGTAGACGACCGGGATGCCGTCGCGCTCGCCATGGGCGAGCATCTCGGCCAGCACCGGGTCGGGCTCGGGGACGAGCGACCGCAGATAGCGCTCGAGACCCTCCGCGAGGATCATGCCTTCTAGGCGCTCTCGAGCTGGCCGGCGCGAGCCTTGGTCAGGAGGTCGCTGGCGGCGACCGCGGCGTCGCCCTTGTCGTCGAACGACTGGTCGGTGAGGTGCATCTTGTCCATCTCGTTGTGCTTGATGAACCCCTTCCAGGTACGCGTCTCGCGGTCGAACTCGACGCCCGTGTGCCAGTCGTCGTACGCGTCCGTGTGAGTCATGTTCACCGTCCTTTCGTGGTCCGGCCCACAATACTCCTGTAGGCCGTCGGACGGGTGCCCCGGCGCTCGGTCCGGGCCGCTATCCTCGCCCGGATGCCCATCGACGTCGCCGTCGCCGTCCCGGCCTTTCTCGACCTCACGTTCGTGGGTCTCGAGGCGCTGCCGGGACCCGGTGAGGAGCGGTTCGCCGGCGACCTCGTCCGCTCGCCCGGGGGAGGCGCGATCCATGCGATCGCCGCGGCGCGCCTCGGGCTCTCCGCGGCCCTGGCCACGCCGCTCGGCGACGACGACTCGGCGGAGTTCCTGCGGAAGGCGCTCGAGGACGAGGGCGTGACGCTCGTCGGCCGACGGGCGGGCCGCACCGCGACCACGGTGGTCATGCCGGTGGCCAACGACCGCGCGATGGTGACCCTCGACCCCGGCGTCAGGGCCAGCGCCGCCGAGGTGGCCGCGCTCGAGCCACGCACCGTCGCGGCCAACGTCGACATGCTCCACGCCGTCCCGGAAGGAGTGGCCGCCTACGTGACGTGCGGCGACGACGACGCCCGGGCCTTCGCCCGCCAGCCGCTGCGACAGCTGGAGGGCGTGCATGTGCTCTTCGTGAGCGAGCGCGAGGCGCTGACGCTCTCCGGGAAAGGCGGACCTCGACGGCGCCGCCGAGTGCCTCGTCGAGCTCGCCGGATCGGTGGTCGTCACGCTTGGGGCCGGAGGAGCGATGGCGATCATGGACGGCGACCGCGTCTCCGCGCCCGGCGTGCCCGTCCCCGCCGTCGTCGACACGACCGGGGCGGGCGATCTCCTGGTCGCCGCCTACATCTGGGCCGAGCTCCGCGGAGCGAACGTCGAGGACCGCCTGCGCTGGGCCGTCCTCTACTCGGCCCTGTCGGTGACCACGCCGACCGCGGTCGGAGGTGCGATCACCGAGGCGCGGCTGCTCGAGGAGGGCGGCCGCCTGGGGCTCGAGCTGCCCGCCGGAAACCCGTCGGTCTAGCGGCGGACGCGGGCGAAGCGCTCGAGGACGTCGAGGGATCTCGGCGATCCGGGCCAGTGCTCGGCCACGAGATCGGGGCCGGCGCCCCTGAGCACGGCACGCAGGGCCAGCGCGATCACCACGGCGTCGTCGAGCTGGCCGAGCACGGGGATGAAGTCGGGCACGAGGTCGAGCGGCATCGCCAGATAGGCCGCGGCACCGAGCAGCACCAGCTTGTGCCGGCGCGCGCACGCGGCCGTCCCGCGCCAGCCGGGCGAACAGCACCGCGCAGTGGGGCGCCAGGCGCGCAAGCTCCTCGAGCGAGGCTCCGCGGGTAGGACTCGAACCTACAACCCTCCGGTTAACAGCCGGATGCTCTGCCATTGAGCTACCGCGGATCGGGTGAAGCAGTCTAGTCGATGATCTAGTCGATCAAGAGGCGCAGCTCGGCGTTCTCGCCGGCCGCGGCGAGCCTGCGGAGCGTGCGGGTCTCGATCTGGCGGACGCGCTCGCGGGTGACCCCGAAGCGGCGGCCGACCTCCTCCAGCGTGTGCGGGCGGTTGCCCGCAAGGCCGTAGCGAAGCTCGAGGATCAGCCGCTCGCGATAGGGCAGCTGGCTCACCAGGTCGGACACGTGCGCGTCGCGCTGGCTCGCGGCCATGTCCGAGCCGAGGTGGCGCTGGTGCTCGTCCTCGATCATCTCGCCGAGCTCGGTCGAGTCCTCGCCGACGGGCGCGGCCAGCGACACGGGCTCCTGCGAGACGCGCTTCAGCTCCTCCACCTTGGTCGGTCTTCAGGCCCATCGCCTCGGCGACCTCGTCGTGGGTCGGGGCGCGGTTGAAGGTCTGGGTCAGCTGCCGCTCGACGCGCGCCATCCGGTTGATCGTGTCGACGACCTGCGCGGGCACGCGGATCGTGCGGCCCTGGTCGGCGAGCGCGCGCGTCACGGCCTGGCGGATCCACCACGTCGCGTACGTCGAGAACCGGTGGCCGAGGCGCCAGTCGTAGCGCTCGACGGCCTTCATGAGCCCGACGTTCCCCTCCTGGATCAGGTCGAGGAAGCTCAGGCCGCGGCCCGAGTAGCGGCGCGCGATCGAGACGACCAGGCGCAGGTTCGACTCGATGAGCCGCCTGCGGGCGCGCTCATCGCCGCGCTCGAGGGCCTTCGCAAGCGAGACCTCCTCGGCGGCGGTCAGGAGCGGAACCTGGGAGATCTCTCGCAGATAGAGGCCAACCGTGTCCTCTGTGGGACCAGGCGAGGCCTCGACCTCCAGGTCGGGCTCCTCGTGGGAGTCGAACCCCGTGGGATCCGGGGCGGATTCGGCCATCTGTGTGGGACCTAACGATCGGGCGCGTGGGCGCGTACGGACTCGAGGGTCGCCAGCAACCTCAGCCTCAGCTCCTCGAGGCGCTGGAGCTCCTGCTGCCGACTCAACTCCAAGTCGGCGTTTTGCCTCAAGGTCTTTAGCTCGTCTTCGGTCCGGTACAGATGCAGCTTCCAGTAGAGCTCCTCCAAAGCGGACTCCGAGGGTGCTTCACGCGCCGCCACGGCATTGAGCTCAGCCATGAAAGGCGCCCACCGTTCGGCGTCCTCGATGTCCCCCTCGCCGGCCAGAAGCCGACGCATGTGCCCGGCCGCTTCCCGCAGCGGCTCGTCCGGAAAGTATGCCACATCCAACTCCGCCAAGAGCTCCCGACCGCGATCCGGCAGAGCCAGCGCCATGCCGAGGAAGAGCCGCCCGTCTCGCTCCCAGGGCGAGCGCGGCAGTCGCGCGGGCGGGGCAGCCGGCGTCCTGGCCGGGCCGGCGGCCCGGGCCGCCGTCAGCCGGGCCGCGAGGTCGTCGGTCAGGCGCAGGCGGTCGGCCACGAGCCGCACCTGCTCGTCGCGCTCGACCGACGGCGGCGCCTGGCTGATGATCGCAGCGACCCGCGCGTAGATCTCGTCGCGCGTGCCGCCGAGCCCGAGCGCCCGGCCGACGCGGAACGAGAGCACGCCCGCCGCCGACTCGACCGACCGGGCGAACGCGTCGGGATCGGCGAGCACGACGTCGGCGGGATCCTGCCCGGCCGGAAGCGCGACCACACGCACGGAGAGGCCGTTCGCCTCGGCCAGCGCCATCCCGCGGAGCGACGCCTCCTCGCCCGCCGCGTCGGAGTCGAACGCGAGGAAGACGGTGGAGCACACCCGCTTCAGCTCCGTGACCTGCCCGTCGGTGAGCGCCGTCCCCATCGAGGCCACGGCGTTCGCCGTCCCCGACTGGTGCAGCGCGAGCACGTCGGTGTAGCCCTCGACGACGATCGCGCGGCCGGCCGTAGCGATCGCGCTCCGTGCCCGATCGAGGCCGTAGAGCACCTCGTTCTTGCGGAAGAGCGGGCCCTCGGGTGAGTTCAGGTACTTCGGAGGCTCGCCGCCGGGCATCTGGCGGGCGCCGAAGCCCCGCACGCGGCCGCGGACGTCGGCCAGCGGGAACATCAGCCGGCCCCGGAAGCGGTCGACCGGGCCGCGCCGGCCGCGCCCCGAGAGCCCGGCCTGCCCGAGCTCCGCCGCCGTGAAGCCCTTGGCGAGCGCTGCCGCGCACACCCGATCCCAGGCCGACGGGCGAGAACCCCAGCCGGTAGTCGCGGGCGGTCGCCTCGGCGATCCCCCGCTCGGCCAGGTAGTCGCGGGCCGGCGCGGCCTCGGCCGACTCCCACAGGTAGCGCGCGTAGAAGCCGGCCGCGTCCTCCAGGAGCCGCAGCAGCCGGCCCCGCTCGGCCCGCCGGCGCTCCTCGGCCGGCGAGGACTGCTCGTACTCGAGCCGGACGCCGTAGCGGTCGGCAAGCGTCTCGACGGCGGCGGCGAAGTCGAGGTTCTCGGTCTCGCGCACGAAGGCGATGTGGTCGCCGCCCCGCTGGCAGCCGAAGCAGTAGTAGACCTTCTTCACCGGATCGACCGAGAAGGACGGCGTCCGCTCGTCGTGGAACGGGCAGCGGCCGACGTAGCGGGCGCCGGAGCGGCGAAGCGGCGTCCGCCCGCCGACGAGGTCGACCATGTCCACCGCGGCCTCGAGGGCCTCGAGGCTCTCGCGGGTGATCGTGCTCACGCGGCGGACGCGAGCGCGGCGTGCGCCCGCAGGGCGTAGCGGTCGGTCATGCCCGCCACCCAGTCCGTGGCGGATACGGGGTCGGAGCCCGCCAGGTGGTGACGGAAGAGCTCCTCGACGACGGCGGCCGCCCGCGCGCTCTCGGCCCGTGCCGGCGGGCCGAGGTAGACGTGCTGGAACATGAACCGGCGGAGCTCCGAGAGCGCCGCGGCGTGCTCGGGCGACTGCTCGATCGCGCCGGCCCGGTCGCTCGTCTCGACGAGGTCGTGCACGAGCGCGTCGACCCGGGCCGACGAGCTGGGGCCGAGCAGCTCGAGCGGCCCTGCCGGGAAGGTCGCCCGCGTCGAGGATCCCGGCGCGCACGGCATCGTCGATGTCGTGGTTCACGTAGCCGAAGCGGTCGACCAGGCGGACGATCTCGCCCTCCATGGTCGACGGGCGGCCGGAGCCGGTGTGGTGCAGGATGCCGTCGCGCACCTCGGCCGTCAGGTTCAGCCCCCGGCCGTCGCGCTCGAGCACCTCGACCACGCGCACCGAGTGCTCGTTGTGGTGGAACTCCGATCCGTACGCCCGCAGCGAGCGGTCGAGCGCCTCCTCGCCCGTGTGGCCGAACGGCGGATGGCCGAGGTCGTGGCCGAGCGCGATCGCCTCGGTGAGGTCCTCGTTCAGCCTGAGCGCGCGCGCCACGGCCCGCGAGATGCCCGGTCACCTCGAGCGTGTGGGTCATCCGCGTGCGGAAGTGGTCGCCCTCGGGAGCGATGAAGACCTGCGTCTTGTGCTTGAGGCGGCGAAAGGCCTTCGAGTGGACGATCCGGTCGCGGTCGCGCTGAAACGGCGTCCGCAGCGAGCACTCACCCTCGTCCGGGTGCTCCGCGCCCCCGCGGTCTCATACGACTTCACCGCCCGCTCCGACAGCGCCGCCGCCTCGAGGCGGCGGATGCGGTCGGCGAAGGCGGCGGCGACGGGGCCCGTGGGATGCGGCATCTGAAGCGAGTGTACCCGCGCCGGTCCGGCGTCCGGCCGCGCCGGCGTCGCAAGAGCGTCTCAGATGATCACGGGAACCGTGCCGCCGTCCGCGCTCCATGCAGAACCGGTCACGTAGGACGCCGCCGGCGACGCCAGGAACGCGATCACGGCGGCGATCTCGTCGGGCTCGGCCATCCGGCCGATGGGCCGGCCCTTCCCGACCCCGTCCAGCACGTCGCTGCGATCGCGGCCGCTCACGAGCGGCGGTCTGGTCGGCCAGGCCGCCCTCACCCAGCCACGCCGGCGTGCGGGTCGGGCCGGGGCACACGGCGTTGCAGCGGATCCCGTCCTTGGCGTGCGCATCGGCCACGAGCCGCGAGAGCGAGAGGACGGCGGCCTTCGTCACGGAGTAGTCCGGCATCGAGACCGACGGCCGCTTCCCCGACGTCGAGGCCACGTTCACGATGGCGGCGTGGTCGGACTGCCGCAGGTGCGGGAGCGCCGCCCGGATCGCGCGGACGTAGCTCATCACGTTCGTGTCCCAGGCCGCCTGCCACTCGGCGTCGGTCACCTCGTACCAGGTGGCGATCCGGGCCACGCCGAGGTTGTTCACGAGCACGTCCAGGCCGCCGAGAGCGCCCGCGGCCTCGGCGACCGCCTCGGCCGGGCCGACCTCGGCGGCGAGATCGGCGGCGACGGCGAGGGCGCCGATCTCGGCGGCGGCCGCGGACGGGTCGCGCGAGGCGATCGCAACGCGCGCACCGCCCGCGACCAGATGGCTCGCGGTGGCGAGGCCGATGCCGGCGCTGCCGCCGGTCACGAGCGCACGGATCCCATCGAGGCGCATGGTCATGTGAGGGCGGATCTTATGATCTCTCGCCGATGACCCGGATCCTGCTCGCGCGCCACGGCGAGACCGACTGGAATCGCGAGGGCCGCTGGCAGGGCCACGCCGACCAGCCTCTGAACGCCACGGGGATCGCCCAGGCGAAGGCGCTCGGGCGCCGCCTGGCCGGCGAGACGATCGACGCGCTCTACACGAGCGACCTCCTTCGCGCCACGGAGACCGCCGCCGAGGTGACGCACGAGACCGGCCTCGAGGCGATCCTCACGCCTCGGCTGCGCGAGGTCGACGTCGGCGACCTCGTGGGGCTCGACCGGGCCGAGGCCGGCCGGCGGTATCCCGACTGGTACACCCGCTGGCGCGCCGGCACCGACGACAGCTACCCGGGCGGCGAGCAGTTCGCCGACCTCCGGGACCGAGCCCTCGCCGCCCTCGATCGCATGGCCGGCCGGCACGCCGACGGGACCGCCGTCGCGGTCTGCCACAACGGCATCATCCGGGCGATCGCGCTTCACGTGCTCGGGCTCGAGCCGCACGAGCGCCGGCGGCTCGCGGCGGGCCCCAACGGCTCCCTGACGGTCGTGGAGCGGCAGCGGGGACGGTGGACGCTCGTCGCCCTCAACGATTCCGGGCACCTGGTCTAGACTCCGCGGACGATGGACGACCACACGTCGCGGTACATGGGCGAAGCGGTCGAGCTCGCGCTCTTCGGAGGCGAGTATCAGGACGGCGTGCTCACTGCCTACTGCGTCGTCGCCGACGTGCCGCACGTCGAGCTCAACGGCCACATCCTCGTCCCGCTCCAGAACGTCGCGTCGCTCCACTGCACGAGCCGCTGCGACGCCCAGGACGACTGGCCGCCGCGGGGACTGCTCGACGAGGACGAGCGGCCGGACGACGAGCCGTCGTAGGGCCGACATCTACCGCGGCTGGCCCGGACGGCGCTGGCCGGATGGGGTCAGGCTGAAGCCTGACCCCTCTGGAGAGAACGCGGCTACCAGCCGGGATTAAATGACTGAGCCGCCCGGAGGCGGCTCAGTCATTTAATCCCGGCGGCGACCTACTCTCCCAGACGTTCTCACGTCAAGTACCATCGGCGCTGAGGGGCTTAACTTCTCTGTTCGGAATGGGAAGAGGTGTTTCCCCCTCGCTGTGACCACCGGAAACCGTGTAAAGCTGCGCACGCCGGCAGGCGCGCGCACCCTCAAAACTCCATAGCGGCCCGTGGGGCTCTCAAATCAAGTCCTCGGATGATTAGTACGGGTCTGCTGAACGCATTACTGCGCTTACACATCCCGCCTATCAACCTGGTGGTCTGCCAGGATCCTTACTCCCTCAAGGGGATGGGAGAACTCATCTCACGGTGGGCTTCCCGCTTAGATGCTTTCAGCGGTTATCCCATCCAGACGTAGCTAACCAGCAGTGCCCTTGGCAGGACAACTGATACACCAGAGGTCTGTTCAACCCGGTCCTCTCGTACTAGGGTCGACTCCGTTCAACTCTCCAACGCGCACAGCAGATAGGGACCGAACTGTCTCACGACGTTCTGAACCCAGCTCGCGTACCGCTTTAATGGGCGAACAGCCCAACCCTTGGGACCGACTTCGGCCCCAGGATGCGACGAGCCGACATCGAGGTGCCAAACCGCTTCGTCGATGTGGACTCTTGGAAGCGATGAGCCTGTTATCCCCGGAGTACCTTTTATCCGTTGAGCGACGGCAATTCCACTCTCTACCGCCGGATCACTAAGGCCTACTTTCGTACCTGCTCGACTTGTGGGTCTCGCAGTCAAGCTCCCTTGTGCCTTTACACTCTACGCACGATTTCCGACCGTGCTGAGGGAACCTTTGCGCGCCTCCGTTACATTTTAGGAGGCGACCGCCCCAGTCAAACTGCCCACCTGACACTGTTCCCCGTCCGGATCACGGAACGGAGTTAGAAGCCCAGAACACCAAGGGTGGTATCCCAAGGTTGACTCCACGAGGACTGGCGTCCCCGCTTCACAGTCTCCCACCTATCCTGGACAAAATGTCCCAGACTCCAATATCAAGCTGCAGTAAAGGTTCACGGGGTCTTTCCGTCTTGCTGCGCGTAATCGGCATCTTCACCGATACTACAGTTTCACCGAGTCCCTCGTTGAGACAGCGCCCAAGTCGTTACGCCATTCGTGCAGGTCGGAACTTACCCGACAAGGAATTTCGCTACCTTAGGACCGTTATAGTTACGGCCGCCGTTTACCGGGGCTTGGATTCGAAGCTTCGCCCGAAGGCTAACCTCTCCTCGTGACCTTCCGGCACCGGGCAGGCGTCAGCCCCTATACGTCGTCTTACGACTTAGCAGAGACCTGTGTTTTTGATAAACAGTCGCTTGGGCCGGTTCACTGCGGCCCCCTCGGGCTTCGGACGCGAAGTCCTACACCCTAACGGGGCGCCCCTTCTCCCGAAGTTACGGGGCAATTTTGCCGAGTTCCTTAACGAGGGTTTCCTCGATCGCCTTGGTATTCTCTACCCGCCCACCTGTGTCGGTTTTGGTACGGGCACGCGGAACCTCCCTAGGGGCTTTTCTCGGGGGCATGGTTACAGGGACTTCCGACATTACGTCACCGCATCCTGTCTCAGCCTTGATGGCCGGTTTTCGCCCGGCCGGCCTACGCAGTTGCCCCAGCACAACCAACGGCTGGGATCCCTTGTCCTACCCCGTCCTCCCATCGGTGATAACGGTTCCGACGTGGTACGGGAATATCAACCCGTTGTCCATCGCCTACGCCTTTCGGCCTCGGCTTAGGTCCCGACTAACCCTGAGAAGATTAGCTTTACTCAGGAACCCTTGGGCGTTCGGCGGAGGGGTTTCATCGCCCCTCTTTCGTTACTCGTGCCAGCATTCTCACTCCCGATGCCTCCACGGCTGGGTTACCCCGCCGCTTCAGTCGGCATCGGGACGCTCCCCTACCACTCCGGCTAGGCCGGAATCCGCAGCTTCGGTACCTGACTTGAGCCCCGCTACATTATCCGCGCGCGAACACTTGACCAGTGAGCTATTACGCACTCTTTCAAGGGTGGCTGCTTCTAAGCCAACCTCCTGGTTGTCTGTGCATTCACACATCGTTTACCACTTAGTCAGGATTTAGGGACCTTAGCTGGCGGTCAGGGCTGTTTCCCTCTCGACTACGAAGCTTATCCCCCGCAGTCTGACTCCCGTGCTCTGGAGTACCGGTATTCGGAGTTTGCCTGACTTCGGTAACCTGGTAGGGCCCCTAGGCCAAACAGTGCTCTACAGCCGGTACTGAACGCACGAGGCTATACCTAAATATATTTCGGGGAGAACCAGATATTTCTGGGTTTGATTAGCCTTTCACTCCGATCCACAGCTCATCCCCGCCGTTTTCAACCGACGTGGGTTCGGTCCTCCACGGGGTCTTACCCCCGCTTCAACCTGGCCATGGATAGATCACCCAGTTTCGGGTCTAGCGCCTGCGACTCAAACGCCCTATTCGGACTCGCTTTCGCTACGGCTCCGTTTCCTTAACCTCGCCACAGACGACTAACTCGCTGGCCCATTATGCAAAAAGTACGCCGTCACCGGACAAAGCCGGCTCCGACCGCTTGTAGGCACACGGGTTCAGGTACTATTTCACTCCCCTTCCGGGGTGCTTTTCACCTTTCCCTCACGGTACTAGTTCACTATCGGTCACCTGGAAGTATTTAGCCTTGCGGGGTGGTCCCCGCAGATTCCGGCCGGGTTTCCCGTGCCCGGTCGTACTCAGGAGCTTGTCCAGGGAGACGACGCACTTTCGCGTACGGGGCCTTTACCCTCTATGGCGACGGTTTCCACCGTCTTCCGCTAGCACGTCGTTTTGTAACTCCCCGACCGCCCTGCGGGACGATCAAGACAAGTCCTACAACACCGCGCCGGCAACGCCCGCAGGCTGTCACGCCGACACGGTTTAGGCTGTTCCCGTTTCGCTCGCCACTACTCAGGGAATCGATTTTTCTTTCTCTTCCTCCGGCTACTAAGATGTTTCAGTTCGCCGACTTACCTCCGCCCACCCTATGTGTTCAGGTGGGGGTACCCGCGCATTACCACGGGTGGGTTTCCCCATTCGGAAATCCTCGGATCAAAGCTTGGTCAGCAGCTCCCCGGGGCTTATCGCAGCCGCCCACGTCCTTCATCGGCTCCAGGTGCCAAGGCATCCACCGTGTGCCCTTGTTCACTTGATTCAATAGAGAACACCACGAACCGCTCTGGAGTTTTCAAGGTGCACGCGGAATCACGACCCGCCGTACACGAGAGGCGCCTGCGGCCGCTCGAGGCGGCCGGCGCGGTCTCTCAAAACTCAGCAGTCTGGCCGGGCCAGAGGCCCGAACGGCGGTGTCGACGTAGATTCCAGGCGAGCCCGCAACCGGGACGGCACGAATGCCATCGACAGGGCGGGCGCCCGCGGCGGTTGGAGCCGCCGCATCCCTAGAAAGGAGGTGATCCAGCCGCAGCTTCCGCTACGGCTACCTTGTTACGACTTCACCCCAATCACCGACTCCACCTTCGGCCGCTGCCTCCCTTGCGGGTTGGCTCACGGACTTCGGGTGTTTCCGGCTTTCGTGGTGTGACGGGCGGTGTGTACAAGACCCGGGAACGTATTCACCGCGGCGTTGCTGATCCGCGATTACTAGCAACTCCGACTTCATGGAGGCGAGTTTCAGCCTCCAATCCGAACTGGGACCGGCTTTTTGGGATTCGCTCCGCCTCGCGGCTTCGCAGCCCTCTGTACCGGCCATTGTAGCACGTTTGTAGCCCTGGACATAAGGGGCATGATGACTTGACGTCATCCCCACCCTCCTCCGGTTTGTCACCGGCAGTACTCCTGTGAGTTCCCGGCCGAACCGCTGGCAACACAGGATAGGGGTTGCGCTCGTTGCGGGACTTAACCCAACATCTCACGACACGAGCTGACGACAGCCATGCACCACCTGTGCACCCGCTCCGAAGAGGGGCTCGGTTTCCCGAGATTACAGGCGCATGTCAAGCCCAGGTAAGGTTCTTCGCGTCGCATCGAATTAAACAACATGCTCCGCTGCTTGTGCGGGTCCCCGTCAATTCCTTTGAGTTTTAGCCTTGCGGCCGTACTCCCCAGGCGGGACGCTTAATGCGTTAGCTTCGGCACGGACGGAGTCGACACCGCCCACACCTAGCGTCCATCGTTTACGGCGTGGACTACCAGGGTATCTAATCCTGTTTGCTCCCCACGCTTTCGCGTCTCAGCGTCAGTTGCGTTCCAGAGAGCCGCCTTCGCCACGGGTGTTCTTCCCGATATCTGCGCATTTCACCGCTACACCGGGAATTCCACTCTCCTCTCCCGCACTCTAGCCCTCCAGTTTCCCACGACCGTCTGCGGTTGAGCCGCAGGATTTCACGCAGGACTTAAGGGGCCGCCTACACGCTCTTTACGCCCAATGATTCCGGACAACGCTCGGTCCCTACGTATTACCGCGGCTGCTGGCACGTAGTTAGCCGGACCTTCTTCTGCAGGTACAGTCAACTGACGGGCTATTAACCCGCTCGCCTTCGTCCCTGCTGAAAGCGGTTTACAACCCGAAGGCCTTCTTCCCGCACGCGGCGTTGCTGCGTCAGGCTTCCGCCCATTGCGCAAGATTCCCCACTGCTGCCTCCCGTAGGAGTCTGGGCCGTGTCTCAGTCCCAGTGTGGCTGATCGTCCTCTCAGACCAGCTACCCATCGTCGCCTTGGTGGGCCGTTACCCCGCCAACAAGCTAATGGGCCGCGGGCTCATCCGGGACCGGAGGCCGAAGCTACCTTTGGTGACAGCCCCAAGGGGCCGGCACGTCATCAGGCATTAGCCAGCGTTTCCACTGGTTATTCCTGTGTCCCGGGCAGATTACCCACGTGTTACTCACCCGTTCGCCGCTCGAGTACCCCCGAAGGGGCCTTTCCGCTCGACTTGCATGTGTTAAGCACGCCGCCAGCGTTCGTCCTGAGCCAGGATCAAACTCTCCGAGAACAGGTTGCGAAATCGGCCTCCACCGCCACGAGGGCGGCTTCAACGGCCGGTCTCTGACCATGAAGGAGAGTCTGTGGCCGGGGCAAGCCCCGACCCGCTCTCAAAGGTCGACACATCCATCGCGCACCGCCCGAGGGCAGCCGCGGAGGATGGCCGACTGGTTTCCGCTCCCCGCCGAAACGGGTGCGGACGAACCCGACGTCGATCGACCGCAGCCACCTGTAGAGGCCGGGTCGATCGCCAAACTGCTGAGTTTTCAAAGACCACGCGCACTTCGGGCGCGACCGCGAAGCTTAGCGAACCGCCTAGCCAAGCACAAATCGGGGGCGTCTCCCCGTCGCCAGGAGGTGCGGGCTGAGCCCCAGCAGCTCCGGCACGCGCTCGAGCGCCCGGGCCGCGTCGAGCACCACGGCGCGGGCCTCCGGCGAGGCCAGCCGATCCTCGAGATCGGCCAGGGCAAAGGCAATCCCCTCCACACCGACCAGGTCGACGAGCTCGAGCCCGGCGGCCACGATCTCGTCGCGAAGCTCGTCCGGGCGGTGGCAGTAGCCGCTGAACGAGCCCTCGAAGAGCGGCACGAGCCGGCCGGTGCGCTCGACGACGTCCACGGCCTCGCGGATGGAGGCGTGAACCTCCCCCAGCCGGTCGGCGACCTCACCATGGAGCCGCGGGGCCCAGCGCGAGATGGCCGCCGCGAACACCGGCCCGCCCGGCCGCACCACACGCGCCGCCTCGCGCCAGCGCGGCAACGCGGTCGTCGCGCGTCGGCAGGTGGTAGATCGGCCCGAGCAGGAGGACGGCGTCGACCGACTCGTCCGGGAGGTCGAGCTGCGCGCGCGTCGGCGATCGCCGAGTCAATCCCGAGCCCCCGGGCGGCGGCATCGGCGGCCACCTGCGTCACGTGGAGCTCGACGAGGTCGCGGTGGTGCACCGTGTAGCCGCGCTCGGCGAGCCACAGCGCGTACCGCCCGGGCCCGCCGCCTACGTCAGCCACGACCGCAGGGGCCGGTGGCAGCGCCCGCTCCAGGATCTCGCACGTGCGCGTGAATTCGACCTGCCCAAACGGGGTCAGGAGCCGGTCTCGCTCCTCGCCGCGCGAGTAGTGCCCGTGGAGCTCCTCAGGCGTCGACACGCCTACCCCGCGACGCGCGCGAACCGGCGCCCGACGCGCAGCTCGGCGCCGGCCATCCGGGCGCGCGGCACGTCGAGCTCGTCGGCCCCGAGCGGCTCGCCGTCGAGGCGGACGCCGCCCTGCGAGATCAGCCGCCGGGCCTCGCCGCGCGACCCGGCCAGGCCGTGGTCGGCGAGCAGCGCGGGCACGTGCACCGGGTCGGCGTCCGGCAGGTCGAGCACCGGCGCGTCCTCGGTGGCCCGCTTGTCCTTGAACATGCGGTCGAAGCCGGCCTCGGCGGCGGCGGCCGCATCCGCCCCGTGCCAGCGCTCGACGAGCCGGCGCGCGAACTCCCGCTTCGCCGTGTAGGGGTCGGCCGGCGGCGGATCGTCGGCCTCCAGGCACAGCCGGTAGTAGACCGGCATCAGCTCGTCGACGCAGCTCATCGCCTTGCCGTACATCTCCTGTGGCGGCTCGCTGATCCCGATGTAGTTGCCGAGCGACGCGCTCATCTTCTGCGTGCCGTTCGGGCCGTTGATGAGCGGCGTCGTCAGGATGACCTGCGGCTCCTGGTCGTAGGCGATCTGGACGTCGCGGCCGGTCAGGAGGTTGTACTCCTGATCGGTGCCGCCGAGCTCGACGTCGGCCTGGATCGCGACCGAGTCGTAGGCCTGCATGAGCGGGTAGAGGAACTCCGACACCGAGATCGGCTGCTCGGCCTTGAAGCGGCGCTCGAAGTCGTTTCGCTCGAGCAGCCGCGACACCGTGATCGTGCGCGTCAGGCGCAGGATCTCGGCGAAGTCGAGCCTGCCCAGCCACTCCGAGTTGAACCGCTGCTCGGTCCGATCGGGGTCGAGGATCCGAAACGCCTGCTCGAAGTAGAGCGCAGCGTTCTCGTCGATCTGCGCGTCGGACATCACCCGCCGCTCCTTCGAGCGGCCGGACGGGTCGCCCACGCGCGCGGTGTAGTCGCCGACGATCAGGACGCCGGTGTGCCCCTGGTCCTGGAATGCGCGCATCCGCTGGAGCGGGATCGCGTTTCCGATGTGGATGTCGCGGGCGGTCGGATCGATCCCCAGCTTCACCCTGAGCGGCCGCCCCAGCGCGAGCTTGCGCGCGAGCTCCCCCTCCGGGAGCACCTTGACGGCGTTACGGGTGAGTGCGGCGAGGTCGGCCACGGGGCGCGGATGATATCGGCCGGCTCACGAGCTCGACTCGGGGTCGAAGAACCGCCACGGCTGCTCGATCCCCTTGCTGATGCCGATCCGCACCGAGGCCTCGACCCGGCGGGCGCGGTCCGGCGGCAGGAGGACGGCGGCCTCGCCGTTCAGCGCCGGAGTCGCGGCCAGCGCCTGGCCGACGTTCCCGGGCCCGGTCGCCAGCGGCTCGCGCCCACGCCGGGCGCGCATCGCCTCGACCCCGTGCGTCGGCTCGAGCGATCGCACGAGCACCGCCGCCCCGACCCCCTCGGGCCGGCACACGATGTTGACGCACCAGTGGATGCCGTAGGAGCGGTACACGTAGAGCGTCCCCGGCGGGCCGAACATGGCGGCGTTCCGGAGCGCGCGGCCCCGGGAAGGAGTGCGACGCCGGATCGTCGTGCCCGATACGCCTCGGCCTCCACGATCGGGCCGCCGACGCCCTCGACGAGAAGCGTCCAGCCGATGAGCGCGCGGGCGGCGGCGACCGGGTCGCCCGCGAGGTCGAGCCTCAGCCCGCGGGCTGCCAGCGGTAGCCGTCCCCGGCCGGCTCGATCGTCCCCCACCCCTCGATGTGCGAGGCGGCGCACCACACGCCCGTCCCGGACAGCTCGGCCAGCCAGCGGCGCCGGGTGGCCAGGCCGATCTCGGGATCGGTGTCGAACTCGCTGATCCCACTCGGGATGCTCGACGTGGCTCGTGTGGTGGATCACGTCCGCCAGGAACACGCGCCGCGACCCGTCGCCGCCGATCTCGACGCAGGCGTGCCCGCCGCGGTGGCCGGGCGCCTCGACGATGCCGGATCCCGGGCGCCACCTCGGCCCCGTCGGCCGCCTCCTCGAGCCGATCGCCGACGGCCCGAAAACCCGCCGCGCCGGCTGGTCCGCGGGGAGCGCGCGGGCCCACCCAGCCGCCGTCGCCGTGACGACGACGCGGTCGGCCGGGACGTCCGGCGCGCCGCCGCAGTGGTCGAAGTCGAGGTGCGTCAGGACGACCGTGTCGATGTCGGCGAGCGCGCACCCGTGCGCCGAGAGCGCCTCGGCCAGGTTGCTGGTCGCCCCCTCCCACTCGCTGTCGAGACTCCGCCGGCGGCGGTGTCGACAGGATCGTGCGGCCGCCGCCGCGCAGAGGACGACGTTCGAGCAGATGCGCGTGTCGGCGAACGTCCCCTCGGGCCCGAGCAGCCGGCCCTCCATCGGGAGCGACCCGGCCGAGATCAGCTGGACGTCCCAGTCAGACATCGAGCGACATCTGATTCTTGCTGGTTTCGGCGCAGGGCCTGAGCCAGGGCGACCGACTCGCCCATGTCGGCCAGGATCGTCCGCTCGGTGCGCGAGGCGACGAGCGGCTCGGCCATCCCCTCGACCCACACCCGCGTCCGCCGGCCGTCGCCGCGGTCATCGGCCTCGATCGGCTCGAGGGCGTAGATGCGATCGGCGCGGACGTACTTCCCGTAGCCAAGGAACACCATCGGCGCCCCGAACGCGGTCACAGCTCCTGCAGCACCTCGCGGAGCGAGGCGGCGACGTGCGCGATGTCGTCGTCCTCGAGCTGGACGTAGAAGGGGAGCGCGAGCGTCGAGCGGCTGACCCGCTCCGTGACGGGCAGCATGCCCTCCGCGAAGCCGAACCGATCGCGGTACGGAGGCTGGAGGTGGATCGCCGGCAGGTACGGCCGCGTCGCGATCCCGCGGGCGGCGAGGCCGCCCGCGACGGCGTCGCGATCGAGCCCGGCGGCGAGCCGCACGTAGTAGATGAACCAGCTTCGCGCCTCGGGGCCGCTGATACGGGCGCTCGACGCCGTCGATCCCGTCCAGGGCGTCGTCGTAGCGCTCGGCGACCCGCCGGCGCGCCTCGAGCAGCGTGTCCAGCTTCTCGAGCTGGGCGATCCCGACGGCCGCCGACATCTCGTCCATCCGGTAGTTGAACCCGACCCGCTGGTGGACGAGCCAGTCGCCGTTGTCCGACCGGCCCTGGTTGACGAGGCTGCGCAGGTCGAGCGGCGATGTCCTCGTCGTCGGTCGTGATCATCCCGCCCTCGCCGGTCGTCAGCTGCTTGTTCGGGTAGAAGCCGTAGACGGCCGGGTTGCCGTGCGTGCCGACCGGGCGGCCGCCCACCGTGCACCCGAGCGCCTCGCAGGCGTCCTCGACGACAGGGACGCCGTGCTCGGCGGCGATCCGCGAGATCGCCTCGATGTCGCACGGGTAGCCGAAGATGTGGATCGGGACGATCGCCCGCGTGCGCGGCGTGATCGCCGCCTCGACGGCCGCGGGGTCGACGTTCAGCGTCCGCTCGTCGATGTCGGCGAAGACCGGCGTCGCGCGCTCGTGCAGGATCACGTTGGCCGACGCGATGAACGAGAAGCTCGACGTGATCGACCTCGTCCCCCGGCTCGAGGCCGAGGCGGTTGAGCGCGACGTGGAGGCCCGCCGTCCCGCTCGAGCAGGCGACGGCGAAGCGCGTCCCGACCCGGTCGGCGAACGCGCGCTCGAACGCCGGCACCATCTCGCCGCACGCCAGCGCGTCCGAGCGCAGCACGTCCATCACCAGCTCCCGCTCACGCTCCCCGATGTGGGGGCGGGCGAGCGGGATCGACCGGGTCGCCACCATGCCGCGGGTCAGACCGCGGCTCGGACCGGGTACTCGAGCAGGTCGGCGAACCGCTCGTCGCGGCCCGAGACGATCGCGAAGAACGTGTCCTGCACGGCCTTCGTGATCGGTCCGCGCCCTCCGATCTGCTGGCCGTCGACCGACGCGACCGGCGTCACCTCGGCGGCCGTCCCGCACAGGAAGACCTCGTCGGCGAAGTAGAGGTCGGTGCGCACGAGGTTCACCTCACGCACCTCGTACCCGAGCGTGTGGGCGATCCGGATGACGGTGTCGCGCGTGATCCCCGGGAGGCACGAGGCGGTCGTCGGCGGCGTGTGCAGCACGCCGTCTCGCACCGCGAAGACGTTCTCGCCCGAGCCGTCGGCGACGTACCCCTCCTCGTTCAGGAGGATCGCCTCGTCGTCTCCGGCGCGGCTGGCCTCGAGCTTCGCGAGCACGGAGTTGATGTACTGGCCCGACGCCTTGGCCGCCGGCGGCAGCGTGTTCGGCCCGATCCGGCGGAAGCTCGACACCTTGCAGCTCACGCCGTGCTCGAGGGCCTCCTCGCCCAGATATGCGCCCCAGGGCCAGACCGCGACGGCGATCTCGACCGGGTTGTCGCGCGGATAGAGCCCCATTGGCCCGGCTCCGCGGAACGCGATCGGCCGGACGTAGCACGACGCCATGCTGTTTACGGCCACGGTCTCGTGGATCGCCGAGGCCAGCTCCGGGACGGTGTAGCCGAGGTCCATCTCGTACAGCGCCGCCGACCGGCGGAAGCGCTCGAGGTGGTCGGTCAGGCGGAAGACGGCGGTGCCGCGGGGCGTGTCGTACGCCCGGATGCCTTCGAAGACCCCCGTGCCGTAATGCAGCGCGTGCGTGAGAACATGGACGTTGGCCTCGTCCCACGGGACGAAGCTGCCGTTGCGCCAGATCTTCTCGGTGGGTTGCATGCGCCTGATGGTACCGGACGGCGGCAGGCCAGACGGTAGGGTGAGGCGGTGGAGGATCGCGACCGCCGAGCCCGCTCCTTCGGCGCCGTCGCCGACCGCTATGCGCGCGCCCGCCCCGGCTACCCGGCCGCCGCCGTCGAGTGGCTGCTCGAGGCGGCCCCAGGCCGCGACGTCGTCGATCTCGCGGCCGGTACCGGGAAGCTGACCGAGGCGATCGTCGAGGCCGGTGCGGCCGTCGTCGCCGTCGAGCCCGACGACGAGATGCGAACCACGCTCGCGGCCACGCTCCCCGGCGTGGAGGCGCTCGCGGGAACCGCGGAGGCGATCCCGCTCCCGGACGCGAGCACGGACGCGGTCCTCGTGGCGCAGGCATTCCACTGGTTCGACGCGGCCCGGGCCTGCGACGAGATCGCGCGCGTCCTTCGGCCTGGCGGCGTCCTCGGCCTCCTCTGGAACCTGCGCGACGGCTCCATCCCGTGGATCGCCGACCTTGACCGGCTGCTCGACTGGCCCGCCGACGTGGTCGCGCGTGCGGGCGACCTGAGCTTCGAGGAGATCGAGCGCCATCCGCAGTTCGCGGCCGGCGGCCGGCGCGAGTTCGCGAATCCCGTCCCGTTCACGCCGTCGCGGCTCGTCGACTGGGCGGCGTCGACGAGCCGGGTCGCCACCCGTCCGGAGGCCGAGCGGGAGGCGGTGCTCGCCGGGGTCGCCGAGCTGACCCGCACGCATCCCTGACCTGCACGGCCAGCCGGTCTTTGCGATGCCCTACACGACGATCGCGATCAGGTTCGACCGTTCGACGGTGACGAGCCGAACGCGGTGGATCCCGGCCATGGCCTGGAGCCGTTCCAGCGCCTCGGCGGTCGGGTCGGTGTCGACGGCGAGCACCATCACGGCATCGTGCTTCCCCTTGCCGCTGCGGCTCACGCTCATGTTCGAGATGTTGACGCCCTCGGCGCCGAAGAGCATCCCGACCTGGCCGATCATGCCCGGGCTGTCGTCGTTCATCATCACGAGCAGGTGCGCCGGGGCCAGCTCGATCTCGACGCGGTAGCCGTAGACCTCGACGAGCCACGGCCGCTGCTCGCGGCCGATCGTTGTGCCGGCGACCGACGTCTCGCGGCCGCATGCGACGCGGACGAGGTTCGTGTAGTCGCCGGGGGTCCGCGTCCGCTCCTCCCCCACGTCGATCCCGCGCCCTTCGGCCACGGCCCGGGCGTTCACGAGGTTCACCGGCTCGTCTGAGAGAGCGCCGAACACGCCGGCCAGGACGGCCTGCGTCACGAGCCGGGTGTCGTGCTCGGCGAGCGCCCCGGCGCACGTCACGTCGACCCGCTCGAAGCCGCCGTCCGAGAGGCCGGCGACGAGCTGGCCGAGCCTGGTGGCGAGCGGGATGTACGGCCCCAGCACCTCCATGTCCTCCGCCCCGACGTGCGGGATGTTCACGGCGTTCGAGACGAACTCGCCCGTGAGAGCGGCGGCGACCTGCTCGGCGACGATCACGCCCGCCCGGTCCTGGGCCTCGTGGGTCGCGGCGCCCAGGTGCGGCGTCACGACCACGTTCTCGAGCTCGAGGATGCGGCCCGACGTGTACGGCTCGTCGGGGAAGACGTCGAGCGCGGCGCCGGCAACCTGGCCCGACTCGAGCGCGTCGACGAGGGCGTCGATGTCGACGAGGTCGCCGCGGGCGGCGTTCACGATCCGGACGCCCCGCTTCATCAGGTGCAGCCGCTCGGCGTTGATCAGGCTCCGCGTGTCGTCGGTCAGGGGGGCGTGCAGGGTCACGAAGTCGGCCTGGAGGAGCACGTTCTCGAGCGACCCGGACGTCACCTGGAGCTCGCGGCAGCGCTCCGCCGAGACGAACGGGTCGTAGACGACCACGCGCATGCCGAGCGCCCGCGCTCGGGACGCGACGAGCTGCCCGATGCGCCCGAAGCCGATGACGGCGAGCGTCTTGTCGGCGAGCTCGACACCGGCGTAGCGCGATCGCTCCCACCGCCCCTGGACGAGGGCGGCGTGCGCCTGCGGGATGTTGCGGGCGAGGGCCAGGAGCAGCCCGATCGCGTGCTCCGCGGCGGCCACCATGTTCGAGCCGGGCGCGTTGGCGACGATGATCCCCCGCCGCGTGGCGGCGGCCACATCGACGTTGTCGACCCCGGTGCCCGCGCGGCCGATCACCCGCAGCCGCTCGGCGCGGTCGATGAGGTCGGCCGTGACGCGGGTCGCGCTGCGGACGATCAGCCCGTCGTAGCCGCCGATCCGGCCCGCCAGCTCGTCGGCGGGAAGGCCGAGCTCCACGTCGACCTTGAAGCGGTCGCGGAGCAGGCCGACGCCGGCATCGGCGATCTCCTCGGTGACGAGGACGCTATCCATCGACGGGCACAGGCTGCTCCGCGAAGAGCGCCGTGGCGGCGGCGACCCCGCCGCCGGTAGCCGGAGGCGTGTGGCCCAGCTCGGCAAGCGCCATCTCGAGGCCGGCGAGCGCGGTCACGATGTCGAACTCGTTCATGTAGCCCATGTGGCCGATGCGCATGATCTTCCCGCGGAGCGGGCCGTGGCCCCCGGCGAGGACGATGCCGTGCCTGTCGCGAAGGACGGTGTAGCACTCCTGGCCGTCGATGCCGTCGGGCATGAGGAGGGCCGTCACCATGGCGGCGGAGTCGTCGTCGGGCGAGAACAGCCCGAGGCCCAGGCCCTTCACTCCGGCGCGGGTGGCACGCGCCAGCCGGCGGTTGTGCTCCCACACGTGCTGCGGGCCGCGCTCGAGGATCAGGTCGAGGGCAGTGCGCAGCGCGGCGACCAGGCTCACCGCCGGGGTGAAGGCGGTGTCGCCCTTCACCTGCGAGTCGGCGGCGCGGCGCCAGTCGAGGTAGTAGCGCGGCAGGCGCGCGTGCTCGACCCGGGCCCAGGCGCGCTGCGAGACGGACGCGAACGCCAGGCCCGGCGGGGACATGAGCGCCTTCTGCGATCCCGAGACGACCACGTCGACGCCCCAGGCGTCGGTCGCGAGCTCGATCCCTCCCAGGCTCGAGACGGCATCGACGACGAGGAGCGCGCCGGTGGGCTGGACGGCGCTCGCGATCGCCTGCACGTCGTGGACGACGCCCGTCGACGTCTCGGAGTGGGTGACGAAGACGGCCGCAGTCTGGGCCTCTGCCGCCGCGGCGGCGATCCGGCCGGGGTCGAGCCGCTCGCCCCAGGGCTGCTCGACGAGGACGGGCTCGATGCCGTAGGCGCGGATCAGCTTCACCCACCGCTCGCCGAAGTTGCCCGCCGAGGCGACGACGACACGGTCGTCGGCCGAGAGCAGGTTGGCGACAGCCGACTCCATGGCCGCGGTCCCCGAGCCGGTGAAGAGGATGACGTCGCCCTCTGTCGCGAACACCTGCTTCAGCCGCTCGAGCGTCTCGAGCAGGAGCGCCCGGAACTCGGGGCTTCGGTGGTGCTGCATCGGGAGGGCGGCGGCGGCCGCCACCTCCGGCGGAATCGGCGTCGGGCCCGGGGTGATCAGGTAGCGCTTGGTTGACACCGGCGCGAATCGTATGCCGGACGGCGGCCGGTGGGGACACCTGACAGCCGGGAGCGCAGGAGCTCCTGCACCTGGCGGGCGTCCGCGCGGCCGCGGGTCTCCTTCATGACCTGACCGACGAGCGCGTTGATCACGCCGTCCTTGCCGCCGCGGAACTGCTCCACGAGGGCCGGATTGGCGTCGATCACCTGCGCGACCAGCGCGTCCAGCTCGGACGAGTCGCCGACGGTCGCGAGCCCATGCTGCTCGACGAGCTCGGCCGGATCGGCGCCGGGCTCGGCCTCGAGCAGTGCGTACACCTGCTTCGCGATCGTGGCGGTGATCGTCCCGGCCGAGATGAGCGCGATCAGCTCGGCCAGCCGCGCGGCCGAAATTGCCTCCACCGCTCCCGGCTGGTTTCGCACCCAGTCCGACGCCGCCTTGGGATCGGCTCCGGCCGCGACGACGTCCTCGAAGTACGCGGCGATCGCCGGCGTCGCGTTCAGGTCGGCGGCGTCGTGCGCCGCCAGGCCGAGGTCGTCGCGGAATCGAGCGATCCGCGCTCCCGGGAGCTCGGGCAGCCCCCCGCGCAGCCGCTCGACGTCCTCCGCGGGAGGGCTCGAGCGGCACCAGGTCGGGCTCCGGGAAGTAGCGGTAGTCGTCGGCCTCCTCCTTCGACCGGCGCGCGTGAAGCTCGCGCCGGGCAGGGTCGTAGTGCAGCGTCTCCTGCAGCACCGGCTCGCCCGCCTCGAGCAGGCCGATCTGGCGCTCGATCTCGGCCGCCATCCCCTCGCCGAGGAACTTGAACGAGTTCATGTTCTTGAGCTCGGTCTTCGTCCCGAGCGCGGTCTGGCCGCGCGGCCGGACGGACACGTTGGCGTCGCAGCGCAGCGACCCCTTCTCCATGTCGCAGTCCGAGACCCCGATCGTCTGGAGCGTGTTCTTGAGCAGGCCGAGGAACGCAAGCGCCTGCTCCGGCGAGCGGATGTCGGGCTCGGTCACGATCTCGACGAGCGGCGTGCCGCACCGGTTGAAGTCGACGACCGACGACTCCGCTCCCGCGATCCGCCCGCCGGCGCCGCCGGCGTGGACGAGCTTGGCGGCGTCCTCCTCGAGGTGCGCGCGCGTGATCCCGATCCGGTCGCCGTCGACCACGAGGTGGCCGTGCGCGCAGATCGGCTCGTCGTACTGGCTGATCTGGTACGCCTTCGGGCTGTCGGGATAGAAGTAGTTCTTTCGGTGGAACTGGCACCGGCCCGCGATGTCGCAGTCCAGCGCGAGCCCGATCTGGATCGCCTTCTCGACAGCCCCGGCGTTGATCGTCGGCAGCGCGCCCGGATGCCCGAGGCAGACGGGGCACGTGCGGGTGTTCGGCTCATCGCCGAAGCGGTTCTCGCACCGGCAGAACATCTTGGAGTCGGTGTTGAGCTGAACGTGGATCTCGAGCCCGATCACCGGCTCGTAGCGCTCGTCGCCGCTCACGCCCGCGCCTCCGCCACCGCCGGCGGTATCGGGTCGAACCCGAGCGCCTGCTCGAGCGCGTGCGCCGCCGAGAGGATCCGGTTCTCGGCAAACGCCGCGCCGACGAGCTGGAAGCCCACCGGCAGCCCGTCGGAGAGGCCGCACGGCAGCGAGATCCCCGGCAGCCCCGCCAGATTCACGGGAACCGTCAGCACATCCGACGCGTACATCGCCCAGGGGTCGTCGACCCGCTCGCCGATCCGGAACGCGACGGTCGGCGACGTCGGCATGGCGATCAGGTCGCAGGCTCCGAACGCCGCGTCGAAATCCTCCCGGATCCGCGTTCGCACCTTCTGGGCCATGCCGTAGTAGGCGTCGTAATAGCCCGCCGAGAGGGCGTACGTGCCGAGCATGATGCGCCGCTTCACCTCGGCCCCGAACCCCGCTGCGCGTGTGCGCCCGTACATGTCGACGACCGTGTCGCCCTCCTCCTGGAGCCGCAGGCCGTAGCGCACGCCGTCGAAGCGGCTCAGGTTGGCCGACGCCTCCGCCGGAGCGATGAGGTAATACGCAGGCAGCGCGTACCCCGCGTGCGGCAGCGACACCTCGACGACGTCGGCGCCCAGTCCCTCCGCCGCCCGGAGCCCCGCGTCGAACGCCTCGCGCACGCCGGGCTCGATGCCCTGGGCGAGCAGGTCGGCCGGCACGCCGATCCGCACGCCTCGGAGGTCGGAGGCGTCGGGAACGGCGATCGGCTCCGGGAGCTCGACGGACGTCGCATCGCAGTCGTCCTTGCCGCAGATGACCTGGAGCAGGAGCGCGCAGTCGCGCACGGTGAGGGCGAACGGGCCGATCTGGTCGAGCGACGACGCGAACGCGATGAGGCCGTACCGGCTGACGGCGCCGTACGTCGGCTTCATGCCGACGACGCCGCACAGGGCCGCCGGCTGGCGGATCGAGCCGCCGGTGTCGGTGCCCAGCGCGAGCGGCGCGAAGCCCGGCCGCGACCGCCGCCGAGGAGCCGCCGGAGGAGCCGCCCGGCACGCGATCGGGATCCCACGGGTTGTGCGTGACCCCGAACGCCGAGTTCTCGGTCGAGGAGCCCATCGCGAACTCGTCCATGTTCGTCTTGCCGAGCGAGATCAGGCCGGCGCCTTTCACCCGGCTCACGCAACCGCCGTCGTAGATCGGAACGTGGCCCGCGAGGATCCGCGATCCGGCCGTCGTCTCCTCGCCCTTCGTGCAGAGGATGTCCTTGAGCGCGATCGGCACGCCCTCGAGGCCCGAGCGGCCGTCGCGGTCGCGCGCGTCGGCCTCGGCCAGAGCGGCGTCGCGGCGGGTGCGCAGGAACGCATGCAGCCCCGGATCGTCGCGGTCGATGCGGTCGAGATAGGCGGAGACGAGCTCGCGGCAGCTCACCTCGCGGGCGTCGAGCAGCTCGACGCACCGCTCGGCCGTGAGGCCCGCGGTGTCGATCATGCCGTGGGCGGCACCCTGAAGCCGCCGTCCGCCGGGTCGGGCGCCCCGCGGAGCACGTCGTCGCGCGGCCAGGACGGGCGCGACCGGTCCTCGCGGACGCTGTTCGAAAGATCGAGCGCGTGCGCCGTCGGCGCGACGTCGCCCAGGTCGAGCTTCGAGAGCTCCTGCACGTGCCCGAGGATCGTCGAGAGCTGCTCGCGCATCCGCCCGACGTCGTCCGGGTCCAGCCGCAGGCGCGCCAGCCGGGCGACGTGGAGGACGTCGGCGTCGGAGATCGCCATCGGCGGCAGCTTAGTCCGCGCGGACAGGAATCAGCTGATCAGGCGAGGGCGCGGACGGCGCTGGCCTGCAGGCCCTTAGGGCCCTGCACGACCTCGAACTCGACGCGCTGGCCCTCGGCCAGGGTCTTGTAGCCGTCCGACTGGATCTCGGAGAAGTGGACGAACACGTCCTCGGCCCCGTCCTGCGAGATGAAGCCGTATCCCTTCTCGTTGCTGAACCACTTCACGGTGCCTTCTGCCACCTTGCAGTCCTTCCTCGAACTCCCGGCCATCCGCCGGTCGCGGCGAGCATATCAAGCCGAAAGGCGGGCCGTGGCTGCGTCAACGGTGTTGCGTAAAAGCATCGCAATGGTCATCGGACCGACCCCTCCGGGGACGGGTGTGATCGCCCCGGCGACCTCGCTCGCAGATGCGAAATGGACGTCTCCGCGGAGCCCGTCGTCGGTGCGGTTCACGCCCACGTCGATGACCGTCGCGCCGGGCTTCACCCAGTCGCCCCTGATCATCTCGGGTCGCCCGACGGCGGCGATCAGGATGTCCGCCTCGCGGGTGACGGCGGGGAGGTCGCGCGTGCGCGAGTGGCACACGGTGACGGTGGCGCTGCGGTGAAGGAGAAGGAGCGCCACCGGCTTTCCGACGATGTCCGATCGGCCGACGACGACCGCGTTCGCGCCCTCGATCTCGACGCCCGTGCGGTCAAGGAGCTCCATTACGCCCTTGGGCGTGCAGGCCACCATCCCGGGCTGGTTCGCGACCAGCCGGCCCACGTTCAGCGGGTGGAAGCCGTCAACGTCCTTGGCAGGGTCGATCCGCTCCAGCACCTCCTTGAAGTTGAGCCCGGCCGGAAGCGGCGCCTGCACCAGGATCCCATCGACCCGGTCGTCGGCGTTCATCCGGTCGACCATCTCCAGCACCTCGCGCTGGCTCGACGTCGCCGGCATGGGCTCGTGGAACGACTCCATCCCGGCCTCGCGGCACGCCGCGATCTTGTTGCGGACGTAGACCTCCGACGCGGGGTCCTCGCCGACGAGGATCGTGACGAGCCCGGCCCGGTGGCCCGTGCGCTCCTCGAGCGCGGCCGCATCCAGTGCGACCTGGGCCCTCACGTCCGCGGCGACCGCCTTGCCGTCGATGATCGCCGCCATGGCCAAAGACCATACCCCAGGTCGCTCCCGTGGGTCCCCCGAAAGGGTGATCTTGGCTGGCAGGGCCTTGCAGAACCGCGCCTCGTCCCCGACTCTGGGTGAGAACCCACGGCCGGCACCCCCGCTGACCGAGGGCGACCAATCCCCCGATCGGGCCTCAACTCAAAGACGTGTGATGCCGAAACACCTTTCGATCATGCCCCGACGCACGCTACGAAACCAGCGCGGCCAGGCGGTGACCGAGTTCGCGGTCATCCTGCCGGTCCTCCTGCTCGTCCTGCTTGCGATCTACCAGTTCGGGGTCGTGTTCAACAACTACATCCAGGTGACCGCAGCGGCCCGCGAGGGCGCCCGCAAGGCGGCCGTCAGTCGCACCAACGGCAACTGCGGGGCTGTCCAGACAATCGCCATCACGGCGGCCCGCTCTGCGGCCCCCGGCCTGAACCAGTCGAAGATGGGTGTGACGGTTTCGGCCACATGTACCAACAACGCCTACGCGCCCGGCACCGACACCACGGTGACCGTGACGTATCCCTACGCGGTCTCGATCCTCGGCAAGGTCGTGGCCTCGGGGAACCTCACTTCCTCGACAACGATGCGCGAGGAGTGACCCGGGCGCGGCACCCCCGCCGCACCCTTTGAAGTCCTTGTCCCGGAGCGTCCCACGAAGCGTCCCCCGGGGCGTGTTCGGAACCCCCGTCTCGCACTCTGCGAGCGGTCCCAGCGGCCGTCGCGTGCAGCCTAAAGTCGCCGCCCGCGCGTGCCGATAGCAGATCAGCTACGTCCCGTCATCTTTCTCCACGAGAGGCTGCCGCATGACCTACAGCGTCCGCAATATCGTCATCGCGCTCGTCCTGGCCGCGGTCGCGGCGGGCCTGGTGATCCTTTACACCGGCAACGTCACCAAGCAGGCCCACGACCAGCAGCAGAACGTGACAGTCGTGGTCGCCAAGCAGGCGATCCAGGCCGGTACGCCCATCAAGGACCTTATCGCCGAGGGAGCGTTCCAGGAGCGGTCCGTCGTGCAGCGCGACGTCATCCCCGGTGCCTACACCCGGGTCGACGACCTGAACCAGTCGCTGGCGACGAACAGCACCATCGCGGCGGGCTCGCAGGTGACGCCGGCCATGCTGTCGGAGTCGAACAACACGGCGATCGTCAGCCAGATCCACGGCACGATGCGCGCCGTCCAGGTGGCCTTCAACACCAACCGCGTGCTCGGCGGCACGCTGAAGGCTGGCGATCGCGTTGACATCATCGCGCAGTTCTCGATCCAGCCGATTCAGAACAACTCGCCGTACAGCCCTGAGGACGCCGCACGCATCGTGCTCTCTGACATCGAGGTGCTCTCGACGTTCGACACCGGCGTCGCGAACGCGTCCCTCACGGCAGCGTCGTCGGCCCAGAACTCCTCCGGGACGGACGACGGCAGCGGCGGATCCGCCGTGATCCTCGCGATTCCGCAGGATCAGCTCGCGAGCTTCCAGGCGGCACGCCTTTCGAAGAACTGGTGGTTCGCACTCCGGCCCGTCGGCAAGGACGCGGTCGACGTGAGCCCCAGCCCGCTCGAGACCGTCTGCAGCCTCATGGGCAAGGGCATGTCCGTGAACGAGATCCACCAGAACCTGCCCGTCTGCCTCGGAGGCAAGTAACCCATGAGCAATCCGTCCCCGATCAAGGTCTTCATCACCGGCGCTGCCAACGGGCTGGCCGAGGTCCGCGAGGGCCTGGCCGACCACCCCGAGGTGGAGCTGGTCGGCACGGCAGCCGACCCGACCAAGGCCGGCGGCAAGCTGGCCGAGTCCGCCGCCCAGGTGATCCTTCACGGCACCACCGCGACGGATCACGTGCCTACCGCTGAGATCGAGGCGATCCGCGCGGTCACCGCGGCGCCGATCGTGCTCGTCACCTCGGCCTCGGCGCACCACATCCTGTCCGAGGCGCTCCAGGTCGGCATCTTCGATGTCGTCCTCCTGCCGCAGCTCACCGACAGCGTCGTCTTCACGATCAAGAAGGCGAGCTCGCTGGCGGCGGGCCGCTCGGGCGGCGCCCCCGGCAAGGCCTCGCAGCACGTCGAGGGCAAGGTCGTGACGGTGTTCGCCCCCAAGGGCGGCGCCGGCAAGACCGTGCTGGCCTGCAACCTCGCGGTCGTCTTCGCCCGAAAGCAGGAGCGCCGCACGCTCCTGCTCGACCTGGATCTCCAGTTCGGCGACGCGGCCATCATGATGGGCATCGAGCCCGAGAAGACGATCTACGACCTCGTCATGGCCCGGCGCGAGCTCGACCCGGACGCTCTGGCGGGCTACGTCACCGCCCACCAGTCGGGCGTGCACGTCCTCCCGGCGCCGCTTCGGCCCGAGGATGCCGAGCTCGTGACCGAGGAGCGCCTCGGCCATCTGTTCGCCGTCGCCAAGGAGAGCTACGACGTGGTCGTCGTCGACACGCCGCCGTTCTTCCACGGGCCGGTACTCTCGACGCTCGACCGCACCGACCAGCTCCTGCTCGTCGCCTCGCTCGACGTGCCGGCGATCAAGAACATCAAGCTCACGCTCCAGACGCTCGACCTCCTGCACTACCCCAAGGAGCGCCGTCACCTCCTGCTCAACCGCACCGGCTCCAAGGTCGGCCTGCGGCCGGGCGAGGTGGAGCGGGCCCTGGACATGAAGGTCGAGTTCGAGGTGCCGAGCGAGCGCGACGTGCCGGTCTCGATCAACCGGGGCGTGCCGATCGCACTGGCCAACCCGCGCGCCGGGGTCGTCAAGGCGCTCGGCGACATCGCGGACAAGCTCGTCCCGATGCGCGTTCCGTCGACCGACGAGAAGAAGAAGCCCAAGCGGCTCGGAAGGTAGGTAGACGATGTCGCTGCATTCCCGGATCCAGGTCGCGGGTCAGTCCGACGAGCCCGAGGCGGTCGACGCCAAGGAGGCCGCCGAGCGCGCCTCCGTCGTCGCCGACCCGTTCGCCGAGCTGAAGACGCGCGTCCACAAGGAGATCATCCCGCGGCTCGGCCCCCGTCTCTTCAACCAGGACGGGAAGACTGACGCGGACCTCGAGGAGAAGGTGAACGAGGTCGTCACGGAGGTGCTGGCGGTCGAGAAGACGCCGCTCACCCGGCAGGAGCGCCAGGACATCATCCGCCAGATCACGGACGACATCCTGGGCTACGGGCCGCTCGAGCCCTTCCTCCGCGACGAGTCCATCACGGAAATCATGGTCAACGACCACAAGACGATCTACATCGAGCGCCACGGCAAGATCACGAAGACGAACGCGCAGTTCGTCGACGAGGCGCATCTCCTGCGGATCATCGACAAGATCATCAGCCGGATCGGGCGCCGGATCGACGAGTCCTCGCCGTACGTCGACGCCCGCCTGCCGGACGGCTCCCGCGTGAACGCCATCATCCCGCCGCTCGCAGTCCGCGGCTCGTCGCTCACCATCCGGAAGTTCCGCCGTGACCCGTTCACGATGGCCGACCTGATCAAGTTCGGCACGCTGACCCACAAGTCGGGCCAGTTCCTCGAGGCGTGCGTCCGCGGCAAGCTGAACGTGCTCATCTCCGGAGGTACCGGCTCCGGTAAGACGACGACGCTGAACGTGCTCTCCGCAGCCATCCCCTCCGACGAGCGCATCATCACCGTCGAGGACGCGGCCGAGCTCCAGCTCAAGCAGGATCACGTGATCACGCTCGAGTCGCGCCCGGCCAACATCGAGGGCAAGGGCCAGGTCACGATCCGCGACCTCGTCCGGAACACCCTGCGTATGCGTCCCGACCGGATCATCGTCGGAGAGTGCCGAGGCGCCGAGGCCGTGGACATGCTCCAGGCCATGAACACGGGCCACGACGGGTCGCTGACCACGATCCACGCGAACAACCCGCGTGACGCCCTCGCCAGGACCGAGACGCTCGTGCTCACCGCCGGCGTCGAGCTCCCGCTGCGCGCGATTCGCGAGCAGATCTCGAGCGCGTTCGACCTGATCGTTCAGGTGAGCCGTCTCGTGGACGGCACCCGCCGCATCACCCACGTGACCGAGGTGCTCCGGATGGAGTCTGACGTCGTGACGCTCCAGGACATCTTCCTCGCAAAGCCGGTTGATGAGGCAGGCGGAAACCAGGATGCCGGCCACCGGCTGCTGGGCCCGCTGACCAGCACGGGGCTCAAGCCGCACTTCCTCGACAAGATGGCCTCAAACGGCGTCAACCTCCCGCCGAACTTCTTCCAGGAAGAGGGCGGCGAGCGGGCGGCGTCGACCAGCGGCATCTTCGGTCGGGCGGTCGGCGAGTAATGGGCGCGCGGCGCACAACTGCCGCGCTGGCGGTCGTGGCCGTCTGCGCCCTCGTCGGAGCGGGGAGCTCCGCCGCGGCGCAGCAGGGCATCGTCGTGAAGTCGGTGGATACGAAGCACTTCCCGACGGTCGCCGTGACCGTGCAGACGCCCGAGCCCGGCCCGGCGCCGGACTTCACCGTCAAGGAGAACGGCTTCGAGACGCCCGCCAACGTCGAGGACCCCGGCGCAGGCGCTGCCATCGCCGTCGCGATCGACACGTCGAACAGCATGGCCGGCGAGAAGATCAGCGACGCCAAGGCCGCGGCCGCGCGATTCGTGCACTCGCTCCAGACGGGTGACGATCTGGCCGTCTACGGCTTCGGCGCCGCGCCCTACGTGGGGACGGCCTTCCCGGCCGACACCGATACTGCGGCCGCGGCCCTGTCGAGGCTGGACACGGGCGGCGATCCAGGCACGGCGATCTACGGCGCCGTCAAGATGGCGTCGGACGCCCTGGCGAAGGAGCACGCGCCCAAGCGGATCCTGATCGTCCTCTCCGACGGCGCGTCCCAGAACGACACCGCGACCGTCGCGGATGCGGCCGCTGCCGCCAAGGCCGCGGGCGCGACGGTGTACGCCGTCTCGATCGGCGGCAACGCGACGGCGCTCTCGCAGCTCCGCCAGCTGACCGATCCGACGGGCGGGGAGACGATCCCGGCCGCCGACACATCGGCGCTGGACACCGCCTACCAGAAGATCGCCGACAACCTCGGATCGACGTTCACGCTGACGTACTCCAGCCTTGCCGGCCAGGGTGCGAAGATCAATCTCGAGGTCACGGCGCCCGGCGTCAGCGCCGGCACGACGTCGCTCGTCGCGCCCGGGAAGCACGACTCCGGCTCGTCCGAGAGCGGCGGCCCGGTCGTGAAGCTCCCGACGAGCCCCGCCGGCCGCGCGATGATCGCCGGCGTCGCGGCGCTCTTCGTCCTGCTCGGGTGCCTGGTGATCCTGTCGTCGAAGCCGGGTGTCTCAGCCTCCAAGCGGATCGCTCCGTACACCGAGCAGAAGCGCAAGGCCGCCGAGGTGATGGGCTTCGGCCCGTCCAAGATCTCGGTGCTCCACCAGCTCTACATCGCGACCGAGAAGATCGTCGGATCGTTCAACTACTGGAAGCGCATGACCTACCGCCTCGAGCAGGCCGACCTGCCGCTGCGCACGGCCGAGGTCATGTACATCCAGATGGGCGCGTCGCTCTTCCTCGGCGTCGTCGGCAGGGTCGCGCTGGGCCTGAACGGGTTCTTCGTCCTCCTGCCGCTCGGCCTCGGGGTCGCGATCCCCGCGCTCTTCGTCAAGTTCTCGGCCCGCCGGCGCCTGAACGCCTTCGAGGCCCAGCTGCCCGAGACGCTGATCACGATGGCGGCGTCGCTCAAGGCAGGGCATGCGTTCAACGCCGCCCTCGCGAGCGTCGTCAAGGAGGGCGCAGAGCCGACGTCGAAGGAGCTCGCCCGCGTCTCGCAGGAGATCGCCCTGGGCATGCCGTCAGAGGCGGCGCTCGAGGCGATGGCCAGGCGCATGGACTCGACCAACTTCGGGTTCGTCGTCATGGCCGTGAACATCCAGCGAACGGTCGGCGGCTCGCTCGCCGAGATCCTCGACATGGTGGCCGACACGGTCCGCCAGCGCCAGCAGTTCAGCCGCAAGGTGAAGGCGCTCACGGCCCAGGGCCGCATGTCCGCCTACGTGCTCGTCGCGATGCCGTTCCTCATGGGCCTCGCCATCTTCGCCCTCAATCCGAAGTACATGTCGGTCCTCTTCACGACGAGCGCCGGCAAGGTCATGATCGCGATCTCGCTGGTCATGATGGCGATCGGTGGGGCCATTATCCGCAAGATCGTGAGCTTCAAGGGGTAGCCGCATGATCATCGTCCTCGCCATAGGAATGTTCTGCGCGTCGATCTACATGCTGCTCAGCGGCCTCACGGTCAAGCAGCGCGAGATCGCCATCACGCTTCGCAAGGCCAAGCGCTACGGCACTCGCGACCAGCGCGAGATCGAGACGCGCCGCAGCGTGAACGACCGCATCGTCGGCCCGCTCACGCAGCAGGTCGCCGACATCACTCAGAAGCTCCTGCCCAAGGCGGATCCGAACGAGATCCACGGGCGCCTCATGGCGGCCGGGCTCTCGCGCTCGATGTCGCCGCAGATGTATCTCGCCCTGAAGGGCGGCCTTGTCGCCACCGCGCTCACACTGGGTGTGATCGTGGCGGCCTCGGGTGCCATGCCCCCCGTGCTCGGGATGCTGATCGCTCTCGGCGGCGGCGCGATCTGCTTCATCGCGCCCGACTTCTACATCAACAGCCGCGTTCGCGTGCGCCGCGAGGAGATGCGCAGTGAGCTCCCGAACGTGCTCGACCTGCTGTGCGTGTCGGTCGAGGCGGGTCTCGGGTTCGATGCCGCGGTCAGCAAGCTGAGCGAGCGGATGGAGGGCCCGCTGGTCGAGGAGTTCGGGCTCGTGCTGCACGAGATGCGGATCGGCGAGAGCCGGTCGGCCGCGCTCAAGAGCCTGTCCGACCGCGTGGACGTCCCTGAGATCGCGCAGTTCTGCCGCGCCATCATCCAGGCCGACCAGCTGGGTATCGCCCTCTCGCGCATCCTGCGCGTGCAGTCGCACGACATGCGCGTGCGGCGCCAGCTCGCAGCCGAGGAGAAGGCCATGAAGGCACCGGTGAAGATGCTCTTCCCGACGGTGGTCTTCATCTTCCCCTCGATGTTCGTCGTCGCCCTCGGGCCGGCCGCGATCAGCCTGCTGCAGACGTTCGGCGGAGGAAAATAAGCCACCGAGGCGGGGCCGGCCCGACACGGGCCGGCTGGTAGCCTTCCGCTCGCTGCGGCGACGTGGCCGAGTGGTTAGGCAGCGGCCTGCAAAGCCGCGTACACCGGTTCGACTCCGGTCGTCGCCTCTCGCGACGGCGACCCCATGGGGCCAGGCCCCATAGCGGAAGCGCTATGGGGCCTGGCCCCGGTGGTTCGAGGCGCATCGGGCGCCGCTAGCTAGGCCCAGGGAAGCTCGTCCCAGCCATCGGGCCGCTCGTGCCGCCAGCCGGAGGGGCCGGCAAATGCCTCGGGCGGTGAGGTCGTCTCGGCCTCGACGCCGACGCCGTGGCGCAAGGCCAGCTCCGAACGCGGATAGACGATGCCCCGCGGCCAATCCGCGTCGCGCGCGCCGACCATGACGATGATGCAGGGCCCGTCCCCTGTGGCGACGAACGCGTGCGCCGTCCCCGCCGGGCAATGCACGAAGTCCCACGCCCTGAGCGGCCGCTCCTCCTCGTCCACGAGCAGCACGCACTCGCCGGCTACCACGAGGAAGTCCTCCTGGTACGGCTCGCTGTGGTAGAGCCACGTCGACCGGCCGGGCCAGAGCACCCGCAGGTTGATGCCGAGCTGCTCGAAGGGTGCCTGTTCGCTTTCGAACCAGCACGCCGCTCCGATCGCGTGCACCTCCCAGGCGGCGTCGCGCGCGTTCACCACGAACCAGCCTGAATCCGCCGGCGCCAGTCCGGACTCCTGGCTCTCGAGCCGCGCCTCTGCGACCATCATCGGCATCATCGCATGCGGTGGCGGCGGGTTCGGATAGCCTGCCAGCGTTTGGAGGCGCTCACTCGAACGGCGCTCGACCCTGTGCCGCCCAGCTGGCGGCGGCTGGCGCTCGCCGCCGCGGCCCTCACCGTCTTCGACATCGCGGCCGCGGTGCTCGTCCTCGGAGCGGGCGCCGCGCTTCCCCGATTCGACCCGCTGTGGCTACGTGCGACGATCGTCGCGTTCGCATACGTGGGCGCCAACGTTTGCGCCCTCGTCGCCACCTACCAGATCGCGTTCGTCGGGCGGCGTCGCGCGCTTCGCACGATCGGGGTCGCACCCGTGCGCCGGGTCGCCTCGACGGTGGCGATCTACATCCCCGTGCTCGTCGTCGTCACGGTAATCGCCGTGGCGATCACGCATGCCGTCGGCCTCGACCACGGCACCACTGCCATCGACACCGTGGACCGGCCCCTGCGCTACCGGATCGTGATCGCGATCCTCGCGGTACTCGTGGCGCCATGGATCGAGGAGGCGGCGATGCGCGGCCTGCTCCTCGGAGCGCTCTGGTCGCGCTTCGGCTTCTGGATCGGCGCGGTCGGCTCGGGGCTGGCATGGGCGAGCATCCACCTCACGCCGTCGGTTCTCATCGTGTTCACGGCCGAGGGCGTCCTGCTCGCGTGGGTACGACGGCGGACCGGCTCGATCCTGACAGGGGTCGGCCTGCACGGCGCGCAGAACACGCTTGCGACGGCGGTCGGCGGCGGCGGATGGGCGCCCGTGCCGATCGCGGGCCTGCTCCTCGCCACGATCATCGCCGCCAACCGGTTCGTGCGTACAATTCCGGCATGACAACCGACCGCACCCCACAGGCCGCTCCGATTCCGACCACCGACGACGAGTGGCGCGCCCGGCTCACGCCGGAGCAGTACGACGTCCTGCGCCGCAAGGGCACCGAGCGCCCGTTCACCGGCGAGCTCGTCCACACGAAGGAGGACGGCACCTACGTCTGCGCCGGATGCGGCGCCGAGCTCTTCTCGTCCGACACCAAGTTCGACTCGGGCTCCGGGTGGCCGAGCTTCACCGACCCGATGAACACCGAGAACGTCGAGCTCCACCGCGACCTGAGCCACTTCATGATCCGCACGGAGGTCACGTGCCGGCGGTGCGGCTCGCACCTCGGCCACGTCTTCGACGACGGCCCCGGAGCGAGCGGCAAGCGCTACTGCATCAACTCGTGCGCGCTTCAGCTCGACCGGCGAAGCGACGAGGAGTAGCCCTCGCGCAGGCGGCGCAGAAGTGCCGCGTTCTGAAGAGCCAGCGACCCCTGTCCGGCGATCGCGGCGACGGTCTCGCAGGCGGCCGTTCCGAAGCGGTCCCCGACGACAACCAGCGCGCCGCCGTGGACGCCGACATGGGCCGCCAGGCGCGGCGCGTCTGGCGCCGAGACGGGCAGCGCCGGCAGGTCGCCGAGCGCGATGACCGAGACGCCCGGATCGGCGGCGTCGCGCCCGCGGGCGACCGCCAGCCCCACAGAGCGCACCGACCGGTCGCCGTGGGCGGCGAGCACCCGGTGGCGCCCTCCCCGCTCGACGACGAGCGCGGCCCCGGCGGCGCCCGCCAGGCGGCAGGCGGCTGCGGTGACGCGGCGGGCCACGACCTGGGGTGAGGCCTCGCGCGACGCCGCAGTCGCGATGTCGAGAAGCACCTCCGCGGTCG
Source organism: uncultured Actinomycetes bacterium (assembly GCA_963821535.1). Taxonomy (GTDB): domain Bacteria; phylum Actinomycetota; class Thermoleophilia; order Gaiellales; family JAICJC01; genus JAICJC01. Next base: position 41,803 of record CAWGEC010000002.1, on the reverse strand, counting down.
CCGCCGCCCGGCGCTCCTCCGCCAGCAGGCGGGCGTTCTCGAGCGCCACCGCCGCGTGCGCGGCCAGCAGCTCGACCTGGCGGACGGCCAGCGCCGAGAACTGGTTCAGCCCCAGCTTCGCGAGGACGAGCACGCCCGTGGCATGCCGGTCGTACATGAAGGGCACGGCGAGGATCGACTCGTCGATGTCGTCCGTGCCGGGGATCTGCGCGGCGAACGGGCAGGCATTCGCGTCGGGAATGTTGAGCGTCTTCCCGCGCTCGGCGGCGGTGCCGGTGATGCCCTCGCCGACCATGACGCGGAGGTCCTCGAGCGTCTCGCCCGCGTACTCGTCGATCGAGCCCCGGAACGCGACCGGCTCGAGCGTCTGCCCATCGTCGTCGAGGACGTACACGCGGGCGTTGTGGTAGTCGACCATCGCCTCGAGGTCGGCGACGATCGTCTCACCGATCTGCGCGATGTCGTTCAGCCGGTTCAGCTTCCCGGCCAGCCCGCCCAGGAGGCGCAGCTGCTTCAGGGATTCGACCTGGACGGGGCCGCCCGACCCGTACGCGCGGCCGGCCTGCACAGCCGTCGTGTAGCTCGCGGCGCGATCCTTGCCCCTCCCCTTCGCGGCGTAGAGCGCGGCATCTGCCGCCGCGAGGAACTCGGTGACGTTCGGCGCGTCGCTCGGATACGACGCGACGCCGCACGAGACGGTGGTCCTGCGGACGCCGCTCGGGAGGTCACGCACGCGCGCGCACAGGCGGTCGGCCGCGGCCCGCGCGGCGCGCTTGCCCGTCTCCGGCAGCAGGATGGCGAACTCCTCGCCGCCGATCCGGCACGCCATGTCGCTCACGCGAAGGCCCTCGAGCGCGGCCGCGGCCACCCGGCGGAGCACCAGATCGCCCTCCTGGTGGCCGTGGAGGTCGTTCAGGAACTTGAAGTCGTCGAGGTCGAACACGATCAGCGACAGCGGCCGGCCGTAGCGCTCGGTGCGATCCATCTCCTGCCGGAGCCGCTCGTGGAAGAGCCGGTGGTTCCCCAGCCCTGTGAGCCAGTCGGTCTGCGCCTCCTGCTCCAGCTGGTGGCGGATCCGCGTGTTGTCGAGCGCCAGCGCGACGAGGTCGGCGAACCGCTTGATCAGGTCGAACTCGTCCTCCGTGAACGCCGTGATCTCCCCCAGCCGGTAGGCGTTCAGCGCCCCGATGGGGCGGCCGCGGACGACGAGCGGGACCACGACCAGCGCCTCGCGCTCGTCCGGCGGCGTGCCCGGCACGACCTGGATGCGCGGGTCGGCATGTGCCGACGGCAGGTTCTCGGCGGTGCAGTGCTGGACGGCCCAGCCCGTGAGCCCCTCTCCGATGCGAAGCGGAGAGGCCATGATCTCGTCGGCCCACATGTCGACCGAGTGCAGCGGAACGACCAGCCCGCGCACCTCGTCGACGCCGTAGATGGTGAGTGCGTCGTATCCGACCAGGCGGCGCAGCTCGCTCGTGACGCGCTCGAAGAGCTCGTCGAGGCTCGCCGAGCCCAGCAGCATCCGCGAGACGTCGATCAGCGTCTCGTACGACCGTAGCCTGGCGGCCTGGGTGTCGCGTTCGGGCGGTGAGCGTTCGGGCAAAGGATCGGCGCCGGAAGTCGGGGGAATGCGCCACTTCTCATGGTGCCGCCTGGAAGCTCCCCGGCCCACTCCCCGGACGGGGGATCCCCCCGGCGCGACGATCTAGACTCGGGGCCGATCGCCCGCCGAAACGAAGGAGCAGCCAGCCACATGCCGGATACCGACGCCATCCTCACCCGCCTGGGGCTCGACCCCGCGTCGATGCGCGACGGCGACCTCGAGGTGCGAACGCCGATCACGGGCGAGCCGATCGCCCACCTGCGAAGCGCGACGCCGGACGAGGTTGACGCCGCCGTGAATCGGGCCACCGCGGCCTTCGAGGCCTGGCGCGAGGTGCCGGCACCGCGGCGCGGCGAGCTGGTGCGGCTGCTCGGCGAGGAGCTGCGGCGCGAGAAGGAGGCGCTGGGCGCCCTCGTCACGCTCGAGGCCGGGAAGATCGTGCAGGAGGGCCTCGGCGAGGTGCAGGAGATGATCGACATCTGCGACTTCGCCGTCGGGCTCTCCCGGCAGCTCTACGGCCTCACGATCGCGTCGGAACGGCCGGGCCACAGGATGTTCGAGACCTGGCATCCGCTGGGGCCGATCGGCGTGATCACCGCGTTCAACTTCCCCGTGGCCGTCTGGAGCTGGAACACGACGCTCGCGCTCGCGTGCGGCGACCCCGTCGTCTGGAAGCCGTCATCCCTCACCCCGCTGACGGCGCTCGCCTGCCGATCGATCTTCGAGCGGGCCGCCGAGCGGTTCGGAGACGCCCCGGAGGGGCTCGTCGAAGTCGTGGTGGGCGACGCAGCCCGTGTGCTGGTCGACGACCCGCGGCTTCCGCTCGTCTCGGCGACCGGCTCGACCGCCATGGGTCGCACGATCGCGCCGCGCATCGCCGCCCGGCTCGCCCGGTCGGTGCTCGAGCTCGGCGGCAACAACGGCATGATCGTGGCGCCGAGCGCCGACCTCGACCTGGCGGTGCGCGCCATCGTCTTCGCCGCGGTCGGCACCGCCGGCCAGCGGTGCACCTCGCTCCGCCGCCTGATCGTCCACGAGAGCGTGGCCGACGGCCTGCTCGAGCGGCTCGAGCGGGCCTACGCCAGCGTCGGAGTCGGCGACCCGCGCGAGCCGGGCACGCTGTGCGGCCCGCTCATCTCGGACGATGCGTTCACCGACATGCAGGCCGCGCTCGACCGGGCCCGCGCCGAGGGCGCCGCGATCAGCGGCGGAGACCGGGTGCTCGCCGACGAGTGGCCCGAGGCCTACTACGTTCGGCCCGCGATCGCCCGCATGCCGCACCAGACCGACCTCGTCCGCGAGGAGACGTTCGCCCCGCTCCTGTACGCGGTCACCTACTCCGACCTCGACGAGGCGATCGCCGTCCACAACGACGTCCCGCAGGGCCTCTCCTCGTGCGTCTTCACCGGCGACCTGCGCGAGAGCGAGCAGTTCCTGTCGGCGGCGGGCTCGGACTGCGGGATCGCGAACGTCAACATCGGCCCGAGCGGTGCCGAGATCGGCGGGGCGTTCGGCGGCGAGAAGGAGACCGGCGGCGGCCGCGAGTCGGGGTCCGACGCCTGGAAGGCCTACATGCGCCGCCAGACGGCGACGATCAACTACTCGACCGAGCTGCCCCTCGCCCAGGGGATCGTCTTCGACGTCTAACGCGGGGGAACCCGGGTTCCCCGCGAGCCCCCTCCTAAGGGGCGCTGGTGTGCCGCACGCCGGCGAAGAGCGCGGTCTTCGCCCCGCCACGACCGTCGATGCGGGCTGACCCGGCGGCTACGCCCGCTCGATCGCCTCGCGCTGCTTCACGTCGAGGCGCTGGATGACCCGCAGGAGCCGGGCGACGTGCTCCTTCTTCTCGTCGACGATCCGCTGGACGTGCTCCTTTGCGTCCTCGTCGGCGAGCGAGAACGCCTGCTCCTCGTAGCGGTTGATCGCGAGGAGCTCGTCGGCCAGGTTCTCCCGCAGGGCCTGGAGGTCGGCATGGAGCTCGGTCAGTCGCACGCGCGCATCCTATTGGGTCGCGGAGCCCTCCGCGGTCAGGCGGCTCGGAGCGCGGCGATCGCCCGCTCGAGGTACGCCACGAGGTCGGCGTCCATCAGCCCGCGCGAGGCGGAGAGCGCATCCTCGTTCTCGCGCATGCGCCGAAGCGACGCGTACATCTCGGGATCGCCGCCGGTGAAGGCGCGCACAAGCTCGCCGGCCCGCTGGGCGAGCCGTTGCACCGGTGCGCTCCCCGGGTCGTCGCCGGCCTCCATGTGGCCGCGCAGCGCATCCGCAAGCTCGGCCCACTCCTGCTCGGACTGCCGGATCGCCTCCTCGCCGAGCTCGTCGCGCCGCTTCGCAAGCGCCTCGAGCTGCTCCCTCGTGAAGTACCGCTCGTGCATCGCCATCCCCTCGATCGTCAACAGCAGGTCGTGAGTCGAGATGCCGTCCTCGGCGCGTGCGCACAGGACGGCGAGCCGCTCGCGCAGGGCCGCGCCCCGCGCGAGGGCCTGATCGACATGAGCCAGATGGGCACGGAGGACGTCGCCCAGCTCGGCGCCGTCGTCGAGCGTCGTGCGGACCTCGGCCAGCGACATCCCCAGCTCGCGGAGCGCCATGATCCGGTACAGGCGGCGGACGTCCGCGTCGCTGTACAGCCTGTGCCCCGCCTCGGTGCGCTCGCTCGGGACGAGCACGCCGACCTGCTCGTAGTGGTGAAGGGTCCGCACCGTGACGCCGGTCGCGGCGGCCAGGTCTCCGACGCGCCGCGCCCCGGCCCTCCGGCTCCATGACTGCTCTCGTCCCATCTCAGGATCCAGGGTAGATCCTGACGTCGCGTGAGGTGCAAGCGGCGCCCGCCGCCTACGGCCCACGCCTGCGACAGTTTTCTTTTTAGGCACTCGGCGATGTACGTGACAAAATGCCTGCGTGCACGCGATCGCCGTCGTCAATCGCAAGGGTGGGGTCGGAAAGACCACGACCGCGGTGAACCTGGCGGCCGCGCTTGCGCTCGACAGTCGGCGGGTGCTTCTTGTCGATCTCGACCCGCAGGGCTCGGCGGGCGTGGCGGTCGGCGTTTCGGCCGCCCCCGGCGAGGGGTCGAGCGGCCTCTTCCGCGGCAAGCCGCGCTGGCACGTGCGCCGGTCGTATGTCCCATCCCTGAAGAGGCTCGGCGTGGTGCCGGCCGACGACCGGCTGGTCGAGGAGGCGTCCATGTCGGCTGACCGTCGCCACAGCGAGCGGCTGGCGGCTGCCCTGGCGGGCGCGGCAAAGGAGTGGGACGCGATCGTCGTCGACACGCCGCCCGGCCTCGGCGGCCTGGCCGCGTCGGCGCTGTGGGCGGCGGACGCGGTGGTGATCCCGGCGGCGGCCGACTACCTCTCGATCCACGCGCTGCAGGGCACGATCGAGTCGGTCCGCAGCATCGAGCGGGACACCGGCCGCCGCTACACGCCGCTGGTGCTTCTGCCGACGTTCGTCGACCCCCGCCGCCCCGGCGCCGTGGACGCGACGGCCTTGATGCGCGAGCGGTTCGGCGACCTGGTGTCGCCGACCCAGATTCCGCGCAGCGCCCGGTACGACTCGTCGACCCTGGCCGGAGTCCCCGCGGTCGTGGGCGCGCCGCTCTCGGAGGCCGCGGCCGCGTACCGGCGTGCGGCCGACGACCTCGTCGCCCGGCTGGGGCGGAAGCCCGCCAAGCGCCACGGGGTCCTCAAGGACTTCGTCCGCGCGGACATGCGCGAGGCGTTCATGGCGGCGCGGCGCCACCGCCTCGAATCAGCCGACGAGGGCCCGACACAGGGAACCTGAAGCGGCTGACGGCCCGCTCACGAAAGCGCAAACGCCGGTCTGGTACGGTGGCCCGGCGGATCGGTTCGGTCACGACGGGAAGGGGTCACCATGTCTGAGACGCTCACGGGAACGTGCCTCTGCGGCGGTGTGGAGTGCGAGGTCACCGACCCGCAGTCGCTCGGCTACTGCCACTGCACGCGCTGTCAGCACTGGGTCGGGTCCAGCCTGGCCGGTGTGGTGGTGGCGAAGGAGAACTTCCGGTTCACCAAGGGCCAGGACCTGGTGAAGACCTACGAGAGCCATCTGGCGCCACGCAACTTCTGCAGCCACTGCGGATCCAGCCTCTACGACGATCTCGGGGACGTCTACTTCGTGGCCGCGGGCCTCATGCCCGACCTCGACATGAAGCCCAGCTTCCACCAGCTGGTCGCCTACAAGGCGAAGTGGCACGAGATCGGCGACGACGCGACGCAGTACGCCGAGCTGCCCTAGCTGGTAGCCCTCGGGCTGGGCGGGGCCGTTGGTTGGTCCCGCCCAGCCCGACGTGCGCCGAGCCGGTCAGCCGACCCGGATCAGCTTCTTGTTCACGAACTCGTCGGCGCCGTACCTCCCGAGCTCGCGCCCGGAGCCGGACCGCTTGACGCCGCCGAACGGCAGCTCGGCGCCGTCCGCTCCGACGATGTTGACGTAGACCATGCCGGCGTCGATCTTGTTGGCGACCCGCTCGGCCTGCTCGTTGTCGGTCGTGAACAGGTAGGAGCCCAGCCCGAAGGGCGTGTCGTTCGCGAGCTTCACCGCCTCGTCCTCCGACCCAACCCGGTACACCACCGCGACCGGGCCGAAGAGCTCCTCGCGGTAGGCGTCGTTGTCGGGCGTGACGTCGGTCAGCACCATCGGCGAGAAGAAGTTGCCGTTGCGCTCACCGCCCGCGACGACCCTGGCGCCGCCCTTGATCGCCCGGTCGAGCTGATCCTGCAGCCGATCCGCCGCGGTGCTCGACGACAGGGGCCCGATCTCGGTGCCCTCGGCCGCCGGGTCGCCGGTCTTCCACGCGGTCATGGCCGCCGTGAACTTCTCGAGGAACGGCTCGTACAGCTCGTCGATCACGACGAACCGCTTGGCCGCGTTGCACGACTGGCCGGCATTGTCCAGGCGGGCGTTCACGGCCGACTCGACCGTCGCGTCGAGATCGTCGGTGCTGAGCAGGATGAACGGGTCGGAGCCGCCCAGCTCCAGCACGACCTTCTTCAGGTTCCGGCCGGCGATCTCCGCCACCGCCGCGCCGGCGCGCTCCGAGCCGGTCACCGACACGCCCTGCACACGCGGGTCGGCGATCACGCGGGCGATCTGGTCGTTGGTGGCGTAGATGTTGACGTAGGCCCCCTCGGGGAAGCCGGCTTCGAGGTAGATCGCCTGCAGCGCCTCGGCGGTCTCCGGGCACTGGGGCGCGTGCTTCAGGAGCACGGCGTTCCCGATGATCAGGCCCGGCCCGGCGAACCTCGCGACCTGGTAGGTCGGGAAGTTCCACGGCATGATCCCGAGGATCACGCCCAGGGAGCTGCGGCGGATGATCGCGGAGCCGTCGCCCGCGAGCAGCTTGATGGGCTCGTCCTTCATCAGATCCGGCCCGTTGTCCGCGTAGTACCCGTAGATGTCGGTGCAGAAGTCGATCTCGCCGAGCGCCTGCTCCCGCGGCTTGCCCATCTCGCGGACCGTGATGTCGGCCAGCTGCTCCCGCCGCTCGCTGTGCAGCTCGCCCACACGCCGCACCAGGTTGGCGCGCTCCTCAACCGTGGTCGATCGCAGCCAGTTCTGGTGGGTCTTGTGCGCCAGGCCGATGGCTGCATCCAGCTCGTCGTCGGTGATCGTCGGGTAGACCTTGAGCTGCTCTCCGGTCGCCGGGTTCGTCACCGCATAGTCGATCGTCATCGTCGTCATGCTCTCCTCCCTTGGCATCGCTCAGGCGACATCGTCGCCTGCGTCAGGATACTGCCCGGGAGCCCGTTCAGGGCAGGTACTCGCCCAGCACCTCCCACGAGGCCCGCGTGCTCTCGGTCTCCTCGTGCGGTCGCCGGAGCTCGGCGATGTACTCGCAGATCTCAGCGAGTGCCCATCGCTCCCGGTACAGGTCGAGCGCATCCTCGTTCAGGGGAACGGCGCCCATCGCATCGCGGTACTCGTCCCAGCCGGTCCGGTCGTCGTCGAGCACCATCCACAGATCGCGCTCGCGGGGACCGATCAGCGTCGTGTCCCAGTCCACCAGCCAACGGTCGCCGGCGGCATCCAGAATCACGTTCGAGCTGTGCGGCTCGCCGTGGGTCACGACCCACGGGCCCGGCTCGTCGCGCACGCGACCGGCGAGCCGGTCGTAGGCGTGCAGGCGATCCCGGACTCGGCCCGCGTGCGCCCGAAGCAGCCGCCTGGCCGGCTCGGCGAACGGCCCTCGATCCCAGGGCGTGTCGAGCTGGGCGAGCGCCTCCTCGAGCGCCGCTCGTCCCGGAAGCGCGAAGTCCTCCCGGCCGGGAAGGCCGGCTGGGATGCTCCCCGATGCGGCGTGCAGGCGGCCGAGCAGCGTCGCCACCCGGCGTCGGTCATCAGGGCCGTCGAACTCGCCGTCCTCCCCCGCCACGCCGTCGACGAACGGCTCCACGCGGACCGCGTACCGGGCATCGAGACGGCGCACGACCGCTCCGCCGTCGCCGGGGATCGGCGCCAGGACGAACTCCAGCCCGGAGTCGTCACGAAGCGCGGCCGCCGTGCGAAACGCCCGGTCGAGCGCCGGGAAGACGTCGTCGGGCGCCCGGCCGGCGTGGTGTCCCGCTCGCAGGTCGTCGACGCTCACAAACCACCGCGACCCGTCGGCGCCGACCGCCTCCCAGTGGTGGCTGCCGAAGCCGACCGGCAGATAGTCCAGGCGCGCGGCACCGATGCTCCAGTGACGCTCGAGCGCGTCGGCCAGCGCGGCTCGGTCGAGATCCTGCGGCTCGCTGTGCACGGCCGCACCTTACGACGAGGGTTCGGCTCTCTAGGCCACCGCAGCCGCCAGCCGATCGTGCATCCGTTGCGCCATGACGAGGTTTCCCTTGCGGTCGTAGCGGTCGAGGGCCTGCTCGAGCGCAGCTGCTGCCTCGTCGGTCTTTCCGCTGAGTCGGAGCACCTCGGCGAGGTCGGCGTACGCGTCGCCTTCGCCGTTGAGAGCGTCCGTCTTCGCGCCGATCGCGACCGCCTCACGGGCGAGGTCGCTCCGCTTCAGCGTGCTCGCCGCGGCGCGCGAGCACCTTCGCCCTGACCTGTCGCCAGAGCATCTGCGTCGTCGCGTCGTCGCTCGCGCCGAGCTCCGCGCGCGCGGCCGGCCCAGGCGTCGGCCTCGTCGAGCCGTTCAAGCGCGTAGAGCACCTGTGCCAGGTACCCGGCCGCGGTCGACAGGGAGCTCAGTTCCTCCAGCTCCTCCAACAGCCGGAACCCTGCTGACTCCGAACTCGCGTGCGGCAGCGGGTTCGTCGGCCCAGAGCTCGACCCGGGCCGAGATGGAACGCGGTGACGACGGCGAGCAGGACTCCCCGGCCGCGTTCGGCCAGCTCCGCACGCGCTTCGGCGAGGATCGCGCGCGCCTCGTCGAAGCGGCCGAGCATCGCCAGCGCCGCAGCCCGGTAGGCACGGAGGAGGTGGTCCCGCCCGTCTGGTCGGCTCGTTCTCGTCGAGCCACGCGAGCAGCTCCGACACGGGAGTCGCGCCGAAGAAGCGACCACCTGCGCGCGATCGCAACGGACACAGCCGGTGCGTGGCCCGCCTCGCTGAGCGTGGACGAAGGCCCGCTCGTACGCCTCCACGTGGGCTCCCATCTGCCCGCGCATGAACGCCACCTCTGCAAGCGCGGAGTAGGCGACGTACAGCGCCATGTCGTCGCCGGCGGCCTGAAACACAGGCAACGCGCGCTCGACGAGCGTCGCAAGCTTCTCCGCCGCGCCCTCGGGCTCGACGCAGATGCGGAACATGGCCGCCTGGACGCTCCCGCAGAGCTCGGCGACGCGATCGCCGGCCGCGGCGGCTCTCTCGGCGAGGGCTTCTGCGCGCCGCACCGCGTCGTCGGCCCTGCCTGTCCAGCGACAGCGCTTCGCCGAGCTCGATCTCGAGGGCCAGGTCGAGCTCGGCCGCCGGGACGAGGGCGGCGGCGCGCTCGAGCAGGCCTGACGGCGGCGCGCGTAGTCCTGGCGGAGGGCCGCGCGGTGGCCGCCGGCCATCAGGCGCCGCCGCGCCGCGGCTGCAGTGATGCCGTCGTCGGTCATCCCGAGCTCGGCGCGATAGCACGCATGCCTGCTCGAGGTGGTAGCCGAGGATCTCGTCCAGCTCGACGATCTCGGTGCCGTGCTCCTCGATCCAGGACGCGAAGCGCTCGTGGAGGTCTGCGCGAGTGGCCTTCGGCAGCGCGTCGTAGGCCGCATCGCGAATCAAGAGGTGCCGGAAGCGGAAGGCATCCTCGCCTCGGAGCTGCGGCTTGTCCGAGCGGATCAGCGCCTTGCGTACGAGCGCGGCCAGCCGCGGCGTCACCTGGGTCTCGTCGGGTGCGAGCGCCTGGACGGCACCGCGGTGGAAGATCTCGCCTTCGATCGCACCCCGCTCGAGCACGCTTCGCTCGTCCTCGTCGAGCTGATCCAGGCGCGCGCCGAGCAGCGCTCGCAGGGTCGACGGGACGACCACGTCGTCGCCTCCCACCTCGCCGGTCATCGCAACCATCTCCTCGACGAAGAGCGGGTTGCCGCCCGCGGCGCGGGCGATCTTGTCGCGCAGCGCGCCCGCGATCCGCTCGGGGATGAGCTGGTCAACGTCGTCGTCACCCAGATGTCCGAGGCGAAGCGTCACCGGCCAGGTGGGGCGGCGCTCGGCGAGCTCCGGCCGCGCCATGCAGAAGACGAGGATCGAGGCGCCGGTGGACAGGAGTGCGACGTGCTCGACGAGGTCGAGGAACGTCTCCTCACCCCACTGGATGTCGTCGAAGACGACCACGAGCGGCCGTTCCGCCGCCGCCTGCTCGAGCGTCTTGCGGAACGCCCAGGCGATCTCCTCTGCAGATGTCGCCGCCGTCCGTCTCCCCGAGCAATGAGCGGATCGCCTCCGCGGCCGCCTCCTCCGCGGGCCGCATATCGAGCTGTTTCAGCACCTCGACGACCGGCCAATAGGTGATCCCCTCGCCATACGGCGGGCAGCGGCCGCTGACGACGGTCGCGTCGATCGAAGCCAGACCCTCTGCCGCGAGCCGCGACTTGCCGACGCCGGCGTCGCCGACGACCGTCACCAGCTCGCAGCGCTGCTCCGACCGTACGCGCTCCCATGCCTCGTGCAGGGTCGCGAGCTCGAGCTCGCGGCCCACGAACAGCTCCCCGTGCCGGCGCTCAGCCCGGTCGCGCACCCGCAGCAGCCGAGAGGCGGGAACCGGGGAAGACTTGCCCTTCAGCTCGAGCGGTTCGATCGGCTCGACGTCGACTGCGTCGCGAACGAGTGCGAGCGTCGGCTCGCCGACCAGCACCTCGCCCGGCTGCGCCGCCTGCTCCAGGCGAGCAGCGACGTTGACCGCGTCCCCGGTCGCGAGCCGCTCCTCCGTCCCCGTCACCACCTCCCCGGTCATGACGCCGATCCGCCCCTGCAGCCCAAGCTCGGGCAGCGCGTCCGCATCTCCGCAGCCGCCCGCACCGCGCGCAGCGCGTCATCCTCGTGCAGCACCGGCACACCGAACACGGCCATCACCGCATCGCCGATGAACTTCTCCACGCTGCCGCCGTGCCGCTCCACGATCGCCTTCATCCCCTCGAAGTAGCTGCGCGAGCAGCGTGCGCAGCCGCTCGGGATCGAGCGCCTCCCCCAGCTCGGTCGAGCCGGTCAGGTCGCAGAAGAGCACCGTCACCGTCTTGCGCTGCTCCTGCGAATGCGGGCGCAAGGCTGCGAGCGGGGCGCCACACTCCTCGCAGAACTTGGCGCCCTCGCCGTTCTCGTGCCCACAACTCGTGCAGATCAGCACGAACCCACCCTAGATCGGTCGGGCACCCGTGACAAGCCCGGCAACCTCTCCCCGGGCGAGCGGCTAGGAGCCCATCTGCTCCATCTGAGGCATCGGATTGCTCCCCGGGATCGTCAGCCCCGGGATCGCGTCGGGGGCAACCAGCAACAGCACTCCGAGGCCGAGGAGGATCGCCGCCGTCCCGTAGGTCGCGACCCGGCGCCATGGGAGCGTCTTCTCGACGGCGATCAGCCCGGCGACGAAGGCCATCCAGACGATGCTCATGACCCCCAGCGCGAAGAGCGAGGCCATCAGCGCCCAGCAACACCCGACGCACCACGCACCGTTCTTCATCCCCATCTGCAGCGCACCCGACCAGCCGGCGCGCCACGAGCCGAGCAGGAAGCCGAGCGGGCTGCGGCACTTGCCGAGGCAGGCGTCCTTCAGCGGCGTCAGCTCGTATGCGGCGGCGACCACGAGCGTCGCCCCTGCGACCCACCGGCCGGCGCGATCCCACGAGAGCACGTCGCCCGCGATTCCATGTCCGGCCGCTGCGATCGCGAAGGCGAGCACCCCGGCGCCCGCCCACGTGACGAGATATCCCGCCGCGAACGCGAGCGCCAGGAACGGGGAATGCTCGCTGGTCATGCGGGAGTACAGGGCCACCGTCGGCGAGACCGACGGGAACATCATCGCGGCCATCATGACGACCCACACGGCAAGGAACCAGCCCAGTGTCCCGAGGCCGGTCCACGGCCCATCGTCCATCCCCTGCATCTGGTCGATCGTCCACCACCAGCCGATGCCGGCGAGGGCGAAGAGCAGCGCGATGAGACCGAGCCTGGCGCGGGCTGCCGCGAAGGCCGGGGCGAGACCGGTGCCTCCCGGAACGCGGTCGGGCGATGGGGCGATCACGCGTTCAGGCGGCCCAGGAGAACTCGGACGTCGAGAGCCCCGTCTTGCCTTCGTACTCGATACCGAAGGCGTTCATACGCGAGCGCGTCGCCTCCGCCATCGTGAGGTCAGATCCGGCGGGATGGAACATGCCCGCAAAGCGAACCGGCTCGCCGGTCTCGACCCCGAAGGGCACGATGTCCTCGATCTCGAAGTCGATCGCGTCGCCGACGCGAACGCTGTGCCGCAGCCCGTCGTCGTGAACCTCGATCGCCGCTCGCTCCACGCCGGCCATCTCGCCCACGAGCGGAGCGATCCCGGCCATCGGACCGCCGAAGACCTGAACCAGCTTCTCGAGCTGCTCGTCGGTCGCCCGTTCGTCGACGAACACGCCAAGCCGCCAGTTCCCCTCGGTCATGACCTTCGGCGTGTCGATGATCGCGGCGATGTTGAGCCCGGCGACGTCGGTGCCGTCGATCTCGCTCGCGGATGTTGAAGAGCACGTCTCGACGTAGCTGCCCTCGAGGCTCCAGGACATGGACGACCTCCCGTTCGGTACATCCGCGATGCTATGCCCTCGGGCCGGATCGCGTCAAACCGCGGTTGCACGTGGTTGATCTGCTGTCCCATGCGGTCGTCGTCGCTGTCCAAGCGCCGGCTCCGCCCTACATTCAGAGGGTCGAGGCGCCGATCACCGGAGTGACCGGTCGTTCAACCTCACAGAAAGCCGGTGCCCGATGAACAGCAGTAAATCGACGTCCGCAGGCGAGAATCGCGTTTGCGTCGGATCGAGGGTGGCGATCGCAGACAACTTCGGCGATCGGATCGATGTAGTCATCTCCACCGCCGGCGCCGCCGGCAACGTCTCTCTCGACTCGCCGCTCGGCCGCGCGCTGTACGGCGCCACGACGGGTGATGAGGTTACCGTCTCCGCTCCCGCTGGAGCGTGGACGCTGCGCGTCCTCGCGATCGCTTAAGCGTGGCCGCCCGCCGCACGTGTCGAGCGGTACTTTGGACACACCCGATCTCGGCGCCGGATGTCTAGGCCACTGCAGCCGCGAGCCGATCGCGCATCCGTCGGGCCATGACGAGGTTTTCTTTGCGCTCGTAGCGGTCGAGCGCTTGTTCGAGCGCGGCTCTTGCCTCGTCGTCTTTGCCGCCGAGCTGGAGCACCTCGGCGAGGTCGGCATACGCGTCGCCTTGGTCGTTGAGGGCCTCGGTTTTCGCGCCGATCGCCACCGCCTCACGGGCGAGCTGCTCCGCCTCGGCGTGCTCGCCGCGGCGTGCGACCAGCTTTGCCCTGACCTGGCGCCATAACATCTGCGTCGCGACGTCGTCGCTCGCGCCAAGCTCCGCGGTGCGGCCAGCCCAGGCATCGGCCTCGTCGAGCCGTTCAAGCGCGTAGAGCGACTGTGCCAGCTCCCCAGCCGCGGTCGACAGCGCGGCCTGTTCCCCCAGCTCGTCGAGGAGCCTGACGCCTGCTGCTCCGAACTCGTATGCGGCAGAGGGGTCGCCCGCCCAGCGCTCGACCCAGACGGACAGAAAAGCTGTGGCCTGCGCCAGCAGGACTCCCCCGCCACGCTCTGCGAACTGTGCACGGGCCTCGGTGAGGATCGCGCGCGCTTCGTCGAAGCGCCCGAGCATGGCCAGCGCCCCGGCCCGGTAGGCGCGGAGGACGTAGTCCCGCCCCACCGGTGGCTCGTTCTCGTCGAGCCAGGCGAGCAGTTCCGACACGGGAGTCGTGCCGATGAAGCGAGCAACGGCCCGAGCCGAAATGGACTCAGGCGGTAGGTGGCCCGCCAGCTGAGCATGGGCCAGGGCCTGATCGTGGGCCTCGATCTGCGCTCCCATCTGCCCGCGCATGAACGCCACGTCCGCAAGCGCGGTATAGGCGATGTACAGCGCCATGTCGTCGCCAGTCGCCTGGAACACCGGCAGCGCCTGCTCGATGAGCGCGGACAGTTTCTCGGTCGCGCCCTCCGGCTCGAGGTCGGTGCGCACCGCCGCGGCCCGGACATTCCCACAGAGCTCGACGACGCGATTCCCCGCCGTATGGGCACGCTCGGCGAGGGCATCTGCGCGCCGGAGCGCGTCGTCCGCCCGGCCTGCCCAGGCCAGGGCTTCGCTGAGCTGAGTCTCGAGGAGGAGGTCTAGCTCGGCCGGCGGCACGAGGGCGGCAGCGCGCTCGAGCAGGCTGACGGCGGCACCGTAGTCCTGGCGGAGCGCCGCACGGTGGCCGCCGGCCATCAGGTGTCGCCGCGCCCCGGTCGCCGCAATGCCGTCGTCGGTCATCCCGAGCTCGGTGCGGTAGCCACAGGTCTGCTCGAGGTGGTAGCCGATGATCTCGTCCAGCTCGACGATCTCGGTGCCGTGTTCCTCGATCCAGAACGCGAAGCGCTCGTGGAGATCCGCTCGGGTGGCCTTCGGCAGTGCTTCGTAGACCGCATCGCGAATCAGCAGGTGCCGGAAGCGGAAGGCATCCTCGCCTTGAAGCATCGGCCTGTCGGAGCGGATCAACGCCTTGCGTACGAGTGCCGCCAGCCGCGGCGTCACCTGGGTCTCGTCAGGTGCGAGCGCGTGCACGGCACCCCGATGGAAGATCTCCCCCTCGATCGCACCCCGCTCGAGCACGCTCCGCTCGGCCGTATTGAGCTGATCCAGGCGCGCGCCCAGCAGCGCTCGCAGCGTTGGCGGGACGACCACATCACCGTTCGCGTCGCCGGCCATGGCCAGCATCTCCTCGATGAACAGCGGATTGCCGCCGGCGGCGTGAGTGATCTTCTCGCGCAGATCGTCGGGGATCCGCGGCGGTATGAGCTCGTCGACGTCTTCAGCGACCAGCGGCTCGAGCCGAAGTGCCACCGGCCAACCAGGACGGCGCTCGGTCAGCTCCGGCCGCGCCATGCAGAACAGCAGAATCGATGCGCCCGAGGACAGGAGCACGACATGCTCGACGAGGTCGAGGAACGTCTCCTCGCCCCACTGGATATCGTCGAAGACGACCACCACCGGCCGCTCCGCCGCGGCCTGCTCCAGCGTCTTGCGGAACGCCCAGGCGATCTCCTCCGCCGACGTGGCGACCTCGGTCTCGCCCAGCAGCGAGCGGATCGCCACCCTAGCGGCTTCGTCACGAGGCTGCATGTTGAGCTGCTTCAGCGCCTCGACCACCGGCCAGTAGGTGATCCCCTCGCCGTACGGCGGACAGCGACCGCGGACCACCGTCGCGTCGATGGAAGCCAGGGTCTCCGTAGCGAGCCGAGACTTGCCCACGCCGGCCTCGCCGAGGACCGTCACCAGCTCGCACCGCTGCTCCGACCGTACCCGCTCCCATACGTCCTTGACGATCCCGAGCTCGCGCTCACGGCCAACGAACAGCTCCCCGTGCCGACGCTCCGGCACGTCACGCACTGACACGAGCCGATAGGCGGGAACCGCACGGGACTTGCCCTTCAACTCGAGCGGCTCGATCGGGTCGACGTCGACCACGTCGCAAACCAGTGCCAGCGTCGGCTCGCCGATCAGCACCTCGCCCGGCTGGGCCGCCTGCTCCAACCGTGCCGCGACATTCACAGCATCCCCGGTCGCGAGCCGCTCCTCGGTCCCCGTCACCACCTCCCCGGTCATGACGCCGATCCGCCCCTGCAGGCCCAGCTCGGGCAGCGCGTCACGCATCTCCGCGGCAGCCCGCACCGCGCGCAGCGCATCATCCTCGTGCAACACCGGCACGCCAAACACGGCCATCACGGCGTCGCCGATGAACTTCTCTACGCTGCCGCCGTGCCGCTCCACGATCACCTTCATCCCCTCGAAATAGCGCGCGAGCACCGCACGCAGCCGCTCGGGATCAAGCGACTCGCCGAGGGCAGTCGAGCCGGTCAGATCGCAGAACAGCACCGTCACCGTCTTGCGCTGCTCCTGCGAGTGTGAGCACGAGGCCACGAGCGGTGCGCCGCACTCCTCGCAGAACTTGGCGGCCTCGCCGTTCTCGTGCCCACAACTCGTGCAGATCAGCACGAACCCACCCTAGAGCCGTTGGTGACGCATGACAAGGCCGGCATGGCACCGGTCGTCAGGATCTTGGCGCCGGCTGTTAGGCGACTGCAGCCGCCAGCCGATCTCGCATCCGTCGCGCCATGACGAGGTTTCCCTTGCGTTCGTAGCGGTCGAGCGCCTGCTCGAGTGCGGCGGCAGCCTCGCCCGGCGTGCCGCCGAGCATGAGCACCTCGGCGAGGTCGGCGTTCGCGTCACCTTGCCAGTTGAGAGCGTCCGTTCCTTCGCCGATCGCCACCGCCTCGCGCGCGAGCCGCTCCGCTTCCGCGTGCTCTCCACTGCGCGCGAGCACCTTTGCACGGACCTCCCGCGAGAGCATCTGCGTCACCGTGTCGTCGGTCGCGCCGAGCTGGATCGCGCGGGCTGCCCAGGCGTCGGCCTCGTCGAGCCGATCAAGCGCGTAGAGCGCCTGCGCCAGATTCCCGGCTGCGGTCGACAGGAGGCCGAGTTCCCCCAGCTCCTCGAACAGTCTGAGCCCTTTCGCTCCGAACTCGGCTGCGGCGGCGGGATCGCCGGCCCAGAGCTCGACCCAGCCGGCAAAGGCGGTGATGTTCGCGAGCATGACTCCCCGGCCGCGCTCCGCCAGTTCGGCACGCGCTTCGGCGAGGATCGCCCGGGCCTCGTCGAAGCGACCGAGCATCGCCAGCGCCCCGGCCTGGTAGGCACGGAGCCAGTAGTCCCGCCCTGCTCCTGGCTCGTTCTCGTCGAGCCACGCGAGCAGTTCCGACGCCGGAGTCGTGCCGAAGAATCGAGAATAGGCGCGAGAGGCAGTGGAATGGGGCGGGAGGTGGCCCGCCCGCCGCGCGTGGGCGAGGGCGCGGTCGTAGGCCTCCATCCCCGCCCCCATCTGCCCGCGCGTGCCGGCCACCTCCGCAAGCGCGGAGTAGGCGATATACAGCGCCATGTCGTCGCCGGCCGTCTGGAACACGGGCAACGCCTGTTCGACGAGCGCGGACAGCTGCTCCGCAGCGCCCTCCGGCTCGACGGAGAGGCGGAACAGGCCCCCGTGGACCTTCGCGCAGAGCTCGGCGACACGGTCGCCCGACGCAGACGCATGCTCGGCGAGGGAGTCCGCGCGGCGCATCGCATCTTGGCCGTTGCCCGCCCAGAACAGCGCGTCGATGAGCTCGGATTCGAGGACCAGGTCGAGCTCAGCCGGAGCCACGAGCGCGGCAGCGCGCTCGAACAGGCTGACGGCGGCGCCGTAGTCCGCCCGAACCTGCGCGCGACGACCGGCAGCGGTCAGGCGCCGCACCGCCGCGGCTGCCAGGATGCCGTCGTGGGGCGTCCCGAGCACGGCGCGGTAGCGGCAGGTCTGCTCGAGGTGGTAGCCGAGGATCTCGTCCAGCTCGACAAGGTCGGTGCCGTGTTCCTCGAGCCAGGTTGCGAAGCGTTGGTGGAGGTCCGCGCGGGCCGCTTTCGGCAATGCGTCGTACGCGGTGTCGCGGATGAGGATGTGACGGAAGCGGAACCCGTCTTCGCCGGCGAGCTGGGGCCGGTCGGGCCTGATCAGCTCCTTTCGGACGAGCGCGGCCAGGCGCGGCGTCACCTGGGTCTCCTCGGGTGCGAGCGCCTGCACGGCACCCCGATGGAACACCTCGCCCTCAACCGCACCCCGCTCGAGCACGCTCCGCTCGGCCATATCGAGCTGATCCAGGCGCGCCGCGAGCAACGCCCGCAGCGTGGGCGGAACGACAACGTCGCCCTCCGCTTCGCCGGCCATCGCCAGCATCTCTTCGATGAAGAGCGGGTTACCACCGGCGGCGTGCGCGATCTTTCCGCGCAGCTCACCGGCGATGCCCTGCGGGATGAGCTCATCGACGTCCTCGGCACCGAGTGGCTCGAGCCGAATCGTGACCGGCCAGGTGGGGCGGCGCTCGGCGAGCTCCGGCCGCGCGATACAGAACACGAGGATCGATGCGCCCGCCGAGAGCAGTGCGACGTGCTCGACCAGGTCGAGAAACGTCTGCTCACCCCACTGGATGTCGTCGAAGACGACCACCAGCGGCTGCCCTGCCGCGGCCTGCTCCAGCGTCTTGCGGAACGCCCAGGCGATCTCCTCCGCTGTCGTCGCCGCCTCCGTCTCGCCCAGCAACGAACGGATCGCCACCGCGGCGGCCTTGTCTGCGGGCTGTATGGCGAGCTGTTTCAGCACCCCGACGACCGGCCAGTACGTGATCCCCTCCCCATACGGGAGACAGCGGGCACGGACAACCGTCGCGTCGATGGAAGCCAGAGCCTCCGCGGCGAGCCGGGACTTGCCGACGCCGGCATCGCCGATCACCGTGACCAGCTCGCAGCGCTGCTCCGAGCGCACGCGCTCCCATGCCTCCCGCAGGAGCCCGAGCTCGAGCTCACGGCCCACGAACAGCTCCCCGTGCCGGCGCTCGGGCGTGTCGCGCACCCGCACCAGCCGATATGCGGGAACCGGGTCGGCCTTGCCCTTCAAGCTCGAGCGGTTCGATCGGCTCGACGTCCGCCGTGTCGCGGACGAGCGCGAGCGTCGGCTCGCCGACCAGCACCTCACCCGGCTGCGCCGCCTGCTCCAACCGAGCAGCCACGTTGACCGCATCCCCGGTCGCAAGGCGCTCCTCGGTCCCCGTCACCACCTCCCCGGTCATGACACCGATCCGCCCCCGCAGCCCCAGCTCGGGCAGCGCGTCACGCATCTCCAGCAGCCGCCCGCACCGCACGCAGCGCGTCGTCCTCGTGCAGCACCGGCACCCCGAACACGGCCATCACGGCATCGCCGATGAACTTCTCCACGCTCCCGCCGTGCCGCTCCACGATCGCCTTCATCCGCTCGAAATACTGCCCAAGCAGCGCACGCAGCCGCTCGGGATCGAGCGTCTCTCCGAGAGCCGTCGAGCCGGTCAGGTCGCAGAACAGCACCGTCACCGTCTTGCGCTGCTCCTGCGTCCCGGGCGACGCAGCCACGGACGAAAGCGTGAGGCCACACTCCTCGCAGAACTTGGCGCCCTCGCCGTTCTCGTGCCCACAACTCGTGCAGATCAGCACGAATCCACCCTAGAGCCGTTGGTGCTGCATGACAAGGCTGGCACGGCACCAGTCGTTAGGAGAGGCTTGGCGAAGCGCGAAAAAGCGGCTGAAGGGGCTCGAACCCTCGACGCCGAGCTTCGTCGCGCGGCTTCGGCGACGGAGCGGCCGTCAGTTGCCGGCGTGGGCGAGCGCTGAGGGCGTCTGGCAGCCGACGATCGCCGGAGCTTCGTGGACGAGTTCGTCGTTTCGGAGGGCCTCGACCATGAACAGTGCGAAGTCCACACGCCGGGTGATGTTGCTCTCGAGGATGGGGTCGCCGACGTGCCGACTCCACACCGGCAGGCCCTGGCTCTCGCCTTCCTCGAGGTCGCTGCCGCGAACAACGGTCCATCGCGTGTCGCTTGCGAACACCCGCCGGCACGCCTCCACCTGATCGTCGAGATCGGCGAAGCGCGTGAGACGGCCGACCGCGCCGAAGACCTTCACGATCGTCTTCAGCTTCCACGAGTACACGTCCTGGCCGTCGCGGGTGATGTGCCATCCGCACGAGAAGACGAGCCGCGCCCCGGGAGGCGCGTAGTCGAGAACCGCCTGAGCCGTTCCTGACGCGTACTGGTGGACCCCCCGCGGAACCAGCACGACGAGCACCCCGTCGGAGCCTTCTACGGCACGCTTGATGACCTCGCGGTCGTCTGTCGCTCCCGGAACGACCGTGATGCAACCCGCGAACGCGTCGAGCTTCCCGACGCTCTCGTCGCGACACACGCCCACCACCTCGTAGCCGCGATCCAGCGCAGTCTGGACCATGTACCGCCCGAGCTTCCCAGAGGCTCCGACAATGCATACCTTCATCGCAAGTGTCCCGTCCGGTATCCTGGAGGATGCCGAGGTTCTAATCCCTTCGGAATCGCCAGAAACGGCTTGGCGAAGCGCGAAAAAGCGGCTGAAGGGGCTCGAACCCTCGACCTTCTGCATGGCAAGCAGACGCTCTAGCCAACTGAGCTACAGCCGCTGGAGAGCGCTCAGTATACCTGCGGGTCAGGGAGCGGCAGCGTCGAGCGCCAGGTTCACCTGGAGGTCGGCCGCGGCGTTCTCGGCGCGCGGGATCTCGACGTACCGGACGCGCTCGAACGTCGATGCGACCCGGCGCGCCTCGAGCCAGAGCTCGCGCAGCGCCGGGTTCTTCACGCGGTAGCGCACCGGTCATCTGGCGCATGAGAAGCTGCGAGTCGGCCCGCACCTCGCACGTCGCGCGCTCCCAGGTCGGCCGCCGCGCGCAGCCCGGCGATCAGCGCCCTGTACTCGGCGACGTTGTTGGTGGCGGTCCCGATCGTCTCACCAGCCTCCGCGAGGACGACCCCGTCGGTGTCCTCGATCCGGTAGCCGGTGGCCGCGGGCCCCGGGTTGCCGCGGGAGCCGCCGTCGACCCACACCCGGACTGCATCACTCACCCCTGACCGCCAGCACCCGCAGGAGGTCGTCGACGCGACCGTCGACGGTCTCGAGCGCCCCGGCGGCAACGGACGACTCGTCGTGGATCGCCGTGCTCGGTGACCACCGCAACGACAACCGTGCGCGCGGGCACGTCGCCGCGCTGCGCCAGCTTCACGACCGCGGCGATGGGAGCGGCGGCGGCCAGGTCGATCCATGTCCCCTCGAGTTCGCCCATCTGCATCCGGGCCTGCTCGAGCTCGGCGTCGGACACGCGCACCACGAGCCCCTCCGACTCGACGACCGCGTGCAGGGTCTGCACCGTCCCCGTGACGCCCGCCAGCGCGCGTGCCGGCGACTCGACGTAGCCGGTCGGCGCGACCCAGTCCTTGCCGCTCGCGAGCGCGCTCGCCACGGCGCCCCCGAGCTCGACCGCGACCATGCGCGGGATCCGGTCGAGCAGGCCCCACGCGACGAGCTCGCGGAAGCCCCGCCAGATGCCCTGGAGGCCGTCGCCCAGCCCGGCGGGCGCCACGACCAGGTCCGGCGCGCCGAAGCGGAGCTGCTCGGCGATCTCGTAGGCGATCGTGCGGTAGCCCTCGATCGCCAGCGGGTCGCTGCCGATCGGCGGCGTCGCCCGGTTCGAGACGGCCCGCCAGCCGAGCGTCCGCTCGGCGTCGGCCAGGAGCGGCCAGCGCCCCTCGGGGTTCGTGACGGCGACGATGCGGCCGCCGACCGCCTCGATCGCGTCGCGCGTCCGCTCGGAGACCGCCGGTTCGACGAGGCTGACAGATCGCAGGCCGGCCCGGGCCGCGTAGCTCGCGAGGGCGACGCACTGGGCCTCGTCTCCGGCGGTGCCCATCGTCACGCTCGAGTCCTCGAGCTGCGAGACGGCCAGTGCCGCGAAGCGGTCGCGCCAGCTTCCGGTCGGGTTCTGGCGCTCGTCCTTGATGAGGAGGCGGCGCAGGCCGAGCTGCGGCCCGAGCGCCTGGGTCGCAAGGAGCGGCGTGTCGCCCTCCCCCATCGTCACCAGGCGGTCGCGCCCCACGGGGAGCTGGGTCAGATAGCGCGCCATCCCCGGCCCGGTCGCCTTCCCCGGCCGAAGCGGCGTCATGCGGCCGTACACGGGCGCGACGTTCGACGGCGTGCCCTCGCTCCCGCACGACGGACACCCCGCCGGCATCGGCACGATCGGATATCGCCTGCGGCAGCGCAGGCACTCCAATCCGCTTGCCACGGCCATGCCGCGAGCATACCCCTTGACGCCGACGGGTCGGCCGGTGTCTACTTCATGGGTGATCTACTGCGTGATACCGCGCGAGCTCGAGGATGAGCTTCTCGAGCGGATGACCGAGCACTACGCCGAGAACCCCAACGTGCAGGTGATCGTCGACCGCCGCGAGGGCGGCGAGAACGACCGCCGCCGCGGCCCGGGCGACATCGTCGACGAGCGCCGCGAGACGCGCGACCGCCGCCGGCCCCGCGCGCTGGGCACGTTTCCTCGGATCGACGCCTTCGACGACTAGCTAACTCGCCAGCGCGACCGTGCCGTCGGGCTCGACGGTCGCGTTCCAGGCCTGGAAGCGCGACTCGATCTCGGCCAGCTCCTCGCCGCGGCGATGAAGCGTCACCGGGCGGGGGCCGAGCATGTCGACCCGGTACTGGTACCAGGAGAGGTCCCATGCGACCGTGACGACGACCTCGCTGGCGTTGCGCTGGACGACGCTCACGCGCGGGTCGCCGAGCGTCCGTGCGATGCCCGACACGGTGCGCGGATGCCCGCTCTCGTTGAAGAGCTCGACGCCGGCCTCGACCGCGCCGCGCGGATCGTCCGGCAGCTCGTCCGGATCGAGCGGTCCGGCCGACGTCGGCCGCCGCCTGGGCCCGAGAAGCGCCTTCAGCCCCTTCGGGCGCAGGGATTCGAGCTGCTGCAGCGGCACCGTCGGGATGCCCTCGCGCACCCATCCGCGGGCGTCGGCCTCGTCGATGCAGAGCTCACAGACGCGGGCGTCGCCGCCCTCCAGCCTCTGGAAGGTCACAAGCCGCTCGCCGAGCAGCATCGTGCGCCCGCAGACGGCGCACATGGTCTCGATGTCGTTCCGGTGAATGCGATTCATCGCGCGCCCACGCACGGATCCGGACAAGCTCCCGAGTATACCGAGCGGCCACAATTGTGCCGTAACGTGCGGATCTGGGTATCCAGCAGGCGTGCCTCCCGAGTGCGCGCCGGATGGTAGGGTCCGCGACGTCCGAGAGGGGGATGTTGGCGCAGGAACGACGGAAGGCCGGGATGCGACGGCTCCTCGCGGTAGGGGTTCTCGCCACATGCGCGCTTCTCCCGGCGCACGCACAGGGCTCGGTGCAGAGCGATCGCACCGCGGCGGCCCTGGTGATGCGCCAGCTCGACCGGCTGGACGCGCGCCGCGCGGAGCTTGCGGATCGCCGCAGCGCCGCGCGCGCGCGCCTGGACGGCCTCGTCACGGCCATCGGCGTCGCCCGGGTGACGATCGCCGACGAGCAGGCCCAGATCACCGCCGCCCGCTCCGCGCTGGCGGCCGAGGTGGTGGGCGACTACAAGGCGGGCACGCCGAACGTCGCAACCTACGTCCTGGGCGCGGTGTCGTTCAACGACCTGGTCGACCGGGTCGACGTGCTCGACCGGATCGACTCGAGCGAGGCGGCGCTGATCCGCCGGATCGCGGGCGAGACCGCCGTGCTCGCGGCGACCGAGGGCCGGCTCCACCGGCAGATCGAGTCCCAGCGGGCGCAGGTGGCCGCCATTGCCGCCGCAGGGCGCAGGATCGACGCGGCCATCGCCGCGCGGCAGCATGTGCTGGCGACGATCACCGCGCGGATGCGGGCACGCGTCGCCGCCGAGCAGGCCCGCCGCCACCGGCTCGCCGGCCAGTCCGGCGGCACAAGCTCGGGCGGGACGCCCACCGGACGGGTCTTCTACGGCGACTCCACCTGGTACGGCCCGGGGTTCGCCGGCGACCCGACCGCCAGCGGCGAGATCTTCGACCCGCACAAGCTGACATGCGCCAGCCCGTGGCTGCCGTTCAACACGATCCTGCGTGTCACGAGCACCGTCACCGGGAAGACCGTCACCGTGCGGGTGAACGACCGCGGCCCGTTCGGCCACGGCGTGCTCGACCTGTCCCAGCACGCCGCCCAGATCATCGGCCTCCAGGGCTGGCAGCGGGTGCGGATCGAGATCGTCTCGCAGCCGACGTAAGAAACGCTCGGCGAACCCCATGGGGCCAGGCCCCGTCCGGGGCCTGGCCCCGGTGGTCTTGTCTGACGATCCCCACTCGAGCCGCACGCGTTCTTCGCCGGAGCGCGGCGAACGCTTAGCAAGCTCGGAGGAGGGGGCCCGCGGGGGAACCCTGGGTTCCCCCGCGTTCAACCCCATGGGGCCAGGCCCCGTCCGGGCCTGGCCCCGGTGGTTCGCCGGTCCTACGCCTTCGCCAGCTCCTGGTCCTTGTTCGCGGCCTTGATGAGGCTCTGCGCAACGTGCCCCGGCACCTCCTCGTAGCGAAGGAGGCTCATGGAGTAGTCGCCGCGGCCGCCGGTCATCGAGTTGAGATCCGGCGCATAGGCCAGCACCTCGGCCATGGGCACCTCGGCGTGGACGGTCGTCGCCCCCGAGCCTGGATCCATGCCGAGCACGCGCCCACGGCGGCTCGTCATGTCGCCGATCACGTCGCCGACCGATTCGTCGGGCACGGTGATGTGCAGGCTCATGATCGGCTCGAGCAGGATCGGGTCGGCCTCGGCGAACGCCTTCTTGAACGCCATCGAGCCGGCGATCTTGAACGCCATCTCCGACGAGTCGACCGTGTGGTAGGAGCCGTCGACGAGCGTCACCTTGACGCCCACGACGGGGCAGCTCGCGAGCTCGCCGCGCGTCATCGCCTCCTGAATCCCCTTGTCGACCGCCGGCCGGAACCCCTGCGGGATGACGCCGCCGACGATCTTGTCGACGAACTCGTACCCCTCGTGGCCCGGCAGCGGCTCGAGCTGGATGTGGCAGTCGCCGAACTGGCCCCGCCCGCCGGTCTGCTTCTTGTAGCGGCCCTGCGCGCGTGAAGGCTTGCGGATCGTCTCGAGGTACGGGACGCGCGGCGGGTGCAGCGTCACCTCGACGCCGAACCGGCGGTGCATCCGCTCGAGGACGACCTCCACGTGCATCTGCGAGAGGCCGGCGACGATCTGCTCGCCCGTCTGCGGGTCGCGGTGGACGTCGAGCGCCGGGTCCTCCTCCTTCAGGCGGCGAAGGGCCGTCACGACCTTCTCCTCGTCGCCCTTGTGCTTCGGCTCGATCGCGAACGACACGACCGGCGCGGGCACTCCCAGCGGCTCGATCTGGGCGACCGCGTCGGAATCGGAGAGCACGTCGCCAGTCCCGGTCTCCTTGAGCTTCGCGACCGCCCCGATCGCCCCCGTGCACAGGCACTCGATCGGAGCGTGCTCCTTGCCCTGGATCGTGAGCAGCTGCCCGATCCGCTCCTTGGAGTGGCTGTGGTTGTTGACGAGCGTCGAGTCGGACTTGACCTCGCCGGAGAAGACGCGAAGCAGGTTCAGCTTCCCGCTGAAGGGATCGGCGATCGTCTTGAACACGTACGCGACCGTGCCCGCGTCGCCGACCTCGGGCAGGTTCTTGGCCCGAAGCGGGGACGGCAGGCCCTCGACGATCAGGTCGAGCAGGCCGTGGGAGCCGATGTTTCGGGTCGCCGCGCCGCAGCCGACCGGGAAGAGCTCGCCCTCGGTGACGAGCTTCTTCATCGCAGCGGCCATCTCCTCGCGGCTGATCTCGCCCCCCTCGAGATAGCGCTCCATGAGCTCGTCGGACGTCTCGGACACCACGTCCATCAGCTTGTCGTGGTACTCGTCGGCGGTCGCCCGCAGGTCGTTCGGGATCTCCATCGGCTCGTCGCGCCCCGCGCCCTCGCCGTGGTCGTAGGCGACCATGTGGACGAGGTCGATGACGCCGTGGAACTCGTGCTCACGGCCGATCGGGAGCTCGACGGCGACGCACTTCGGCGAGAGCCGCGTCTGCAGCGCCTCGAGGGTCGTGAAGAAGTCGGCCCGCTCGCGATCGAGGAGGTTGACGAGAAGGAGCCGGGCAAGCCCGAGCTCGTCGCAGCGCCTCCAGAGGCGCTCCGTGCCGACCTCGACGCCCATCACGCCCGAGACGGACATGATCGCCCCCTCCACCACCCGGAGCGCGCCGAGGACGTCGGCCTGGAAGCTCGGCTCGCCGGGGCAGTCGATCAGGTTGATCGTGCGCCCGTCCCAGTCGAGGTGCGTGACCGTGGCCGAGATCGACATCCCGCGCCGACGCTCCTCGTCGTCGTGGTCCGAGACCGTCGTCTTCTCCGTGACGCTCCCGAGCCTGTTCACGGTTCCCGTCTCGAACAGCAGGGCCTCGACCAGTGAGGTCTTGCCGGTGCCGCGATGGCCGATCACCGCGACGTTTCGGATCTTCCCGGGCTCCGTTCCAGGCATGCATGGCCTCCCAGCCGAATCAGATGGATGCGCTGGAGGTTACCGCGCTGCCGGAACCGGATCTAGCGGAACCGCTCGGCGGACGCGCGCTCGAGGTTGCCCTGGAGCTTGGCCTTGAGGCGCAGGATCGCCTTGGTGTGAAGCTGCGAGACGCGCGACTCCGTGACGCCGAGCACCTCGCCGATCTCGCGCAGGGTGAGCTCGTCGTAGTAGTAGAGCGTGATCACCGTCTTCTCGCGGTC
Source organism: uncultured Actinomycetes bacterium (assembly GCA_963821535.1). Taxonomy (GTDB): domain Bacteria; phylum Actinomycetota; class Thermoleophilia; order Gaiellales; family JAICJC01; genus JAICJC01. The sequence goes on along the minus strand of CAWGEC010000002.1, from coordinate 15,318 downwards.
GGGCAGCTTGCCGATCGCCCCGGCCAGCGCCTCGCGCACCTCCGTCCGCGTCATCTCGGTGGACGGATCGTCCGCGTTCGGGTCCTGGAGCGTGTCGATCAGCGACACCGTGTCTCCGCCCGACGACGAGATCGTCCACAGCTCGTCGAGCGCGGCGACCGACGAGCGCGAGATCTGGGTCAGGCTGTCCTGGAACTCGGCGTCGGTGATCCCGAGGTGCGCGGCGATCTCCTCGTCGGACGGCGGCCGGTGGAGCCGGTGCTCAAGCTCGACGATCCCGCGCTCGATCTCGCGGGCCCGGCTTCGCACCGACCTCGGCACCCAGTCCATCGAGCGCAGCTCGTCGATGATCGAGCCCTTGATGCGGCTGATGGCGTACGTCTCGAACTTCGTGTCGCGATGCGGGTCGAACCGCTCGATCGCGTTCATCAGGCCGAGGAGCCCGTACGACACGAGGTCGCCCTCGTCGACGTGCGCCGGGAGGCCCGTCCCAAGGCGTCCGGCGACGTACTTGACGAGCGGGGCGTACGTCAGGATCAGCCGGTCGCGCAGGCGCTTGTCGCCCGTGCGCTTGTAGTCGTCCCAGATCGAAACGGAGTCGTCGGCCATCATCCTCGAGGGTGGGAGGCGGCGTGCGCGGCCCGCAGATGGCGCACGCTCACGTGTGTGTATACCTGCGTCGTGCCCACCGATGCATGGCCGAGGAGATGCTGGATGCTGCGCAGATCGGCGCCGTGCTCGAGGAGATGCGTGGCGAACGTGTGCCGAAACGCGTGCGGCGAGCGCTGCGCCAGGCCGGCCGCGGCGAGCTCGCGGCGGACGGCACGGCGGACGTCGCTCGGGCCGAGCGGCCGGCCGCGGACGCTCACGAAGAGGCGCGTGCCCCGGGTCGTACCGAGCGCCGGCCGGCCCTCGCCGAGATAGCGGCGAAGGGCGCTCGTCGCTGCTCCACCGAGCGGCACCACCCGGTCCTTGCCGCCTTTGCCGGTGACGCGCACGATGCCCTCATCGGCATCCACGTCGCCGATCTCGAGCCCGCACGCCTCGGAGGCGCGCAGCCCGCAGCCGTAGAGGAGCTCGAGCAGCGCCCGGTCGCGCAGCCGCCGCGGCTCCGCCGCCTGCGGCCGGTCGAGGAGCTGCTCGACCTCGGGCTCCGAGAACGTCGCCGGAAGCTTCCTCACGCGCTTCGGGCCGGGGACGAGCGCAGCCGGATTTCGCCCCACCAGGCCGCGGTCGAGCATGAACGCGTAGGCGCCCCGCGCGGCCGAGAGCTTCCGCGCCGAAGTCGCCGGTGCGTACCGGAGCGTCCCGAGGTGGGCGGCGAAGCGGCGCATCGCGAGATCGTCCGCGTCCTCCGGGCGGGTGCCCGCCGCCGCGAGCCAGCGATCGAGCTGGCGCAGGTCGGCGGCGTAGGCGCGCAGCGTCGCGGGCGACGCACCACGACCGTGGAGCCAGGCCATGTAGGCGTCGAGCGGCGGACGAAGTGCGGGCGGCGTGGTTTGCATCGCGTGCAACAAGACTCTATCGCCTGAAGCCGCTGCCTCTTCGGTGTACGCGACGCGAGTCCTACGCCCGCCCGCGCACGCCAAGGTCACGGAGCGCCAGATCGGCCATCCAGGCACCGATCACAAACGCCGCGACGGCGACCGCCCACTCGCCTGCCGACGTGGCTGCGACGGCGATTCCCAGAAGGCCGAGGGCGAGCACGACGAAGAGCACGCCGCGCGCCGAGAGGCGCATCCTGTGGCCGGGCATCCCGCAACGGTAGCGCCCGCGCGCCGCCGGCTCAGACGTGCCGGAAGATCGCCAGCCGCTCCTGGTCTGAGCCGTGCACCGCCGTGAAGTCGCCGCCGGCGTAGACGTTCCCGCCGCCGGAGGCCAGCGACCACACGCCGAGGACGCCCGCGGTCGAGGTGAGATCGGGGTTCCACCGCCGCAGCCTGCCCTTGCGGGACAGCATGAAGATCTTGTGCCGCTGGATCCGGCTGCTGTGCCCGAACTCCGACATGTCGCGGTTCTTCCGCGGCGCCACGTTGTCGCCGTGCATCCCGAACACCGGAGACCGGGCGACCACCGTGACGGCCTGGACGTTGCCGTCGGTCTTGTAGAACCACCGCAGCGCGCCTCCGCGGGCGTGATAGGCAAGCGCGGTGCCGCCGGAGCCGGCCTCGGCCGCATAGATCGACCGGCCGGAGGTCGCCAGGTCGAGGATCTCGGCCTTCGGGTGGCTTGCCCAGCGCTTGACGCGGCCGCGGCGGCCTCCTCCGAGGGCGACGATGTACCGCTGCCGGCGCCCGCTGACGGACGTGAAATCCCCGCCGGCGACGACCCGGCGAGACGAGACGACGACGATCGCGCGCACCCTGGCGTTGGCCCGCGGCTTCCACCCGCGCGCCACCCGGTAGCGGCCGCCCCGGGCCGTCAGCTTCGCCAGCTTGGCCCGGCGCCGGCCGCCGACCGACGAGAACGAGCCGCCCACGTAGACGGCCCGGCGAGTTGCGGCGAGCGCCTCGACCGCGCCCCGGATGTGGAGGTCACGCACCTTGTGGCTCAGGCGCCCGGTGCGCAGGCTGAATGCGGCCAGGTTGTGGCGTGCATGCCCGTTCACCGACGAGAAGGCCCCGCCGACGAAGAGCAGCCCGTGCGCACTTGCAAGCGCGAAGACGCGGCCGTCGATCCGCGGCGCGAACGCGCCGAGCTTGCCGGTGCTCGCCCTGACGGACGCGAGGTACGTCCGGCGCAACGACCTTGCCCGAATGGTTCCCAAGCTCCGTGAAGTTCCCCGCCACGTAGAGGCGGCGGCCGACGCGGAGCAGGTCGTCGACCCGGCCGGCGTCCTTGTTGCCGGGGCTCCAGTCGGGGGCCGGTGCGCCGATGAAGGGGCTATCTCGCCGCTTGGGCTCATGCTGGGAAGCTCGCCATCGCTCATTCGAGTCTCCGGCGAATAAACGGTAGCATGGGGTCGCGGGCCTGTCTGCGTTCGCGAGCAGGCGGGTGCGGCGTCAGTCCTGAGGCCCCTCTCCAACCGACTGTACGGTACGCTCGTCTGTATGGGCTCAGTCCCCTCAAAAGGGCCGTCGCACCACGGCGGGTCGGCCCGGCCCTGTTAGCGGCGTGGCTGCTCGTCCTCGCCATCGAGCCGGCGCCGCACCTCGTGCACCATCTGCTGGATTAGACCCGCCCACCTGTGGGTTCCTGGCGCTCGTCACCGATACACCCGGCTTGCAGTCCCCCGTCCTCGTTCTTCCGAGCCCCGCGCCCGGGCCGAGTCCGTGGATTTTCCGTCCCAGGTGGGCTGCGCCCCTCGTTCATTCGCCGTACGGCCCCCGCGTTCCTCCGCCGTCGTGCGTTCGATTCCCGGTGGTCTCGCGCTCCGTCCCAATTCGGACGGAGTCGGTCCCCTGTACCCATGCGCCGGAGAGATTTATGGTCGCAGGACTTCGTCTACTCGTGCTGTGCCTCGCCGTCCTGACGAGCCCCGTCTTGAGCGCGGGCCACGGCTTGGCCGGCAAGCGCTTTTTCCTCGCGACGCTCACGATCGAGACCCGTTCGTCGCGGACGGGCTCTCGCTCCGTCCGTCTCGCACATCAAGAGTCCCGAGGCGAAGGAGACGTCGTTCGGCGCCGAGTTCTCGAAGACCATCACGCCGAATCTTGGGGTCTCGATCGAAACCGAGTACATCTTCCTGAGTCCCAATGATCCGGAGGAAGACAGCACGTCAGGCCCGGCAATTCGGAGCTCGGGATCAAGTACAGCGTCTTGAAAAGTGACGTGCACGAGGAGATCCTGTCGCTCAGCCTTGGGTGGGAGATCAGCGGCGTGGGGGACACGGATGTCGGGGCCGAAGACTTCCACGTCCTGTTTCCGGCGCTCCTGTCCGGCAAGGGACTGGGCGTTCTGCCGGACAGCCTGGCCTACCTTCGACTGCTCGCATCACGGGGATCTTCGGCGCCAGGTGCCCCTCACGAGCAAGGAGGGAAACTCCCTGACGTACGGGATCGCGATCGAGTACAGCCTCCCGTACCTTGAGCAGTTCGTGAAGACATCGGGATTCCTCCCTCTGCTGGCCGAATCTTCCCGGTGGTTGAGTTCCTGTTCAATACCCCGATCGACGGCGAAGAGAAGTGGGAAACGACCGGGCACGGTGATTCCGGGGCTGATCTGGGCGGGGAAGTTTGTCGAGGTCGGGGTGGAGGCGATCATTCCCATCAACAACCGGACGGGCAAGACGTCGGGTCCAAGCCCTCCTGCACTTTTTCCTGGACGACCTCTACCCGGCCTGTTCCGGCCGCTGCTCCCGTAGGCGCGGCGGATGCGGCCCGGCCGTCGATGGCGTCGGCTCCTCACGGCTGCCGTGGTGGTCTTCGGCGCGACATCGGCGGCCGGGCATGCCTTCCCGGAGCGGTCCGAGCCTCGGGTGGGCGCGACCCTGTCCACCGCGCCCGAACAGGTTCGGATCTGGTTCGATAGCGAGCTGAACCTCGGTTCAGCCAGGTCCACGTCGTCGACGGGACCGGCCGCGCCGTCGACCGCGGCGATCCTCGAGTGGACCCGCAGAACCGTCGTCTGCTGCAAGTCACCGTGGCGCCGCTGGCCCCCGGCCGCTACACCGTGCGGTGGAACGTCCTCGCCATCGACGGTCACCGCACGGAAGGCGACTATGCGTTCACGGTCCGAGGTGCTCCGTAGTTTCACCTCAGGCGTGGGACTTCAAGCTGGTGTGTGTCCCAACTCGGGGAGGAATGTCACCCAGCGGCTCTCTGACAACCTGCCGCGTGGACGCCGCTGCGGCAGCGACGTGGCCGGGTGGGCGTTGGTTACCCCTTGTGCCCCGCCCGCATCCCTCCCGCTCCTTCGTGACGTTCTGGCCTCACGCGGGCCTTCATGGGACAGCGCCGGGGTGGCGGCAGGGACAGAGCAACCCGGAAGGCCAGTGATTCACCCACCATCCATTGCGCCTCTCCGGCTGGATTTTTGAAGAGTGCTATACAGACCGGACCACATACAGGATCGACCTCATTCGGTACCGGACGACCTACGCCTGTCACACCTGGCGTACACACGATTCAGGACAACCTACGGCCAGCGAGGCCTGCCCGCTGAACTCGTAGCGGCTGCGTGTGGCCTTCAGGCGGCGGCCGGGCCGCCTCCAGACCCCGCCGGTCCCAGGCGTGACCGCTATCCCATCCCGTGCCTCATCATGGCGTCCCCGGCCGAGCCGAATGCCGCCGCCGCGCCAGCCCTCGGCCCCCCGAGTCGGCCGACACGCCTCGCGTCACGCCTTGAGGTGCGCTATCGTCGTCCCGGCCGGCCGGGGAGTCTCCCGGGCCGAGGCGCGCCATGATCAAGTCTGCGTGTGCGGCGCCCACGGTCTGCTGACCCTCCGGACACAAGCCGACCGTCACGGCAGAATTCAGGTTGCCGCCGGTGTGATAGAGGGCGGGAGCCAACGTAGGACAAGGCCGAATGCGAGTAACACTCTGGCAAGACCGGTGAACTAGGCCGCCACTTCTTCGAGTTCGACGTAACCGGTTCCCTCGTGTGCACCGGCGAACCGCCCGCGCGCGCGACCCGGGGCGAGGGGCAGAGCACCGCGGCGACAGCTCGAAACATGCAGCGTCGAGCAGGTCGCGAACCTGTGTGGCACATGACTTGACGTCTCGACGTGGTAGTCGACATGAAGCTCGCTCTCGGCCGGGTGTCGGCCGTGCCGTTGGAGTGAGGCGCGAGATCCAACCCACCACCCCCAACGAGGAGCCCTGGACATGTCCGAGATCCTTGAATCGGCCCGACCCATTCTGATTGCGTTCGGTCTCAAGGTGCTGGGGGCGATTGTCGCCTTCATCGTCGGCCGCCAGCTGATCGGCCTTGCCGCCAGGCTCCTCACGCGCGCGCTCGAGCGGAAAAAGGTGGAGCCGACGGTCATCGGCTACCTGCGAACAGTCGTCACCGTCGCGCTCAACGTCATTCTCGTCGTCGCGCTCCTAGGCTATTTCGGGATCGAGACCACCTCGTTCGCTGCTCTGGTGGCCGGCCTCGGGGTTGCGATCGGGGCGGCTTGGGGCGGGCTTCTGTCCAATTTCGCGGCCGGGACCTTCATCCTCGTGCTCAGGCCATTCAAGGTCGGCGACTACGTCATGGCGGGTGACGTCGAGGGAGACGTGCGGGCGATCGGCTTGTTCAGCACCACGATCGATACGCCTGACAACGTTCAGACGCTGGTCGGAAACGCGAAGATCATGGGCGGAACGATCAAGAACTTCAGCAGCAATCCGTATCGCCGGGTGGAGCTTCTGGCGCAGATCGACCACAGCGTGGATCCGATTGACGCGATCCGCCGCCTGAAGTCAGCGTTGGCGACGATTCCGAACGTGATCGCCGAGCCGAAGCCTGACGTCGAGATCTTGACGTTCAATGAGAGGGGACCGGTCCTCGCCGTGCGGCCCTACTGCAACAACGCGCACTACTGGCAAGTGTACTTCGACACCAACGCGTCGATTCGCGCGACCTTCGGCGCGGCAGGGTATCCTGCGGCCGAGGCGCACGTCCACATGCGTCAGCAGGCAGCCTAGGGTGAGCGCGCCGCACCCGAAGGCGTACGACGGAGAGAAGGTCGCCAACGGAGTCCAGCTCTCCAGCTAGAACCACGAAGCCCTCGGGACCCTTTGGATCCCGAGGGCTTCCACCGTGATTGCGGGGCTGGATCTCCAGAAGGCTACACGGTGTCAAACGACGTACTGGATTGACCCAGTTCAGCGGTGACTTGGGTCGAGCGATCCGAGTCCAATCCCAATCGGCGTCCGCGTAGCCAGCGCGCCCCTCGCCTAGGCTCGGGTCCAGTCGACCGTGTCGTACGCGGAACCGAGCAGCGAGCGCGAGATCCGCTGCTTCCCGTCAGGCTCCGGCTCGATCGCCGGCACCAACGCAATGGCGAGCGTCACGCCCGGGCCCAGTGGGCGTGCGACCCGGGCCTCCAGCTCGGCAACCACGTCGGGTGAAGGTGGCCCCGCACGGGCTCCACACGAAGCGTGATCCGGTCCTCCCGCTCCTGGACCAACTGGTACTGTCGGATCCAGGCAGGTCGTCCTGAAGCTGCCAGATGAGCTCGAAGGGGTGAATCAGCCGCCCGCCGGGCAGAACGAACCAGTCGTGCATGCGGCCCTGGATGCCGCGGATGGTCGAGAACGGCGCGCCGCACGTGCAGCGGTCCGGGCCTCGGGTGGCGACGTCGCCCAACCGGTAGCGGATGAGTGGCATGGCGAAGGAATGCAAGCCGGTCACCACCACCTCGCCTCGCTCTCCCGGGGCCACGGGCCGGCCGTCCCGCACGATCTCGACGATCGCGCCGTCGTCGCACGTGTGGAGATCCCCGGACGACGGACACTCCCAGGCGACGAGGTTGAATTCCACGCTTCCGTACCATTCGTACACGGGCGCCGAAATCCGTCCGTGATCTGCCGGCGCATCAGCGGAGTCGCGACCTCTCCCCCGACGACGACAAAGCGTGGCCGGATCGTGCGTCGATCGTTCGAGTCGAGACAGCCGGCGACCCGCGCGAGCGGGGCGGCGATCCCGGTCACGACGTCAGGCTGGAGCCGTCGCAGCTCCTCGATGATGGCGGCCGGATCGAGGAGACTGTGGATCACCTCGACGCGGAGGAGCCCCAGGCGCTGCAGGACGCGGGGGACGCAGCGTCCGGTCCCGGTCGACCTCACCACGGCGACTCGGGCTGTCCGATCCGTCACGCTGTACCCTAGCTGCTGGATCGCCCGTAGCCGGAGACTGCTCAGCAGCCATTCCTCGAAGCGGGTGCGCCGCACGATGGTGGGTTCGCCAGTGGATCCCGTCGTTCGGTGGACGACGAGGCGCTGCGGATCGAGGCCGTGTGCGAGAAGGCTCGCGGGGGCCGCCTGGAGGTCTCGCTTGGTGGTGATGGGCATGGCGGCGAGGTCGGCGGCGCTCCGGATGTCACCCGGTGCCAGACCGTGTCGGTTCAGCAACTGGCGATAGTAGGGCACGTGCTGGTAGGCGTGACTGACCAATCCGCGAAGCTGGCGAGACTGGAAGGCCACCAGCTCCTCCCGCGTCGGCGGACCACGCCGAAGAAGCCAGCGAACCATTGCCCCACGCCGAGCGCCGGTCACTCGCTTGCCGATGCGGATGGAAGGATCGCTACATCCTGAACGAACATGGAAGTCCAAAGCACGATCTGCGTCCCCCGCTCGCGGGTTCGCGGCGTCGGCCCGCCGCCTGCGGCGCGCCGGAACGATAGCGCGACGCGGGCGGGCCGGCAAGGGCGGCGGGAGTCGGAGATGAGGCCCGAACCCGACCGGCCAGTGGGCAGCGGGGGACGGCCGCGGCTGGTGGTAAGCGCGATCGCGCGCCGGTCAGGCGGCGGGGCCGGGCCGCCCCGGCGGCGGCTCGGCGGCCAGGCCGAGCGCCGCGAGGAGCCGGCGCACCGCGTGGGGCTCGGTCCCCACGCCCACAATCCGGCGCAGGCCGGCACCGCAGGGACTACACGAGGACGTCAATCACGAGCCGTCGACCCGGGTTCGCGCGACGACCAGGGGGGCTACTTGTAGACGTTCAACGCCTTGAGGATCACGATCAGGACCACGGCGCCGAGGATGCTGATGATCCAGGCGCCCACCGAGCCCACCGCCACGATCCCGAGCGCCCCGGCCAGCCAGAACCCGAGCGCGGAGCCGATGATCCCGACGACGATGTTGGCGATGAGGCCCATCTGGCCGCCCGTCTTCATGACGAGGCTGGCCAGCCATCCGATCACGCCCCCGATAATCAGGGTCATAATGAGGCTCATAGTCTCTCCCTCCGGAGTCCGGGTCGTTCGAACGAGGAGTTGGCGCCCAATCCTAGCTCATTTCGCCCGGTTGCGTGGCCGCCGCTTCAGCTCGATCAGCGCCGTCACTCCGCCACCCGGGACGTGGCAGACCGTTGCCTGCTGCCTTTCTGCGATCTCCGACGGGACAAGGTCGAAGCCAAGCCTCCCTTCCTCCTCACACCAGTGGCTCATTCGAAGACCTTGTCGGCTCGCTTCAGAATTGCCTCCGGGACCGAAATGCCTCGCTTCTTCGCCACACGCAGGCTGATGTGGAGCTCGAAGACGTCCGGCGATTCGACCGGCAAGTCTTGGGGCCTCGCCCGGTGGAGACTCCGCGTGACCAATCGAGCGGAGGCGCGCCATGCCGCTCGGTAACTTGGAGCGTAGGCAGCGAGAGACCATCCTTGCTCCACCGCCGGCAGATAGTACGAGATATCAGGAAGGCGCGCCTGATCGGTCGCGGCGACGACCATCTGAGGTTGCTCGTTCACCGCCGTATTCACAACGTGGAGACCCCATCGATTCCTTCCCGTTTCATAGCGCAGGCAGCTTCTCGATGTCAGCTCGGGTCGTCAGCGTGGCCTCGACTAGGAACAGATCGAGCCGGCGCGCCGCGGTCCATACTTCCCGTAAGAGCGAGGGTGTCACGGCGCTGTGCGGATCGACCGTCACCAGGACCCGCCGAAGACGCGGGGCCATCTCCTTGAGCAATTGCAGCCGCTTGCCTGGATGACTCCTTGCTGAATCGAGATGCCCGTGACGTTGCCGCCTGGCCGCCCAGGGCGGTCGATCAACCCCACTTGCTCGGCATCCTCCGCGACCCCAAACACAATCGGCACGGTCGACGTTTCGGCCTTTGCCGCCACCGCGGGCGCCGTCGTGCTTGTCCAGATGACATCGACCTGCTCGCGGAGCGTTCGTGGGTTCCCCGACGGAAGTCCCCGGTGTCCGCGCCCTGGCGCACGATCAACCGAAAGTCTCCGGCGGGAATCCCATGCACCTGCAGATCCTCGGTGAACCAGTCCGCGAGTGGAATCATGCTGGAAGGCACGGTCTTGACGTCCCATAGGACCCCGATCTTCCACGTTGGCCGTCCAGATTGCGCTTCGGCGAAGGTCATGAGAAGCGCCGCCGCCGCACTGCCCAGCAATGCCAGGACCGCGACCCACTGTCGTCTGCTCTGCGAGTTCCTCATCACGGGCCCTTACGGACCGAGTGCGAGACGAAGATGGATCGTCTTCGATGCGTCGCCGGTCGCCGAAGTGACGTTCGGACCGCCGGACGCTGCGGGTGCCTGGAGACCGTCCTCGGCTTCGACGTGGAGTATCATCGGCCGGGCAATCGAACCCGCCATGTTGGCGACCACAGCCCGCTGCGAAGGAGGTGGAAACCGGTAGTCCCCGCTCTGAGGGGCCTCATCAAACGTACGACCCGAGGTCATTGGGGCCTGAGACGAATCGCGCCCTCCGGTGGCGGATGGCTCCGGTAGGACGAAGAAGACGAACCCCTGCGCGGTCTCGCCTTTGTTCAGCGTGACCATGCTAGGAAAGCTCTTTGCTTCGTACTCTTGAACGCGGGCCCGGTACGTGGCTTCCGCCGCGGGTTGGGCCGCCGCGCTGGCCAAGGAAACGAGGACGAGGGCCGCGGCAACCGCACACAAGGGCAGGATCACGCACATCGCGCCGCCCCACCCGTATTCGCAGCTTCCGGCCGCACCATGACACTGGCTGGTTGATCGGCTGCAACGGCGCGCCTTGGACAGTTCAAGGGCGATGTCTCCACGGTCGAAGACCGCGGGTGCTGACACCGGCTGACCACCACGAGCCGGATACCAAGGACTGTGCGAGGGCCGAGCCCTCGGTAAACGTTTCGGCACCGATCGAAATGCCCGTCGTCTGCCGAAAAGGGCATCCGCTGGACAGCCTCTAGGGTGGTCGACCCTTGGGCGCAGGCTCGCCCGAGGAGCAGAATTACGAGACTCAGCTCCAGCCCGAAGGGCGAGTTTATGGCACATGCCTCTAATTGTGACGCGGATCAGGAAGATCTGGTCGGGGGAACGAGCACGACCACGAGCGCCGAAATCCGGGCGAGCCAATAACGGGTGATTTCGGGGAGGGCGACGATGTGGACCAGCCTCATCGGATCCTCCCGGGGTTCGGACTTCAGACGCGGCGGTCATTCCAAGGGGACGCCGCCTGACCCTACAAGAGGCACGGGCCGGGCGCTAGGCGGCCTTCTAACTCGCTGACGTCACTCTGGACGCGGGATTTCCGATCTTCTGGAGGGGTGCCGCGAAGCTTGATGGACGCCTCCGAAGGGCCTGGACGGGGAGGGAGTCCACGGCGGAGAGCCGGTCGAGCGGCTCGAGGCTCGCGCCTCCTAGTCCTAGAGTCTCAGTCGACGCACGACGGCACAAAGTATGAGACAAAGGGAGCGGGGACCGAGCCCCGATTTCCGTCGCGCCGTCCTCACGGTCGACACTGACACGAGGAGGATCTATGGCTAAGCGCGAGCGCCCGATCACTTCTGCCCAAGCCCGCAAGATGAAGACGATCAAGGCGACGGCCCCGCCGCCCGAGCCCCTGGCGGCTCCGCTGCACACCGCGTTCGTCCAGGTCGAGCGCGGGCAGGCGCCGCCCGCGGCCAGCGTGCGTGTGGCTCGTGCCGGTCTCCACACGCGGCCGGAGCGCTACCTGGCGCATCGATCTGGATGCTGGGCCGCTCCGGCACCGATGTGTCGGTCGTGCTCCCACAGGCAGAGCGCCGCGTGGTGACGCCGGCGCTGCGCAGGAGAGTCCGCGGTCGCACCCGACCGGAGCCGCTCCGGCCCAAGTGGGCGACGCAGACGTCCGTGCCGGCCCCGGGCCCCAGGATCCCGCGCACGCGCGTGTTGCGCCGGGGCAAAGAGATGGAGCCGTTGTTCATCTTTCCCCCGGATGGGCGCTTCGTCTACAAGGACACGAACTATCCCTGGCGCTGCGTCGGCCGCGTGGTCAGTGGCGGCAAGATCGGATCGGGTGTGTTGATCGGACCTCGCCACGTGCTCACCGCGAGCCACGTCATGAACTGGTCAAACCTGTCGGTGCTCTTCACGGCGGACCAGTTCGATAACAGCAACCAGGGCTCGAGCTTTGCCACCAAGGTCTGGCACTATGACAAGCTCACCAACATCAATACGGACAACGTCGAGCAAGACTACGTCGTCGCCGTGCTCGCGACCGCGCTGGGCAATACGCTGGGCTGGCTCGGTTCGCGGGAGTACTACGATGACTGGGACGGCGAGCCGTTCTGGTCGAGCATCGGATACGCGTCGGACATGGGCGGCCAGGACCGGCCGGTCTTCCAGGACGACGTCATCCTCGAGGAGGAGGATGGCGGCGACATGATGGCCATGACGACGACGAACGGCGATTTCGTACCGATGCAGTCGGGCAGCGCGGTGTTCAGCTGGTGGTCGGGAGATCCGTATGCGATCGGTGTGGTGAGCGCGCAGGGTCAGGGGATGAACTGGATCTCGGGGGGCGAGGCCATGGTCGACCTCGTGAAGACGGCGCGCAACGAGGATCCCTGACGTTAGCGAAGTGCTTGGCGGGCCGCGGGTGGCTCGATCACTGCACCAAGTTCAGGAACCGTGTGGCCTCCGACCGTGTCCAAATTGACGGGGAACCGGCCAGGGCACCGCGTGATTTCCTGGGCTTTTGGACGAGCCCGGCTCCGGGTCGCGATCAGGGTCCCGGCGCCTGCTGTCCCGATTAGCCAAGGGCCAGCTCCCCCTGGGTGGTCACGAGGATGGCCGGGGGGCCGTCGAACGGCTGATCGAGCCATGCCCAGAGATCCCGATGCGTGAAGAGGTTCATCCGCAGCAGGGCGACCGGTTCGAGAGCGACCAGCCGAAGCGCGGTCTTCAACTGGAGGTACTTGAGGAGCAGCATGGCGATCAGCGCCGTCCAGACCTGGACCTGGAGGGCGTTGGCGCTGGTCCCCACGAAGGTCTTGATCTTCAGGTTCTGCTTCAGGGCCTTGAAGAAGACTCGATCTGCCAGCGGTCCTTGTAGATAGAGGCGATGGTGGTGGCCCCGAAGGCGAGCTGGTTCGTCAGGAAGACCAGGGTCTGGTCCTTCTCCGAGTCGTCGACCGCCACCCGGCGCAGGTCGTGCGGGCACCGGGTCTCGGCCGCCCCCCCCGTTGAGCGGATGAGCTCGTCCCGCTGGCCCGGGCTTCGCTCGGGAGTTCACGCCGCTCGACCACGCGGTAGAGCGCGTTGTCCTTCAGGCGGGTCACGAAGAACACCCCCGCGATCGTCATCGGCTGAACCAGGCGTAGTCCACGTACCCTCGGTCCATGACCAGGATCGTCCCGGGGTCGAGGGCAGGGTCCGGGCCACCCGCACGTCGTGCCGCTTCCCCTCGGTGACGACGACCAGGCTGGGAGGTACCGTCGTGGTCCAGCAGGCAATGGAGCTTGACCGCTCCCTTGGTGCGCCGGAACTTCGCCCAGTCGAAGAGCGTGGCGCATAGGTCGATCACCGTCGAGTCCAGGCTGACCAGCTTGTTCTTGAAGCGGAACTTCCGCCGGCCCCGCGAGGCGCTCTGGCAGCGGAGCGAGCAGCGCCTCGAAGACGGCCCGGTAGAGCTGCCACGGCCGATGCTCGTTGGCGTAGGCCAGCGTCGAGCGGCTCGGCGCGGTGATCCCAAGGTGCTTGAGCTTGCCCTCGCTGCTGCGCAGCCCCCGCAGATCTCCCGCAGCGAATGGGCGCGGCCGAGTTGGCAGAACAGCATGGCCACGAACTGCCCCCAGCAGGTGAAGCCCCGGGCATGGCGTTCCGTTCGTCCGCTTCACCAGCGCCTGGAACTCCGTCGTGGGAACAGCTTGAGCAACTGGCTAAACATGCTGCAGAATGCGCTCACGGGTGAGCCTCCTGTGTGTGGTGGTGTCGAACCTTGCCGGGTTCGACCTCACCATACCTCAGGCGGCTCATCCGCCCTTAACGCCTGACAACAGTGGGTTGCGACATGTTCGAAGCAGATCTGCTCCTTGGACGCGAGCTGGCCGTTCTCTCCGCCGACGTCGCGATGGAACACTTCCGGCGCGGCGGCCGCGTGCGCCGCAAGGCCGATGGCAGCAAGGTCACTGACGCGGATCTCGCCGTGGAAGCGGGGCTGCTGGAGCTTCTGGCACCTCGCAGGCCCGACGACGCGATTCTGAGTGAGGAGCGTGGCGCGATCGGCGCGGCTCGGCGGCGCTGGCTTCTCGATCCCATTGACGGGACCTCGTACTTTGCCGCGGGCAGTCCGGAGCAATGGGGCACTCACATGGCACTCGAAGTCGATGGAGAGATTGTCCTCGGATTGATCACACGGCCGGTGACCGAGCAATGCTGGTGGGCGGTCAAGGGCGGCGGCGCGCACTGCGGAGCGTTGCGATCGCATGCATCGGACCGGGTGCTGCGCGTTGGAACCACGAGCGAGCTGTCGCGAAGTACTGCCGTCTTCTGGGCAGAGAGCGAGGACGAATGCAGGCGTCGCGACCTCCTGAAGACCAAGGCTCACTTGGTCGACCAAACGATGGATTGCGTGCTCGAGCTTGTCGCTGGCCGACTCGACCTCGTGATCTGCGGCGCCAGCCAGCCCTGGGATCTGGCTCCCGGGGTCGTGATCGTGGAGGAGGCGGGCGGACAATTCAGCGACCCTGCAGGGGGGCGCCGCCTCGACCTTGGCGAGGGCTGGTATTCGAATGGCCTGCTGCACCGCGCAGCGCGCGAGCTGCTCACTTAGCTGAGCGTCGGCTCGGGGCCGTGATGCCCACCATACCCCAGGGGGCTCATCCGCTCTCGACGCCAATTTGGACAAGAGTGGTGCGGCCTCTATCCACCTGAGCCACGGGCCCCAGAGACGGCGGCAGCGTCACGACAATTCTGTCAGCGCTCTCGCCGGGTTCAGCGTCAAGGAGTTCCCCCGAATTCTCTGTGGCCGCGAGTCGCGTGAGACCAGGGCTCGCGTGGGCTCGGGTACTCGCCCGGGGCGTCCCGGCGCACGGCGCACGTTCCGTCTGTTATCCCGGCCGGCAGACAGATCCTCGCGACCGCTCTCGACGCTCGGCAAGATCGGCAGCCCGACCGGCGGTGGTCAGCTTGACGGTCTGGCGTCACACCGTCGCATGGAGCGCAACATTTCAGACGGCCGGCTCCCTGGTGAGTGGCAGGCGCGTTCCATGGAAATGCCGCCATGCATCTAACCACCCGGGTGGCATCACTGTTGCCCGCAGAGCATTCTGTGGTGTCCCGAACCGCCCTGATCCTGGCCCCCCTCCTGGCGATCGCGATCGCGTTGCCAGGCTGCGCGGCTGTGATCGCCGTACCCGCCATCGGGTCCGCGGCCGCCAGCGGCGGCGCCAGCGCATTGGTCAGAGCCGGCTCCACCGCGGTTCAGGGCGGTACCGTATACCGCACCTTCGATGCGCCGCTGACCACTGTCCAT
>CAWGEC010000001.1:0-36118 GCA_963821535.1 uncultured Actinomycetes bacterium | reverse complement strand
GTTTTCGGGCGTCGCCGCTCGGTGCGGCGGTGGTGAGCCGAGCGCCGCGATAGGCTGCCGCGGTCGTGAAGGGAGGGTGATCGAGGCGTCGACGCCCGGGTAGGTCGACCACCACCATCTGGTGATGCCTTCGGCCTCAACCGCTGCCGACGCCGACCACATGAGAACGATTCGCGTGTTCGGGTTGGCGACCCTGGCCGTGTTCGCCTTCGCATCGACCGCTCAAGCGGCCACGATCCGCTTTGCCCACCAGGACTGGCACCGGTTCAAGTCGACCGGCAAGCTGGGCCAGAAGTGGGATCCGGCGATGGTGTCGAAGTCGCATGGCCGTCTCACCGAGCGGATCCAGGGTGACGTCGCAGGCGGCGTCGGCTCGACCCGCTTTCAGCTGCGCGGCCGCTACGACATGGACTTCCGCATCTCCGCCGGCGCCGGCAAGTTCGTGCTGCTCCTGGCCGGCCGCGAGGGCACGCCCTTCAACGAGCTCGACTTCGCCGAGGGCAAGGTGGGCGACTCCAAGCGCAGGGAGATCATCGCCACCCGCCACTGGGGCGTCGGCCGCTCGCATCTGAAGCAGCATCGCGTTCGCGCCAACTTCACCCGCTGGCACCACATCACCGTGGTGTGGAAGCGGCACAAGATGAACGTGCGGCTGGACGGCGTCCGCTTCGCGCACTTCACCCGCCACATCGCAAAGACGCCGATGGCGCTCAAAATCCAGACCGCCGGCGCGAACGTAGGCGGCGCGGGAGCAGACGCGCGGCTTCAGGTGGAGCACCTGAAGATCAGCTAGCCCTCCGGCGTCGACGGGCGCGCGCTCAGCGGGCGCTGCGGCCGTCGTGGTGGAGCGTGAGCCGCTCGGGTGGGGTGGGCGTGCGAACGGCCATCCAGCGATCGCGCCAGTTGTGGCACCAGCGGCCGTGGTGCCACGTGGTACCAATCCCACCCGATCTGAGCGGATCTCAGCCGACCTCAAACGGCTTGATCAAGCCGTATCTGACCCACCCTGACCGTGTGCTCAATCTTGAGGGCCTTGTGGCCTGAATGGGCCGTGGAGGTTGAAGTCCTCTCCAGCGCATGCCCGAACCCGCTCGGGTTGAGCGGGTTTCGGCGTTTCGGGGCTTCCCGCCTGGGCTCGCGTAGGGCTGGCGGATCTGAAATGACTCCAAGAAACCGGCGCCCGCATCGGTAGGGATTCTCCCGACGCCATCGCTCCGGTCGGGTCATACGGTGGGTGCACATCTTGGAGGTTCGTCATGAGCGCCAGCGTCGCACCCACATCAGACAGCCCCGCCGAGCCGCGCACGATGCGCCGCGGCGAGGCGCCGTTCCCGACCCCGATCCTGCGCCGTGCGCTCGGCCTGCGCGTGCTGCTGGGCTCCCTGCCGATGGGGGTCGTCCCGCTCACCTTCGGGCTTGGCTTCATCACCGTCATGACCTGGGTGCCCGGCTGCGCGGGCGAGGCCATCACGCACCGCACCCCCGTCACCGGCGTGCAGTTGCTCCAGGGCACCGTATCCGACCCCGCCTCGACGCCACCCGAGATCCAACAGTCCGTGTCCCAGGCCCCGCCCTATGCCTACACGGTGCTGATCGCCGCCCTCGCCACCCTCGCCCTCGCGCTGCTCTTGCGCCGCTTCGCGCCGACTATCGCGGTGGCGGGTGGCGGCGCCGTAATGATCGCGCTCTTGGCTCTTGAAGGGGCGCTCAAGGACGATCGGGCCAGGGTCGATGTCAGCGCCGACCGAGGCTTCGTGCTCGCCTTCCTAGCGGCCGTGCTCACGGTCATCGCCGGCCTCTGCCTGCACCGCTGGAGCAAGCGGGAGGCCGAGCCGTTCGCCGGCTGCGCCGGCTTCTGGCTGCGCGCGACCGCCTTCACGATCGACGCCCTGGTCGTATTGCTGGTGACCGTGCCGCTAGTGCCCGAGGAGCCCTCGGCTCACGTGACGTGGATGTTCGTCGGCGCCACCTTCCTCTATTGGACGTTCATGGAGTGCTCGCCGCTGCGCGCCACCCTCGGCAAGCATGCGCTGGGCCTGGTCGTCACCGACTCGGAGGGGCGGCGGCTGTCGATCTGGGCCGCCGCCGGCCGCACTTGCTGCGGATGCTCTCGTTCGTGACCGTCGTCGGCGTGATGCTGGCCGGCTGGAACGCCCGCCGTCAGGCGCTGCACGACCTGGTGCTGGGGACGCTGGTGGTGCGTTCCGTCGAGCCGCCGTCGCCGACGCTTGACATGGGTGACTAAGTGACCAGCCAGACTCAGGTCGAGCGCACGGTGTCGTGGTCGGTTCCGCCGGCGCTGCTGGTGGTGGTGCTTGCCTGCTTTTTCCTCCCGTTCTTGACGCTGTCGGTGAGGGGATGCGACGCGGGCAGTAGCGGTAGCGACACGTTCCGGCATCGCACCGTGACTGGCACCGACCTGGTGGCGGGCCGCGTGACGGCGCCTGCCGCGGTCGGGTTCCCGGACGCTAAGGCGTCGATGGACTCCCTGATGCTGCGCGGCAGGCGGATGGCGCTGCTCGCCGTCGTCTTGACCGCGGCCGGTCTCGCGGTCTGCATCGGTGGTTGTCGCTTCCGGAGGGCGGCGCTGTGGATCGTGAGCCTGTCCACCGCCGCGCTCTGCCTCGTGCCGGGCAGCCTCAGCGGGGGTTGGAGGGGGTTGGAACCCGCCGACCCCCAACAGATCCAGCCCTACGAAACTATCCGCGCCGACCCGGCGGCAGGCTGGACGGTGGCCGCGGTCGCCAGCGTGGCGGCTGCATGCCTGATCGCGTGGCTCTTGGCGCGCCCAGCCGGCCTGCCGCGTCCGCCCGCGCGCAGCCGCGCGCTTGCTGCTTGCATCGACATCGGGATCGTCTCGATCGCGGCCTTCATCCCGGGGCAGGTCGTGCACGTCGTCGTCCGCGATGCCGGGGTCAGCTACCAGCTGGGTGGCTGCCGGCGGTGGCCGTCTACTGGATTCTGTACGAGGGGCTGTCCGGCCATGCGACCGGCGGCAAGCGCGCTTGCGACCTGGCTATGATCGGTGCGGACGGATCCAGGGTTGGCGCCGCTCGGGCCGCCGTCCGCTTCGCGGGCAGGGCGGTGTGGGGTGTGGTGTTCGTCGCGGCGTTCTGGTTTGACTCCTTCGTGTGGCCGGCGTTCTGCCTGTGGCTCGCGGCGGCGGCGTTCGCGCTGTGGGGGCCGGGCGGCCGCGCCCCGCACGACCTGCTGGCCGGCACGGCCGTCACGACGGTGCGGCGATCAGGGCGTTCCGCGCCGCGGCCGCGGGAGTCGCGATGCTGGCAGCGGCAGTTGGCATCGCCGGCGGCCTCGCGGCGCTTGAGTGCTACCGGGCCAGCGACGCGCTCCTGGTCGCCCACGCGATCCCGGTGCGCGGCGCGGCCCTCGACCCGGCGGCCGCCTACGGCCTGGCGTTTCGAACGGTGGTCGTCCGCGAGCCGCTGGGACCGGCGCCGGCCTGGGAGGTGCCCGGCTCGCCCAGGCGTTGGGCGATCGTCGTCCACGCGATGGGCGCGCCCCGCGCCGAGGGTCTGCCGTTGCTGCCGGTGCTCACCGTCTCGGGATCACGACACTCATCATCAGCTACCGAAGACCCAGAAGCGCCGCGCAGCCCCGAGGCCTCACACATCTCGGTGCCGACGAGTGGCACGACCTGATGCGGCCTCGGCCACGCGGCCGCGCATGGCGCGCGCCGGGTGACGCTGATCGGCTACAGCATGGGCGGCGTGATGGTCTGCGACTTCCTGCGCCGCTCGCCGCGGGCCGCGCTGGTCACCGCGGTCGTGCTGGACGCGCCCGTGCTCGAGTGGCGCCGCCCGCTGGCGACGGCCGCTGGCGGCGCCGGGCTGCCGGGGCCGCTGGTCTGGACCTGCCGAGTCGATCGTCGGCTGGCGCACCGGTGTCGACCTGGCAGACGAAGACCAGCTCGCACACGCCGACCAGCTCCGCGTTCCTATCGCCGTGCTGCACGGGACGGCCGACAGGGTCGTGCCACTCGCCGACAGCCGCGCGCTCCGGGCGGCGCTCCCCGGCCAGGTGCAGCTGGTCGAGTTCCCAGGCGCCGGTCATGTCAACTCGTGGCGTTCCGACCCGGCCCGCTACGACGCCGCCGTGCGCCGGTTCCTCCGCGCGACGGCGAGAAGACACCAGTCGCACCCTGACTTGCGAGCCAGGCACCGGCCCGCGCCGGCGGCGTGACACCCGGATCACCTGTCGATGTCGAACACCTCCGTGAAGGCGGTTGAGGTGGCCCGCGTCGCCGAGATCTGGCCTCGCGCCCGGTCGTAGCGGCCGGTGCCGCCGTCAATCGAGATGGCGAGCGTGGCGGATCCGCCGGCGGCTTCGAACGTCGTGCTCAGCGTGCCGCGTGCGAGCGACACGACCGAGTGGCACAGCACCCGGCCGCCGAGGAGCGTGATGCAGTGCCCGTCGACGTGGCCCACGGTCGTCCCCGCTGTGTTCGTGAGGACGCTGTGGAAGATGAACGCGTCGCCGGGCGACGGCCCGCCGGAGCGGTCGACGTCCACCGACGCCCGCGCGGTCGTCGTCTCGGTCAAAACGAACTCGCCGTGCGGCCGCGCGCCGCCGGCGTGGGCGATCGACGCGCCGCCTGCGACGGTCGCCGCAATCGCGGCCATGATCGTGACGACGATCGCTCGCCGCTTCGTGCCCCTGGTGCCCATGGCCCTGTCCTTTCATGTAGCGGAAGTGACAATCGCCATGATCTCATGTTTCCCAGTCGAGCTGCTACCGCCGCTGATCGAGTGCGAGGTATCTGTGAATCAATGATGCGGCCATGGCACCCTCTCCGACCGCAGATGCCACCCGCTTGATCGAGCCGTGGCGGAGGTCTCCGGCGACGAACACTCCCGGTTGGCTCGATTCCAACGGGTACGGGTCCCGGCTGAGCTTCCACCATCGATCAGCTTCAGCGTCACCGATCACATCCTGGCCGGTGAGGAGGAATCCATGCGAGTCGCGCCGTAGCCACCCTTCGACGCCTGCGGTGACCGGTTGGCCGCCGATGAGCAGGAACAGCGCGTCCGCAGGCAGGTCCTCTGTCTGGTCGTCTGCCTGTCCCGTGAGCGTGACGCTCTCCAGGTGCGAGTCGCCCGCGGACTCTTGCGATACGAGCTGACGTCCGGACCGCGATCCTCGGGGTGCTCTTCGATCCGTTCGACGAGGTAGTTCGACATCCCACGGCGGAGACTCGGCGAGCGGATCACCACCGTGACGGCGCGCGCGTACTCGGCCATGTGGAGCGCTGCCTGGCCGGCCGAGTTGCCGCCGCCCACGATGACCACGTCGCGACCGCGGAGCCGAACCGCCTCCCCGGGTGCGGATCCGTAGTGAACCCCGGCACCGATGAACTCCTCGACTCCCGGAGCTTCAAGCCGGCGGTACTGCACGCCTGTCGCCGCGATGCCGGTACGGGCTTCGATGACCGGCCCGCCGGTCAGCTCCATCCGGATCGTGCGCCGATCGGTCGGCGCCGCGGTCAAGAGCTCCACTCCGATCAGGATCTCCGCCCCAAGCCGGGTTGCCTGCTGGTGGATGCTCGCCGCGAGCTCGCGCTCCGCTCACTCCGTGCGGGAAGCCTGGGTAGTTCTCGATCCGGGCGCTCGTTCCGGCCTGGCCGCCCGGTGCAACCGCCTCGATCACCAGCACGCTGAGGCCTTCCGAGGCGCCGTAGAGGGCGGCCGTCAACCCAGCTGGGCCGGCGCCCACGACCACCACGTCGTAGACTCCCGTGCGGGCCGGGTGGGCAGGCCGACCCGCTCCGCGAGCTGTTGCTTGAACACGGCGGTCTCGGCGTAGGCCCGCTCGTCCTCCGCGGGTACGGGGGATGGGGTGTCGGTCGGCGTTGCCCGCACGTAGCGCCGGCGCATGAAGCGCTCGGGCGCCTCGAGGATCGAACCGTCGGCGAAGAGCGCCAACGGGTAGCGGCGTCCGGTGAGCTGGGCGTCGCCCTGCAGCAGCTGCACCAGCGGGTCGTTCTCGACGTCCACCCACTGGAAGGGCACGGCATTTCGGGTCAGGAACTGCCGGGTTTCCAGCGCACCCCGCGTCGACGCGCGGCCGAGGAGATATGTCGTCGAGTCCCGGATCCCGTCCATTGCTGGTCTCCAGTCGGGAGGCGTACCACACTACCCGCCGGGCGGGGTTGAAACCCGGCCGGCCGAGTCGTAGGATCGCCGCGCCAGAGCTCACGGAACCGGCGCACCTAGGCTGCGCCGTGGCGGGCGCCGCCAGGAGCGCCCGCGCAGCGCGCTCGGCCAGGCGTCACAACCAGACGGGAGGAACACCGTGACCGACATCTTCCCAACCGAGACGACCGGACTTCCAAACGCATCCGAGAGCGAAACCGTCGACCTCTCCTGACGGCGGCGCGCTCCAGCTGAGGATTGCCCCGGTGCGCAAGCGGCTCGGAGACGACACCGTGCGCATGCTCGGCTACAACGGGTCGATTCCCGGGCCGACGCTGCGCGTCCCCGAAGGCTCCGAGATTCAGGTCGACGTGCATAACGACGGCGACCTGGAGGCGACCGTCCATTGGCATGGGCTGCGGCTCGAGAACCGCTCCGACGGGACGCACGAGACGCAGCGGCCGATCCCGGTCGGAGGGGACTTCTCATGCCGGGTGCAGTTCCCCGACGCGGGCCTCTACTGGTACCACCCGCACATTCGCGAGGACTACGGCCAGGAGATGGGGCTCTACGGCAACGTCGTTGTGGTCCCGCGCGATCCCGACTACTGGCCCAGAGTGCACCGCGAGCTCATGCTGACGCTCGACGACGTCCTGATCGAAGACGGCAAGGTGGCCGCGTTCAGTCGAACCGAGACGACCTACGCAGCGATGGGACGGTTCGGCAACCTCCTTCTCATCGCCGGGGAACCGCACCTCGACCTCGAGGCGCAACAGGGGGAGGTCGTCCGGCTCTACCTCACAAACACCGCGAACACCCGCGTGTTCAACGTCGCCCTACCGGGCGTGCGGATGAAGCTCGTCGGCGGTGACAGCGGCCGCGTCGAGCACGAGCAGTTCGTCGACTCGGTGATCCTCGCGCCCAGCGAGCGAGTGATCGTTGACGTCATGTTCGACCGGCCCGGCGACTTCGTGCTCGAACATCAGACCCCTGAGCGCACCTACCGCCTCGCGGACGTCCACGTCGGCGAGGATCCCGCCGAGCCGTCGCTCGACGACGCGTTCGCGCAACTTCGGACGAACCCCGAGTTCGCAGAGGAGCGCGCCCAGCTTCGCGGCCGAGATCGAGAGGGAGCCGGACAAGGCGCTCGCCTTCGTCGCAGAGATGGACATGGAGGCGCCCAGCCTCGGCGCCGGCGAGCAGCTGGTCTACGCCTGTCCGATGCACCCGGAGGTCGTTCGCCAAGAGCCCGGGAAGTGCCCGGAGTGTGGCATGAAGCTCCTGCCGGCCGCGGCCCCGAGCGGCTACGCGTGCCCCATGCATCCCGAGGTCACGAGCGATCACGCCGACCGCTGCCCCAAGTGCGGCATGAAGCTCGTGCCGGCGGGCCTCGTCGCCACCGGAGGAGGACATGACCACGAGCACGGCGCCGGGGAGCACGAACACGAGCATTCGCATGGCGACCATCAGCATGAGGCCGGTGGGATCGAGTGGGAAGACGACATGGTCGACGTCAATCGCCTCACGACCCCGGCCAACACCCGCTGGAAGCTCATCGACCGGTCAAGCGGCGATGAGAACCACGCCATCACGTGGCGATTCCGCGTCGGCGACCGGGTCAAGATCCGCCTGGTCAACGAGATGGACTCCGACCATCCGATGCACCACCCATTCCACGTGCACGGCGCCGGCCGGTTCCTGGTCATCGCCAGAGACGGCCGGCCCGAGGAGAACCTGGTCTGGAAGGACACCGTCCTGGTGCGCACCGGCGAGACGGTCGACATCCTGCTGGACGTCACCAACCCGGGTCGGTGGATGGCCCACTGCCACATCGCCGAGCACCACGAGAGCGGGATGATGTTCAGCTTCGACGTCGAGCCGGCCTGACGCGATTGGCGATCGAACCAGAGCTACGACGTCCTCGTCATCGGCGCCGGCCAGGCGGGGCTCACCGTCGGGTACTACCTACGCGAAGCGGGACTCCGGTTCCTGATCGTCGACGGGGCCGAGCAGGTTGGCTCGGCGTGGGTGCAGCGGTGGGAGTCCCTCGTGCTGTTCACCCCGCGCCGTTAAACGCGATGCCCGGGCTGCCGTTCGACGGTGATCCCGACCGAGAGCCGACGCGCCGCGAGGTGATCGACTATCTGGGCCGGTATGCGACCGAGCTCGAACTGCCCGTCGAGCTGAAGACGCCAATCACGGCGCTCGACCACCGTGAAGGACGATACGCCGCCGAGTCGCCGGCGGGAACGATCGAGGCCGACCAGGTCATCGTCGCCACCGGGCCGTTCCAGAGGCAGCGAATCCCCGAGTTCGCCGCGTCCGTCGCAGCAGACGTCCATCAGGCACACAGCACCGCGTATCGACGGCCGGAGGACATTCCTCCGGGGCGGGTCGTGGTCGTCGGCGGCGGGAACACGGGGTATCAGATCGCCGAGGAACTGGCCGCCGACCACCACGTCGTCCTGGCGGTCGGTTCCCGGCAAACGCCGCTTCCGCTCCGGTTCCTCGGCCGTCAGATCTTCTGGTGGGGGACGAAGCTGGGTGTGCTCAGCGTCTCGGTCGAGTCTCGCATCGGGAAGCGGCTCAGCGGGCGGGACACGCTGATCGGATCCAGCCCTCGCAAGGCGAAGCGGCTCGGCATCGACCTCAAGCCGAGAGCTGTGTCCGCGTCCGGCCGAACCGTCCGCTTCGCCGATGGCACAGAGTCCGACGCGGACGCGATCATCTGGGCCACCGGCTACCGGCCGGACTATTCCTGGATCAAGCTGCCCGTGGTCGACGCCGGCGGTCGCGTCCGCCACCGCCGGGGCGTCACCGATCGCGCCGGCCTCTACTTCCTCGGGTTGACCTGGCAGCACACCCGAGGCTCGGCGCTGCTCGGCTTCGTCGCCGACGATGCGAGATACATCAGCGAGCAGGTCGTTGCGCGGGCAAGACAGGCGGCCTGAGGCGTGGACGGATCCGACATGGGCACGTCCCGCGGCGACGACTGGGAGCCGTTCCGCGCCGCCGGCCACTCCCTCGTGGACGGGGTCGCGGATCACCTCGCCGCGCTGCCGTCGCGTCCCGTCTGGCAGCCGCTCCCCGACGAGATCCGCAGAGGGATCTGCGACCTGCCGCTGCCTGACGATCCGGCGGCGCTGGATGACCTCGTCGGGACGATGCTGAGCGATGTCCTGCCGCACGCGATGGGGAACGGCCACCCGGCGTTCTTCGGGTGGGTGAATTCGCCGCCCTCCTCCGGCGGCGTCATCGCGTCGCTGGCCGCGGCGGCGATGAACCCGAGCGTCGTCTCCGGCGATCACGCGGACGTCCATCTCGAGCGCACGGTCGTGCGCTGGCTCGCCGAGCTCGTCGGCTTCCCGCACGAGCCCGGTGCCGGCCTGCTCACCAGCGGCGCGTCGGCGGCCACGATCGTCTGCCTGGCCGGTGCGCGCGGCCGGGCGCTGGCGCGGGCCGGTCACAACAGCCGTCGCGACGGGCTCGCGGGAGCCCCGCAGCTGATCGCGTACGTCCCGAGCGAGGCGCACAGCTGCATCCGGCGGGCGCTCGAGCTCCTCGGCCTCGGCACAAGCGCGATGCGCGAGGTGCCCATCGACGACGGCCGGCTCGACGCCAAGGCCCTCCGGGCCTCGATCGCCGCAGATCACGCAAGTGGCGGCCTGCCGGCGGTGATCGTCGGCTCGGCGGGTACCGTCAACATCGGAGCGATCGATCCTCTCGCCGAGCTGGCGGACGTCGCCGCCGAGGAGGGACTGTGGTTCCACGTCGACGGCGCGTATGGCGCGCTGGGCGTCCTCGATCCCGCCATCACGGCCCGCTATCGCGGCATGGATCGAGCCGACTCGCTCGTCCTCGATCCCCACAAGTGGCTCGGCGTCCCCGTCGACGCGGGCTGCGCGCTCGTCCGCCACGGGGACGACCTGCGCGAGGTCTTCAGCCTGATCCCGCCGTACCTGCGCCAGGACACCGGCGCCTCGGTCGGGACGTTCGCCGAGTACGGGTTCGAGCAGACGAGACCGTTTCGCGCCCTCAAGACCTGGGCGACCATCGCCGAACGGGGGCGAAGCGGGATCGCCGCACACGTCGCGCGGGCGAATGGGCTCGCCCGTGAGCTGGCAGCGCTTGTCGAGGGGAACGAGGAGCTGGAGCTCGCCGCGGCGCCCGAGACGTCTATCGTCGCCTTCCGCGCGCGTCCGCCCGGCTGCGGGCGGGCGCAGCTCGAGGCGATCAACCGCGCACTGCCCCAGGAAGTGCAGGCGCGAGGGCGTGCGTTCGTGACAGGCACGGTCTTCGCCGGCCGCGAAACGCTCCGCGCCTGCATCCTCCACCCGGACACCAGCCGCGAGCACCTCGAAACCCTCGTCAGCGAGGTGGTGCTGGTGGCGCGATTGGTAGCGCCGAGCTTCGCCTAGCCGCTGACGAACGCCTCGATTCGAGACCGACCTCGTCCGCGGACCGTCCGCACCGGCCGGGTCCTCCGGCGTTGGCGTTGACCCTGCCCGGGCGCGTCGATCGGAAGCGCCGCCGCCTTCTCGAGCGCGATCACCGCCAGAGCGATGGCCGCCCCGTGTGGCGAAGCCGGGGATGTGCGACCAGGCACACCGAGATGAGCGCCACCAGTGGCGCCGGGATGATGAGGAGGATGAAGAGCCAGCCGATCGCGCCTGTGAGGACACCGCCGGTGGTCGCGACGGCGATGGCGGCGAGGACGACGAGCAGCCTGCGCCGGCGCGGGTACCGGCGAAGCCGCCCGGGGAGCTGGTCGAGGCGAGTCGCCAATGCGAGGCCGACGATGACTGCGCACGTGGTGACGGCAAACACCAGGCCGGAGCCGAGCGGCTCGAGGAGCTGGCCAACTGTTGGCAGGTCCGGCATCTACTCGTGTTATCGACCGGGCGCTACCACCGTCTGGGCGTATTCCGCGTCGCGGGTTTCCCGCAGCGTGCCGGTTCCGGCGTCTAAGCTCGTCGCTGTGTCGACGGGATCACCGACGGTGCAGCGCTTCACCAACTGGGCCGGGAACCAGGCGTGCGCGCCCCGCGCGGTCGAGTCGCCCGCGTCCGAGGCCGAGATCCAGGCGGCGGTGCGTGGCGCTTCGCAGGTCCGCTGCGTCGCCACGGGCCACTCGTTCAGCCCCGTCTGCGTCACCGGCGGGACGCTGCTTCGCATGGACCGGCTGGCCGGCGTCACCGGCATCGACTCGGCGACCGGCCGCGTGACTGCGCTCCCCGGTACGCCGATCGGCGACTTCGGCCCGCCGCTCTGGGACGCCGGGCTGGCGCTCGCGAACCAGGGCGACATCGACACGCAGGGCATCGCCGGCGCCGTCGCCACCGCGACGCACGGGTCGGGCCTCGAGCTCCAGTCCATCTCGGCGACGGTTCGCCGCCTGCGGCTCGTGACAGCCGACGGCGACGTGCTCGAGCTCGGCCCCGACGACGATCGGCTCTCGGCGGCGCAGGTCGCGATCGGCATGCTGGGCGTGATCTCCGAGCTCGAGCTCGAGGCCGTGCCTGCCCACCGACTCGCCGAGGGAATCGAGCACTGGACGTGGGAGGAGGCCTGGGGCCGGCTCGACGAGATGAGCCGCGCGCACCGCCACTACTCCTTCTTCTGGATCCCGGCTGAGGGCTCGGCAGCGCTTTACGGCCTGACCGCGCCCGAGGGCGCGTCGCTGGCCGACACCTGCTACGTCAAGATCTACGACGAGGCTCTGGACTCCGCGCCCGACTCGGACGAGCCCGGCCGCCGGGTGGGCCGGAGCCACCGGATCTATCCGATGAAGTTCGAGCCAAACTTCCACGAGCTCGAGTACTTCGTCCCGTACGACCGCGGCGCCGAGGCGGTGGCCGCGATGCGCGAGCTGATGCAGGCCCGCCTTCCCGACTCGGTCTTCCCGCTGGAGGTGCGCACGGTGGCGGCCGACCGAAGCTGGCTCTCGCACTCCTACGAGCGCACGAGCGTCGTCCTCTCGGTGTCGGGGGTGCCGGGGACAGACTACGAGCCCTACCTGCGCGACGCCGACCGGCTGTTGGGCGAGTTCGACGCGCGCGTCCACTGGGGGAAGCTTCACTACCTCACAGCCGAGCAGCTCCACGCCCGCTACCCGCGGGCCGCCGACTTCATCGCCCTGCGCCGCGAGCTCGACCCGCGCGGCGTCTTTCTGAACGACCACCTGCGTGAGCTCTTTGCCTGAGCCCGCCGCCTCCACGATCGAGCGGGTCGAGGTCTACGGCTACGAGCTGACCTACGCCCACGGCTCCTACGTCATGTCCGACGGTCGGGCGGTCGACGGGCTCCCGAGCACGATCGTGCGCGTGGTCACCGTGGACGGCCTGGCCGGCTACGGCGAGGTGTGCCCGCTGGGCACGCGGTACCTGCCGGCGTTCGCCGAGGGCGCGCGGGCAGCCCTCCGCGAGATCGGCCCGGCCCTGATCGGCGTCGACGCTGCCAACCTGGGCGCCGTCGGCAGTGCGATGGACGGCGCGCTCCTGGGCCACGCCTACGCCAAGAGCCCGGTCGACATCGCCTGCTGGGACATCCTCGGCCGGCGTGCCGGGCTGCCCCTGTACGCGCTCCTGGGCGGGCTCCGCGCCGCGAGCTTTCCCCTGTACGTCGCCGTGCCGCTCGCGCCGGCCGACGAGATGGCCCGGTTCGTGGCCGAGCGGATGGCCGAGGGCGTCCGCCACTTCCAGCTCAAGCTCGGAGCCGATCCGCACGACGACGCTGCCCGGGCCGCCGAGGTGGCCCGGCTCCTGGGCGACCACGGCCTGCTGATCGCCGACGCCAACTGCGGCTGGCTGCCGCAGGACGCGGTGGTCGCAGCACGCCTGCTCGACCCGCTCGACCGCGTCTATCTGGAGCAACCGTGCCGCACCCTGGAGGAGTGCGTGGCCGTGCGGCGGCACACGACGCTGCCGATGATCCTCGACGAGATCATCCTCGACGTGCCCTCGCTCCTGCGCGCCGTCGCCGCGAACGGCCTCGAGGCGTTCAACCTGAAGCTGAGCCGGGTCGGTGGGCTCTCGAGCGCCCGCCTGCTGCGCGACCTGGCCGTCGAGCTCGGCCTGCGCGTCACCCTCGAGGACACCTGGGGCGGCGACGTCACGACCGCCGCCGTCGCGCAACTGGCCGCGAGCACGCGGCCTGAGCACCTCCTCACCGTGTCATTCATGAACGACTGGACGAACGAGCACGTCGCCGGCTACGAGCCGCGGTCAGCCGACGGCGTGGGAGCCGCCCCGTCTGGGCCCGGTCTCGGGATCGAGGTCGACCTCGAGCGCCTCGGCGCGCCGCTCTTCACGGCCGGCTGAGGACGACGCCTCTAGCAGCCGACGCCGGCGAACGTGCTCTTGTAGCTCGCGGTCAGGGCGTCCGCAGCCGCGGTCACGGCCGTCGCGGCGCCGGAGAGCGAACCGGCCGACGTCACGCTGTCCTTCACCTGGTTCAAGGCGTCCTTGAACTGCTTGTTCGCGGCCTCGAGCTGATCGCTCACGTTCCCGGTCGCCTTTGGGGCCTCTTCGGCGATCGTGTCGACGTCCTTGCTGATCTGGTCGAGCGCCGTCTTGGCCTCGTCGAGCGTGGTGGCACCGGTCGTGACGCCCTGGATCTTCGTGATCTGCGTCTGGATGTCGTCGCTCGCATCGCAGGCCTTGGCCTTCGCGTCGGACGCGCTCGAGCCGCCGCAGCCGGCGGCCACGAGGGCACCCGAGACGGCAAGCGCGGCGATGAAGAGTCGCATGCCGGTCAGGGTCGCCGCGTCCCGCGGCGCGGGCATCGTGCGGACGGGATGAGTCAGGCCCAAACGCCTGAACGTCACTCCGCGGACGGATCCCCGGAGGCGGCGATCCGCCACAGCTGCCCGGGCGTCGAGCTCGAGATCCGGCGCGCGGCCGGCGACCGGCCGCTGGCATGGCCCGGCAGCCTGACCCGAAGCGCCGCCGGCATGCTCTCGAAGACGAGCGGCGGATCCATGGTCAGCGACTCCCCGTCGATCCCGATCTCGATCGGCGCGTCCGAGTCGATCTGGAAGCGCCGTGCCGTCCACTCACCCCAGCCGCGAAAGCGCCGTATCTGGCCGATCGCGTTCAGCCCCACGAGCTGCTCCGCGTCGGCCGCGCCTCCGATCCGCATCGCCAGCACGCCCACCACGCCGAGGTCGATCCGCTCGCGGGTTCCGCGCCCGTCCAGGTCGTCGAGCTGGTACGGGTTGTTCGAGACCAGGATCATCTGCGCGTCGTCACGCTCCTCGCCGTCCGGCCCCAGATAGCGCAGGCCGAAGGGCTCGGCGGAGGGGCCGATGAGGTCCGGCAGCATGGTGGCCGCCGTGCGCAGCTTGGCATCCCGGTACTCGGGGGACTGGACGATGCGTGCGTAGATACCGAGCGACGCGTTGTTGACGAAGACGCGGCCGTTCACGGTCGCGAGATCGATCGTCCGCTCGACCGCCTCACCGAACGCATCCAGGGCGCCGACGACGTCGTCGCGGTCGAGCCCAAGGTCGAGCGCGAAGTGGTTTCGGGTACCGGCCGGAATCACAACGAGCGGGAGGCCGTGGCGGCGGGCGACGTCGGCGACCAACGCCTGGGAGCCGTCTCCGCCCGCCATCCCGATCACGTCCGTCCCGCGCGCGACCGCATCCTCGGCGAGTTGCACCAGGTCGTCGCCCATGTTGAGGACGATGGCCTCGATGCCGCGGTTCGCGCACTCGTCGGCCAGATGGAACCTGGTCGCCTTGCCGCCGCCCGAGACCGGGTTCATGATGAGCGTCCCGTGCGCCGCCGCCGGGACCGGCGAGCCCAGCGACGCCGGGTCGGGCGCCGCCGATCGCTCGAGCACCGCACGGGCGGTTCCGGCCGCGACGGCCCCGAGGACGACGGCCGCCAGGACCCTCCACCACGTCAGGTCGGCGACTGCCAGGGCGACAACCAGGAGGCAGAGACCGGCGAGCGCCGCGACCACGCCGGCCGTCCGCGCTGCGCCGCGTCGTGAGACGGCGTACCACCCGCCGGCGATCACCAGCGCGGCCCCGGCGAGCGCCCAGAGCACGCCTGCCACGTTGTTCAGCGCGCCGATCGCGACGATCGCAAGGGCGGCCGGCAGACAGGCGAGGGAGATCGCCGCGCGCAGGCGGTCGCTCGGCGGGACGGCGGCTGGGGTCGGCTCGGCGGTCATGTGGGTACCTCCTCGACGTCGGACGGCTCCGTTCCGTCCCGCTCCGCCTCGAACGCGGCAATGGCCGCTTCGAGCGTCGGGAAGAAGTGCCGTGGATCGATGGTCTTGGTCAGCTCGTACCGCTCGATCTTGCGCCGCACCGGGTCCTTCATCTCGGCGAAGACGAGCGAGACGCCGACCGCGTTGATCCGCTCGTCGAGCGACTGGAGGACGTCCGCGGCTGTGGGATCGATGTCGGTGATCGGCTCGGCGGCGACGATGATCCACCGCGGCCGCGGATCGGCTGAGGCCAGCCGCATGATCTGGTCGCGGAAGGTGTGCGCATTGGCGAAGAAGAGCGGCGCGTCGAACCGGAAGATCACCGCCCCCGGCAGGAGCTCGGCCTCGGGATAGCTGCGCACGTCGTGATAGCCCGGAATGCCGTGCACGCGCCCGAGCTCGGTCTGGTACGGCCACCACGAGCGCCGGAAGACGTTCACGACCGACAGCGCGACCGCGACGACGATCCCCGGCAGCACCCCGAGGAGGGCGACGCCGAGGAAGGCGGCGATGGACACGGCGAACTCGGTGCGGCTCTGC
Organism: uncultured Actinomycetes bacterium; assembly: GCA_963821535.1. Taxonomy (GTDB): domain Bacteria; phylum Actinomycetota; class Thermoleophilia; order Gaiellales; family JAICJC01; genus JAICJC01. The sequence goes on along the minus strand of CAWGEC010000001.1, from coordinate 20,210 downwards.
TTCCAGAGGCGCATGGTGCCGGGGACGTCCGCGAGCGAGAGCGACGCCGCGATCACGACGGCACCGAGCGTGGCATTCGGCAGATCGCGCAGGAGCCCCGGGAAGGCGACCAGCATCGCGGCGATCGCGAGCGCGCCGACGACGCCCGTCACCTGCGACCGCGCGCCGGCGTTCGTGGCCACGGTGGTCCGGGACCCGCTGGTGCTGACCGGGAAGCCCTGGAAGAACCCGGCCGCGATGTTGGCCGCGCCCACCGCCAGCATCTCCTGGTTGCCGTCGACGTCCTCCCCGCGGCGTCCCGCGAATGCCGACGCCGTGGCGATCGTGTCGGCGAGCGAGACGAGCACGATGCCGAACGCTGCGGCGGTGAGCGGCGGGACGTCCGACAGATGGATGTCCGGGATCGTGAGGGGCGGGAACCCCTGCGGCAGCGAGCCGACCACGCTGACGCCGTGCTGCTCGAGGTCGAACGCGTTCGCGACGGCGATCGAGAGGACGACGGCGATGAGGACGCTCGGGATCTTCGGGTAGAACCGCGAGAGGCCCTCCATCACGACCAGCGCGAGCACTCCCACCGCGAGCGCCGCGCCAACCGTCTTGCCGTCCTGAACTCCGTTCACGAACGCGCGCGCCTCGTCGATCAGCCCGTTGGCGTCGGTCGAGAATCCGAAGAGCTTCGGCAGCTGGCCGATCAGGATCGTGACGGCGAGGCCGTTCATGTAGCCGATCATGGTCGGCACCGACAGAAGGTCGGCGACGAATCCGAGCCGGGCGACGGCGCCGATCGCCGCGATCGCCCCGACGAGCAGCGCAAGCGCCGAAGCCAGCGCCACCGCGCGGGCGGGATCGCCGTTGGCGGCGATGAGCGGCAGGATCGCCGCCGCGATCATCGGCCCCAGCGACGAGTCCGGGCCGAGCACGAGCACCTTGGACGGCCCGAAGACGGCATATCCGATCAGGCACAGGATCGAGGTGTAGAGGCCGGTGATCGCCGGAAGCCCGGCGAGCTCCGCGTACGCCATTCCCTGGGGCACGAGGAGCGTCGTCAGGACGAGCCCGGCGACGACGTCGCTCGTCAGCCAGCCGCGGTCATAGGAGCGCAGCATGCCGAGCCCCGGAACAACCGGCGCCCGCCGCTTCGGGTCAATCCGCTCTTGCATCGCGCGGCGGCCCGGCCGAAGGCGTGTCCCGCCGGTCGGCCGGGCGACGCTGACCCGCGTGCACGACCTCCGGCTGCGCCCGTGGCGGCGCTCCGGGACCGGGCTCTGCCGGCGGCCCCGTGAGCTTCAGGAGGATCGACTTGGGAAACATGCTAGAGGCCCGAAAGCGCGGAAATTCGCCCGGTCTCGACCGCGGCGACCAATGCGTCGTAGTCCCGCTGGTTCTGGTCGGCATAGGCGGCCGCGAACTCACGGATCGCACGGTCGAAGGTATCCCCGCTACCGAGGTAGGCTGCGATCGCGATCCGGTCGCCCGAGCGAGCATGGGCGCGGGCCAGCGTCCAGCCGCACATCTCGCCGTAGAGGGCCATCCCGGCCGGCAGCAGCCCCGCCACGTCCGCCGAGCCCTTCCAGTCCTTGAGCTGGCGGGCGTAGAAGTCGCGCTCCCTGCCGTCGAACCCCGCCCGGACATGTGTCCAGCCGAGGAAGATGTCGCTCGTTGCCTGCATGAGGCGCTGCCCCGATGACGACCCGCTCGCCGTTGTTGGAGAACCGGCTCTTGCGCACGAAGCCCTCCAGGACGGACGGCCCCGCCTCCTTGAGCTGAAGGAACAGCGGGTCCGCGGTGTCGCGGCCGATCATGAGCGCGATCCAGGCCCGCGTCCCGACGCTGCCGACGCCGACGACCTTCCTGGCCACGTGCACGAGGCGGTACTGGTGCAGCAGGTGGCGCCGGTCTCCCTGGAGCGTTCGCCTGTACGCGGAGAGGATCGCCTCCAGTGCCGCTCGCAGCTCGTCCGCAGGCATGCCGCCGGCGATGTCCTCGATGGGCTCGATGAGCGGCGGATCGGCGATGATGCGCGGTTGGCCCTTGCGACACGTCGGCCAGCTTCGAGAACGCCTGGAGGCTGTCGCGCGTTCGGGCCTTGGCGAGCGTTCGGGCCGCTGTCCGGACCGCCTGCTTCGTCGCAAGCCGGCGCAGGTTGGCCATCTGCGCCTCGATCTCGAGCCGCGCGTACCACACATCGAGGTTTCGCATCGGGGCGAACGTCGCGCATGGCGTCGCGATAGGCGCGTGTCGCACGCTGCACGACGTCGCCGCGGTCGCGCGGCGCGAACCCGTTGTCCCGGCCCGCGATCTCGAGGCTCGCCGCCAGCCGCTTGACGTCCCACTCCCACGGCCCGGGCAGCGTCTCGTCGAAGTCGTTGATGTCGAACACGAGCTTCCGCTCGGGCGAGGCGAAGACGCCGAAGTTCGACAGGTGGGCGTCGCCGCAGAGCTGGACGTCGAACCCTGTCCGCGGGCCCGTTGCGAGGTCGGCGGCCATGATGAGCGCAGATCCCCGGTAGAACGCGAACGGCGACGTCAGCATGCGTCCGTATCTGATCGGCACGAGCTCGGGCACGCGCGTCTCGGCCTGCTGCTCGAGGAGGGCGATCGGGTCGGGGCGATCGGACGGAAGCTCCAGGCCGGCGTGGCTCGAACGCGGCGTCTGCCGCCGCGCCTCGCGGCCGGCCGCCTGGCGCTCCTCGGGCGACGGAGGCTGGGGGCTCTTCGCGCCGGCGCGGCGGCGCCCAGCGGGGGCCGGCGACGCGGCGCCGCCCTCGTTGACAACGGTCATTCCGCCTCCTCGTGCACGTGGGCCGTTGGAATCTCGCTCGTCTGCTCAAGGGCGTGAAACACGTCGTAGCCCAGCGAGAGCCCGATCGCGGGTGCCGCGGCGACGATCCGGGGCACGCCTGTCGTCGGCATCACCGCCAGGAGCGTGCCGACGATCTCCTCCGAGGTGACGCCGGCCCTCTGCGCCGCCTCGACGGCCGGGCGCAGGGACTGCACGGATGCCCCGACAGAGATCATCGCGCCGAGGCGCACGCATGCATACGTCCTCAGGTCGAGACACGACTCGGCGCGGTTCGCCGCTTCGGATGCGAGGGACCGCTCGATGAGCGCGTCGTCCCGAACGGCCAGGAGGCGGAGGGTCGTCTGATACTCGGTCACAGTCATATGGATCCACACCCTTCCTCCGGCTCCGTCATCCCGTCTGGAGGAGCCGCTAATGCGCCAACACGAGCGCCTTCTCACGCTCGTACTCGGAGTCGGTGAGGCCGCCCCGATCGTGGAGCGCGGTCAGCCGTTCCAACTGCTCGAGCCGTTCGGCGGGATCTGTACGCGCCTGGCCACCGGACCGCCGTCCCCGGAGGCCGCTGATCGCGGCCCAGACACCCTCGGTCGCGTCGGGGTTCTCCCGGACCGATTGGCGGCGAAACGCCTCCAGGCCGGCGAAGGCGACGACGATGAGCAGCACGAGCCCGATGGTCCGGCGCGGGGTCCCCGGCGGCTGGTAGAGCGCGACGAGGAGGGCGGCGAGCGCCATGACCGCATACGCTCGCACCGGGTGGTCGCGAAACGCCGGTGCCAGCCGGCGACGGGTCGAAGCCGCAGCCCCCGCAGGGCCGGAGAGCCAGCTCCAGAGGATCCCCAGGATCCCGATGGCGATGCCCGCGATCGCCGACTCCTTGAGCAGGCTCGTGTAGATGTCCCACACGTCATGGGCGGCCGGCTTCACCGAGTCGGCCTTGACGAGCGAGTCGACCACCACGTTGCCGGCGAACTTGCGCACGACGAGCAGCACGACGCCGATCACGACGAACCCGATCGCGGCGTCCCGCACGACCGTTCGTCGCCGGTCACGGGCGAGATACACCGCTCCAGCGATCAGCACCACACCGATCAGGAGCGGCCAGATCGAGAGCACCTGGACGGCCTGCACGCCGGTCTGGGCCGCCCCGAGCTGGTTGGAGCGGACGAGCACGATCGGCTCCACGTGGCCCTGCACGCGCGCCACCGCGTCGGGGCTCGCGCCCAGCCGCGCCCCCATGTTCGCCACGATCTGGTCGACGTTAAGGACGACGTTGCCGTTCGACGTCTGGAGCCGCGTGGTCTCGCCCTTCAGGAACGCCACCAGCTTCTGGTGCGCCCGCAGATTCGCCTGGGCCCACAGATCCTGGACCCGCGGGAGCGTCAGCGCGTCGTTCACCGCCTGATCGGCCAGCCGCCCGAGGGCCGCGGTGCCGGCGCCGGCGAGGGGTTGCAGCCGCGGCGGGAGCGAGCTCGCCAGCAGCTGCTGCGCGTCGGTCTGCGTGACCACCTGGTCTGCCACGTAGGTCGCGACGAGGCCGCGGACGTTGTCGCTCTGGAGCAGCTGCGTGCTCTGCGACTCCCAGACGCCGGAGTCGAGAGCCGCATCCCGCAACCAGACGCTGAGCGTCGAGACGAAGATGCAGACGAGCCCTATGCCCACCAGCACCGGCACAAGGATGCGGTGCGGCCGGGCGGCGCCCTCGGCCGATCCCTCGTCTGCCTTCTCGCCCTCGTACGCGACGTCCGGTTCAGGAACCATCGCCGGGAGCTTCCCCCCTTCGTCGGATCTTCACATCACCCCATCGGGGCGAGTGGGGGACTTTGCGAGCCGCCGGATCCCCCCATCGGGATGAGGAGCACCCGGCCTCTCGCGCGGTAGGAGTCACGCCGCAACCCACGCGCGGCGTCCGTGTCGGGCGGGACGAAAGGAGACGAGATGGTGAGTTTGAGCCTCGGAGAGTTCCTCTGGTCGCTCCTCGTGATCTTCTTCATGGTCATCTACTTCATGATGCTGTTCCACGTGATCGTCGACGTCTTCAGGCGTCGCGATGCCTCCGGGTGGAAGAAGGGCGCGTGGCTGATCTTCCTGCTGGTCGTACCGGCGATCGGGCTGATTGCGTACCTCGTCACCAACTCCGAGGGGATGGCCGAGCGCACCCCGGGCTACGTCGCCGCCCAAGGCGGCTACAGCGGCGGCTACGACAACAGTGGGGCGGCCGGCGACGCCACGGCCCAGATCACCCGGGCCAAGGCGCTGCTCGACAGCGGCGCGATCTCGCAGGACGAGTACGCCCAGCTCAAGGCTCGGGCGCTGGCCACGTGAGCCGGCGGCTCATCATCCCCTTCGCGCGATGCGGCACGGCGGCCGAACGGCGATCCTGCGAGCCGTTTCAACGGCAAGGACGACGCTGACGGAAGGAGTGGGGCGATGGCAGTCGGACCGGTACAGCTCATCGTGCTCGGGTTCGCGCATCCGGAGTTCAGGGGGGAGATCCTCGATGAGCTCCAGCGCCTCCGAGAAGCAGACACGATTCGCGTGATCGATGCTCTTGCGGTGTACAAGGACGCGCAGGGCGAGGTCGCGATCCTCGAGATGAGCAACCTGACCCTGGACGAGAAGATCGAGCTCGGCGCCAAAGTCGGCGCGCTCGTCGGCATCGGGGCGTTCGGAGACGACGAGGAGGCCGTCGAGGAGGTGGCGCTGGCCGGCGCCACGGCGGCGGCCGAGGAGGGCGTGGGTCTGTTCTCGGCCGAGGACGCGTCGAACGTGGTGGAGGAGATCCCGGACGACTCCGCGGCGCTTCTGCTCATGATCGAGCACCACTGGGCCGTGCCGCTCCGCGACGCGGTCGCCCGGCTGGGCGGCTTCAGAGTCGCAGACGGGTTCATCAGCCCGTACGACCTCGTTGCGATCGGGCTCCTCACCGCGGAGGAGGCCAAGGCTCAGGCGGCGGTCGAAGCGTCCGGCTAAGACGCGACGGCACGTGCCTCATCCCGAACGGAGGAATCGCGAAGTTCGCCACTCGCAGGATCGCACGACGTCCAGGCCGCCGGACGGCGCGCCGGGTCGCCCGCCGACGCTGAGCGCTACCGCCTGCGCAGAGCACGGCGGCGACCTACAGGGAGGGCCGACCGGTAGGACACCGGCCGGCCCTCCTCCGGAGACCCATCCCAACCGGACGATGCGACTTCGCCGCCGGGCGGGGAGCCTGTACGGCGGATAGTGCGCGCGGCGACGCGGCCGGCGCCGCCCGTGAAGCACATCGGTGTGGAATTCGACGGAGGAGGTACGTGAATGTCCGATCTCATTGCGATCGGTTACGACAACGAGACGACCGCCATCGAGGCGATGAATGAGGCCGAGCACCTCGCCCAGGAGCTGATCATCCAGCCCGACGCGATCGCGGCGATCATTTGCAACAAGGACGGCAAGTACAAGGTCGTGACGAACCACCACATGGTGGGCGCAGGGGCGACCTGGGGCATGTTCTGGGGGATGCTCTTCGGGATCCTGTTCTTCGTCCCGGTGCTCGGGATGGCCGTGGGGGCCGGCTTCGGGGCGCTGTTCGGGAAGCTCGAGAAGTCGGGTATCGACAAGCAGTTCCAGAATCAGGTGCGCGAGATGCTGAAGCCCGGCACCTCGGCCCTCTTCCTCGTCGTCGAAAAGGTGACGCCGGACAAGGCCGTCGAGGCCATGAGCCGCTTCGGCGGGACCGTGCTCAAGTCGTCGCTCTCGAAGGAGACGGAGGCCGAGCTGCAGGACGCCCTGCACGGCACGAAGGACACGGTCAGCGCCTAGGTATCGAGCACTCCGCCGGCCCTCGGATCCATCCGGGGGCCGGCGGACTCGTGTCGAGGCTCACCCACCGGCCGGAGCGCGACGCGGGGCGCGAGCGACGAAGGCCGCGGCGGCACCTCCGATCAGGGACCCGGCAACCACGTCCCCGGGATAGTGGGCGCCGCCGTGCACCCGCGAATACGCCACCGTCGCGGCCAGCATGCGGAGCGGAAGGCCCAGCGGCGGGATCTCTGCTCCGACAGCCGTGGCGAATGCGAACGCCGACGCCGAGTGACCGGACGGGAAGGACGCCGACCGGGGCATGTGGACGCTCCGGCCGGGGGTCGCGGCCACGGCGGTGTTGTCGGGCCTGCGGCGCCGGTGAAGGGGCTTCAGCCCGAGGTTGACGACCGCCGACGCGAGCGCGATCGACGCCAGCCCGCGTGTCGCCGCCCGGCGCCCTCGCGAGCCGCCCGTCACCGACAGGCCGAGCGCGACGACGCCCCAGAGCAACGACCGATCGGCGGCCCGAGACGCTCGGCGCAGCACTGCGTCGAGCGCGGGCGTGGGCGTGTCGGCGACGGCGCGATAGACGGCCCCGTCGATCCGCTCCAGGTCGTCGAGCACGTGCTGTCCGAATCGCGCTGAGGCTACGACCAGCGCTTGCGGGATCGGCGGTCCATCACCCACTGGGCCCCAGCGGCCGCGGCGACGAGGGCGATGGCCGCGCCGATGAATCCCCACGCGTACCAGGCCGCACCGAAGAGGAAGACGATGAGGAAGAACCCCAGGACCGCTACGAGCGTCCCGCCGATCAGCAGCAGCCAGAACCTCGCGCCGAGACCCTCCTCGGCCAGACTCGGGCCCGCACCAGGTGTGTCATGGTTCGTCATGGCGACGATCGTGGCTGGTGCGGCCGGGCGGCGCATCGTCCCGATCGCACGATACGCAGGCGAGCCTGTCAGCCGGTGCGGCGCTGCGGCGACGCCAAGGGGAGCGTGGCGACGACCCGTGTACCGCGGCCGACGGGGCTCTCGATGCTGAACGTTCCGCCGAGGCTCTCGACCCGGTCGCGCATGCCCTGAATCCCGCTCCCGTCCTCGTCGGCACCGCCCCGGCCGTCGTCGGCGATCTCGATCCGGAGGGCGTCGGGAGAGACCGCGCCGGAGACCGCGATCGACCGGGCCGCGGAGTGCTTCTGCGCATTCGTGGCCGCCTCCGCGAAGACGAAGTACGCGGCGGTCTCGACCCGTTCGTCGACGCGACCGTCGGGGACGTCGACGGACACGACGGGGATGGTGGTGCGAAGGGCGGCGCTCCGAACGGCCGCTCCGAGCCCGAGGTCGGTCAGCACCGCCGGATGGAGCCCCCGTGCGAGATCCCGGAGCTCCTGAACGGCCTTCTCCACCTCCGCTTCGGCGTGCTGGAGAGCGTCCGCCTCGGAGCGGCCCGATTCACGAGAGCCGTGTGCGGCATCGTGCAGCGTCACGGCAAGCCAGGTCAGCCGTTGCTGGGCGCCGTCGTGCAGGTCGCGCTCCAGCCGCCTGCGCTCCTGCTGGCCGGCCTCAACGATGCGCGCGCGGCTTCGAGCGAGCTCGCCCGCGAAGCGCCGGCGCTCGGACACGGCGGCCGCCAGGAGCAGCGTGGAGACCGCCGACACCGCGACGAAGAGCTGGATCGCGTGGACGCTGTGGGAGATCGAGTGGTAGGCGAACGCACCCTCGGAGTGGGTCGTCGTGAGGATGGTCACCCCGGCCGAGACGCCGATTGCGGCGGTCGCCCCCCGCCGACCGAAGCGAAGGGCGGCCCAGATCAGCGATGGGAACACGACGTACACGAGCGGCCGATGGCTGCGCGAGGGAATCGCCGTGAGCGCCGTCACGCCGGCGAGCATCGCACCGGCCTCGAGCATGCGCGGCGTCGTCCGCGGGAGCGCCCGGACCGGATACCAGGCGATGGCAAGCGGGAGGAGGAGCAGCGCGCCGCACACGTCGCCCAGCCACCATGTGGCCCAGACGCTCGACAGGTCGGCGGTCGTCAGGACGCCGCCGAGCCACAGCGACAGCGTGCCCACGCTTGCGCTCACCGCCACGCCGGCGCAGATGCCGGCGAGCAGGGAGCAGACGCCGGAGACGCTGTCGAGCGGCGAGCCGCGGCGCACCAGACGCCAGATCAGGATCGTGGCGACGGCGACCTCGAGGAGGTTGCCGACCGACTGCCCGATCGCCGACCAGAGCGGAAGCGCCGTGTAGTTGTTGGCGAAGAGGTCGCCGATCAAGACGCCCGGCAGGAGCCGCAGGCCGCCGAAGTACGTGAACGCGATCCCGACTCCGACGGGAAGCCACACGATCGCCGCCACCGGCCCGGCGAACTCGAGGGCGAAGCTGAGCTGCGCCGCCCCGTTGTACGCCACCGCAAGCGCGGCGATGGCGAGCACGTACCTGGTCCGCCCGAGCCGGACGAGCGGCGGGGCCCAGTCGCGCCTGTATGTAACTTCCGTCACGCTCTCCCCGGCATTCTATCCCCGTCATAGCAGGGATTTCATCCCCCCTGCACGACATCGCGTTGTGGTCATCCCCGTACGGTGCGGCCGCGCGCCCTCCGAGCCGTGCAGCCGATCATGCCCCAGGACGCCCGAACCTCAGTGTCAGCCCAGCTCGTCGAGCCGGCATTCCCTGCGCCGGCGGTGCAGGCTACCCGGCCGCCCGGAGGGACGGTCACGAACCGCGAGACGTCGTGGGTCGATTTCGACAGCAGGGTGCTCGAGCTCGCCGCCACGCCGCGCCTGCCGCTGCTCCAGCGCGTCAAGCTCTGCGGCATCGTCTCGTCGAACCTGGACGAGTTCTTTGCCGTGCGCGTGGCGCGCCTCCTGAAGCGGCGCAACGAGGGCGATCCGACCGCCTCCCCGGACGGGGCGACCGCCGCGCAGACGCTTGCGGCGCTCAGGAGACGCATTGTCCGGCTGCAGGCCGGGCAGGACAACCTCTGGCACGAATCGCTCCTGCCGGAGCTCGCCGGCCGCGGGATCCTGGTCCGCAGCCCGGCCGACGGCCCCATCCCGCACGGGGAGGCGGCGGGCCCGTTCTGGACGCGCCTCGTAGCGTCCCTCGAACCGGTCGAGATCGAGCCGGGCGCGCCGTTCCCCCGGCTTCGGGCCCTGACGGTCGCGATTCTCGCCGAAACCGCCGCTGCCGGCTCCGGCCGCCGGCGGACGTTCGTGATCGAGCTGCCCGCCCAGATGCCCCGGTTCGTCCCGCTCGACCTCGCCGGCGGGCGGATCCTGATCGGCGTCGAGGACCTCCTTGAAGACCAGATCCATGCGGTGCTTGGTACCACGCCGATCCGCCAGGCCGTCTTCCGGATAACGCGCGACGCGCTCGTGCCCCCGACCCTCGACGCGGACCGGCCCGAGGCTGAATCGGAGCTCCGCGACCGGCGCGAACGGCGAAACGAGGTCGTGCGACTCGAGGTGTCGGCGTACTCTGCCGAGCCGCTCGCGTCCGAGCTCGCCGAGCGGCTGGGACTTCGCGAGGATCAGGTGTACTGGAGCTCGGCCCCGCTTGGCCTCGCCGCCCTGCGCGAGACGTCGATGCTCACCGGGGGCGAGGATCGAAGCACCCGGTATGACGCATCGCCGGCGCCTGCGCCGCGAGACGTGTTCGCCTCCCTCGCCGCGCGAGACGTCCTCGCCCACCATCCCTACGAGTCGTTCACGGACAGCGTCGATGCGTTCACCGCTGCGGCGCGGGAGCCGGGAGTGACGGCGCTCCAAGCCACGGTGTACCGGACCGGCAACCCGTCGGGCACGCTTGCGAAGCTCATGGAAGCGGCGCGCGACGGCCGGCGAACCGTGTGCGTCATGGAGCTTCGGGCACGGTTCGACGAGGCGCCCAACATCTCGTGGACGCGGAAGCTGCGTTCGGCCGGCGTCGAGGTGCTCCACGGGCCGCCGCACGTCAAGGTGCACGCGAAGCTGGCCCTCATCGAGCGGCGCGAGGGCGCCGCATCGAGGCGGTACGTCCACATCGGCACGGGCAACTACCACGCGTCGAACGCCTCCGTCTACGAGGATCTGAGCCTCTTCACGGCCGACCCGGCGATCGCCGCGGATGCGGAGGCGCTCTTCGACGTGCTCGCGGGGCGCGGCGGCGTCCCCCGGTTCGAGAAGCTCGTGGTGGGACCGTGGTATCTCAAGCCGTGGCTCCTGGCCGAGATCGCACGGGTCGCGCGCGGCGCACGTGCCGGGCACCCGAGCCGGATCCGCATCAAAGTGAACGCGGTGGCCGACCCGGACGTCGTCGCGGCCCTCTACTCAGCGTCGGCCGACGGCGTGCAGATCGACGTGGTCGTGCGAGGCATCTGCACGCTGCGCCCGGGCGTCTCCGGTCTGAGCGACACGATGAGCGTCCGGAGCGTGCTCGGCCCGTTCCTCGAGCACAGCCGGATCTTCTCGTTCGAGACGGGCGGCCACAGGCGCCTCATGATCGGAAGCGCCGATCTGCTGACTCGGAACCTCGAACGACGGATCGAGGTGCTGGCGCCGCTCGAGGACCCCGCTCTGCGGGCGCGCGTCGACGGCATCCTCGAGGCGCTGCTCGCCGACACGGTCTACGCCTGGGACCTCACGCCCCACGGGGCCTGGAGACGGGTCCAGCCCGCCCCCGGCTCGCCCGTCGTCTCGGCGCACGAGCTGCTCCTGGTGCGCACGAAGGCGGGCGCCCGCACCCCGTGGCAGGCGCCACCCGGTCCTTCAGGGGGTCTCGGTCTGCTCCGGCCCGGCCCCGAGGAAGGCGAGGGTCGCCATGACGCGCCGGTTCACGTCTCCGGCATCGGCGAGCCCGAGCTTTGCGAAGATCGAATTGACGTGTCGCTCGACGCCCCGCGTGGAGATCTTCGTTGCCATCGCGATGGCGGCGTTGCTGCGGCCCTGGGCGATGAGGCCGAGGATCTCGAGCTCTCGCGGCGTCAGCCCGTCGAGCTGACGGGTGACACGGGGTGCGATGAGCGTGGCGACGACCTGTGAGTCGACGTAGTACGTGCCGGCGGCGACCTCACGGATCGCGTGGGTCAGCTCATCCCGGCGCCGGAGGCTGTCCTTCACGACGTAGCCTCGGCCCTCCGTCCCGCCCTTGAAGAGCTCAATCGCGTACGCCGAATCCGCGACCTGGCTGAGCACGAGCACGCCGACCTCCGGATGCGACTCTCGGAGCTCGGCCGCAATCCGGATGCCTTCGTCCGTGCCGGTCGGGGGCATGCGGACGTCGGCCACGACGACGTCGGGCTCGTGCTCCTCCACGGCCCGGCGGAGCGCGTCCAGATCCTCGCACTCCCCGACGATGTCGATGTCGTCCTCGTCCTCGAGGATCCGTGCGATGCCCTCGCGGGCCAGGTAGCTGTCATCCGCGACCAGGACGCGGATGGTCACGGGCGCCGCTCCCGGTCCCGGCTGCCCGATGCCCCGTCAGGGGCGTCACCGATCAGCCCGCTCTGACGAGCGTCTTGTATGGCGTTTCCCCTCGCCACTCGACCGGGACACCATACATCGTCGCAGTCGGGCGCGGGCGGCTGTGGTGTTAACCGACATGGGACACGGTGTCAACCGACCCGCACACCCGTACGAGATGTGACGGCGCTTCCCGAAGCGGGATCCGAGGATTCGCGGATGACCGGCCCGGTGGGCCTGTGCCAGAGTGACCGCCGAGTGGACCGTTGCGAGGCCGGACGGCACACGGGCCCCGAGGCCGACGCAACCCACATCGGAGGGTGATATGACGACGCGGAGCAACGAGCTTGCCGACCTCATCGACGCGAACCGCCTTGCCGAACGGGCGCTCGCCGAGGTGCCGGGGGTCGCAATCGTGGTGTTCGACGGTGCGCTGCGTGTGTGCGTGGCGGGCGGTGACGTGCTTGCCGCGGGGGCAGATGGACCGGACGACCTCGTGGGCCGCCCCGTTCGGGACGTCCTTCCGGCGGAGATCGCGCTCGCTGCGATGGCGCGCTGCCGGCGCTCGCTCGCGGGGCGCGAGTCGACATGCGCCGTCCGCTCCTCCGATGGGCAAACCGCGTTCGTCGTCGATGCGAAGCCTCTTCGCTCGGACGGCGGCGATGTGATCGCCGGCCTGATCGTCGTCCGTGATGTCTCGAGCGCTCCGGATCCGCTGCATGACGACGGCGGCGACGTCGTGCCGGCCGGCCGTTCGGACGGACGGCGCTTCCAGCCGCCGGGCGTCAGCGCCGAGACGGTTGCGCGCCGGTCGCTCATGGTCCGCGCCGAGACCGCCGACGCGCAGGTCGTGCTCATGACCGCACCAGCCGGCTCCGGCAAGACCACCGTCGCGGCGCAGATCGCCTCCACCGCACCATGCTGCGCCTGGATCTTGCTGGACGAGAGCCACAACGATCCGGCCGTGATCACCGAGACGATGCTTGCCGCAATCGGGTCGCACGGGGAGGTCGTGCCGCTCAAGGCCGCCGGAGCCGGCCGCACCGGGCCCGAGCGGCTGGCCGACGCGCTGGGCGGGTGCCCGAAGGGATTCGTACTTGTGCTCGACGACGCCCACCATCTGCACGCCCGCGCCGCCCGCGACGTCGTCGCGGATGCGATGCGGAGCGTCCCGCGCGGGACGCGGCTCGTGATCGCGTCGCGAACCGAGCTCGACCTGCCCCACGGGACGCTCGCCGAGAACGGCTCGCTGCTCCACCTCAGGGGAGCGGACCTCGCGATGTCCGCGGCCGAGTGCGCAGCCCTCGTGGCAGGCACCGGACTTGATCTCTCGGCGCAGGACGTGGAGGCGCTCGCGCGCCGCACCGACGGGTGGCCCGCCGGCGTCTCGCTGCTCACGACAGCCATGGCGGAGCGGGGCGGCCCAGCATGCCCCGGCGACGTGGGCGGATGGGAGCCGAGCGTCGCGGCGTACCTCCGGGAGGCGATTCTGGACTCCCAATCCGAGAACGTGCACAGATTCCTGGTCGAAACCTCGGTGATCGAGACGCTGAGCGGCCCGATCTGCGATGCAACGCTGGAGCGAAACGACTCGGCGCGAATCATCCGCCGACTCGCTCGCGGCAACGTCCCGATCACGGCGGTGGATCAGCGCGGCGAGCAGTACCGCCTGAATCCGCTTCTCCGCGAAATGCTCACACAGGACGTCCGAGCCGACGACCCCGACGCCGTCACACGGCTTCATCTGCGAGCCAGCGAGTGGTACGAGCACCACGGCGACCTGGAGGCGGCGATCCACCATGCGTGCGAGGCCGGAGCGATCGACCGAGCGGGCACGCTCGTCGGACACGCGCTTCCCGACTACGTGTTTTCCCGGCGGCGTCGGATCGGCGACCTCGTCCGGCGGTTCCCGCCGGATGAGCCTCGCCGGGAGCACCACCTCGCGGTCGCAAAGGGTTGGGACGCCATGTGCTCGGGCGCCATGGAGGCCGCGACGTACTGGGTCGCGGTGGCGGAGGGGCAGATCGCCCAGCGGAACGGCGACGCCACCGACGACGCTCGAGGCCCGCTCGCGCTCCTGCACGCCGCGGACCCCGTCGCCGGCGTGGCGGAGATGGCCCGTGAGGCCGGTGACGCGTATCGGCTCGAGCCGCCGGGCAGCCCTTGGCGCCCCCTCGCGTGCTATCTCGAGGGCGCCGCAGCGGAGCTCATGGGCGATTGGCAGCACGCACACGCACGCCTGCGGGAAGCCGATCATCTGGCGGCGATCGGCGCTCCCGTGCTGCGTCCTCAGATCCTCGCCCAGCTCAGCCAGCTCGCGGGTGACGAGGACGACCCGGAGGCCTCCCGACAGCTCGCCGCAACCGCCGAGGCGATGATGTACGAGCACGGCTTGGAGGACGCCTCGGCCGGGGCGATCGTGGAGGCGCTCTCGGCACTCGACCTTGCGAAGGACGGGAACGAGGCGAAGGCCCGCGACCGGCTGGATCGTGGAGCCGCCAAGCTGGCCGCACCCGGCTGGATGCCGAGCTGGATGGCGGCCCAGACGCAGATCGTGCTCGCGCAGGCACACCTCCAGCTGGGCGACGCGTCCACCGCCCGCGGCCTGGAGCGAGCGGCGCGCCGCACCATCCAGGAGGGCGCTCGGGACGCCCCGGTCCTGTGCCGGCGGCTCGCGTCGCTGCGGGCGACCCTGGACGCATTCCCCGCCGTGTCCGTCCCCGGCTCGGGCCACCTGACGACGGCCGAGCTCCGGGTGCTTCGGTACCTGCCGACGCACCTGTCGTTCCGCCAGATCGGCGAGCGGCTCTATCTGTCGCGCCACACCGTGAAGACGGAGGCGATCTCCGCCTATCGGAAGCTCGGGGTCAACAGCCGCTCGGATGCGGTCAGGCAGGCGCGGGAGCTCGGCATCCTGGAGTAGGGCGGCACCGGCCGGGACCAGGCGTTGAGGGGCGGCCGGCGGCGGATCCGCTCGCCTGTCTGCAACCGCGCGCTCCGGCCGGTCCGGTCGCGTTCACGCGCCGGACATCGGCTGCCCCTCAACGGGGTCACGCTACGGGCCACGGCGGGATGGTCACATCGCGCGCAATGGATGAAAGGCGCATCCGCCGCGCTGCGCCCGTGACGTCGTCACGCTCTGGGACGGCTTCGCGCCCGATCACAGCGCCTGGAACACCACTGCGGTCCTCCCGAGCACGCCGGCGGCGATGCGCGACACGCCCGAGTCGGAGTCACCGGCCTTCCGAGCGTTCGCCGACCTCGCCGCCCAGATCGAGGGGTGCGCCTCGGGCGCCGCCGGTGCCGAGGAGCGGGCGGTGGCCGCGGTCAGGCGCGTGGCGGCGGTCGTCAGCCCCGAGACATCCGGCTGACCCCCGCTGAACCGTCCATCCGGCTGGCTGTTCGTGCCGTCGGGATGAGGCATCGCGACCGCGCCGACGGCACGCTCGGGCCACCGCGCTTGCGTGACCGCGGCGATCGGTGATGCGTGAGAGGAGCGATCGCGATGGCCACCACCACATCAAATCTCCGCGGCCGGCACTTCCTGACGCTCGCGGACTTCTCTGCCGAGGAGATCACCTACCTGCTCGACCTCGCAGCCGAGCTCAAGGCGGCCAAGCGCGAGGGCCGCGAGGAGCGAAGGCTCGTCGGAAAGAACGTCGCGCTGATCTTCGAGAAGGACTCCACGCGGACGCGCTGCGCCTTCGAGGTGGCCGCCTACGACCAGGGCGCCCACGTCACGTTCATCGGGCCGTCCGGCTCGCACATGGGGCACAAGGAGACCGCGAAGGACACGGCCCGCGTGCTCGGGCGCATGTACGACGCCATCGAGTACCGCGGCTTCGCCGAGGGCACGGCGGACGAGCTCGCACGGTACGCCGGCGTCCCGGTCTACAACGGCCTCACCGACGAGTGGCACCCGACGCAGATCCTGGCGGACTTCCTGACCATGCGAGAGCACCTCGGGAAGCCGCTTTCAGAGGTCGCCTTCTGCTACCTCGGCGATGCCCGCTTCAACATGGCCGACACCTACCTGATCGGCGGCGCGAAGCTGGGGATGGACGTGCGGATCGCGAGCCCGGCGCCGCTGTGGCCGTCCTCGATGTTCGTCGATCCCGCCAGCGAGGAGGCGGCTGCCTCAGGCGGCCGGATCACAATCACCGAGGACGTCGAGGAGGCGGTGCGGGGCGCCGACGTTCTGATCACGGACGTGTGGGTTTCCATGGGCGAGGCCGACGAGGTCTGGGCCGAGCGGATCAAGCTCCTCACGCCGTATCAGGTGAACCGGCGGGCGATGGAGCTCACGGGTAACCCCGACGTCCGCTTCATGCACTGCCTGCCGGCGTTCCACAACGCCGACACGCAGGTCGGCAAGGAGATCGCGGAGAAGTTCGGGATGGACGCCCTGGAGGTGACCGAGGAGGTGTTCGAGTCGCCCGCCTCGATCGTGTTCGACGAGGCCGAGAACCGGATGCACACCATCAAGGCCGTCATGGTCGCCACCCTCGGTTCGTAGTCATGCGCATCGTCGCCGCGCTCGGCGGCAACGCCTTGCTCCAGCGGGGGCAGGCGCTCTCGGCCGAGAACCAGCGTGTGAACGCCCGGGCGGCCTGCAGGGCCCTCGCCCCGGTCGCCATGGAGCACGAGCTCGTGATCGCCCACGGCAACGGGCCGCAGGTGGGGCTCCTGGCCCTCCAGGGCGCCGCCTATCCGGACGTCGAGACCTACCCGCTCGACGTGCTCGGCGCCCAGACCGAGGGGATGATCGGCTACATCATCGAGCAGGAGCTCGGCAACGAGCTGCCGCAGGAGCGGCCGCTCGCGACCCTGCTCACGATGATCGAGGTCGACGGCGACGACCCGGCCTTCTCCGATCCCACCAAGCCGGTCGGCCCGCTGTACGGGGCGGCCGAGGCCGATCGGCTCGCGGCCGAGCGCGGATGGACGTTCGGCCGCGACGGCGACAGCTACCGCCGGGTCGTCCCGTCGCCGCAGCCGAGGCGGATCTTCGAGATCCATGCCATCGAGGCGCTGCTCGAACGGGGCGCCGTGGTGATCTGCGCAGGCGGCGGCGGCATCCCGACGAGGTACACGGACGAGCCCGTCCCCGCCGGCAGGCGGCTCGTGGGCGTCGAGGGCGTGATCGACAAGGACCTCGCCGCGGCGCTCCTCGCGGTGGACCTCGGGGCGGACGTGCTCGCGATCGTCACCGACGTCGACGCGGTCTACACGGGCTGGGGCACGCCGGGCCAGCAGGCGATCCGGCATACGACACCGGGCGAGCTCGGCGGCAGCGAGTTCGCCGCCGGCTCGATGGGCCCCAAGGTGCGGGCCGCGTGTCACTTCGTCGAAGAGACGGGTGGAAGGGCCGCGATCGGATCGATCCACGAGACCGCAGCGCTCGTCCGGGGTGAGGCGGGCACCATCGTTTCACGTGAAGGCGCCCCGGCGGACACCGCCGGGCGCCGGGGGAGGTGACACGGATGTCTGCCGAGACCACGACATCGGCTCCAGTCGAGGAGGCGGCTGCCACGGAACCGCCTTGGCACGGCCTGTCCGCCGCCGACACGACGAAGAAGCTGAGCGTCGATCCCGACGCCGGCCTCGAGCACGGAGGAGGCCGAGCAGAGGGTCAAGCAGTACGGCCGCAACGAGCTGCCGACCGAGCCGCCGCCGAGCATGTGGACGGTCGCACGCGGCCAGCTCTCCAACCCGATGAACATCATGCTCCTGATCGTCGCGGTGGCGAGCTTCGGGATCGGGCAGATCGCCACCGGCGTCGTTGTCGCCGGCCTCGTCACGTTCAACGTCGTCATGGGCACCAAGCAGGAGCTCAAGGCGCTCGCCAGCGTCGAGGCCCTCGCACAGCTCCAGGTGCCGCACGCGCGCGTGCGCCGAAACGGCGCCGTCGCGGACGTGGAGTCCACCGCCCTCGTGCCCGGCGACATCATCCTGCTCGAGGCCGGCGACGTCGTGCCTGCCGACGGGCGCATCCTCGTGTCGGCGACGCTCGAGCTCCAGGAGGCGTCCCTGACGGGCGAGAGCGCTCCCGTCCCGAAGGACGCGTCGGCCGTCCTCGACCCGGACACCGCGCTCGGCGATCGCACGAATCTGGTCTTCCAGAACACCCAGGTGACCCGCGGAACCGCGGCCGCCGCCGTGACCGGCACCGGGCAGTCGACGCAGATGGGCCGGATCGCCGACATGGTGACGAGCACGCACCGGTCGCGCTCGCCCCTCCAGCAGGAGCTCGACGGCATGACCAAGGCCTTCGGGCTCGTCGCGTGGCTCGCGGTCGGCATCATCGCCGTCTTCGGGCTGGCCCGCGGGCAGGAGACCGAGACGCTCATGCTCCTCTGCGTCTCGACGGCGATCTCGGCCATCCCGACGGGCCTGCCGACGTTCGTCCAGGCGATGCTCTCGTCCGGCGCACAGCGCCTGGCGGAGTCGAAGGCGGTCGTGAAGACGCTGACCGACGTCGAGACCCTCGGCGGCACCACGGTCATCAACAGCGACAAGACCGGGACCCTGACCCTGAATGCCATGACCGCGACGACCATGCTGGCGGGTGGCGACTGGTTCAAGATCCAGGGCGGGGGCTACAGCAAGACCGGCGCGATCACCGGCGTCGCCGGGGCGGAGCCGCCCGACTTCTCGCGCCTCGCGCTCGGCCTCGTCCTGTGCAGCGACGCCACCGTCGGCGACGACGAGTCGGTGATCGGCGATCCCACCGAGGCGGCGCTCGTCGTCCTCGCCGCCAAGATCGGGGTCGACGCCGAGGAGACCCGACGGAGCCTCCCGCGCCGCGCCGAGGTGCCGTTCGACTCCGAGTACAAGTTCATGGCGACGTTCCACGACCGCCCGGACTGGCTCTCGCGCGGGGTCCTGAAGGCGCAGCACTTCATGACGGTCAAGGGCGCCCCCGACATCGTCGTCGACCGGTGCGGGAGCGCGCTCTGGCACGGCGAGCTGGTCCCGATGGCGGACGTCCGCGGCGACATCCTGGCCGCCAATCAGGAGCTGTCGGAGCGGGGCCTCAGGGTGCTCGCGTTCGCCGCCCGGGATCTGGACGACTCCCAGGTGGCCGCCGCGGACGCCGATCCCATGGCGGCGGTGAACGACCTTGTTCTGGTGGCGCTCGTGGGCATCATCGACCCGCTCCGGACCGAGGCCAAAGACGCGGTGGCCGTGGCGCTCGCGGCCGGCGTGGACGTGCGCATGATCACCGGCGATCACACCGTCACCGCCCGGGCGATCGCCGACGAGCTGGGCCTCGGCCCGGGGGTGATGACAGGGGCCGAGCTCCAGAAGCTGTCCGATGAGGACCTCACGGCGCGGCTTCCCGAGCTGCACGTCTTCGGCCGAGTCGCGCCCGAGGACAAGCTGCGCCTCGCGCGGCTCATGCAGGAGTCCGGCGATGTCGTTGCCATGACGGGCGACGCCGTGAACGACGCCGCCGCGCTCAAGCAGGCCGATGTCGGCGTCGCGATGGGAAGCGGCTCGGAGGTCACCAAGCAGGCGGCCAAGATCATCCTCACCGACGACAACTTCGCAACGCTCGTGCGGGCGGTCGACCTCGGCCGCGACATCTACCGGCGCATCACGTCGTACGTGAAGCTCCAGCTGACGATCCTGTCGTCGGTGCTCCAGCTGATGCTGCTCGCGACGATCTTCGACATCAATGGGGGCGTCGCGTTGTTCCCGCTCCAGCTGCTCTTCTGCAAGTTCTTCGTCGTCGTGACCGTCGTGATCGGCTTCATCGTGGACGTGCCCGACCCCGGGGTCATGGAGCGGCCGCCGCGCACGCCCGGCACTCGCATCGGTAACAGGCCGCAGATCGTCCGCTGGGTGCTGAGCGGCACCGTCGTCGCCGTGACGGCGATAGGGATCCTGCAGTTTGGGCCCGACGACCCGAGCACGAAGACGGGGTCGGCCTCGATGACCATGGCCTTCGCCCTCGTCGCCCTGAGCGCCGTGAACCTCGGCCTCGTGATGCGCCGCGAGCGGGAGCCGGTGTGGTCGACGCCGGTGTTCCCGTACCTCGGCTGGATCATCCTCGGCTGGACGCTGACCTGGGCGGCGGTCGAGCTCACCATGCTCGAGCGCCTGCTCGACACAGTGTCGCTCACCGCGAACGAGTGGCTCGTGGTGCTCGGTCTCTCGCTCGTCATGCCGGGGCTCGTCCTC